>NZ_JFZC01000101.1 GCF_000648615.1 Sporolactobacillus terrae DSM 11697 | reverse complement strand
ATTATGATCCATAGCAAATTGAATTGATTATGGGGTTTAAAAACCCTTTATTCACGCTTGGCTTTTGTTTAGTTTTCAAGGAACATTCTTCGCTGCGTTGTTCCCAACAGCAACTTTTAAATAATAACATGTTTCCGAAGGGAAGTCAACAACTTTTTTTCGTTTCATTCGTCCGCTGTAATTCAGCGACAAGAAATATACTAACATGGATTCACTTCCGAGTCAATATATTTTTTTATCCTCCGATGAGCGGCAAGAAACATCTTATCATCTGCATGCAGCAGCGTCAAGCACTTATTTAAAGATTCTGCTCAAACACCTATTGAGAACTTTATGATCATTAATGCCGCAAGCCCCGGAAGCCCTAAGAAGCCACTTACCGCAGCTGTTGCAAGGTTGATCGGAATATGCATGCTAAACGATTCGCCGATAACATTCAGCAAAAAGAGAAGCAGTGCACCGACAACAAGCCGAACCGCCAACTTGCCTATCCAGCGCATCGGGTGAGCTGATGTCCCTGCAACAATCATGATTAAAAATACCACAAGGATGCCGATAACTAAAAAAAGATAGTGACTCAAAAGACATGCCTCCCACCTAATAATATCGAAAACTGCCGTTGTCCTACAGTTATTCCATATATATAGGATATGAAAGCATGTCCCATTTAGAACTTTATTTGTCTATAAGCGACTTTCGCTCACGAAATTCTTTTAAAAGATAGAAATATTTCGCTTCTGCAAGTTTCAACTGATGTAGCACTTCGTCTGAAGGATCAATACTAGCATCAATAATCTTTTTCTTAGTCATCCACTCATCACTGCATTGATGAAGCAAATTCAAAAATGATTGGTCCAGCTCTTTGCGCAATGTGCCTTTTTTTCTGCCAAACATGGCACCATCTCCAATAATCTCGCTTCTTCACCTGTGAAATGCTTACTGTCAGAGTTCTCTGCGTCCTTCAAGCGCTTTAGAAAGCGTCACTTCATCCGCGTACTCTAAATCACCGCCTACTGGAAGGCCGTGTGCAATGCGCGAGGTTTTGACACCAATTGGTTTGACGAGTCGAGAGATATACATTGCTGTTGCCTCGCCCTCAACCGTTGGATTGGTTGCAAGAATAATTTCTTTTACTTGTTCATCTTCAAGCCGTCGAATCAGTTCAGCGACCTTAATGTCTTCCGGGCCGATGCCGTCCATGGGCGAGATCACGCCGTGCAGTACATGGTAGACCCCATGATAGTCGCGCATCTTCTCCAGTGCTACGACATCTTTTGGATCCTGCACAACGCAAATGATCGAATGGTCACGAGAAGAATCATCACAGACAGAACACGGATCATGGTCGCTAATATTCTGGCATTCCGAACAGTAGACCAGTTTACGCTTCACATCAACAAGCGAACGCGCAAAATCCATCACATCATCTTCATTCATGTCTACCGCAAAAAACGCTAGTCGTACTGCTGTTTTTGGACCGATCCCCGGTAATTTCATAAAACTGTCGACTAATCTCGCAATCGGTTCAGGATATTGCATTCCTGGTCTTCCTTTCGCTCTAGTAAATCTTCATATAAAGGAACGGACCGCGCATTTCTTGACAGAAATCGCCGTCCCCATCGATATTCCATTCATAATCTCAATTTAGAATCCCGGCAAGTTCATCCCTTGAGTAAACTTGCCAAGTCTTTTGGCAGCTAGTTCATCTGCGTGGGTCAGCGCATCGTTCACGGCTGCAACGATCAAATCCTGAAGCATATCCACGTCATCAGGGTCAACCGCTTCGGGCTGAATCGCGACATCAACAATTTGCTTCTGTCCACTTGCTTTTACAGTAACTACTCCGCCGCCTGCTGTTCCCTCAACAATTTCTTCTTTCAATTTATCTTGCGCTTCTGCCATTTGCTTTTGCATTTTTTGTACTTGACGCATCATGTTATTCATATTTCCGCGCATCATACGAATCGCCTCCACGGTTTTTAATCTTTTATATCGAGCAAATCAGGACCGACAAGCTTTTTTGCCTCAGCAATCATCGGGTCTTCTTCTTTCTTCTCACCATCGCTGTCCTCGTCTTGATTTGATTTCGAACGTTCAATATACGCCTTTTTCAACTTTTTCCAAGCATCCTCTGGAATCGGATACATCACTTTTTGCTTGTGCGTGACATCCTGTACAATCGATTGAACAAGTCCTAGGAGATTATTTTTATTTTCCATAACCATCTGGCAGTGAAAGTCATACTTGAATGCCTGAACAAACCCTTGTGCGGAGCTGGCTACCGGCTGACTCTCAAGCATCCACGCATGAGCCGCCACATTTTCTGATCGGATTTTCGCCATAACCTTCGCCCAAGCTGAGCGCAGCTCAATCAGATCTTCTTTGGTTGCATCCTCAAGCACACGATTAATATGTGCGGTCGGGATGCGCAGCCCGCTGTTGCGACGCGGCGCGCGTGCGCGTTTCGTCTCCTGTTGCACAGGCTGTTGCGTCACCCCCGGTTGAGGCGTGGAAGACATGAGTTTTACCTGGCGTTCAAGGGCGTCCACGCGTTTCGCCAATTCATTTGACCCAGCACCGGCCTCTATGTTGGTGGCTTGCACTTCAGACTGCTCACATAGATGAACAATCGCCATTTCCAACAAAATCCGCGGATGGTTGGTCCGCTTCATGTCCAGAAAAGCACGGTTTAATTGGTTAATGACTTGAAAAATAGTTCCCAAGGCAATGGTATCGGCCTGCTTACGGAACGCATCATCAACACGCGGACGCGACAGCAGCTCTTCAAGCTGCGGCGACGTTTGGTAGAGCAAAAGATCACGGTAATAATAGATCATTTGTTCCATCAAGCGCAGCGGATCTTTGCCTTGATCGAGCAGTGCGCCGATTTTGCCGACTGCTGCAGCGGCATTGTTTTCCGTCAGTAATTCGATCAATTCGCGAATCATCTGATCGGCGACCATGCCGGTCACATCAAGAACATCTTGAATGGTTATCGCCGCTTCGCTGTAGGCAGCCGTCTGATCAAGCACGCTGAGCGCATCGCGCATCCCGCCTTCGCTTGCCTTGGCAATCAGCTGCAGCGCCTCATCTTCTGCCTCAAGATGCTGGTCCTGAACAACAAAGCGGAGCCGTTGAAAGATTTCCGATGAGGGAATGCGACGAAAATCAAACTGCTGACAGCGTGAAATGATCGTCAGCGGTATTTTTTGAGGTTCGGTCGTCGCAAGAATAAATACGGCATGCTCCGGCGGCTCCTCAAGTGTTTTCAACAGGGCGTTAAACGCACCTGTAGACAGCATATGCACTTCGTCAATGATATAAACTTTATACCGTACTTCACTCGGCGCATACTTCACTTTGTCGCGAATGTCGCGAATTTCATCGACGCCATTATTTGAGGCCGCGTCGATTTCAATCACATCGGCAATGCTGCCGGCCGTGATGCCGCGACAGGCTGCACATTCGTTACATGGCTCTGACGTTGGTGCCTGTTCACAGTTAATCGCTTTTGCAAAAATTTTCGCGGCACTCGTTTTTCCTGTTCCTCGTGGTCCGGTGAATAGATATGCATGGGAAAATTGCTGTTTGGTCAGCGCGTTCTGTAGAGTCTGAGCGATATGCTGCTGGCCGGCCAGATCATGAAAGGTCTGGGGCCGGTAGACTCGGTACAGCGCTTGATAAGCCATCTTCCTCCCCCTCTCACCGAATGCACTCGGCTTTAATTAACAGATACACGTTCATTATACCGATAACTGAGCGTGAAGGAAACTGCAGTACACATCTTTCTCTATAAAAACAAGAGCCGCCGAAGCTCTGCTTCGACAGCTCTTGCTGCATTATTTTTAACGCCGTGCACCTTTCGTCGATCAAGACACCATGAGCGTTTCTCAAGTCGCCGACTCGGCCCAGGCAGCCCCGCGGCACACGAAAGGTCTCACTTACTGCTGCTTCCTTCCGGACCTGACAGGGTTCATGAGTTTCCGTTGCGCGGGACCCAGACGTCAACACCACGTGCTTGAGGCTGCCTCACAGTATCGAGACCTCGTGAAAGGAATTCAACCTCGCTACAGCGGATTGCGAGTTACAGGGCACCGCTACCTCCCCATCTAGCACGGCTGATTGGATAACAAATTAATGGCGGAGGCGAGAGGATTTGAACCCCCGCGGCGCCGAACGACGCCCTAACTGATTTCGAGTCAGTCCCCTTCAGCCACTTGGGTACGCCTCCACAGCCAAATGCGGTAACGCAGAATAGTTTACCACAGACTAACGGACAAGTGCAAGTAAAATCATGTATTGTCCAGTTTACGCGTCTTCTTCTTTCTCTCCCTCAGTTTTCGAAAAAAAACACTGAGCATTGCACCACACCGTTCGCTGAGCACACCCGTTTCAACTTCGGCGCGGTGATTGAAGCGCTCTTCCTGAACCAAATTCATTAATGTACCCGCACAGCCGGCCTTGGGATCCGACGCTCCGTAGACCAGCCGATCAATCCGTGACAGAACAATGGCACCGGCACACATCGGACACGGCTCCAGCGTCACGTACAGCGTGCATCCGGACAGGCGCCATGTGCCCAGCCTGCGGCTCGCTTCTTCAATCGCCATCAACTCGGCATGTGCGGTTGGTTCCTGAAGCAGCTCGCGCTTATTATAACATGCTGCTAGGACTGCGCCGTCCTTAACAATCACTGCCCCAATTGGCACCTCGCCAATCGCTTCTGCTTTTCTTGCCTCCACAATCGCTAAAGTCATAAACCGTTCATCCACGGTGCACATGGCCATTCCTCCTGTCTGATCAGCAGTATACCGAATGTCATCGATGAATACAAATAGAAAAAAGACGCCCCATCCAAAGAGAGCGTCTGATCCATCCAATCTTCAGTTATTCTTCATCATTTGACAGATGCAGCTTGTTGATCAGTGCAAAGAACAAGCTGAGCAGCACGCCGACAAGCGTGGCCAGACCCATACCGTTTAGCGGCACTTTGCCAATATTAATCGTCACACCACTTAAGCCAGCTGCAAAAATTACCGTTGCCAAGATAATGTTCTGTGCCTTAGCGAAATCCACCTTTTTCTCAACAAGAATACGGAACCCGTTTGAAGCAATGACTCCGTAAAGAATCAGCGAAATACCGCCGATCACTGCTGGTGGAATCGACGTGATCAGTGCCGAGAGCTTGCCGACGAAGGAAAGAACAATCGCAATCACTGCCGCTCCGCCGATCACCCAAGTCGAATAGATTTTTGTTATTGCCAAGACACCAATGTTTTCACCATAGGTTGTATTCGGTGTTGATCCAACAAATCCGGAAATTACGGTCGAAATCCCGTTACCAAACATCGAACGATCAAGACCGGGATCCTTAATCAAATCTTTACCAACAATGTTGCCTGTAACCATTAAGTGTCCAATATGTTCCACGATAACAACGAGTGCCGCCGGAAGAATAATCAGCATGCTGGCGGTATCAAACGTTGGTGCATAGAAATGGGGCAACGACAGCCAATCTGCATCCGTCACCGGCTCGAAATCGAGAATGCCCGCCGCCCAAGCAATTAAATAGCCGGCAGCAATGCCGATCAAGATCGGAATGATCTTCAAGAATCCACGTAAGAGCACCCAGCCGAGAATCGTGATGAGAATCGTCAGCAGCGAAACAAGCACCGTTTTCGGATCCATCGTCCAATTGGCAGCTCCAGCCGGAGCAATCAGACCGGCGCTCTGTGCTGCCGTTGGAATCAGCTGTAACCCGATGATGGCCACAATGGAACCCATTGTAACCGGAGGAAAAACAACATCAATCCATTTTGTGCCTACAAGATGAATAATCAGCGACACAATCATAAAAACCACCCCGACAGCAATAAAACCGCCAAGCGCTGCCTGATAACCATGCGTGCCGATGACAGCAAGGACCGGTGAAATAAACGCAAAACTTGAGCCAAGATAAGCCGGAATCTTTCCGCGGCAAATGGCTAGATAGAGCAGTGTGCCAATTCCGTTCATGAGCAGAATCGTCGCCGGATCTACCTGGAAAATAAGCGGAACCAGTACCGTTGACCCGAACATTGCAAATAAGTGCTGAAAACTTAAAGGAATACTTTCAATTAAAGGAAGCTTTTCGTCTGTTTGAACAATACGACTCGCCACTCAAATTCCCTCCGTATTATGTATAATTTTGTCTAACCTTCTAAGTATACCGAAGCCTTGTGGCCTTTAAAAGATTAAGTTCAAAAAATTTTTTGCAACAAAAAAAGAAGACGTCGGAACGCCTTCCTGATTTTATCGTATCCTTAGTTCTTTGATCCGATTCCAATAAACTGCAGAATGTAGAGAAACAAGTTGACGAAATCCAAATAAATCGAGACAACGATCATTGGAATATCCTCATTACCGAATCCGTGCACCGTCAGTCGGCTGAAGTCGAACAGCGTATAACCGACGAAAATGAGAATGCCCAGTCCGGAATAGATCTGCGCCGTCATGCTGGAAACCGGGACAAACACACTGAACAATTGCAAAACAAGCAGCGCAATGAGTCCGATAAACAAGAAGCTACCCAAGAACGAAAAGTCACGTTTGCTGATCATTGCATAAATGGCGATCGCACCGAACGAAACAGTCGTCACCGCAAATGCCTGCAGAACAAGTCCGGCACCAAGCAAATTCACGTAAGTGCTAATCGCTGTGTACAAGGTAATCCCCGAAACAAACATAAATCCGTACATCAGCATGTAGCCGACCGCCTTGCGCTTGCGGACAAACATCATCATGAAAATCATGCCAATTTCCAGAATCCAAAGCGGGAGACGCACTGCATCCGGCACATATTGTCCCAAATAAAGGCCTACCGTTGTCGCCAAGAGTCCGGAAAAGAAAGCTGCGAACAATTTCGAATACGGTTTGCTGACCGCACCAGTCGTAAATTCCATTACTGTCATCCTCCTTAAATGCTTGTCATATACATACGTTTTTCTATTTATAAAAGTTTCCGTGTCCCATTCACTCTATGCATAATAAAAGGCTTACATTAATTATACCCCGAAAAATTTTAAAAGCAAAAAAGAGAAAAAGCGATTCCGCAAAAAAGGAACCGCTCTTCTCACCTTTTGATTTTTTGGTTTTACTTTTGATGACGTCGTGCATTGATCTCAAGAATCTTTCCTGATTGCGTTCGCTGCGTTTCGCCGTTTACTTGACTAGGCGAATGTTTGGCATGGGACATGCCGTAACGTTTGATCATTTCATCGGTTCTGCCCGGTTCTTTCACCTGTCATCCCTCCGTATGATCGCCATTCTGATGCCTGTCATGTGCAGAAAACATCCACTCGCCGGGGCGGGTATTGATGCTGCCGTCCGCACGCTTCGATGCATGGGACGGATCCGCCGACGGAAACAGGTCTTCTTCATTCTGCACACTGTAACGTGTACCCGGCTTATCAACCAACGTCAAAACCTCCTTTTCAAAAGGTGGTCTTATTATGTGTGCCTACGCTTTTTCTATCCAAAAAATCAGCAGCTTTTTTCGCGACATTCCGATTACAATTTTTCGATGATTTTATCGACGAGTCCGTATTCTTTGGCTTGCTCTGCAGTCAAGAAGTTGTCGCGATCCGTATCTTTAACAACCTGTTCATACGACTGACCGGTCGTCTCAGCAATAATCGTGTTCAGCTTCTTCTTCGTTTTCAAAATGTGTTTAGCGCTGATTTCAATATCACTGGCTTGACCTTGAGCGCCGCCGAGCGGCTGGTGAATCATCACTTCGCCGTTTGGAAGCGAAAGCCGTTTGCCCTTGGCTCCGGAAGTCAGAATAATCGAAGCCATCGATGCAGCCATACCCACACAAATTGTTTGGATATCGGGTTTGATGAAGTTCATTGTATCCAGAATCGCAAAACCCGCTGACACAGAACCACCCGGGCTGTTGATATAAATCGAAATATCCTTTTCTGAGTCTTCAGAGGCTAGGAAAAGCAGTTGCGCAACGATGCTGTTGGCCACTTCGTCATTAATTTCCGAACCGAGAAAAATAACACGATCCTTTAGTAAGCGCGAGTAAATATCATAGGAACGTTCCCCGCGATTGGATTGTTCGATGACATAGGGAATAAAAAAAGATGACACAGTACTTCCTCCTTATCGTTCGTTTCACCACGTCGTTTAAGCAGCTAGTTGACAGGTTATGCCGCGACTGCCACATGATGAATACGTCTTTGACTGAAGCCGATCATTCTGAAAGAGAGTCAGCAGCCGTTCCGGATCACCGCTTTGAAAGGCAGTCAGCCAGCGCGCTAAATCCCGATCGCTCAACATTCTTCCCGAAACGAATTCGCGCTGCGCCGAAGTAAGGCGTTTTTTTGCCCGGTGAAGAATCACGCGAACATTACCTGCGGTTATGCCGCAGCGTTTGCCAATGGCTGCAGCGGAAAGTCCCCAGCCCTCATGCATTAAGTATACCAGTATTTGGTTCCGATTTAACTTTTCAAGGATGATTTTCATGGCCGCAGACAAACGCTCATTTGCTTGCGGTACATCCGTACGTGCAGCCATGTCGTCAAAGGACTCCTGGACAAATTCAGGCAACCGCATTTTGCGATAATCATCAATCCATGCGTTGGAAATAATCCGATACAGATAAGCCTTAGTCATCGGTCGCGAAGGATTCGCTTGCCACGCCTTAAAGCTTTTGATCAGTGCGTGTTGGAGCAAGTCGTCACCGTCCCACACATTCCCTGCCAGCCGCCTGCATTGCCGGCGCATCATCGACAGATACGGACTGAACTGTTCCGTAAAAGCATCATCCTTTGATTGCTTCCATTGTTCGAATGGATGATTCATTGACCGCCGCCTCCTCTCTACCTGTTTAAACGAAAATCATCATCGATTTGTTACACCACTGCCTAAAAATTCGCGGTGACTATCGATAATTCCTTTCTTTCTAAGCTCACCATAACAAACAGCCGTACAGTATTCCAGCTAAACACGTTTGAAAAACCGTGACGAATCTTCAGACACAGTCAACGCAATAAGCCTCGTTCGTTGTTCGTTTATTGATGCATTACAACTTTTGCACATAAAAAAATGCTATAGACGATATAGATAAATCGTGTCGATTTCGTGTAGATTGTTTGTCTAATTTGTGATAATCTTTGTGCCAATGAAACTACAAAGAGTGAGGCATTCGTTCATGACAAAACGTACAGGGGTAAACAAACACACAAGAAATACCTTAATGACTGCAGCAATACTTGTACTTGCAACGCTTTCAGTTTACAGTTTTTTTATTTTTATCCAGAGCAATCAAAGTATTGAAAAGCGACAAGCCGTTGCGTCCTATTCCTTTCGCAGTAACCGATCAGTTTTGCTGCATTTGGAAAACAGTTATGCCATTCGGGTAGACCTGACCGCTACACCGCTCAATTTAAAAGTAGGGACGAAAAATACATTGCGGCGTATCCCTGGTAATATTTCCAGATACAGTTCATCCATCGGGCACTCCGGCTATATGCTCACATTAACACCCGATGCATACCAAGCGTTCAAAGAAGACTTCGTGAATACGTATGGTTCGATCAGCGTTTTGCAGCCAAACAAAAAGCACCATGCTGAATTGGTTTATGTGTCAATTTAAAGGTGAAATATAAAAAAGAAGGCGCCTCAGAAGTCCATTTTTTGACTTCGAGACGCCTTCTTTTTGAGCTAAAAACAGAACCTAGCGCAGGTTCCTGCCGATCAGAGTGTCCGCATCTTTTTAATCAGTCGGCCGATGTTTTCACTTGTACGCGCGACCGCTGATGGACCACATTGAAGCGCTTCGGCAAGCCCCATACTGCCTGACACGATACCGAAAATTGCAGTAAATCCCTGATCATACAATTCCTCAATCCTTTTGCCGACATGACCTGCTAGGGCGATGACTGGCTTATCGTGCTTTGCCGCAACGCTTGCGACCCCATAAGGCGTTTTTCCAAATTGCGTTTGATAATCGATGCTTCCTTCTCCGGTAAATACATAATCTGCTTCTGCCACGTATTTTTCCAAACGCGTATAGTTGATGACCAGGTCAATGCCCGCAGCAATCGACGCGTGCGTGAAGGCAAGCAAGCCCGCACCGAGTCCACCTGCTGCTCCGCTACCCGGAATAGCGACAACATTGCGATGCGCATCCCGCTTGATGAGTGCCGCATAATGCGCAAGATTTGCATCGAGCTTTTTCAAAACCTCCGGCGTACCACCTTTCTGTTTGCCGAAGACATGAGAGGCGCCTTGTCGACCGCAGAGCGGATTTTTTACATCGGACGCAATTTCGATCGTCAACTGCTCCAATCTCGAATCCATTCCCGACGTATCAATACGCGCTAATTGGTCTAGTGCACCCCCTCCGCGCGGAAGTTCGTTGCCCTCATGATCCAGTAATTTAACGCCAAGTGCCTGCGCCATTCCGGCACCGCCATCATTGGTGGCGCTCCCGCCCAAGCCAATAATAATATGCTTGGCGCCATGGTCCAGACAGGCAAGGATCAGTTCCCCTGTTCCATATGTTGTGGTCACTTGAGGATCTCTGTCCTCCGGTGCCACCAGCTGAATTCCACTTGCACTTGACATCTCAATTACTGCCGTATCCGGTTGGTCTCCTAAAATGCCGAATGACGCTTGTACCTGGTTTCCTAAGGGACCGGTAAAGCTCTTGCGGATGATCTGACCACCAGTCGCATCAACTAGAGACTGCATGGTTCCTTCTCCGCCATCGGCCATCGGAACATGAACATAACGCGCATTCGGATAAACATGTCTCAACCCTTTTTCCATCGCCGTACAGACTTCTTTTGCCGTCATACTTTCTTTAAAAGAATCCGGTGCTAATACAAATGTTGGTTTCATCGCGTTCACCCCTTTACAAGATAATACCGTAAATAATCGTTGAGACAACAACCATCGTCAACCCAACAAGCGCTTCGTATGGAACAAGCGTCAGCCGTTCCTTAATACGCATCCCCATTGAAGCACGTGTCACATGGAAATAATTGCCCTGAGGCAGCTGATCAATGGTCACCGCTCCTGCCTGCATCATCACAGCGGCACCAACAGGCGAAACACCAAAACTGAGAATTGAATGCGCAAATGATTGAGTAGCAATTATTACGCCTGTCGACGTTGAGGCAACAGCCGCCCCCATCAAGATTCCGGAAAGCGGAGAGAGCAGCATGCCGGGAATTCCGAAAAATTTCACAGCACTTACGATTTCTGTACTGAGATTCGATGCAGCAACCAAACCTGCCAGTGCACCTGCACCAATCAGAATCATAACCACGCCCGTCATTTTTTCAACACCTGAGGAAATATACGTCATCATGTGCTTCGTTTTGCCCATTGCAATCAACCCGATAATACTGGCAACCGGCAAAATATACATTGCGTCAAACTGAAAACTCTTTAAAAAAGCGACATGAAAAATATCGCCAATCGGATTCAGCATCAAGACAACAATTGCCACGAGCGGCGCAACAACGGCTTGTCCAAAACTTGGCAACCGATTATCCGAATCTGCCGACTTTTTTGAAGGAAGGGCTACCGCTTTTGCACCACGGTGCTTAATCAGCGAAGCGATAACTACTGACGCAATCAAACCAAAAATTGCAGGAATAAAGCCATGAATCATGACTTGGGATAATTCAACATGAAATCCCTTAGCAGCCATAATGGTATTGGCATTGGGCGAGATAATATTGCCCGCCTTGCCCCCACCACTCAATGCGAGAAGCAGGCTCAACTTAGTGAATCCCAATTTTTCTCCGACCGCCAGAGCAATCGGTGCAACAATAATAACAGCAACCGGGATAAATACACCAACTGCCGTAATAATCATCGTTGCAAGTGCCAATGAAAATAAAGCCATACGATCACTGAAACGAGCGACAATCGTCCGCGCAATCTGCTCTGCAGCACCCGTTTCCATCATTACACCGGCGAGCACCCCGGCGGCAAGGACTCTTACAATCGTTCCCGTGACACTCGCCGTTCCTTCAACGACGAGATTAACCGTTTGCGTCAGATCTGCCCCGCCAATGAGCGCACCGATAACCGCTCCTGCCATTAAGGCATAAACCGGATTAAGATGCTTCAGTATTAATACAATAGCCAAAATTAATCCAATCACAGCCCCTAACCAGCTAACAACCATGAATAACCCAACTTTCCAATGAATGATTTAAATAAACATCACTACTATAACACAGTGAAAATCTGTATTATAACAGTTATTCATTTAAATGTTACTATTCTGGAACACTTTAATCAGCAGCGTACCAACGCACTAAACCGAATCATCAATATGATTGCTTGAAATTATTTGAACATCCCTATGCTTTTCGTATAATCTGTTATTGTTCGCTTTCGTACGCCCTCAGCCGCTTGAGCATTAATGAATTTTTGATAGGCTTCATCTAATGTGTAACGTTCTTTATCCCATGCGTTCCCTTATCTGAACCAAAAAAATCCCTTCTTTCTTGATTAATGAATCAAGAAAGAAGGGATTAATAGGATATTCGTTCTGATTGTTGGTATTTTATTCTTAGCAAAGTTGCTAAAAACCTTGTTATATCAACATGATGGCCCTGGCAGGAATCGAACCTGCGACGCACGGTTTAGGAAACCGACGCTCTATCCACTGAGCTACAGAGCCAAATCTCGCACCACGTTTGGCGACACTGTGTATTATACAAAAAAAGAAGAGCTTTGAACAGTGCTAGACGTTAGAAGACAAATAAAAAGCAGCCCTTGTTTAGAGAGGACTGCTTCCACATTATCGGTCATGGCCGAAGATCAAAGTTTTACAACGTTTGCAGCTTGAGGTCCACGGTTACCTTCAACAATGTCGAAGCTAACTTCTTGACCTTCTTCAAGCGTTTTGAAACCTTCGCCTTCGATTGCAGAATAGTGTACGAATACGTCATTTCCGCCTTCAACTTCAATGAATCCGTAGCCTTTTTCTGCATTGAACCATTTTACTTTACCGTTTTGCATGTGTAACTGCCTCCCTAAAACGTTGCGCTGCCCGCGCGTGAACTAAAACCATTTACCAATTAACAAAAACGTAAAATATAAAAACAGACCTTTCCAGAAGTAAAAACTACTACACTTCAAGGAAGGGTCTTCATTCTTACATCTGATCTTATATTAAGTAGTAAAATGGTTTATTACAATATAGCACAATCACCATTTAGTGTCAATAAAATATCCTTTTTGTAAACGGATACTTCCTTGGTCTAACAACATTCTTGTGTCAAGTCTTCCGATCATGGTTCCGGCTTCCATGCGATGATTATTTTCGACAATATTCAACTTTTTTATACAATCATTGCATGCATGATTCGTACTTTTTCACTTTTTTTTGCGCTTTTTAGGTGATACACTTAATGAATTGTATCCATGTTCTTATCTTAAATTGCTTTTATGAAAGGACGTCTTACATGGTCGAATCTGCTCCAACAAATAAACTGATTTCTGTCGCTGGTATGGTTGGCATCGGCAAAACAACCTTTGCCGATGCGATGGCACACCGGCTTGGCTACCGCACCTCATTTGAAAAAGTGGATGGAAATCCATATCTTGATTTATTTTATAAAGATTTTAATCGTTGGGCCTTCCATCTTCAGATCTTTTTCCTTGGTGAACGTTTCAAGGAAACAAAGCGCATTTCGGCCAGTCCAGATAATTTCATTCAAGACCGTTCGATTTATGAAGATACCGGGATTTTCGCAAAGATGCATTATGAAAAAGGAACGATGTCCGAGGCCGATTACCGTACTTATACAAGCCTTTTTGAGGCGATGGTTATGACGCCGTATTTTCGCCGCCCAGACCTGCTTATTTACCTCCACGGTTCACTAGATGCGACCGTAAATCGTATTTGCAGGCGCGGTCGCGGCCTTGAAAAAGAAACCCCGCACAGCTACTGGCAAGAAATGTATCAACGCTATGAACAATGGATCAGCGATTTCTCCATCTGCCCGGTGCTGAAATTGGATATCGATGATTACGATTTAGTGAATGATCCGGATACAGGTGATGCGCTCGCTGCCTTGATTCAGGACCGATTAAAAGAAAATGTACGCTGCGGCAGCTAAAGAGAGACGAGGCTGTCCCAAAAGGGTGTTAAATTTATATTGCGCTCCGATTGCTCGCATCAACTGAGCGCGACCGCGGGCGATCCAGGAGCCTCCTCGGCTGATCCTGTAAATCCTGCAGGATCTCCTCCGGCTTGCGATCAACGGGAACGCTCCACAGGAGTCTCGCATCTTCGCGCTTAATCCCAAAGTAGACATTTTTAAGGGTGTCTCAAAAGTCAATTGACTTTTGAGACACCCTCGTCATTTTTATTGGTCCTTTTGTTTTTTATCCGCTTGATCATCCTGTTTTTTTTCTTTTTCAGGTGCTTTCGGATCCTTTGGGTCCAGCGAAATCCCCAAGTCGTCGATCATTTTGGTTAATCGGGCATCATTATTTACTTTTTGATGAAAGGGCACCACGGGCACCTCCTAAACTTTGATCGGATTATTCCTTTGGCGCGATCTTCTCAACATTTTTCATATATGGACGCAGTGCTTCCGGGATAACTACCGTACCGTCTTCCTGTTGGTAATTTTCCAAAATAGCAGCAACCGTTCGCCCGACAGCAAGCCCCGAACCATTCAGCGTATGCACGAATTCCGGCTTTGCTTTCGGCGTGCGCCTAAAGCGAATATTCGCCCTGCGTGCTTGGAAATCTTCAAAATTACTACAAGAAGAAATTTCACGATACGTGTTTTGGCTTGGAATCCAAACTTCAAGGTCGTATTTCTTTGCAGCTGTAAAGCCAAGGTCTCCGGTGCATATGGACACCACACGGTAAGGAAGGTTGAGTAGACGCAGCACTTCTTCCGCATGACCGGTCAACTTTTCCAGTTCGTTATAAGAATCCTCAGGCTTCACGAAACGAACCAGCTCTACCTTATTAAATTGGTGTTGGCGGATGATGCCGCGTGTGTCGCGTCCGGCAGAACCTGCTTCAGAACGGAAACAAGCACTGTATGCAGCAAATGCTCTCGGAAGATCCTCACCATTCAACATCTCATCACGATAATAGTTTGTCACCGGTACCTCTGCCGTAGGAATCAGGAAATAGTCGCGATCATCGGCAATTTTAAACGCATCTTCTTCAAACTTAGGAAGCTGTCCGGTTCCGGTCATGCTCGTCCGGTTAACCATATACGGCGGCATAATCAATTCATAGCCATGATGATCTTCGTGCAGATCGAGCATGAAGCTGATCAGTGCACGTTCCAAACGAACGCCTAAGCCCTTATAGAAAACAAAGCGGCTTCCGGTAACCTTTGCAGCCCGTTCAAAATCGAGTATACCCAAATTGGTCGCAAGATCCCAATGTGGTTTCGGTTCATAATCGAACGGTCTCGGTTCACCCCAAAAGCGGGTCGGTTTGTTATCGTCTTCACTCGCACCAACCGGCACTGTTTCATGTGGAACATTTGGAATTGACAGCATGACTTGTTTCAGTTCATCTTCAATTTTACCCAGCTTGCTGTCCATTTCTTTAATGCTGGCACTTACCTCGCGCATTGACACAATCAGATCCGACGCATCTTCCTTTGCACGCTTCTTCGCTGCGACCTGTGCGGATACTTCATTACGTTTTGCTTTCAACACTTCCGTACGACTGATCAGATCACGTCGCTTGTTATCTAATTCCGGAAAACGTTCAAAGTCACTCAGGTCTTCACCACGCTTATTTAACTTTACTTTGATTTCATCATAATGGTCTCGCAATCGTTTCATGTCGAGCATCGTTCTCTGCCTCCTAAAAATAGAAAATCTCGTCCCCTTCCAATCATAAGGGACGAGATTATAAACCCGCGTTGCCACCCAAATTGCCAGCAGCTTACCTTGCGCTGCTGCTGACCGCTTTAGTCATTGATAACGAAATGATCCGTGTGATCAGCTTAATGCCGATCCAGCTCTCAGGGATGGATTTGCCGTCGTTTCTTCACCGCTTCCCACCAAGCACGGCTCTCTTCACAAGAAGACAAAGGCTACTTTTTCCCATCATTAAGCACAGTAGATTGACTTATTTAAAATCTACACTACTGATTCTAAAAAAGCAAGCGGTTAACGGGATTCATTCACCATTTGGACAAAATAACGATGCATCGCCGGATCACTGGTTAATTCCGGGTGGAACGCACAGCAAAGGAAACGCTCTTGTCTGCACGCAACAATGTGGCCCTCATAAGTTGCCAGCACATCCACATTAGCTGCAGCACTCTTAATATAGGGCGCCCGGATAAAAACGCCGGTATAATGGTCACTGATTCCTTTAATAGCCAAGTCTGCTTCAAAGCTCTCTACCTGGCGGCCAAAGGCATTCCGTTTCACATCAATATCCAGTAAGCTGAGATGCGGGCCTTTTCTTCCTTCAATTTGTTTCGCCATTAAGATCAGTCCTGCACAGGTGCCGAACACTGGTTTTTCAGCTGCAAATTGCTTGACCGCTTCAAAAAGGCCATAACGATCCATCATTCGTCGCATCATTGTACTTTCGCCGCCCGGAAGCACCAGCCCGTCCAATCCCTCAAGATCGCCAATATTCTTCACTAAAGAAACCTGCGATCCGGAATTTTCCAGCGCATGGACATGTTCACTGACCGCACCTTGGAGGGCCAGTACGCCTATTCTCGTTGCCATTTCGCTCACCTCAAATGCCGCGATCCTGCATGCGTTCGGCAGGTTCGAGATTGCTCATATCGATCCCTTTCATCGGTGTGCCTAATCCCTTTGAAAGTTCAACAATCCGCTCATAATCTTGGTAGTATGTGGTTGCTTCAACAATTGAGCGGGCAAATTTTGCCGGATTCTCTGATTTGAAAATTCCGGAACCAACGAAGACGCCGTCTGCACCCAGTTCCATCATCAACGCTGCATCAGCAGGCGTTGCAACGCCCCCGGCAGCAAAGTTGACGACCGGAAGACGACCGGATTCTTTAATTTGTAAAAGAATTTCATAAGGCGCGCCGAGTTCTTTGGCAAAGACCATGACTTCATCCTTTTCCATCGACACCACTTTACGCACCTGGCTATTTACGAGACGCATGTGGCGGACCGCTTCGACAATATTTCCCGTTCCTGGTTCGCCTTTTGTCCGCAGCATTGCAGCACCTTCGCCGATTCGACGCGCGGCTTCTCCCAGATCACGGCATCCACACACAAAAGGCACGGTAAATGCCTTTTTATCAATGTGGAAAACATCATCGGCAGGCGTCAACACTTCACTTTCATCAATGTAGTCTACCTTCATCGCCTCGAGTACACGCGCTTCAACAATATGTCCGATTCTCGCTTTCGCCATAACCGGAATGGACACTGCATTCTGAACTTCCTCAACAATCGTTGGGTCGGCCATACGTGCAACGCCGCCTGCCTTGCGTATATCGGATGGGACGCGTTCCAAAGCCATGACAGCCGTTGCGCCTGCTTCCTCCGCAATTTTCGCTTGTTCTGCGTTGACGACATCCATAATCACGCCGCCTTTTTGCATTTCTGCCATTCCGCGTTTGACACGATCTGTACCTTTCTGTACCATCATAACCCCTCCAATGAGCTTCTCTAGAATCTACCAAACTACCTATAGTGTACAATAAAACCCAGTAAATAAATACGCATAATATATGTTTGGATGATTTTTCTTTTTTTCTTTCTCATTTAGCTTTACTTATGAGAAACTAGGCTACGCCTAGTCCCTTGCCAGCGATCCGATCCGGGCACTACAGCTGTTCGCTGGCGTCTCGCAACCTCCACTTTGATTCTCGGTCAAGACACGGATCTATTGGCTTGAAGTCGGGGCAAAATTACATACCTTCTTTTTCTGTAAAAAAAAGTCGAGCTCTGCGCCCGACTTTTCATCAGAAAACGATCTGTTGAATTCGCATTAGAAGAGGCCTGCAATCCATGAGAAGATGGAAGCAAAGAACGCTCCGATTCCTTTAATCATACGGACAAACCAGTTATTTCGCTCGATTTGTTCAGCGGCGATGACCGGAACCTTATTATTGGACTGATAAATGTATCCGTAGTGACTGCCGCTCTTCGGGGTGACCTCAGCATAGCCGACGGTTTCGCCCTTTTTCACCGGTGCTTCCAAGTTTCCATCCTTGTTCAGCTTCGAACGATCAAGCACGACCTTGTAGGTTACCGCTGAGGAGTCACCGTTTAGAACGGCTGCTTTATACGTTTTACCAAAAGCAAGCGGGGCGCGATCTTGTTTTCCGTCATGTACAGCAACCGACTTCTGTGCTCCCTTAATCCGCTGATTTTTCTTGGCAAGTGTTTTCTCAGTGAACTGGTTATACCCATAATCAAAAAGGGCGCGTGTCTGTTCAAAGCGCTGTGGATCGGAAGGCGTCCCCATGACAACGCTAATCAATCGATGACCATTTCGATTGACTGTACCGGTAAAGCAGTAGCCGGCAAGATCGGTATGTCCGGTTTTTAATCCATCGACACCTGCATAAGTAAACTTGGCCATGTTGGCGCCGAAACCTGGCAGCATGTAGTTCCAGTTTACCATTTGAATTGGCGAGTCAACACCGGCAGTAAATTGTTTCAACGGGATCTTGGAGATTTCCAATGCATCCGGATAATCTTTTATAATATGGTAGGCCAATTTCGCAAGATCTTTGGCAGAAAGTTGATTGCTCGCATCTTTGCCGCCATAGGGAGCATCTGAACCGAGATCGACGTTTTCGAGACCTGAACTGTTAATATATTCAGCACTTTGCATTCCGAATTTTTTTGCTGTTTTATTCATTAAATCAACAAAATGTTTCTCTGTTCCGCCGACTTTTTCCGCCAATGCAATCGTTGCACCGTTTGCTGAATAAATCGCCATCGCTTCGTACAGTTCGCGAACCGTATATTGATGGTCCTTTTTCAGTGGGACATTGGAAAACGCTCGATTTTGAGAGATCTTATACGTGTAGTCACTGATCGACACCGGCGTATCCCAAGTCAGTTTTTTCGAGTGGAGTGCCTGCATCACAAGGTATTCGGTCATCATTTTGGTCATGCTGGCCGGAGGATACACGTGATCTGCATCTTTCTCATACAAAATTTGTCCGCTGTTAAAATCAACTAAGATTGCCGATTTCGCTTTCACACCTAGCGGATCTGATGCTGCTTCTGCCTTAGAAGCAAATGGTATCTGAAAGGCAAGCGTTAATCCGAGAATTAACGCCAGGCTTACCGCCGCAAAACGGCTGAGCTTGTTACTGAACTTCAACCCCTACACCCCCGAAAAATTCGTGCGTGATTCACTTTGCGCGCACATAGAAAAGCGAGGCGATCCTTGACTTTGCCGCCCGCGACTTTTCCAAAGACATTATTTATTTATTCATTCATCAAACCGTATGCAGCGGGTTGATCATTTATTTAATCGAATAATTCGGTGCTTCTTTTGTAATCTGTATGTCGTGCGGATGACTTTCAATCAAACCGGCATTCGTAATTCTTGTGAATCGTGCTTGTTCACGCAGCGCTTGTACAGTCGGTGCACCACAATACCCCATACCGGAACGCAATCCGCCAATGAGCTGATAAATCGTATCGGCCAATTTTCCCTTGTACGGTACACGTCCTTCAATACCTTCTGGAACAAGTTTCTTTGCGTTTTCCTGGAAATAGCGGTCCTTGCTTCCATGTTCCATCGCGCTGACCGAGCCCATGCCGCGATACACTTTGAACTGACGTCCTTGATAAATTTCTTTTTCACCTGGGGTTTCGTCAACACCGGCAAGCAGTGAACCAAGCATTACGGCACTTCCGCCTGCAGCCAGAGCTTTCACAACATCACCGGAATACTTAATTCCGCCATCGGCAATGATTGCAACACCATGTTTATCCGCTTCATTTGCACATTCATAAACCGCAGTCACTTGCGGTACGCCGACGCCGGCAACCACACGCGTTGTACAAATTGATCCTGGTCCAATGCCCACCTTAACGACATCAACACCGGCGTCAATCAGTGCTTTTGTTCCTTCAGCTGTAGCCACGTTTCCTGCAATTAAGCTGACCTTCGGGAACTTTTTGCGAATAGCGTTAACTTTTTGCAAGACGCCTTTCGAATGACCGTGTGCGGTATCAATAACAATCGCATCTGCACCAGAATCCACGAGTTTTTCGACACGGAGCATGGCATCGGCAGTTACGCCAACGGCTGCTGCAACCAGCAAACGACCTTTTTCGTCTTTCGCCGAATTAGGGAATTCAACGACTTTTTCAATATCTTTTGTCGTGATCAACCCTTTAAGCACACCTTGCTCATCAACAAGCGGCAGCTTTTCAATACGGTTTTCATTCAAAATGACTTCTGCTTGTTTTAAGCTTGTCCCGACCGGTGCCGTAACCAAATTTTCTTTGGTCATCATATCGCCGATTCGAAGCGAATAGTCTTTAACAAAGCGCATATCGCGGTTGGTCAGGATGCCGACTAAATGGCGTTCGTCTGTGTTGTCCACAATCGGAACACCGGAAATACGATATTTATTCATCAAGTGCTCTGCGTCAAAAATCTGATTGTCCGGGGTTAAGAAGAATGGATTGGTGATGACGCCGCTTTCCGAACGTTTCACTTTATCCACCTGATCCGCCTGTTCTTCAATGGACATATTCTTATGAATAACGCCCATACCGCCTTGTCTCGCCATTGCAATAGCCATTTGCGACTCAGTGACCGTATCCATTCCTGCGCTGATAATCGGAATCTTCAAGTTCAGGGTGCGTGTCAGTGACGTTTGAACGGAAACATCACGCGGCAGCACGTCCGAAGCAGCTGGAATCAGCAAAACATCATCAAAAGTAAGTCCCTCTCTTGTAAACTTATCTTCTCTCATCACTGTTTGATTACCCCCATGGATTGGTTGACTTCTTTCCGAAAATTTTATTGATAGCTTATCAAGTGCATTTACGACTGTCAAGAATACGGAATGATGTTGTATTTTTCTAATAATGATGCGCCTTCACTAAAAATGGAGTGGCATCGCTAGCCATGAAGTGGGCGCATCGGTTTATTCATTATAAACCCTCTTTGTCAAAGGAACGTCTGCTTCTTTTTTCCAATGCTCTTACTTTAGAAAAAAGACGGCCTAGCGCCTCCCATTATTCCAAACGTTTGATGGTGACAGGGCCGTCCGGTTCAAAGACAAGAACATGCTGATCGCTGCATCGAATGAGCGGGCGTGTCGGATCCTTCACGGGAATAAACGTAATCTCACCCGATCGACCATCGGAAAGCTGAAGCTTCATTCCGACAAGCAGATCCATCAATGCATAGCATAATTGATCCAAATAGTGCCGGGAGAACCAGCCGTAGGAAGACCTTTGAAAATGGTCTAATGCCGTGATGAACCGTTCGGGGGAGACGGTCTCGAACTGTGACTGAAAATGCGCGCATAAAGCGAGTATTTTCCCGTTTGGCGAAAGCTGCGTACTCTTCAAGTGAAGCGGATAACCGCTCCCGTCTTCCCGCTCGTGATGCTGAATGACCGCGACCAAAGTTTCCTGCTTTAGAGTCGCCATTCCCTTCAGCATTTTGTAACTGTCTATAACATGTCGCTTGTACAGCACCAAGTCATGCTCAGATAATCGTTCCTGCTTTAAAAGTGACGGAGACAGTTTGGCCAGACCGCAGTCGCAAAGCATACCGGCAAGACCGAGCTGGACGCAGTCGCCCTCTGCAAAACGAAGCTTTTGCGCGAAAAAGGCCGTGATCAGTCCAAGTTGGACACTTCGCTCCGCAATACTGGTTTTGCGCACCCGCTGAAGCAAAAGATTCCTCAAGGACGCCGGTCTCGCTAATAGATGATTCATCAACGGAAGCATCGCTGTACGAAAATCACCAATCGACACACGCCCACCTGACTGCCACTGTTGAAAAAACTGCTGATCGTCTTTTACGGACTGTCTGTATTTGAGCACAAAGGGACTTATTTTTTTTCGTGGCGTTCCCTGTGCAGCGACAGGGCCCTGTTCCCTATGGCTCTTTTCACTCTTTCCGGTCGATGCTGTGCGCGCCTTATTCACGCGATTCACATCAACCGTTTCAATCAGAAATGCCTTAAGAAACGCCAGATGCATCGCATCAAGCATCGTACCCGCCTTCATCAGCGGCTTGGTTGATTTTGCGTATACATCTTTGCCCAATACACAGCCCGGCTTCAGTTCCGCAGTCTTTACGATCACGCCGTCTCACCCCATCGCCAAGTTTTACACCGTCACACTTCGCTATTGTCGTCATCACCGCTTGGACTCTCGCTGCCGCTTGCTTCGTTGTCCTCAATTTCATCCTCACTGTTCTGGATACGCGCAACGGTAGCCACACTGTCGCCTTCATCAACACGAATCAAGGTAACGCCCATAGTGTTTCGGCCAAGTTGAGAGATTCCGGATACCGGCATACGGATAATCACGCCATTTGCAGTGATGATCATGAGATCTTCACGTTTGGAAACCGTACGCAGCGCGATCAGTTCGCCATTTTTATCCGTAATATTGCATGTTTTTAATCCTTTACCGCCACGCGTTTGCGGTCGGTATTCGTCGCAAGGGGTACGCTTGCCGAATCCGTTCTCCGTCACGATCAGCACATCGAGGTCATCGTCGGTAATGCCCATGCCGACAACTGAATCGCCCTCATCAAGGGTAATTGCTTTGACCCCGGCGGCTGTTCGGCCCATCGCGCGGACATCAGATTCGTGATAACGGATCGCCATCCCTTTTTTCGTTCCGACGATGATATCGCAGCTGCCGTCCGTTAAGCGAACACTGATCAACTCATCTTCCTCACGTACCGTAATCGCAAACAAGCCGCTCTTGCGTATGTTTGAGAAATCGGAAAGCGGTGAACGCTTAGTAATTCCATTTTTCGTCAGGAAGACAAGGAAATGCTGATCATCAAAACCTTCAACAGGGAAGAGGGCCGTGATGTATTCATCCTTCTCAATTTGAATCAGATTTATGATTGGAATTCCCTTGGCCGTGCGTCCTAGTTCCGGTATCTGATAACCTTTCAATTGATAAACGCGTCCTTTATTCGTGAAAAACAGGATGTGGTGATGGGTGTTGGTCTGGAACAAATGTTCAACAAAATCATCCTCGTTCGTTCCCATCCCCTGCATGCCGCGCCCGCCGCGGTTTTGGCTGCGGTACGCATTGACCGGCATCCGTTTCACATAGCCGTTATGCGACACTGTGATCACGATGTCTTCGCGTTCGATTAAATCTTCATCTTCAATCAGGTCGTCGCCAACGGTGATTTCCGTACGGCGTGTATCGTTGTATTTTTCTTTAATCTCACGCAGTTCTTTACGAATAATGTGCAGTACTTTTTGCTCATCCGCAAGAATGGATTTGAGTTCCGCAATTCTTTTAACAAGATCCGCATACTCTTGTTCAATCTTCTCGCGTTCAAGTCCGGTCAGGCGTTGCAGACGCATGTCGAGAATCGCTTGAGCTTGAATCTCGGTAAGATCAAAATTGTCCATCAATCCTTGGCGCGCGATATCCGCCGTCTTAGAATGACGAATTAACGCAATCACTTCATCCAAATGATCAAGGGCGATGCGCAACCCTTCCAATATGTGTGCACGTGCTTCTGCCTTTTTCAGTTCAAACGCTGTTCGGCGGCGAATAACCGTTTCTTGATGTTTCAAATAATAGTGCAGGCATTCCTTTAAGGTCAGAATGCGCGGGCGTCCGTCCACCAGCGCCAGCATGTTAATGCCAAAGCTTGTCTGGAGCCCTGTATGTTTATACAGATTGTTCAGCAGAACATTGGCATTGGTGTCACGCCTCACTTCGATGACCATACGCATCCCTTGGCGATCCGACTCATCACGCAAATCCGTGACGCCTTCAATTTTCTTATCACGAACAAGCTCTGCAATCCGTTCAATCAGCTTTGCCTTATTGACTTGGTAGGGCAGTTCGGTCACGATAATGCTCTGTTTGCCGTTTGAGCTTTCCTCAATTTCTACTTTTGCACGGACAATAATTGAGCCGCGTCCGGTCCGGTACGCGCGCCGGACACCTTCGCGTCCCAAGATTAATCCTCCGGTTGGAAAATCAGGACCCGGGATATACTGCATCAGTTCTTCAATGGACATCTCAGGGTCTTTGCTGAGCGCAAGGACCGCATCAATGACTTCGCCTAGTTGATGAGGGGGGATGTTGGTCGCCATACCGACAGCAATCCCAGATGCCCCATTGACAAGTAGATTTGGAAAACGCGCAGGCAGTACTTTCGGTTCTTCCTCATTGTCATCATAATTCGGTTGAAAATCGATCGTGTCTTTGCGAATATCGCGGACCATTTCCATCGATATTTTAGACATACGCGCTTCAGTATAGCGCATTGCTGCCGCAGGGTCGCCGTCAACGGAACCGAAGTTGCCATGCCCGTCCACCAATTCGTAGCGATAGCTGAAGTCTTGCGCCATACGCACCATCGTATCATAAACAGCTGAATCACCATGTGGATGGTATTTACCAATGACCTCGCCAACGATACGCGCTGATTTCTTATACGCCTTATCTGAAGTAATGCCCAATTCATTCATGGCGTATAGAATACGCCGGTGCACCGGCTTTAGACCGTCGCGCACATCAGGCAATGCTCGGCTGACAATAACGCTCATCGCGTAGCTCAAGAATGAATCACGCATTTGCTTGCCTATATTGACCGGTTTGACCCGGTGTTCATCTTGCTCTGCCATTTTATTTCCTCCTTGCTTTAATCAAACGGTTCCACAAACCGATCATACGTCCAGATTCTGTGCGTAAACCGCATTTTTTTGAATGAAGTCCCGCCGCGGTTCGACGCGGTCACCCATCAGCATTTCAAAGGTCTGATCTGCTTCAATGGCATCTTCAAGATTCACCTGCAGAACAAGACGATTTTCCGGATCCATCGTTGTCTCCCAAAGCTGTTCCGGATTCATTTCCCCCAGACCTTTATAGCGCTGGAGCGCAGGCTTTACTTTTTCCGGAAGATTGCTCTGAATCCGTTTTAAATCGTTATCGTCATAGGCATACAGAAGTGTTTTGCCATATTGAACACGGAAAAGGGGCGGCTGAGCAATATAGACATAACCATTCTCAAGCAGCGGACGCATGAACCGATAAAAGAAGGTCAGCAGCAAGGTACGAATATGTGCACCGTCAACGTCCGCATCGGTCATGATTATAATTTTATGGTAGCGTGCTTTTTCTAAATTAAATTCCTCGCCAATACCTGTTCCAAGCGCTGTGATCATCGCCCGGATTTCAGCATTCGATAAAATTCGATCCAGACGTGCCTTCTCAACATTTAGAATTTTACCACGTAACGGGAGAATCGCCTGAAACATGCGATCGCGTCCTTGCTTCGCAGAACCGCCGGCTGAATCTCCCTCGACGATGTACAGCTCAGAGATGCTTGCATCCTTTGATGAACAATCTGCGAGTTTTCCTGGAAGAGAAGAGACTTCCAAACTGCTTTTGCGCCGCGTCAATTCACGCGCTTTTTTCGCTGCCGTACGTGCGCGCGAAGCAATCAACCCTTTGTCAACAATCAAACGCGCGACATCCGGATTTTCGAGCAAGTAACGCGAAAAAGCGTCTGAGAAAAGCGTATCGGTAATCGTTCGAACTTCAGAGTTGCCTAGTTTGGTTTTCGTTTGTCCTTCGAATTGCGGATCCGGGTGTTTGATCGAAACAATGGCTGTCAAGCCTTCGCGAACATCATCTCCGGTTAGGTTCGGATCACTGGCTTTGATTAATTGATTCTTTCGTGCATAATCATTAATTACACGAGTCAATGCCACTTTAAAGCCGTATTCGTGAGTCCCGCCTTCATGGGTGTGAATATTATTGGCAAATGAGTACAGCTGGCCAGTGAACCCGCTGTTGTATTGCATTGCAATTTCGACCTTGATGCCATCCTTTTCTCCCTCAAGATCAATCGGTTCATGGATGACTTCCTTGGATCGATTAAGAAATTCTACATAGGAGCGGATGCCGCCTTCATAGTGGAACGTATCCCGTTTTCCTTCTTCACGCCGGTCTTCAATCGAAATGCGAATGTTTTTATTAAGAAATGCCAGTTCGCGTACACGAACACGCAATGTATCGTAGTCAAAAGTTGTTGTGTCTTTAAAGATTTCCGGATCGGGTTCGAAATGGGTGGTCGTTCCTGTTTGCTCCGAATCCCCAATCATTTTCAAATCGGCAAGTGGTTTTCCGCGACGGTATTCCTGATAATAAACATGGCCATTGCGATAGACCTTCACCCACATTTTTGTCGACAGCGCATTAACGACCGACGCGCCGACACCGTGAAGTCCTCCGGATACCTTATAGCCGCCACCGCCGAATTTTCCTCCTGCATGGAGCACGGTCATGATCACTTCAACCGCCGGTCTGCCGACTTTCTTTTGAATATCGACCGGGATGCCGCGTCCATCATCCATGACCGTAATGCCGCCTTCTTTTTCAATAATCACTTGAATATGGCTACAATATCCGGCGAGTGCTTCATCAATAGAATTGTCCACAATTTCCCAGACTAAATGATGGAGGCCCTTTTCACCGGTCGTGCCAATGTACATCCCAGGTCTTTTCCGAACCGCTTCAAGTCCTTCAAGAACCTGAATCTGGCTGGCATTATACGATTGTTTTTGTTCTTGATTTTCGCTCATCTTAACCCACCTAACTTGGTGTTATCTGAGAATCTTTCATTCTCAAATGCAGAATCATAAATTTATGAATACCGGTACATCTTCCGGACTACACTAAAACCTGAGTCACTAGTCCCTCCATAGTACGAGCAAAAGCGCACTGTCAACCGCTTGCGGTCGATGATTACCCGTCACATTTGATCTGTCCTTGGTGTATGTAAAAAAGCTGCGACCGATCAAGCAGTGCGTGATCCAATCCGTCCACCGATGTTGTCGTAACAAAGGTCTGCACCTTTTCCTGAAACACACCGAGCAAATGCGTTTTTCTAATATCGTCCAGTTCGCTCAATACATCATCAAGCAGGAGGATCGGATATTCGCCCACCTCATGGTTAATCAATTCAATCTCCGCAAGTTTCACAGAAAGCGCAGTTGTTCGCTGCTGCCCTTGAGAACCAAAAGCCTGCACATCCTTATCATTGACAAAAAAACGCAGTTCATCGCGATGAGGACCGAACAAGGTGGTCCCGCGGTCCAGTTCTCTTTTTTTAAGCCGTTCGTAACTGTGCCTAAAAGCTTCTTCTATTTTTGACGAATCCGCTTTATCTAATACCTCTGGTACTGAAGATTCATAGACAATCGACAAGTGTTCCATGCCGTGACTGATTTCTTTCTGAATCGGCGCCGCCCATTCATTAAGCTGTGCGACAAAAATAAGCCGCCGTTTCACAATTTCAGAAGCAAGTGAAATCAATCGATCAGTCAATATATCGAGAAAGGTTGTGTCGGCGGGTGCTTTGCCTACTGATTTTCTCAGCAGTGCATTCCGCTGTTGAAGCACTTTTTGATAGTCGCCGAGATGATGCATGTAAACCGGTGCAATCTGACCCAGCTCCATATCAATAAAGCGCCGCCGTACTGAAGGACTTCCCTTCACGAGATTCAGATCCTCCGGTGCAAACATAACGACATTGCACAACCCGATATAATCGCTAAGCCGTCTTTTCTCAATATGATTGGCTTTGGCCTTTTTTCCCTTGCCGGAGATCGTTAATTCAAGAGGAATGGATTGACCATGCCTGGTTATTCTACCTTTTATTTTACCATAATCCTGCTCCCATTGGATTAAATCTTTATCATGGGTCGTTCTCGGCGATTTTGCGATTGCGAGGACGTAGATGGCTTCAAGCAGATTTGTTTTTCCTTGTGCATTCTCGCCCAAAAAAACATTCACAGAGCTAGAAAAAGACAGCTGTAAGCTGTCATAATTTCTGTAATGTGCAAGTTCGATCGACTCTAGTTTCATTGTGGGGCAACTCCCCTCTAGCCGCGGCAGATCATGTATTCATACGCATCGGAAATTTTGATGCGATCGCCCTCATGGAGCTTCTTTCCGCGTCTGTTTTCCTGTTCTCCATTAACGAAAATTTCCGTTTCTGCCAAAAAATGCTTGGCTTCGCCGCCGGTCTGGATCAACCCTTCGTACTTAAGGAATTGTCCCAAGGTGATGAATGCAGTTCCGGCTTTTAACTGAACCTTTTTCAATGTCTTGCCTCTTTTCTTTCCTTACTTGGCATAAAGTTATTGTAACAAAAATAGAATAAGGACATGAAATCGGTCTTGTACCTGAATTAAAACGTGCGAATGGGAAGGATCAGCATCAAAATATTTTCATCGCCAATTGGACGAATAATAATAGGTCGCATCGGGCCGACAAAATGAATCCGGACACTTTGCGCATCCAGTTTTCCCAAAGCATCCATCATAAATTTAGCACTAAAAGAAATACGCAGCGGATCCCCTTCAAAATGTTCCGGGACGAGTGTTTCAAAAACGCGGCCTAATTCCAGTGATTGTGAGGAAATTTCAACCTGATTGCCTTCTGCCCGTAGTTTAACCACATTGTTTCGTTCCTCTTTTGCAAGCAGCGAGGCACGTTCAATGGCACGGTACAAATCTTTCGTGCCGAGATCAATGGTCGTTTTGCTTTCAGTCGGGATCAGGCGGCTCGTATCCGGATAATTACCATCGAGCAGACGCGAGTAAAACTGTACATTGTTGCTCTTAAATAAAATTTGGTTGGTCGTCATGATGATATCCACTAATTGTTCATCATCATCATCAAGAATTTTCGACAGCTCGTTTAAGCTTGATCCTGGAATGACCAAGGTATGTGTTCCGGAATCTTCACCATTTTCCACGCTTACCGAACGTTGAGCAAGTCGGTGGCTGTCCGTAGCGACACAGCTGAGTTTTCCATCGTTGATCATCCATTTGACACCGGTCAGTACCGGACGCGTTTCCGTTACAGATACAGCATAGACCGTCTGTTTGATCATATCCTTTAACAAGTCTTTTCGGATCCGAAAAGCATCGCTTCCGTTAATAATCGGCAAATTCGGATATTCCTCCGGATCAAGACCATTAAGACTGAATTCCGTTGCCCCTGAAGTGATTTTTGCGATAAACCGGCTGTCTACTTCAATATGGACATCTTCATCCTGCAGTTTCCGTACCAGTTCTGAAAACAATCGGGAAGGCAGCACGATTTGACCTGGGGTGTGTACAACTGCATTTTCATTACCGTCTTCTTCAAGAGGAATGAAGGTCTGAATCGAGATATCGGAATTGCTTCCGGTTAACGTGATTCCATCTCTTCCTGAGGTGATTTTTACACCAGTCAAGATCGGAATGGTTGTTTTCGAAGAAATAGCTTTCATCACACGATTTACTGCGTCGGCAAGCTTATCTTTTTGTACGGTACATTTCATAGCGAGTGCTGCATTTGGATTCGAGTCTTGCAATTCTTGCATCCTTGTTGCCTCCAAATCTTATATTTAAAGAATTAAAAATAGTAATCATAATAGTAGGGCCTGTGAATATGTTAGTAAGTGATGCAGACTGTGATTTTGCACCTTATCCACATGTTGATAAGGTGTGGATAAAATTGGGGGTGTGCCGGCAAATTATACACACCCCTGTTCAAAAAAACATTAATTTATATCATTGTGCTTTAATTGGCGCTTTCAGCTGGTCGATCAATGCATTCACTTTTTTCTGCAATTCACGGTCAACGGAAAGCTGTTTGGTGATCTTCTCATGGGCATGAATGACCGTGGTATGATCTCTTCCGCCGAACTCTTCGCCAATCTTAGGCAGCGAATAATCCGTCAGTTCTCGTGACAGATACATCGCAATTTGTCTTGGAAATGCAATCGACTTCGTCCGTTTTTTCGCAGCAAAATCTTCCAGCTTCAAATGATACTCCTCACCGACAGCCACCTGAATATCTTGAATCGTTATCGTCTTAGGACGTGCGGTCGGAATGATATCCTTAAGTGCCTCCGCAGCCATATCGACATTGATATCCTGATTATTTAGCGATGAAAAAGCAATCACGCGAATCAGTGCGCCTTCCAACTCACGAATGTTTGTATCAATCTGATTGGCAATATAGATCATCACTTCATTCGGGATATCGAGTCCCTCGGCTTTCGCTTTTTTCCGAAGGATGGCAATACGCGTTTCCAGATCAGGCGGTGTAATATCTGTGATCAGTCCCCATTCGAAACGAGAGCGCAGTCGATCCTCAAGGGTCGGAATTTCTTTTGGCGGCCGGTCGCTGGAGATGACAATCTGTTTGTATTCCTCATGAAGCGCATTAAACGTATGGAAAAATTCCTCTTGGGTTTGTTCTTTACCGGCCAGAAATTGAATATCGTCGATCAGCAGGACATCGACACTTCGATACTTATTGCGAAATTCAACCGTTTTGTTGTCACGAATGGAGTTGATGAACTCATTGGTGAATTTTTCTGATGACAGATAAACAACGCGTGCAGAAGGATTATGGTCGATGACATAATGACCGATCGCATGCATCAAATGAGTTTTACCAAGACCGACACCGCCATAAATAAACAACGGGTTATAAGCCTTAGCCGGAGCTTCTGCCACGGCAAGCGAGGCAGCGTGTGCAAAGCGGTTGCCTGATCCGATGACAAAGGTTTCAAACGTGTTTTTTGAATTCAGCATGCTGTTTCCGAATTCTTCTGATCGATGCGGGTTCCTTTGCTGCATCCCTCCATAGGGATTGTCGCGATTATTCGCGTTGAAGCTCATTCCATCACTCTTTCCTTTATTCTTTATAGCGGACGCGCTTCCGTTCTCCCGATGCTTGCTCGGAATAATGAAGCGGATCGTGTAGCGGGATCCTGTGAGTTCATAGAGAATATCGGAAATTAGTTTCGCATAATGCTCCTCCAGCCAATCGCGTGAAAAATCATTGGGCACGCTCACAATCATCATTTGACCATTAATCGACTGAGCACGTGTTTCTTTCAACCACGTTTCAAAGCTTGGTTTGCTCAGCTTCTTCTTAATGATGTCCAGGGTTTGCATCCATAGTTCTTGAAGGTTGTTCAAAGGTCAGCGGCCCTCCTTTATAAATTGTACCGGTCGATTAAAATTCGTACTGCCGGAGATCTGCAGACGAATGATTCAAGGTATTAAAGCAATAAAAATGAAATAAAAAAAGATGCCGAGCAGCAGTGAAGGCATAGAAACGGCTTTTTACTATACTGCGGCCAAGCAACCGATCATTGCTGCTGCCATTTTATTTTGCTCTGTGAACACGGATCGTTACACATGCTTATCCACAAATCCTTATGCGCGTCATTAGGCTATAATAAGCTGATTAAACAAGTTATCAACACGGTGCATAGTTTTGTGGATAACCTGCATACACAGGTGTTAGCAACTGTCCACAAAATTATCCACAAGTAGTGGAAAACTTTTTTTGGGGACCCTCGTTATACCAAACAAATGCACTACGATCATATCAAAAAACTGCTTTTAAAGCAATGATCGACAAATGTTATCCACAGTGGATATCTTTATACACAGAAAGGTTATACACAAGGGGCGAAGATGTGAAAAAAATGTCGATAAATGGTGTGGAAAAACGAATTGTGGAAAAAAATAATCCACAGCGTAAGGGTATAAAGGGGGAACAAACCTCGCGTTGACTTTTTGTACAGATCTATTTATAATTAGTCAGACTGGTTTTTGAAAAAGCCGATAAATGAATTTGGCTGTAATGGGAACGTAAAGGTTTTTGACGAGTCCAGTCGATGAAAAAACGATACATGAGGGAACGAATGCCTGATGGATCGCTTTGCGCTTTATGGCGATATAGAAAGACAACCGGCTGAATAGCTGAATTGAGCGAGTGCAGTATTTTCGGCATTTGCAATAGAATCATGTGATTTGTCGGCAACTTTAAAAGAACAACTGGGAGGTGTATCCATTGAAACGTACATTCCAACCGAATAACCGCAAAAGGAAAAAAGTTCATGGCTTCCGCGCACGGATGGCAACCGCTAATGGTCGTAAGGTATTGGCAGCACGCCGCCGCAAGGGAAGAAAAGTTCTGTCAGCATAAAGCCACTGTGTGACCAGCAGTGGTTTTTTTACAGGAAAAGAAAGTATAAGATTTTGCCCTATCTTCAAACCAATAGACCCGTGTCTTGGCCAAGAGTCAAAGCGGAGGGGCTCTGGCGCCTGCGGGAACAGCGTGCCAGCGAGCAACCGAAGCGATGATTCAGCACCGAAAAGACACGAGTCCATCACACATGGTTGGAGATTGAGGACCGGGCGCTTTTTGCCCGGTTTTTCTTGCTCGATAAGAGTCCTGCTGGCCGATTGATATCGGGAACATGGCGGATCAATGAACAAGAGATATAGGCCATTGCAGGATGCAAGGTTTATTGATTTGATGATTAAATGGCGGCAGAATTGAGAATCATAGGTCGGGTGGGGGAGAAAATGAATGATGTGCGCATCAGCACGTTTGCTGCGCGAGCATTTTTTCATTGGACAGCCTTGTCATTCCGATCTTTTTCTTTATACTGAAAGAGTATCATTGACTAAATTCAAGCTTGGATGATGCGTCAGATTTACGAGCGCGTCTGGGGTTTGATCATTACAATTAATTTTAAGCAGGAACGTCCCATTGGAGGGACAAATGAAGATGTTAAAACGATTAAAGAAAAATCATGAGTTTCAAATCGTCTTTCAAGAAGGAAAGTCGTTTGCCAATCGGCAATTTGTCGTTTATGTACGCAAGCAGAATGGCAAGCCTTATTCAAGGCTGGGTCTGTCTGTAAGCAAAAAGATGGGCAATGCCGTGATGCGAAATCATATTAAACGGTATATAAAAGAAATTTTTCGCGAGTTTGCGGACAGGCTTGAAGTGGGGAATGACTACATCATTATTTCTCGTAAGCCGGTAAGCACGATGACCCATCAGGAGATGCGGAAAAGCCTGGTTCATGTGCTGAAGAAAGCACGTGTTCTGCATGACTCCCGCAAAATTCCGCAACTATGAAACATGTATTCATTTTTATCATACGCTTGTACCAAAAGTTCATTTCTCCTTTTACTCCACCGACCTGCCGGTTTTATCCGACTTGCTCGCACTATGCCGTTGAAGCATTAACGCGCTTTGGCATGATAAAAGGAGGGTGGCTGACGATCAAGCGTTTAGTAAAATGTCAGCCTTTTCATCCGGGCGGGTATGATCCCGTACCTGAAAAGTGCACCCATAAAAAGACGGGCATGTCGAGGCATCGTTCGGATTGATCGAGGAGGTAGAGTTTTGAAGAAAAAGTTATTCGCTGTAAGTTCCCTGGTGCTGATGGCTGCACTGCTTGCAGGTTGTACCGATTTAAACAAGCCGATCAATGACAGCAGTACCGGTTTTTGGAGTCAGTGGTTCGTTTTGCCGCTGTCTAAGTTCATCATCTCTGTAGCGCATCTGTTTTGGAACAGCTACGGTCTGGCGATCATCATTACAACGATAATTGTACGACTTGTTTTGTTGCCGCTGATGGCCAAACAGGTAAAAAGCTCTCAGGCAATGCAGCAATTGCAGCCGAAAATTAAAGCATTACAAGAAAAATACAGTTCAAAAGATCAGAACACGCAGAAGAAGCTTCAAGAAGAACAGATGAAGCTTTTTCAGGAGCATAACGTCAATCCTTTGGCGGGGTGTTTTCCGATCTTAATTCAGATGCCGATCCTGTTTGCCTTTTATCAGGCGATCATGAGAACAGAACAAATTAGCGAGCAGTCCTTCCTATGGTTCCAGCTTGGAACGGCGGATCATCTATATATTCTGCCGATCGTAGCCGCAGCAACAACATTCCTGCAGCAGAAGATCATGATGGGACGAATGGGCAACACCAATCCGCAAATGGCGATGATGATGTATGTCTTCCCAATTATGATTGCGATTCCGGCGTTTTATTTCCCATCCGCGCTTGCTCTGTACTGGGTGGTCGGAAACATTTTCATGATTTTCCAAACCTATATTATCTATGAAAAGCAGGATGACAATAAAGACAGTAAAGTTGCAGGAGGCGCCAAGCAGAAGTGAGGGAAGTTACCAAGTATGGTAAAACGGTTGCCGAAGCGGTGTCCTTCGCCCTCAAAGAATTAAATGCAACATCAGATCAAGTCACTTGCGACGTCGTTGAGCAACCGAGAAAAGGATTTCTTGGTATCGGCGCCCGCAAAGCGCTGGTGAAGGTTACCCTAACAAAGACGCCCTTTGATTATGGGATTGATTATCTAACGGAAGTGATCAATAAAAGCGGCCTAACCGTCAAAATTCAAGTCATTGAACGCGGCACACAGGTGTGTCGATGTGCACTGGTCGGTAAGGATGCTGCGCAATTGATTGGCAAGCATGGAGCAACGTTAAATGCGCTTCAAACGTTGGCGGATCATGTTGCGGCAAAAGAAGCGAAGCAGCATGTCACGTTCATTTTGGATGCGGAGCATTATCGAGAGACGCGCAAGCAGGCGCTGGTTACGCTCGCAAAGCGCATGGCTGAGAAGACGTTGCGCACCAATCACCCGCATCGCTTGGAAGCGATGCCCGCATTTGAACGTAAAATTGTTCACCAAGCCTTGGCAAACAATCCTAAGATCCAAACGTTTTCTAATGGGGAAGAACCTAAACGTTATCTAACGATAGCCCCGCGTCGTTCATGAATAGATGAAATGAAAAAGCACGCAGCTCGCGCGCTTTTTTTCGTGGAGGCGCCTGCGTTTTTGTAAAAAGCGATGCATCAGCTTGTTAAGGTTTTTCATTTGACGGAAAAATAATGTATGATAGTGTTTGAAAAAGTTTGTACAAAATTAAGAGAATCGTTGTGCTTCTTCATGCATGGTGAAGGAGTGCCGTTTCATATAGACGGACTGTGTTTGGAGACTGCTTTGTTCGATACAGATCGCGCAGAGCGCAGCAGGGCTACACTAACTGTAGTACAATAAACGGTCAATCAATAAAGGACGGAAACGGAAAGGAGTGATAAAATTGGATTACGATACAATTGCAGCCATTTCCACACCAATCGGTGAAGGGGCAATCAGCATTGTGCGCCTGAGCGGGCCGGAAGCCGTGCATGTCGCGGATCGCCTGTTTCACGGAAGAAGGCGTCTTGTTGAGGTGGACAGTCACACGATTCACTATGGAAAAATTGTCGATCCCGAAACTGGCCGGACGGTTGAAGAAGTTATGGTGTCTGTGATGCGGAAACCGAAGACATTCACGCGAGAAGATGTGGTTGAAATCAATTGCCATGGCGGGCTGACCAGTGTGAACCGGGTGCTTGAACTAATTTTGGATCAGGATGTGCGACTGGCTGAGCCGGGTGAATTCACGAAACGCGCCTTCCTGAATGGACGGATCGACTTGTCTCAAGCCGAGGCGGTTATGGATCTGATTCGCGCGAAAACCGATCAGGCGATGAATGTCGCAATCGGGCAAATGGAGGGGAAGCTGTCTCAGCTCGTACGCCAACTCAGACAGCAGCTACTCGACATCCTTGCAGCAGTTGAGGTGAATATCGACTATCCGGAGTATGACGATGCGGAAGTGATGACCAATCAACTCCTGATTGAAAAGGGTACAGCGGTGCGTAAGGAGCTGGAGCGTGTCCTTGCCACCGCACGGCAAGGGAAGATCCTGCGCGAAGGACTTTCAACAGTCATTGTCGGCAGACCGAATGTCGGTAAATCGTCACTGCTCAACCAGCTTGTTCACGAATCTAAAGCGATTGTAACCAATGTTCCGGGGACAACGCGAGATGTCATTGAAGAGTATGTTAATGTGCGCGGCGTACCATTGAAACTTGTTGATACGGCCGGAATTCGCGATACGGAAGACGTTGTAGAAAAAATCGGTGTATCGCGATCAAAAGAATTACTGAAATCGGCAGAGCTTGTGCTGCTGCTGATCAACGGTAATGAACCGTTGACTGAAGAGGATCGTCAATTGTTTCAACTCATTGTCAGCATCCCGGCAATTATTCTGATGAATAAAGCAGATCTGCCACAGCAAGCCTCTGTTGATGAGGTTAAGGCACTAGCAGGCGATCATCCGATACTTCAAACCTCTATGGTTAGTGAAAAGGGTTTGGAAGAACTTGAGCAAGCGATCGCCAACTTGTTTTTCAGCAATAGCGTTGCCTCAGGCGGTGAGGCTTATGTGTCCAATACGCGGCACATTGCGCTGTTAAAACAAGCGCATCAGGCAATCAATGATGCAATCGCGGCTGCCGAACAGGGGATACCGGTTGATATGACGCAGATTGATATAAAACGTTCTTGGGATCTGCTGGGTGAGATTGTCGGTGATACGGTATCCGATCGTTTAATTAATGAATTGTTCTCGAAGTTTTGCTTAGGAAAATAATTGAGACCGTTTAAAAATAAATGAATGTGACAAAGAATGGAGGATTGAAGATGAAAACCTATGAAGCCGGAACCTATGATGTTATTGTTGTTGGCGCAGGGCATGCCGGAGTAGAAGCCGGGCTTGCCGCAGCACGGATGGGTGCAAAAACATTGATGCTGACAATCAGTCTTGAAGGCGTTGCGTTTATGCCGTGTAATCCTTCTGTCGGCGGTCCGGCAAAAGGTGTCGTTGTTCGTGAGATTGATGCACTTGGCGGTGAGATGGGGCATAATATTGATAAAACGTATATTCAAATGCGCATGCTGAATACGCGGAAGGGACCGGCTGTTCGCGCGCTGCGGGCGCAAGCGGACAAGCAATTGTACCAGCGCGAAATGAAGAAAACGATTGAAGAAACGGAAAATCTGACTTTAAGGCAGGGCATGGTTGATCACTTGGTTGTTGAAGACGGCATTTGCCAAGGCGTCGTTGTAGCTACCGGCGCAACGTACCGTGCAAAATCGGTGGTCTTAACAACAGGGGTCTATCTAAAGGGAAAAATCATTATTGGCGAGCTGCAATACGAGAGCGGTCCGAACAATATGCAGGCTTCGATTAAATTATCCGACCACCTTAAAGAACTCGGGTTTGATATTGTTCGTTTTAAAACAGGGACGCCGCCGCGTGTCAATGGGCGAACAGTCGATTATTCGAAGACTGAAATTCAGCCGGGGGATGAGGCGCCTCTTGCCTTTTCTTATGACACCACAGAATTTATCAAAGATCAGATTCCGTGTTGGCTGACCTATACGAATTTGAACACCCATAAAATCATTCAAGAAAGTCTGGATCGATCGCCAATCTACTCCGGAGCAATTGTCGGTACCGGCCCAAGATACTGTCCGTCTATCGAAACCAAGATCGTTCGTTTTAATGATAAAAACCGGCATCAGCTGTTCCTCGAACCGGAGGGGAAAGCCACCAAAGAGGTGTATGTGGATGGGCTGTCTACAAGTATGCCCGAAGAGATTCAGCGAAAAATGCTGGCAACGATTCCCGGACTTGAAAAGGCCGAGATGATGCGTCCGGGCTATGCGATTGAGTACGATGCGATTGTGCCGACCCAGCTGTGGCCATCATTAGAAACAAAGAAAGTCAGCGGTTTGTTTACAGCTGGTCAGATTAATGGAACCTCCGGCTACGAAGAAGCAGCCGGGCAAGGGCTGATCGGCGGAATTAATGCAGCGCGAAAAGCGATGGGCAAAGAACCGCTGATTCTCGATCGCTCCGAGGCATATATTGGGGTATTGATTGATGACTTGGTTACAAAGGGGACGAAAGAGCCTTATCGTCTGCTGACCTCGCGTGCTGAGTATCGTTTACTTTTGCGCCATGACAATGCCGATCTCCGCTTGACAGAGATCGGGCATGACATTGGTTTGATCTCGGAAGAACGCTACGCACGGTTCACACAAAAGCGGCAGATGATCCAACAAGAGCGTCAGTATTTTGCTGTGACGTCGGTTAAACCCTCGGAAGCATGTCAGGCGCTCTTAAATGCTCGCGGCGCAGCACCGCTTCGCGAACCTGTAAAGGCTGAACAACTGCTGAAGCGTCCGGAATTAACTTATCAGGATGTGGCAAGTCTGCTTCCGGAGCATGGAAAAATGTCGACTGAAGTCGGCGAACAGGTTGAGATTCAGGTTAAGTATCAAGGGTACATCAACAAACAGATGCAACAAGTTGAGAAGATGAAACGGATGGAGAGTAAGAAAATTCCTCAGGACTTGGATTTCAGTAAAATTGACGGACTAGCAACAGAAGCGAAGCAAAAATTAACGAACGTTCGTCCGATTTCCGTTGGCCAGGCATCACGCGTGTCTGGAGTTAATCCAAGCGACATCGCGATATTGCTCGTTTATCTTGAAGAAGGAAAACTTGCAAGACGGACAGGCTGATCTTTATTTGGGAGGATGTTATGGCAGGACTAGAACAATTGCTGAGTCAAAACGAGATTCATTTAACGCAGCAGCAAAGCCATCAATTCCAGCGATACTATGAACTGCTCGTTGAGTGGAATGATAAAATGAACTTGACAGCAATTACCGATCAAAAAGAAGTTATGATTAAACATTTTTTTGACTCGCTCACCCCTTGTTTTTATTTTTCGATGCACAAGGTACAGACGCTCTGCGATGTCGGCTCAGGCGCAGGATTTCCAGGAATACCAATGAAAATTCTGTTTCCCGGCCTTCGCCTAACCATTGTTGATTCACTAAAGAAGCGGCTGACCTTTTTGCAAACCGTTGTTGAAGAGCTTGAATTAAAAAATGTTTCACTTCATCACGATCGTGCCGAAACGTTTGCACGAAAAGCGGAGATGAGGGAACATTTTGATGTTGTTACGGCACGGGCAGTTGCAAAATTATCGGTACTCTCCGAATACTGTCTGCCGCTTGTTCATCTGGACGGGACCTTCATTGCCTTAAAAGGGAGCAACGCGGACGCTGAAGCAGAGCATGCAGAGCATGCAATTAAAATTCTTGGCGGGGAAATGAGTCGGATGGTTTCCTTAGAACTTCCCGAAGCGAGCGGAAAACGTTCGTTAGTCTTTATTGGTAAAAAAGAAGCTTCACCAAGAAAGTATCCAAGAAAACCAGGTGTACCGATAAAGGATCCGCTCTAAATGTTCCACGTGGAACGTAAAAAGGAATCAGCGGCTGCGAGAAAACTAGTACAAGTTAGAGCAAAGGTGGTGGTGCGAGTATGAAAAATCGTTTGTCCAAACTTTTTACTCATAATGATCAGGATGAAACGGCTGTTACACAAGAGGCAGAACAGCTTCAAGAACAGGTTCAAGAACAGGAACGTGTTCAAGAAATTGCGGTTTCGTCCATCACACCCAATCAGTATCAGCCTCGTTCCATTTTTGATGAGGAGAAGCTGCATGAGCTTGCAGCAACAATTGAGGAACATGGAGTTATCCAACCAATCATCGTGCGCCCATTGGATGATCGGTATGAAATTATTGCTGGAGAACGGCGCTGGCGGGCGGTATCCTACCTTGGCTGGGAAACGATTCCTGCCATACTCAAACCGTTAAGTGACGATCAATCAGCCTCGATTGCACTCATTGAAAACTTGCAACGTGAGGAATTGACCGCAATCGAAGAAGCTGCGGCTTACGCACGTTTAATTGAGATCAACGGATTAACTCAGGAAGGTTTGGCGGAAAAGTTAGGCAGAGGTCAGTCTACGATCGCCAATAAATTACGCTTATTAAAATTGCCTGCATCCGTACAGAATGCAATACTTGAAAAAAAGATTAGTGAGCGTCATGCTCGTGCTTTAATCGCTTTGAAAGATCCTGAACTGCAAGAGAAGATGCTTCAGGAACTGATCACAAAACAATTAAATGTAAAGCAAACAGAAAAAAGGGTCAAACAGTATTTGCAGAAAAAAGCAGATAAAAAGGACGCTGAAGGAAAGAAAGCCAGACGGCGCGCATTAAGCAGAGACTCGCGTATTGCTGTAAATACGATTCGACAATCCGTTCACATGGTTACAGACTCCGGACTTGATATTGATACGCACGAAGAAGATATGGGTGATTTCTATCAATTTACCATCCGTATTCCAAAGAAAAAATAATTAAAATTTCTTATGGAGCCATTCTTGAAGGCTCTTTTTTTTGCAAAAATAGGTGTCGGTTTTATCGCACGATAAAGGTCATGAACCCAAGGGGCAGATGCAGAACTCCCACGGGGCCTTGTCCTATTCATGCGAGTGGTCAGAGCGTAACAACGCTTAAAGTGGTGAATCAATCCGTTGCAATTAAACAAGTTTTCTCTTGGATTAATCGGTCGAATACTGCCCGATTGAATTAATTCATGATAGAATAAAGAGTGATTGAAGAGTGAGAGTAGGTGGAAGTGTGAGTAAGACATTGGCAGTCGCCAACCAAAAGGGCGGTGTCGGGAAAACAACAACCGCGGTGAACTTGAGCGCATGTATGGCTTCGCTTGGCTGCAAAGTCTTAATGATCGACTGTGATCCTCAAGGAAATGCCACAAGCGGATCGGGAGTGGACAAAGGCGAAGTTGATGAATGTGTCTATGATGTCTTAGTCGATGAGGTTGATATAGCAAAGGTAATTCATCGTTCAGCCGTTGATAATTTAGATGTTGTACCTTCGGCAATCCAGCTTGCAGGTGCCGAAATTGAACTCGTATCCACGATTTCACGTGAAGTGCGACTAAAGCGTGCACTAGAGAAGATTAAAGATAATTATGATTACATTGTCATTGATTGTCCGCCTTCTCTTGGTCTCTTAACGATCAATGCGTTAACTGCGGCGGATGCTGTGATCATTCCGGTACAATGCGAATATTACGCCCTTGAAGGACTCAGCCAGTTATTAAATACAGTTCGTCTCGTTCAAAAGCATTTGAACCATCACTTGGCCATTGAAGGGGTACTCTTGACCATGCTTGATGCGCGAACCAATCTTGGACTTCAAGTGATTCAAGAAGTAAAAAAATACTTTCAAGATCGGGTATTTAATACAATAATCCCACGAAATGTGCGATTAGGGGAAGCACCAAGCCATGGCCAACCAATTATTATGTATGATTCACGGTCAAAAGGTGCAGAAGGGTACCTTGACTTTGCGAAAGAAGTGATGACCAATGCCTAAAACGCCAAAGACGTCGAAGGCATTAGGAAAAGGACTGGATGCATTCTTTCCCTCGGCATTTCGCGAAGATCTCGATAACGCAGTTGAACATATAAAATTGGATGAAATGCGCCCCAATCCTTATCAGCCACGAAAAACTTTTGATTCCCAGGCTCTAGAAGAACTGACTCAGTCGATCAAAGCACATGGGATCATTCAACCACTCGTCGTGCGTAAAAGCATTAAGGGATATGACATTGTTGTTGGCGAACGCAGATTTCGTGCAGCCAAACAAGCTCAGATGAAGACCGTACCTGTAGTTGTCAAAGAACTATCTGATGAAGCGATGATGCAAATTGCTTTAATTGAAAATCTGCAGCGTGAAAACCTGAATCCGATGGAAGAAGCTACTGCGTACAAAAAATTAATGAACGGATTAAAGATGACGCAAGATGAGTTGGCTAAGAAGCTGGGGAAAAGCAGACCGCATATAGCAAACTATTTGCGCTTGTTGCAACTGCCTACAGATGCGGCTGACCTTATTAAACAAGGCAAATTATCGATGGGACACGGGCGTGCACTGGTTGGACTTAAAGATAAAAAACAAATCAAACCCGTTGTTCAAAAAGTATTAAAAGAACAGCTCAATGTCCGTCAGTTAGAAACGCTCGTACAGCAGTTAAATCATCATGTTCCACGTGAAACAACGAAAAAGAAAAAATGGGTTATGCCGCCAGAGTTAAGGGATCATGTTTCTTCACTAAGAGAAAAATATGGGACCTCCGTGAAAATAAAACCCGGATTAAAAAAGGGAAAAGGCAAAATTGAACTGGATTATTATTCTTCAGAAGACTTATACCGACTCATTGAAATTATGGAAGGACGACTGTAAAAGTCGTTTTTTTTATGATTTTTTCCGTCTCAAACTGAAGTGTCTTGGTCTAGAATCAAAGCAGAGATACTTAGTTGATCACAAGGATGATTAGAACTCTTTTCAGAGCGACAAAAAAGGACGTTGCTTGCTGACTTTTCTTTCGCATTCGTGATGCTTTCTTCCGGTTCAATCCATCAACAGCAGTTTGGACAGAAGGGTCCTGCGTCGTGACGTCAATGCAACAGAGAGGCAACGCCCAATCGTTTGGGCGAGATTCATGACAATGTTGAGACGGGTGTTTTGTAACACGGAGTACTCCATGAATCCGCTAACGTTGACAATCCCGGTGATATTCATATCACCAACAGGAAGCAACTCCTTATTTACACCTGCTCCAGGAAGCACCGGACCCTCCGCAATGGTGATGTTGCCTATGTTATGATGTTTTCCAAGACAAGCATCAATCCCAATGATAAATGGATCCTCGTAGGAGGCGTGAATCTTTTGCAACGTATCATGCAGATTGACCGCATGAACGGGTTTCTGTAATGTCCCATAAACTTTGCTATCAGGCAGACGGTGACGTTCGAGATAAGAGCCAACCAGTGGTCCGAGCGCATCCCCTGTAGAACGATCGGTTCCAATACAGACGACAATAATCGGTGATGAACCTGTGGGAGGCAATAGTTGCCGAATTGCCCGTACTAGAACGTGATGGTCTGCTTTATTTTCATAATGGACGTGAACAGCGCGGCGCACATTAGCATTTTGATTGGACTTTAGATTCATAGATTCGCCTCCTAAGTATCAACAGTATATGAACATCTTCAAGTTTTATACGCAGGTGTCGTATTTTTTGCGAAACATGAAAAGAGGAAATCGGGTCAAGTGATGCTTAGTAGGAGGATGCCAGTTAACCACATCATAAAATTGAATCGTAAAAATCTGTCTTTTTAATGGAAAATAGGATATACTATGTATCAGAAAATTATTGATCAATACCTTTAGGCGATGAAAGAGAAGAGTACCTAGCGATGCCGTATGAAGCGATTCAGGGAGGATGGGAGCCTGATTGCGACAGCTGGGGAAGGCACTCTTGAGCTGCGATCGAACAAAAGTGGGTGCAACGATGCACCAATTAGGGTGGAACCGCGTGAGCAAACAAAAGCTTTCGTCCCTAGGCAAGAGCCTAGTGGATGAAAGCTTATTTTATTTTTACTAAGGGAGCTTTGAGACATGAGTAAATCAATGGAACAAATTGTGAATCTCGCAAAACAGCGCGGGATTATTTTCCCGGGTTCAGAAATTTATGGAGGTTTGGCGAATACTTGGGACTATGGTCCAATCGGCGTTGAACTCAAAAACAATGTAAAAAAAGCATGGTGGAAGAAATTTGTTCAGGAATCGCCCTATAATGTCGGCCTTGATGCGGCGATCCTGATGAACCCGAAGACTTGGGAAGCATCGGGACACATCACCAACTTTAACGACCCAATGATCGACTGTAAAAAATGTAAATCGCGATTCCGTGCAGATAAGTTGATTGAGAGCACGATTCCCCAGGAGGAATTACCGGGACCGGTTGACGGCTTAACCTTTGAAACGATGAAAAAGCTGATCGAAGCGCATCAAATTCCTTGCCCGGATTGCGGTGCACATGAGTTTACTGAAATTCGTCAGTTCAACCTAATGTTTAAAACCTATCAAGGCGTTACCGAAACGGCAAAAGATGAAATTTTCCTTCGTCCGGAAACAGCGCAAGGTATTTTTGTCAACTTCAAAAATGTTCAGCGTACGATGCGTAAAAAGATTCCGTTTGGGATTGGCCAAGTCGGAAAATCGTTCCGCAATGAAATTACACCAGGTAACTTCACATTCCGTACCCGCGAATTTGAACAGCTTGAATTGGAGTTTTTCTGCAAACCTGGCGAAGATAGAAAGTGGTTCCAATATTGGCGGACATTCGGCTATGAATGGTTGAAGTCTTTAAATGTAAAAGAGGAAAATATTCGTCTGCGCGATCATGAGAAAGAAGAACTTCCGCATTACAGTAATGCGACGACCGATATTGAATACTTATTCCCATTCGGTTGGGGCGAATTGTCCAGTCTGTCCTCGCGTACCGACTATGATCTGCGTCGTCACATGGAAGTGTCCGGTCAAGATCTCCAGTACATTGATCAAAACAATAATGAGCGGTATATTCCTTATGTCATTGAACCGTCGCTCGGGGCCGACCGTGTCACGCTTGCGTTTCTTGCCGAAGCGTATGATGAAGAAAAAATCAGCGATAAAGATACACGAACGGTGCTGCATTTCCATCCGGCATTGGCGCCATATAAAGCTGCCGTACTGCCGCTGTCGAAGAAGCTTGGTGAAGAAGCCATGGCTATTTATCAAGATCTTGCAAAAGCATTCATGGTGGATTACGACGAAACTGGATCGATTGGCAAACGCTACCGGCGTCAAGATGAGATCGGCACACCGTACTGCATTACTTATGATTTTGACTCAAAAACAGATGGCAAAGTAACGGTACGGAACCGCGACACGATGGATCAAGTACGGCTTCCGATCAGTGATCTTTCAGCATTTCTTAAAGAAAAAATCGCATTCTAATTAGGATACTCTTGTGACCATGCCTTGAAAGGGGAAGGACTATGCCGAATCAACGAATCAATTTTGACTTGAATGACGTTGTTGAAATGAAAAAGCCTCATCCATGCGGCGAAAATAAATGGAAGATCATTCGCATGGGTGCGGATATACGCATTAAATGTCTCGGTTGTGGGCACAGTGTCATGCTTCCAAGAAGCGAATTTCAGCGCAAAATCAAAAAAATTCTTGAACACGGCGTTAAAGCAGAAGAAAATGACGAACGCAAGTGAAAGAAGTAAACTAGAACGGGTAAGCACTCGGAAGATAACCCAGGGGGTTGAACGCAAATGAGTTTGACAACAGGTATTGTTGGTTTGCCGAACGTCGGAAAATCGACTTTGTTTAATGCAATTACGCAAGCTGGAGCAGAAATGGCCAATTACCCATTCTGTACCATTGAACCTAATGTCGGTATTGTCAGTGTGCCCGATGCACGACTGGATCGTTTGACGGAAATGTACCATCCTAAGAAAACGATCCCAACGACCTTTGAATTCACCGATATTGCAGGATTAGTTAAAGGCGCCAGCAAAGGTGAAGGACTGGGCAACCAATTTTTGGCGAACATACGTCAGGTTGACGCGATATCACATGTTGTCCGCTGTTTTGAAGATAAAAACATCACGCATGTTTCGGGGAAAATCGATCCCATCGACGATATTGAGACGATTAATCTCGAACTCGTGCTGGCGGATATGGAACAAGTAACTAAGCGAATTGACCGTGTAGAAAAATTAGCGAAACAAAAAGATAAAGCATCGATTATTGAATTCTCTGCCCTTGAAAAGTTGAAAGAGGCATTTGAGGCAGGAAAACCTGCACGTCATGTTAAACTGACCGATGATGAAGAAGCTGCAGTGAAACCATTTAATTTTCTGACCAAAAAACCGGTGCTTTATGTCGCAAATGTCTCGGAAGACGATGTGGCGGAACCGGATCAGAATCCACATGTGCAAGCGGTTAAGGAATATGCAAGAAAAGATGGTGCAGAAGTGGTCGTAATCTCAGCACGCATTGAATCTGAAATCGCTGAGCTTGATGGTGAAGAAAAGAAGGTGTTCCTTGAAGAGCTGGGTCTTGACGCATCCGGATTGGATCGGCTGATCGCTAAATCCTATGATCTTCTTGGGCTTGCTACGTACTTTACGGCAGGAGAAAAAGAAGTGCGCGCTTGGACGTTCCGAAAAGGGACGAAAGCACCGCAAGCAGCTGGCATCATCCATTCGGATTTTGAACGCGGATTTATCCGTGCTGAAATTGTTTCCTATGATGATCTAATCACAGCGGGATCGGAAAACGCAGCAAAAGAAATGGGAAGACTTCGTCTGGAAGGAAAAGAGTATATCATGCAGGACGGAGACATTGTCAACTTCCGATTTAATGTCTGATAAACTTGATTGAAAGAGAAATCTATGGTATTATTTTTACCTATGAGTGAGAAAACTTGCTCTCTGCTCCATAGTGGAGCCGCTTAGTCCAAGGGGAGGTGAATGATAGTGCGCGCATACGAAATTATGTACATCCTTCGTCCGGATCTGGAAGAAGAACAGGAAAAATCCGTTAAGGAAAAGTTAGCTTCCATTCTGACGAACAACGGCGCCGAAATCAAGGAAGTCAAGGAAATGGGCAAACGACGTTTGGCCTATGAAATCAATGACTTGAATACGGGCGTCTACACTGTTCTGTATGTCAATGCAGGCAGCGAAGCCATCAATGAATTTGATCGTCTTGTTAAGATCAACGATGACGTGCTCCGTTTCATGACGATTAAAGACGAACGCAAACCTGAAGAAGCGAAATAATCGACTTGAAAAGAAAGGGGAATGTTCCTGATGATCAATCGCGTTGTTTTGGTTGGGCGGCTGACGAAGAATCCTGAATTGCGTTATACGCCGAACGGTGTCGCTGTAACGAGTTTTACCATTGCGGTAAACCGCCCTTTTTCGAACCAACAAGGGGAACGAGATGCCGATTTTATTCCTGTCGTTGTTTGGAGAAGACAAGCCGAAAATGCTGCTAATTTCCTGCAAAAAGGAAGTCTTGCCGGCGTTGACGGCCGCATTCAGACACGCAATTATGAGAATAATGAAGGCCGGCGGGTTTATGTGACTGAGGTAGTTGCCGACAGCGTTCAATTTCTTGAACCAAAAGGATCAAGAAATAACAATGGTGGTAATTACGCCCCAAGTGCTCCTTCAGCACCGGCCAACCAGCAGCGCGGCGGCTTTGCACCATCGAGCAATAATGCAATGAATGGTGCCGGCCAAGACCAGGGCGCTCCTTCTTTTGATGATCCTTTCGCCGGCGACAGTAAACCGATTGATATATCGGATGACGATCTGCCGTTCTAATGATGCATGCAAAAGAAAATAGGGAGGTGCCGAATATGGCTGTACGTCGTTCTCGTGGCAAACGCCGTAAAGTATGTTTCTTTACGGTTAACCACATTACTTACATTGATTATAAAGACGTTGATCTGCTCCGTCGTTTTATTTCTGAACGAGGAAAGATTTTGCCTCGTCGTGTAACTGGAACAAGTGCGAAATACCAGCGTCAGCTGACCCGCGCGATTAAACGCGCTCGTCAAATGGCTCTGCTTCCGTACACAACGGAATGATCACGAATAAGAAAGAGGTTGGACAGGAATTCGATTCTTGTTCAACCTCTTTTTTGCGGGCAAAGAAAGTTTGTGATTTGGCTTTGCTGGTACGACGATTAGCGGTTATGACATCAATAAGTCAGTTTGTGAGACACGTAAGCGCTCTGGCGCCTGCGGGAGAGCAGGCCAAAGGAGATCCTGCAGATTCCTGCCTGTCTGAGGCGACTCCTGGACGTCCCGCGGCAAGCGAGTAACTGAAGCGATGTTTAAGCATATCATTGATGAATGAAAGCCGCATTCAGAGTAAAAGGAACTTTCCTGATTGTAAAGGAACTTTCCTAAGGGAACTTTCGCTAAGTGCGCATACGTCCTGTATGCAACGCGAAAGCCATCACATCCTGTGAAAGTACGTCCTGTATGCAACGCGAAAGCCATCACATCCTGTGAAAGTACGTCCTGTATGCAACGCGAAAGCCATCACATCCTGTGAAAGTACGTTCTGTATGCAACGCGAAAGCCACCGCATCCTGCGGAAGTAAGGACCGGGCACTTTTTGCTCGATTTTTCTTGCACCATGAAGCGCAAAAATCCTCGCAAATTCTGCGAGGATTTTCTCTTTCGCTTAATAATAAGGTGCCATCATGAGGTACACAATAACGCCGGTCAGACTGACATAGAGCCAGATTGGCATCGTCCAGCGCACAATCCGTTTGTGTTTGTTCACTTGCATCGTCCAGCCCCATACAAGAGAAAGCAGAGCGAGCGGAACGACCAAAGCGGCCAGTGCGCTGTGCGTAATCAAGATAAAGAAATAGATCGGGCGGATGATGCCGACGCCTCCGTAATGCGGCGGCGGGGCAAGGTAGTGAAAGGCCAGATACGAGACCAAGAAAAGCAATGTTGATGTAAATGCGGCAAGAATAAATCCGCGATGAACATTAATTTTCTTCTTCATAATCGCGAGCAGTGCGGCGACAAGAAAAATAAAAGTAAAACTATTAAATACTGCATTAAATCGAGGAAGCAGGTAAACATCAAATCCAATATGCCCTTTATATCCGATGAACGGTGCGAAGAAAAGCAACAGGATCAGCGCGTCTGCAACCATAGAAAAAGAAAGAATGGACACGATGTAACGCTTATTATGGCGCGCGTTGTCTTTGACATCCTGAATGTCCACTTGTTTTTGCATATCAGGCAACCCCTTTTGTCATAAAACAGACACATTTACTTTATCATAGGGAAGATTTGATGGGGAATCAAGCAAAATGTGCTGCCCCATCAAAGATTCAAACCTTCGATGGGGCTGTTGTTTAATCGATGGGCGAGCTAAGAACATTCGGACTGGTATTGCCAAGATGAATTAGTGCCGATGTAGATCATCTTTCAATAAATGCAGGGTTATGGATTTAATGCGTGTATGCGAGGTGATTTCCTCCTCGATCATTTCTTTGAGAATCACATCAATGAAATAGCGTACGGAGACCATATCATTGAACTGTATAATTGAGGAAAGGGCTTCTTTATAGATCTGAAAGAAAAGTGGTTCTGGATTGCCCTTTTGGATCTCACCATAGGATTCATAGAGCAGATCAATTTTATCGGCAACAGCCAGAATCCGTCCCTCAAGCGAGCGATCTTTTCCTTCTTTAAAGCGTGCTTCATACTCCGAGCGAAACGGTTCCGGAAATTCTTTATCCAAATATTCCTGCGTCATTGATCCTTCAACTTGAGAGAACAACTCGCGAAGTTTCGGAAGAGCGTACTTCACGGGCGTCTTAATATCACCGGTAAACAGTTCGGAATAGTCGTGGTTGATTGCTTTTTCATAAACGGTTTTCCAGTCTATATTTTGTCCGTTTTCAGCTTCGACTGTTGCGAGAAATTGAACAATGGTCGCCACTTTAAATGAGTGACTGGCTACGGAATGTTCTTGATATTTAAAAACACCTGGACAGCGGTAAATGCCTTCCAGGTCCGATAAGCTTTGAAAATATTTATGAATCCCCATAAACAACTCCTCCTGTTAAAGGTTGTTCCTTCATTAAAAAATCAATCAGTGCACCGCAAGATAGCCTAGTTGCTCACGCTGTTTTGCATTCAGTTCTGACGTGTAAGCAATGACGCGCGCAATAGAAAGCAGCGGCAATTCCCGATCTGCTAAGCGAATTTGCCCGCTTACCAATTGCTGGAGTACCGTCTTGTCGTTTGCAGGGGCGCTGACTTGATCGGAAGTGAAGGAAAAAGTGTCGCCGACGGAGTCAATGTAGATGGCAATACTTTTTTGACCCGAACGGCAGATGATGTATTTTTTATCTTTATTCGTAAAAAGACTCGGCGATTCATGTAAAACAGAGTGCAAATCCACAAGCGGAATAATCGCTCCTCTTAATGAAATGAGTCCCGTAAAAAAGCAGTGTGTCACAGGTACACTCAGAACAGGAACAGGCTCAATAACTTCCTGAACGTCATCAATCGATACGGATAGTTCTTCTGTGCCAACAAATACAGTAATGCCAATTTGTTCATCCATTGTATGTTCACCTCGGGGTGGAAATCTTTAGCCGCGACTAAGCGTTAAAGATCTCTCTAATTCGTTACTAATACTATAAACGAAAAAGTGAATTTCGTCATTTCTGATCCAAGTGAGGGACAGAGTCCGGTTCCACTAATTCCTGGTCTTCGTACCAAGGATTAATATGAATCAATACTTCTTCAACATCTGGATAGGCTTGCAACATCTTTGAGCGTATGGCTTCGGTTAAGTCATCCCCTTCCTGAATGGTGTAGGAACCTGGGATGCGAATTTGCGCATCAATCAATACGGCATTCCCGTGTTCACGGGCACGGAGAATGTCTATTTTTTTGACTTCAGGAAAGGAGAGGATCACGGCGCTGTACTTTTCTTGGGTCGTTGCGTCAACACTGCTCTCCATTAATACATTCGATGCTTTGATAATCATGATTACCGCAATTCGAAAAATCAAAAGTGAGACCACAATACCGGCAAGTGGATCACCGTAGTGGGTGTAAGGAATATGCAGGATGCTTCCAATCCAGCTAATGCCCAAACCAATGGCTGCAGCAATCGATGCATAAATATCGGCAAGGTGATCCGATGCTGTCGCACGCAGACTCTTGCTGTGATAACGTACGGCGGCTTTGTTTGTGTATCGATACAATAGCCACTTCCATAAGGCGGATACAAGCGCTGCCCCGAATGCCCAGACACTGATTGGTGAAGCAGGGGCAAAGAGCGCTTTAATCGCTTCAAAGGTGAGAAACAAGGCCGCAGCAATCAGAATAATCGAGATAAAGGCTGTGGACAGATCCTCTGCCTTGCCGTGCCCGTAGGGGTGTTCGCGATCTGCCGGGTGGTTAGAAAGTTTCATGGAACCGATTGTTGCAATTGAGGCGATCACATCGCCCCCGTTATGGACGCCATCGGCGACAAGTGCGGTGCTATGGAAAACCAATCCAAAGATCAGTTTAAGCAATGTCAGAAGTAGGTTGCTTACCAGACTGACCCATGCGGTAAGCAATGCTTTTGGGCCTTCATAGGTCATAATGATTCACGCTCCTTAAATTGTTTGCTTGAGGCAATTTAGGAAACAGAAAAGGCAATCCGCACGCGGATCGCCTTTTTAAAAATTTATTTGTAATGGTTTGTACGCCCATGGGAATACCAGCTCTCGCTCATCCATCAAAAAGGCCGCCGGGAATAGAAACAGGCGAAGATAAGATGAGGATTATAATAGTGAAACGCTTACTTACGCAGTAAATAACAGTTTTATTATATGAATCTGATCAATAAAATGCAAGAAACAACTTGGTCTTTAAATCAAAAGTGTTTTTGTATTATAATGAAAGGCATGGGATTTCCCGCTTATTTTGTCGATGTTGGGAAGCGCTTGCGCTGATGCAAAATCGTCATTCCCCATTCTCTTCTCTGCCTGTATTTGGGGCATTTGGGCATAATGAAGCCCATACGAACGTGTTTAAAGGCGGTTGTTCAAACCGTCCAGCCTAAGCCTGAGGGGTGTCATTATGACTGATCGAAACGTTCTGCTTCGCGGGGCGCTTGCTGTGATTTTATTATATTTGTTGCTTGTTTTTACCTTTTTCGTACCGTATTTGTCTTTACTTTCGATATGGTTGATTCCACTTCCGTTAATGTATCTTGGCGCAAAAGACGGTTGGAAAGCATCACTATGTACATTCGCGTTGGGTGTTCTGTTCTTGGTTTTTGCAGATCATTCGCTCTATTCGCTATTGCCAATTTTCTTCATGATATTAGGTGGGGCGCTGGGTTACATGTTGCAGGCAAAAAAATCCGCATTTGCCTTGCTACTTGCCGGCAGCCTGACCAACATTGTCGTGCTGATCGTTTATTTGGCAATTTCCGTTCTGGCTTTTCACTTTAACCCGGTAACTGTTTTCCAGTCGAATCTCAATGATTCGCTCAATCAAACCATTCAGCAGATGCAGCCGATGATGGAGCAAAATGCAGATGAACTAATGGCGCAAATTCGGACGCAAATGAATCATTTGCTTCTTCTGACGCCGGTGATCCTGATCATGGCCGGAGTTTTCTATGCCTTCATTGTGATTTTAATTGCCTTGCCGATTTTACGCAAATTAAAGATTGATGCGCCGCGCTGGGTGCCGTTCCGTCTCTGGCAAGTGCCGAGAAGCATTATCTGGCTGTATCTGGCGGTTCTTTTTATCGGCTGGTTCGGTATCGATCAGGAAACGCCACTGTTTACAGCTGTGCTCAATATTGATGTGATTTTACAAATTCTGCTTGCAGTTCAGGGACTCAGTTTGATTTATTACTATGCGCATATGAAAAAATTCCCGTTAATTGTGCCGATTACACTAACCATCCTCATCGGTATGTTTGGATTCTTGCTACTGCAATTGGTACGTATATTGGGTATAATTGACTTGGGTTTCGATCTTCGCAAGAGGATTGGTCGAAAAAGTCATAATTGATCTGGCCGTTTCAGTTTTGCGAGCAAACGGTAACGGCTGTTTGTGCACGCAAAATGAAGCATGATGACGTGTACTGCCTTATGATCATTCGTTTTTAAAGGAATGTTTTGAGGCGTGACCGTAGCATTTTCATGCGGCCTGTGGGAGCTGACACATTTTGGCGAATCAATTTAAACATCGGTGGCGCGGCGATTTTTTGATCGTAATCGGTCTCCTTTGTCTACTGTTTCTTGTCTTTATTGCTTTCTTAAATTGGCTGCTGTCGCTCGCCGGACTTGTGCTTCTGATTCTGTCGGTCTCGTGGTTCTTGGTCAATGAGCGACAATTTGACAGGGAATTGGTTCAATACGTGGCCGGTTTGTCTTACCGGATAAAAAAAGTCGGCGATGAAGTATTACTGAATATGCCGATCGGGATTCTGCTCTATGATGAATCAAACCGGGTCGAGTGGTGCAATACTTCCCTGAATGCGATTGCTGATGAAGAAGCACGAACCGTGATCGGCCGCCCGTTGAGCGAGATTTCCGAACAGTTGGTGAAGCTGATTGCTTCGGATAACGAATCGACGATTATTTCGATTAATGATCGCCAGTACCGGGTGCGTTTAAGACGTTCGGACCGGCTGATTTATTTTAACGATATCACGGATACGTTGGAAATTAAGAAGCACTACTACAATGAAAAAACGGTTCTGGCTCTCATTTTCCTTGATAATTATGATGAAGTGACGCAAGGTCTGGAAGATCAGGTGCGCAGTACAATTAATAACGAGACGACTTCTATTATTAAAAATTGGGCGACTGAACACGGCATTTACTTGCGCAGAACTGCTTCAGACCGCTTTCTAGCTGTTTTGAACGAACGGTTGCTTCAGGCAATTGAGGATGAACATTTCTCGATTCTGGACAAGGTTCGAGAAATCACCGTTCCGCTCAGTCATATCCCGTTGACTTTGAGTATTGGCGTCGGTGCGGGAAGCACTTCTTTGGAAGATTTGGGGAGCTACGCGCAATCTGCTTTGGACTTGGGTCTTGGACGCGGCGGCGATCAAGCGGTAATCAAACGTCCGGATGGTGATGTTCGTTTCTACGGCGGAAAATCAAACCCGGTTGAAAAACGCACCCGTGTACGTGCTCGCGTGATTTCACATGCGCTGTCTGAATTGATGCTGGAAAGCGATCAGGTTATGATTATGGGCCATCAGGCACCTGACCTCGATTCAATTGGCTCGTGCATCGGTATCTTGAAAATAGCCCATGCCAATGGGCGGAGCGCCAAGATTATTATGGATGATGCGCACAATGTCTCCGGGATTTCCAAACTCATTGAAGAATTGAAAAAGCAGAAAAATTTATGGTCCAATTTTATTACCGCAGAACGTGCGGCGGATCAGATGACCAAACGTACCTTGATGGTTGTGGTGGATACGCATCGACCGTCCATGGTTGCCGCGCCATCGCTGCTCGCTGATGTACATCGCGTCGTTGTCATCGACCACCATCGGCGCGCAGAAGAATTTATTAAAGATTCCGTTTTGGTCTATATGGAGCCTTATGCATCCTCAACAGCTGAATTGGTTACAGAGCTACTTAAGTATCAACCGAATGAACGGCCGCTTGACGTCATTGAAGCAACGGCAATGCTCGGTGGTATCGCGGTGGATACGAAAAATTTCACGCTGCGCACCGGTTTTCGAACATTTGATGCCGCTTCGTATTTGCGCGCACATGGCGCCGATACAATACTGGTGCAGAAATTTCTCAGTGATGATTTGGATCAATTCAATCAGCGGGCAAAATTGATTCGAAAGACCGAATTATATAAATCGAATGCTGCAATTGCAGTGGGTGAAGCAGATCAAACCTACGATCAGGTACTGCTTGCGCAGACAGCCGATACGTTACTGATGCTGGAAGGGATCCGGACTTCGTTTGTCATCGGCAAACGCAAAGATGGATTGATTGGTGTCAGTGCCCGGTCGCTTGGCGATATGAATGTTCAGATCATTATGGAAAGCTTGGGCGGCGGCGGTCACTTAAATAATGCGGCGACTCAGATGGCGGACATCACGCTGGAAGGGGCCGTGGATCGCGTGAAAAAAGCGGTCGATTTGTATCTTGAAGGAGGTTTGTCCTAAATGAAAGTGATATTCTTGAAAGATGTCAAAGGAAAGGGAAAAGCCGGTGAAATTAAAGAGGTTTCCGAAGGCTATGCACGCAACTATCTCCTCCCCAAAAATGTGGCAGTAGAAGCAAACAAGGGGAGCTTAAGCATGTTAAATGCGCAAAAAAAGAAGCAAAAAGAACGCGCAGAAAATGAACGCAATGGGGCAGAAGCACTCAAAGCAAAAATTGAAAAAATGACGATTGAGCTGAAAGCAAAATCCGGTGAAGGCGGTCGGTTGTTCGGTTCAATTACCAGCAAACAAATCGCGCAAGCCTTGAAAAAGGCGGATATCAGCATTGATAAACGCAAAATTGATTTGCCGGAACCGATTCGGACACTGGGCTTTACCGACGTACCGTTGAAGCTTCATCCGAAAGTTCTTGCTAAGGTAAAGGTTCATGTCACTGAAGAATAAGCCTTGAATCCGCCCGGCGCGTCTGTGCGTTTGGCGGATTTTTACGGTTATTACTGTGCATTGAGAGATGCGTGTGAAACCGGAATTTTCTAAAGGAGGAGCGACATGAGTGACTTATTTGCGGATCGGATTCCGCCCCATAATATGGAAGCCGAACAGGCTGTTCTCGGCGCCGTTTTCCTAGAACCTTCATCGGTGATCACTGCGTCGGAAGTGTTGATTCCTGAAGACTTTTACCGCACAAGCCACCAGCTCATTTTCTCCGTCATGCTTGAGCTTTCGGAAAAGAATGAACCGGTTGATGTTGTCACGGTCACCAATGCCCTTCAGTCCTCGAAGCGGCTGGAAGAGGTCGGCGGCGTTTCCTATCTCGCCGAACTGGCCGATTCCGCACCAACCGCTGCAAATATCGAGTACTATTGTTCGATTGTGGCGGAGAAAGCAACCCTTCGCCGTCTGATTCGAACAGCGACGCAAATTGTTTCCGAGGGCTACACAAGCGAGGACGGCATCGAAACCGTGCTTGATGATGCGGAGCGCAGGATACTGGAGGTTGCCGAAAGAAAGCGCAGCGGTGAATTTCAGGCCATTAAAGATGTTTTGATGGAAACATACGATAACATTGAAATGCTTCAGAGCAGGCAGGATGATGTTACCGGGACACCGACCGGTTTTCTGGAACTCGATCGGATGACAGCAGGCTTTCAAAAAAGCGATCTGATCATCGTCGCTGCCCGTCCATCGGTCGGAAAAACGGCTTTTGCGTTAAATATTGCTCAGAATGTTGCCATTAAGAATGAGGCCAATGTGGCGATATTCAGTCTTGAAATGGGAGCCAAACAATTGGCGATGCGTATGTTGTGTGCAGAAGGGAATATTAATGCGCAAAAACTGCGAACCGGAAAGCTGGAAGATGAGGACTGGCAAAAGCTGACGATGGCGATGGGCAGTCTGTCACGTGCCGGCATTTATATCGATGATTCCCCTGGTGTGCGGGTCAACGATATCCGTTCAAAATGCCGCCGCCTGAAGCAGGAAAAAGGTCTGGATATGGTTGTCATTGACTATCTTCAGCTAATCATGGGCTCGGGGAGTTCCGGCCGTCAGGAAAACCGGCAGCAAGAGGTCTCGGAAATTTCGCGAATGTTGAAACAGATGGCCAGAGAACTAGACGTCCCGGTTATCGCGCTGTCCCAGCTGTCCCGTGGTGTCGAAGCACGTCAGGACAAGCGGCCGATGATGAGCGATATCCGTGAATCCGGAAGTATTGAGCAGGATGCCGACGTTGTTGCCTTCTTATATCGCGATGATTACTACAACAAGGAAAGCGAAAAACAGAACATCATTGAAATTATCATTGCCAAGCAGCGAAACGGTCCGGTTGGTACGGTGGAATTGGCCTTTGTTAAAGAGTACAGCAAATTCGTGAATATTGATCGGAAACACAGTGATGAGGATGTTCCGCGTGGTGCATGAGTAGAATTATATCGTGAATCCGAATAAAAATAATTATAACCCTGTTAATGTTCGTGTCCACATTGACTTTTCAAGCAATTACCTGTTAGACTAGACAGTGGCTTTAGTGAACTAAAATATTATTTTTTAAAAGTTGGGGGCTAAATGAATGTCTTCTGTTGTTGTTGTTGGCGCACAGTGGGGCGATGAAGGAAAAGGCAAGATTACCGACTACCTTTCGGAAAACTCGGAAGTAGTATCGCGCTACCAAGGCGGAGATAATGCCGGGCATACCATTGTTTGGAACGGCAAAACCTATAAATTACGGTTGATGCCGTCAGGGATCCTATACAGCGAAAAGATCTGCGTTTTGGGCAATGGTATGGTGATCAATCCAAAATCGTTGTGCAAGGAACTGGATTATATGATGGAAAGCGGTGTGCGCACGACGAATCTGCGGATCAGCAATCGCGCGCATCTGATCCTCCCGTACCACTTGAAACTGGATATGCTCGAAGAAGAAAGCAAGGGCACATCCAAAATCGGCACAACACAGAAGGGAATCGGCCCTGCATATATGGACAAGGCGGCACGTGTCGGTATTCGGATGGCGGACCTTCTTGAGCCGGAAACATTCCGTGCGAAACTGGAAAAGAACTTGAAAGAAAAGAACCGTCTTCTCGAGAAATTTTATGACAGCGAAGGCTTTGATATTAAGGACATCTATGATGAATATATTGGCTATGGTGAACGCCTGAAACCGCTCGTGTGCGATACGTCCGTTGTTCTGAATGACGCACTTGACGCTGGAAAACGCGTGCTGTTTGAAGGCGCTCAAGGATGCATGCTTGATATTGATCAAGGCACGTACCCATTTGTAACGTCATCCAACCCAGTTGCCGGTGGTGTGACGATTGGTGCCGGTGTCGGTCCGTCAAAAATCAATCATGTTGTCGGCTGCGCGAAAGCTTATACAACACGTGTTGGCGATGGTCCGTTCCCAACCGAATTAGAGGATGAGATTGGCGATCAAATTCGTGAAGTGGGCCATGAATACGGAACGGTAACCGGGCGGGCGCGCCGCGTCGGCTGGTTTGACAGTGTGGTTGTCCGCCATTCACGCCGTGTCAGCGGTTTGACGGATCTGTCCCTTAACTGTGTCGATGTTCTTACCGGACTTGAAACGGTAAAAATCTGCAAAGCTTATAAATATAAAGGCAAGCTGATTGAAGAGTTCCCGGCAAGTCTGAATGTCCTTGCCGAATGCGAACCGGTCTACGAAGAAATGCCTGGATGGAAAGAAGACATCACCGGAGCAAAATCATTGTCTGAACTTCCGGCGAATGCGCGTCACTATATTGAACGCATTGCACAACTGACTCAAGTCGGTTTGTCACTGTTCTCTGTCGGTCCGGACCGCACACAAACCATTGAGGTGCGCAATCCATTTCGCTAATCAGAAAATAAAAGAATAAAAAATCACGTCATGGCTATCCTTTAAAGGCCATGGCGTTTTTACTTTCCGGCATAACGCAAAGGCTGTGAAACCAATGCGCGAGGCGTAGGTAAAGGTTCAAGATTTGCTCGTTTTTCCGAATAAAGAGTAGACCTTCTCAGAAAAAGGGTTGCAAATGCATAAAGACCGTGTTAAAATATTTCTTGTGCCGCAAAAAGACAAGCATTTGCAGCTTATATCATCGCGGGGTGGAGCAGTCTGGTAGCTCGTCGGGCTCATAACCCGAAGGTCGTAGGTTCAAATCCTGCCCCCGCAATTATGGATCCGTGGTGTAGGGGTTAACATGCCTGCCTGTCACGCAGGAGATCGTCGGTTCAAATCCGATCGGATCCGCCATTATTATGGCTCGATAGCTCAGTCGGTAGAGCAGAGGACTGAAAATCCTCGTGTCGGTGGTTCGATTCCGCCTCGAGCCATGTTCTCCAAACATAAGCGTTTACCGCACTTTATAAAACGTACTTAAACAGGACAAAATCCTTGAGGTAATCAGGGGTTTTGTCCTGTTTCCTATTTCTGGTTTTATGACATTGTCTCAAGGAGTGTGTTAAAATATAAAAGAATTTATCTAAGAAAAGCGGCAGATGAATGAAGAACATGCCGCCAATAAAACGAACAACGATTGCGAAAGAATAATTGCACGGGAAATAAATCACAAGAACGTACAAGGAGTCTGCTCATAATGGAAAATAAAATTCTTGTTGTTGATGATGAACAGCCAATTGCTGATATATTGCAGTTTAACCTGGAGAAGGAAGGATACGAAGTTGTTTGCGCGTACGATGGAGAAGAAGCGCTGAAAAAGGTTGAAGAAGAAAATCCGGATATGATCTTGCTCGATGTGATGCTGCCGGTCAAAGACGGTATGGAAGTGTGCCGTGAAGTAAGAAAAACACATAATATGCCGATTATCATGCTGACGGCAAAAGATTCGGAGATTGATAAGGTACTCGGGTTGGAAATGGGCGCTGATGATTATGTAACCAAACCGTTCAGTAATCGAGAGTTGATTGCACGCGTCAAGGCGAACTTGAGGCGGCACAAACAAGAGGATACCGAAGAGGAAAAGAAACAAGTCAACAATATTGAGATCGGCGATTTAACCATTCACCTCGATGCCTATGTCGTCACCAAGCGGGGGAAAGTGATTGAATTGACGCACCGGGAATTTGAACTGCTTCATTATTTAGCGGAACACATCGGCCAAGTCATGACCCGTGAAAAGCTGCTGCAAACGGTATGGGGCTATGATTATTTTGGGGATGTACGGACGGTCGACGTCACGGTAAGACGATTGCGTGAAAAAATTGAGGATAATCCGAGCCGACCGATGTGGATCGTTACTCGGCGCGGGGTCGGCTATTATCTAAAGGAACCCAATCAGGAGATCAGTGATGAATAAGGTTGGCTTTTTTAAATCAATACAGTTCAAGGTGGTCTTGATTTACACGCTGCTTATTTTGCTTGCCATGCAGTTGATCGGTGTCTACTTTGCCGATCGCGTCAAGACAATTACTCTGGATAGTTTTGAAAACTCACTTGAGAGCCAAAGCCAGCTGATTGCATGGAATGTTGGCGAAGCGATTCGTCAAGCGCAAGAGTCAAATGTGGAAGATCCGAATCATGTGGCAGATCAGATTCAGAACCAGCTCTTGGAGATTGATGCCAACATCCGCGAGATTGAAGTGATTGACGATAATATGGTGATTGTTGCAGCCGATGAAAAGCATCGCGATGCCGTTGGCAAACGGACCACAAATCAATTGGTCGTTCAAAACCTTTCATCCACTTCAACGAATAAATTTCGGCGTGCCGACCGGTCGAGCGGTGAACGTATCGACATTGTGACGACACCGATTATGGTCGACAACCATCGATATGGGATGCTTTACGTAGAAAAGAGTTTTGAAAATGTCTATGAGCAGTTGCAGCAAATCAACCAGATCTTAGCCACTGCGACCATTTTTGCACTCTTGGTTACGGCTATCTTAGGCTTTTTCTTGGCGAGGACAATTACACGGCCACTCGTTCAAATGCAGCGGCAGGTCATGGCGGTTTCTCAAGGAAACTTTACCCGAAAAGTACAAATGACCGAACCGGATGAGATTGGGAAACTGGCCACGTCGTTTAATAACATGACATTGAAACTGCGTGAAGCCAATGCAACAACCGAATCGGAGCGGCGCAAATTAAAATCCGTCTTGACGTTCATGACCGATGGCGTCATTGCAACGGATCGAAAAGGCAATGTCGTGCTGATGAATAATCGCTCTGAGCAGCTGCTTAATGTGTACCGTCATGATGTGACCGGAAACTCGATTCTGGATTTGTTAAAGATTCGCAAAGACTATAAAATTATGGATCTCTATAATATGGAGAACTCGATCGTGCTCGACTTCAGTACGGATGATGAGACGATCCTGCTGCGCGCCAACTTCTCTGTTGTAAAAAAAGACAGCGGACTGGCTAATGGATTAATTGCCGTCATTCATGACGTTACGGAGCAGGAGCAAGTGGACATGGAACGTCGCGAGTTTGTTGCCAATGTGTCGCATGAATTGCGCACACCGCTGACCACAATGAAAAGCTACCTCGAAGCGCTTCAGGATGGCGCAGTGGAAGATCCCGCCCTGGCAAGTAAGTTTCTCGGTGTGACGCAGCGAGAAACCGAACGGATGATTCGGCTTGTGAATGATTTGCTGCAATTGTCTCGTCTTGATTCTAAAGACTATAAAATTCATTTGGAACGTACGGATTATATCACTTTTTGCCAAAGTATCATGGATCGATTTGAAATGTCGAAAAAACAGAATATTGAATTCGTTCGCCAATTTCCAAAGGGGTCTTTTTATGTTCTTATTGATCGGGACAAACTGACCCAGGTCATCGATAACATTATTTCGAACGCGATTAAATATTCGCCGGAAGGCGGCATCATTACATTTGCAATTCGGCGTAGAGGCAATAAGATCCGCTCAATGATCAGTGACCAAGGTGTCGGCATACCAAAGGAAAATCTGCCAAAGATTTTTAATCGCTTCTACAGAGTTGATCGTGCCCGTTCGCGCAAATTAGGTGGGACAGGTCTTGGACTTGCGATTGCCAAAGAAATGGTAGAGGCTCAAGGCGGAGAAATCTGGGCGGAGAGTGATTGGAACCGCGGGACAACCATTCATTTTATACTCCCACTCGATAGAAGGGATTCATGATGCAACGAGAAATCTTTAAATCGATATTGCTTGGTGTACTGGTCTTGGCCAGTGTTGTGATGACATCCAACATACTGTTCTATAAATCGGATTTTGAAAAGTACAAACCGAATTCAACAAGTCAGGTTGCAATTGCCGAGTCCCGTAAATTTCCACAAGTCATTCGCCCCAATTTGATGCTGGAACGAAATCAAAACGGGCGGTTTGGCCAAAACAGCAATACGGACATTCAAAAGGTCTATTCCTTGCTGCGGCAATCTGTATTCAGCGAAATAACCGGCAGCGCGTCGAGTCTTGAGGATGCCGATACGCCGCATTATACACTTGTGTTTCCTGCACCACTGACCTTTGATGCGCTGGGAAGGGTTTTTCAATTTGATTCGAGCAAGTCTGTCAGTGCAAACCATATTCCGGTTGATCGCATTGATATTTTTGGCTCAACAGACAAGCAAAATGTGATTGCTGTTTTTTCTTCACCGGATGAAAAAAATAAATTTTATACAACCGTTGATCATTTGAATTTTGAAACGTTGCAAGGTCTGTATGCCAAGGCGGAACTTCGCCCGTATGACCGCTTGTCTTTGAGAGATAAGGTTGCTTATCTGCCCCAGGGGAAAACGACAATGCACGCAGAAGTGACCTACTTTGAGCGGGTTTCTTTAGAGGAATTCATTCCAATACTTTTTCCTGATCCGGACAATGTGTTTGCTGTGCGCGGGAAAACCGAGTACACAGACAGCGGACGGCAGCTGGAGCGGACAAATAATATTGTTCAGTATGTCAATCCAGGGATTGTGAGTTCGACAGAGCAGAATAAGGATCCGATTCTGGTCAGCTTTGATTGGATGAATCAAATCAAATTATGGACGAATGACTTTATCTATCAGGGTGCATCATTGAAGAATTATCGCGGCGACGGAACCGTTTCTTTTCGAATGACGCTAGGCGACTACATGGTTTTTAACACGGATTACCCGAATTGGTATTTGAGCATGATTGAACTCAGCTGGAAAAGCGGGGAGCTCAATAGTTATAAAGGGACGCTCCTTGAATTGAATCCCGTTGATACTCAAGGATCGATTATGCTTAGTTCCGCGCGCGATGTACTCGATCAATTAAAGCAGGCGAATGTACCGGTCAACCGGATTGAAGATCTATGCATTGGGTATGAACTGAAGAGCCCGTCCTCAGGCTCAGGACAATCGATCGTGGCAGCGCCAGACTGGTTCTATAAAATCGGGGATCGCTGGAGTTCAGTAACGAAAGAACTGATCCCTTCTCAAATGAACAATGGGAAGGAGGATCCATCATGAATTGGAGCCGAACAAAGTCGATTTTCATTATTTGCTTTCTGCTTCTTGATGTGTTTCTTGTTTTTGAGATGTACATGCGACAGCAAGATGAGAACTTTGTCAATTATCATGATGAGTCGCAGCGCTATAATTATAAACTTGAAACGGTTATTCCAACAATGCCCCAAGACATTACTTTTCTGCGTGGTACACGTATGGATTGGAGCCGAAACAAAGACCAACTGGTTCAGGTAGCAGCAAAAGGCAAGGTACGGGAAAAGCAGGGGTTTGCGCTTGATCAAAATAATCTGCAGCTGGTCAGTACGTTCAAACGGCCGATTTCGATTGGGCATATTGACAGTGAAGATGTTCAGCAAGATTTATTAGGCAATGTCTATCAGGGTCAGGAATATAAGTATTGGCCGTTTACATCGAGCAGCACGGAGATTAAATTTGCGCAAACGTACCGTGGCCGTCCGGTTTATATTAGTACACGAAATAAATTGCAAATGCTTGATTTTACCATTGAGGATAACAAGGTTACGGGATTTAAACAGAGCTATTTTTCACTCACGGAAAAAAATAAAGTTGACCCGATCAATGCGGAACAGGCAATTAATAGCTTGGCAGAGCGAACCGATCTGGTCGGCTATAACCGGCTGCATATCAAAGCCATTGAACTGTGTTATTTGAATACCGTTGGCGATGAAAGTTCGGAACCGTTGATCTTCGTTCCGGCATGGCATTTCGTGGTTCATACGGTAAATGGAACGAGCGATTACTTTGTTAATGCAGTATCAAGGAATGTACTTACCATTAAATAAGCAATCGATTGTGTGACGGATTAATCACCCTTGGGAGGGGTAACGGTGCCATTTAAATTCAGTGTTTTAGCAAGCGGAAGTACGGGGAATTCTCTTTATATTGAAACGGAGCAGCGGCGTTTGCTTATTGATTGCGGACTAAGCGGCAAGAAAATGGTTGAACTACTTGGACAGATCGACCGTCGCCCGGAAGATATTGACGCGATTTTAGTCACTCATGAACACAGTGACCACATTAAGGGACTGGGCGTGTTTGCGCGTCGTTTTCATACACCGGTCTATGCCAATCAGAAAACGTGGCGGGCGATGTCCTCAGGCATTGGAGAGATTCCGACGGAGCAAAAGTTCGATTTCGAAGCCAATACAACGCAGGATTTCAACGATTTGTCCGTTGAATCGTTCTCCGTTTCACATGATGCAGCGGATCCAATGTTCTTTGTTGTTCATCAGGGTGAGAAACAGCTGACCCTTGCAACCGATCTCGGCTATGTTTCAACGCACATCAAAGGATTAATTCATAATTCAGATGCCTATGTGATGGAGGCGAACCATGACACGGAAATGCTGATGATGGGGCGATATCCATGGAGCGTCAAACGACGGATTTTGGGCGACACTGGCCATATTTCAAACGAAGAATCGGGAGTCGCACTGACCGAAGTCTTTGGTGATCACACCAAACGGATATATCTTGCTCACCTAAGCAAGGACAACAACATGAAAGAGCTGGCGCGTATGAGCGTTGGCCAGCATTTAGAGCGGTTGGGACTTAAATTAGGTCGTGAGATTGGTCTGTATGATACCGACCCGGATCATTCGACGAAACTGACTGCGGTTTAAGGTTTAATTGCAGCTACAATTGGCTATTCTTTACATAGAACAATGGGATTTTTGCGCTCCTTTTAAAAATAGTCACATAATTTTCAAGCAGTTCCTAATCAGTGGTAAATTATTGGTAAAGAAAGTTGTATGAATCATCAGCACGGTTGGCTGCTCAGGAGGCAGTGTGCTCAAACTTTTGATGCATTTTCTTTATGATACAGAGGAGGAATAGGTATGGGGTATTATGATGAAAACCATGAAAATGATCAAGACTCAAAAGAAAATGGCCATCAATCGAGAGAAACCCATGTACGCGGCGGATGGTTTCTCTCGGGGTTTATCGGCGCGATCGTCGGCATGGTCTGTCTTTTGATCTTTGCTCCAATCCTATCAGATCTGGGTGTTTTCCCTTATCAAGTCTCAACAGGCGCTCAGAATACCAATAATGTCGGGAATACCACCTTTAATCGGCAGATGAACGTTAATGTGACCTCATCGGTTACTGAGGCAGTTGATAAAGTTTCGCCTGCAGTTGTCGCGGTCATTAACCTGCAAAAGGCTAACTTCTTTGACAACAAGTACACGGAATCAGGAATAGGATCGGGAATTATTTATAAAAAAGATAATCAATATGCCTACGTTGTGACGAATAATCATGTGGTTTCCGGCGCGGAAAAAGTAGAAGTGCGGCTAAATGATAATGTCAAAACAAATGCGACCGTGTTGGGAAAGGATTCTCTGTACGATTTGGCGGTACTGCGTATCTCGTCAAAAAACGTGAAATCAGTTGCTGAGTTTGGAAACTCCTCTAAATTAAAACGTGGCGAGCCGGCGATTGCGATTGGCAACCCGCTGGGATTCTCCGGCTCTGTGACACAAGGAATCATCAGCTCGACTAATCGTACGATTCCGGTTGAGAGCAATAATGCTTCAATTGAAACCCAGGTGTTGCAAACCGATGCAGCCATCAACCCAGGCAATAGTGGCGGTGCATTGGTTAACATTGCCGGTCAGGTTATCGGCATTAATTCGTCGAAGATTGCATCAACCGGTACCGGAAGCAATGATGACGTTGAGGGCATTGGCTTTGCTATCCCGATCGACTTTGCCAAAACCGTGATCGAGAAACTGGAAACAGGTGGAAAGGTTCAGCGTCCGATGCTTGGCGTCAGCATTGTTGATCTGACGATGGTGCCGAATGAGGAAGTCAAGCAGCTGCAGCTGCCGTCCAGTGTTAAAACCGGACTTGTGGTCACCGATGTTCAAAGTTCGAGCCCGGCAGCAAAGAGCGGTCTTGAAGCCGGTGATGTGATTACGGAAATTAACGGGCATAAAATCAAGAGTTACATTGAGTTCTCCACGTACATGTACACCGAGCTGAACGCCGGTCAAAAAGTCACGATCAAGTATTATCGAATGGGAAAATCACATACGACGCAATTAACGCTCGGCAGCAAAACATTCTCATAATTAGCAAGATGAATAGAGCGGGTCCAAGACGAAAGATCTGTCTTTGGACCCGTTTTCTTTTTGGTGTTTATAAACAGGAGGATAACCAATCAGCGAAATGGATGTGTACAAAACAATGGAGATTTGTGGACAACTTGTGTGCATTGTTGAATAGATATCCACAAGTTATGCACATTTGGGGTTAAATTGTTTATAACTCTGAAAATTCATCACATTGATTATGTTAAAATAGGGATGTTTGAGTGCCACAGCTAATACGAAAAGCTTAATCGATAGGCTAAGGAAGCATCGTCAGTCTTTTTTCAGATGTATGGTGAAGGAATCGAATAAAAAAATGAAAATTCGACAAAGTTTGAGTCATTTTGATAGAAAAAGTTATCCACATACGTCGAAAAACAACTTTTTTTGCCGTTCTATATCTTGTGGCAAACGAATGCTTCCATACAGAATATAGAAAATTTCTGTGGATATGTGCATAAGTTTTGTGTATAACTTAGAGTAAGGTTGGGATAAGTTGTGAATATTAGTCTTTTAACCGTCGGAAAACTAAAGGAAAAGTATTTTAAGTTAGGGATCGAGGAATATGCAAAAAGACTCGGCACCTATGCAAAAGTCAGGATTATTGAAGTCCCTGATGAAAAAGCACCGGAAAATTTATCGGAAGCAGAGGTCACACAGGTAAAACAGGCAGAAGGTGAGCGGTTGTTGAAAAAACTGCCGGACAACGCTTATGCAATTGCCTTAGCGATCAAGGGCAAACAAATGCCGTCTGAAGACTTTGCCTCAAAGATTCAAGATCTAGCAACGTATGGGCACAGCGATATCGCCTTCATCATTGGCGGTTCAAACGGACTCAGTGATGACGTACTTAAACGTGCCGACTTTCAGCTCTCCTTCTCTCAGTTTACCTTCCCGCACCAGCTGATGCGACTGATCCTGATTGAACAAATTTATCGCGCATTTAAAATTATGCGCGGAGAACCGTATCATAAGTAAGTGAGGTTTTTGTAGAATATAAAATAAAGTTTAAAAATTGAATAGTCAAATCTTTTCTGGTTTTATCGTTTCTTTAGATATTTTAGATCGAGCCCTCGTTTTTTACCTGCGGCTTCCCAATAACTGATAAGCATCTTCTTTAGCAACTCTTCGATCGGCAGAATTGGAACTGTCCGTCCGATATTGAAACTTTTAGAGAGGGTCAGTCTTTTTTTGAGAGTAAACACCTTGAAAAACCGGGGAAACACATTGTTCTTCTGGAGAACATACTTCCCCGAATAACTGGCCCTGAAATTGTTAAGCAAATTAGGGAAAATTACTCCGATGTTACAGTTTCGATCATGATGTTTTCGGGAAGAAAAAGAGAAGAAGATGTGCTGAGCGCATTTAAATTTGGGGTCAATGATTTTATGGAAAAGCCAATCAGGATCCATGAATTGACTGTAAGAATGATGAACATGAAAAAAAGGATGAGCGAACTTGTTCCTTCCTTCAATTAAATTAGTTGCCTATGCGGTGATTGCTTTGTTCTTTATGCTGTCGGCTCTTTTTATAATTCTGGTCATTCATAAAATTTATGCGAACCGTAGTCAGGCTAGTATTGAACAACTAAAAAGAAAGATACAGCCTCCAATTTTTCAGAATTTATTTGGGGAGGCTGAAGATTCGCTGAAATATTTTAAGAAAAAAAGACTGTTTGATGATGCGATCCTTGAATTGTTAAAAGAAATGAACAATCAATTCGATTTAAACCTGAATTATTCACCGCTTGCCGTTTTTTCGGGATTTTGCTCACCAGGATGCAGCCAACCTGATTTCACTTGATTTTTTGAATG
>NZ_JFZC01000100.1 GCF_000648615.1 Sporolactobacillus terrae DSM 11697 | reverse complement strand
ACAAAGGGGTTCACGGCCAGGAATACAGAATTAAAGATTATCTCTAAACAAAAAAGGACCGGGCGTATTTTGCCCGGTTTTTCTTATCTTTATATTGAAAGCGTTTACATTATGGGCTACAATAAAAAAGGGAAATGTGAATAATTTGTGACGATCTCCTGTTTGCTTGGATGAGTTCTTCAAGATCAATTGAGGAGGGATTGACCATGAGAAAGCGAATCGTTATTTTAGGTGCGGGGTATGGAGGACTGCGTACGTTAAAGAGACTGCAAAGGATGAAACCGAACGCCGCATTGATTCTGATTGATAAAAACAACTATCATTGTGAGAAGACATCGCTTCATGAGGTTGCGGCCGGAACGGCGGATGCTGATGAAATCTGTTATTCGTTACAGCAAGTCATCGATCCAAAACGGACTCAATTTGTTCAAGATACCGTTTTGCGTGTGGTTAAGAAAACGCGAATGATTCTGCTGCAGAATCATGATCCGGTGAGTTATGACTATCTGGTCATTGGACTCGGATTTGTGCCTGAGTATTATGGGATTGAAGGGATGGACCGTTTTGGACTTGCTATTTCTGACATTCCCTCCGTGATCAGAATCCGCAACCATATCGAGGAACAATTTAAAGCGTGGACTGAAGATCAGCGCTCGGATCGATTGGTGGTTGCGGTCGGGGGAGCTGGATTTACCAGTTTTGAATTTCTCGGTGAATTGACACATCGTATTCCGGAATTAATCACGCGTTATCAAGTAGATGCCAAACAGGTGCGCATTGTTTGTATTGAGCCGACGCCAAAGGCATTGCCGATGTTCAATCGACGGCTTGCTGCATACGGATCGCGCAAGCTTCGCGATCGCGGTGTTGACTTTTTAATTGGGCGTGTGTGCGGATTTGATGGAGCGAAGATTTATTATCGCACGGAGGAACATGTTCGATCGTTAAAGGCAGGGACCTTTGTTTGGACAGGCGGCGTCAGTGGGAGTGCGGTTGTCCGTGATTCAGGTTTTGAAGAGCGGCGCGGTCGCGTGCGTGTCATGGATGACCTGTCGGTTCCGGATCATCCGGAGATACTGATTATCGGTGATTGTTCCGCAGTGATTGATCCAGGCAGCGGGCAACCTTATCCGACGACTGCTCAAATCGCACTGCAACAGGCAGATTGTGCTGCCTACAATGTTAAAGCAATGCTGGATGATAGACCGACAAAGCCGTTTGTTTTCAAGTTTAAAGGGACGGTTTGTTCACTTGGACGCGATGATGCGGTTGGGGAAGTCATGGGTAAAGGGTTAAAAGGTCGTCCGGCATCCGTGATGAAAAAGGTGATTGAAAACCGTTCACTGGTAAAGATCGGCGGTGTTGAAACCATGCTGAAGAAGGGCAGATTCAGTTAGGCTGCAGTCATAATATAAGGGAGCCTGCGTATGCAGACTCCCTTATGCAATAACCCCTGTAATGTAACACATCTCTTTTTTTATTTTGCTTCTACTGTATCTGGAATTTTTGCAAGTGCTTGATCCAGATCGTAGATAATATCATCTACGGTTTCAACGCCGATAGATACACGAATCAGTTCAGGTGTTACACCGGTAACCGCCTGTTCCTCTGGTGTCAGTTCTGCATGTGTGGTGCTTGCCGGATGAATGATCAGCGACTTCGCGTCGGCGACATTTGCCAGCAAGGAGAAGAGATTCACGTTATTAATCAGTGCTTTGCCGGCTTCACGGCCTCCTTTAACGCCGAATGTAAAGATCGAGCCGGCGCCTTTTGGGAAGTATTTTTTCGCAAGGTCGTGGTACGGGTTATCTTCTAAGTCAGGATAATTAACCCATGTGATTTTCGGATGGTTATTCAAGTATTCGGCGACCTTGCGGGCATTCTGAACATGGCGTTCTACCCGAAGCGAGAGCGATTCAAGGCCTTGCAGGAATAAGAAAGCATTTTGCGGGCTGATGGTTGCACCGGTGTTGCGCAACAGCTGAACACGCGCTTTTGCGGCAAAGGAAGCCGGAGCGAGGTCTGCGTAAACTAAACCGCCGTAGCTTTTGTCCGGTGTCGTAAAGTCCGGGAACTTGCCGCTTGCACGCCAGTCGAATTTTCCGCCGTCTACGATGATGCCGCCAATCGCAGTGCCATGACCGCCAATGAATTTTGTAGCGGAATGTACAACAACATCGGCGCCAAATTCAATCGGACGAACAAGGTAAGGTGTACCGAATGTGTTATCGACGATCAGTGGAATATTGTATTCATGAGCAATGTTCGCAACGGCTTCAATATCAAGGATGTTGATTTTCGGATTTCCGATTGTTTCACCGTAAAGCGCTTTGGTATTATCCTGAATCGCATTGCGGAAGTTTTCCGGATCATCCGGATCAACGAAGGTAACATCGATGCCGAGCTTTTTCAAGGTCACGTTAAACAATTCGTAGGTTCCGCCGTACAATGTCGACGCTGCAACAATGTGATCGCCGCTGTTTGCAACATTTAAGATCGAATAGGTGATTGCTGCGAGTCCTGAAGCGGTTGCTAGTGCGGCAGATCCGCCTTCAAGCTGAGCGACACGCTGTTCAAAGACATCCTCGGTAGGATTCATAATTCGTGCATACACGTTACCCGGTCGTTTCAGTTGGAAAAAATCGGCTGCTTCATCCGCATCTTTAAAAACAAACGATGTTGTTTGATAAATCGGCACTGCACGTGCGCCTGTTGCAGGATCAGGCACCTGTCCTGCGTGGACCTGCAGCGTTTCAAATCCGTACTTGTGTTCTTCTGCCATGTGAATCGCTCCCTTTGTTCATTTCGAGTACATTAAATAAAATCTTAGAAGAAGGTGCGTGAGCAGATGATGAAAAAGCCGCTTCTCGCAGACTATTGAGAAGCGGCTTATATCGCCGATGCTAGTCTTATCTGCCAGAAATTAATCTGCTGGAATTAACACCATACACCGATGTGCTGGTTGTCGGGCTTCTCAGGGCCAGTCCCTCCGCCGCTCTTGATAAGATTCATTTAATTGAGTTAAGTTTAGCTTCGCCCAAGGGGTTTGTCAAGATAAAATAAGTAAAAAGATCGGAATAATTATATTTAAGAAAACTCAGTTGCCGATGCACTGTTCAATTGCGTGACCACGCGGCCTATCGGTTCTGAATGGCAAAAAAGAGGGTCTCAGTGTCCAAAGACAGGATGAGACCCTCTTTTTAAAATGCACTGTAATGCTCAAAATTAATAAAGACCGTCGACGTCTTCCTTGGTGCTGATATAAATATTCTTGGTTTGCGTGTATGCATCGAGAATGCTCTTGTATGTTTCGCGTCCGATTCCGGATTTCTTATAGCCGCCAAACGGAGCGCCGGCAGGGAGCTGGTTGTAGGTGTTGACCCACATGCGTCCGGTGCGTACGCCGCGAGCGACACGCAATGCTTTGTTAATATCCTTTGTCCAAACCGCGCCGCCGAGCCCGTAATCCGATTCGTTCGCCAGTTTAATTACTTCATCGGCATCTTTAAATTTAATGACAGTTGCAACTGGTCCAAAGATTTCTTCCTGGGCAATACGCATGGTGTTCTTTGCATCTGCAAGCAAGGTTGGCGCCATGAATACCCCTTTATCTAGGTTGTTGTCTGTCAGCTGGCAGCCGCCGGTAACAAGTTTTGCGCCTTCGTCCTGACCGATTTTTACGTAATCAAGAATTTGACTCAATTGATGTTTGTTGACTTGAGCGCCCATTTGTACGCCATCTTCCCAGGGGAGACCGACTTTTACTTTTTCGAATGCTTCTTTCAAAGCGGCTACAAATTTATCATAAATCCCTTCCTGAATGAAGATTCGAGAACCGGCGCAGCATACTTGACCTTGGTTGAATAGAATACCGAGTTGTGCGCCTTCAATGGCACGTTCCCAAGGGGCATCATCGAAGAAGATGTTTGCCGATTTGCCGCCGAGTTCGAGTGTTGCCGGAATGAGCCGTTTTGCGGCTGCTTCGGCAACCTCATAACCAATCTGGGTCGACCCGGTAAACGCAAGTTTAGCAAATCCTTCGTGGTGCAGCATGTAGTCGCCTGAATCCGATCCGCGTCCGGTGATGACGTTCACAACACCAGCAGGAAGCGCTTGATCAAGGAGCTTCGCGAGTTCAAGCAAACTGAGCGATGTTGAGGACGATGGATGGATTACAACCGTATTCCCCGCAGCAATCGCCGGGGCAATCTTCCAAGCTGCCATCAGCAATGGGAAATTCCAAGGGATGACTTGGCCGACAACCCCTAATGGTTCTTTTAAGTTAATTGTTAATGTATTTTCATCCAGAGCGTTTGCTGTGCCTTCTTCAGAGCGGATGACGCCTGCGAAATAGCGGAAGTGATCTGCACTAGCCGGAACATCAATGTTTGTTGTTTCCCGGAGCGGTTTGCCGTTATCCAACGTTTCAACAAGTGCAAGATGTTCGGTATTTTCGTCGATCAGATCGGCAATTTTCAGCAGGATGGCGCTTTTTTCCTGAACGCTGGTGTCTTTCCATGTTTCAAAAGCCTTTGTCGCTGCTTCAACTGCAGCGTCTACATCGGCATGGCTAGCGTCAACGAATTCAGTCAGCTTTTCGCCGTTGCTTGGGTTATAGCTTGCGATCTTTTTGCCTTCCGTGCCTGTGACCCATTTTCCTCCAATATATAATTTGTATTCTGAATCTACTGCGTGTTCCAGGACTGTGTCTTGAATGCTCATTGCACATCTTCCCTTCAAGTCAGAATTTAGTGTAATTAATATCACAGGTATATTGTAATACAGACATATAAAAATTAAAAAGAAAACGCTCTCTTAATTTAAAAACTATGATTTGAGCGAATCTGCCTCATTCAAATGGATAACGGATTCCCCATTGATCACGGATGTTGGTCATCATCTGCATGACATCGTTTGTCAGACGCGCAGTCTGTTCCGTGATCGCTCCGCTGACCGCAGCATTCATGTGATCATATTCATAAACCATTGCTTTTGCGGTACTGCCGGCTTTGATCACTTCCGTGCGACCATCCGGATAAGTGATGGTTGCTTGGTCTGCTCTTGGAAAGTTGTCCACGGTAATGTAGGCTTTATCGCCGGTCACAATACCACGTTTCGGCAGCTTTGCGCGCATGGTTAAAGTGACGACCGCCATCTCGTCATCCGGATTTTTTAAAATAATTCCCGATTGTTCATCGACACCGGTCTCAAACGGTTTAACCGTTGTTAAGATTTCATCAGGCTGACTGGTTAAGAAGAAGCGTGCAAAGGAGAGCGCATAGGTGCCGATGTCGAGCAAGGCGCCGCCGGCAAGATCCTTATTAAAGAAACGGTTCGAGACATCGTAGGGTTTCAGGCTGCCGAAGGTGACGTTGACCATTTTCAGGTTTCCAATTGCACCATTTGCGATCAGTTCTTTTATTTTTTGATAAAGCGGCATATGGTAAATGGTCATCGCTTCCGCGACAATCAGTCCTTTTTTCTGTGCCAAAGCCAGAACCGGATCCAGTTGTCTGCTGCTTACGGTGATCGCTTTCTCGCAGAGTACATGCTTACCGTTTTCCAGACATTGAAGCAGGTAGTCATAGTGATGGGAGTGCGGGGTTGCCAGATAAATAATATCAATTGCCGGGTCATGCAGCAGATCGCTGTAGCTCCCGTAAGCATGCTTGATGTTGTGCTGATCGGCAAAGGCTTGAGCACGTTCAAGATTACGTGAGCCAACTCCGTAAATTTCACGACCGTTTGCTTGCAGCGTTTGTGCAAATTCAGATGCGATGGCCCCGGGACCAATGATGGCCCAATTCGGTTCAGTCATGGATTGTCACCTCTTGAGTTGATTTGTTCAGCCACTTTATGCTGTTTTCACCGGCGATCAGTGCCTTGGTTGCAACATTAACGAACAAAGATGTATCAATCACGCCACGAATGGATGCCAATTCACGGTTTAATTGACGAATGTTACGGACCTTTTGAAAAAAAACATCCATTAGCGGGTGTCCGTTGTCAGAGATCGTGAATCCGTCTTTTCCTTCACTTTGACGCATGACCGGTCGGCCGCCAAGCTGCTTGACTTGATGCGTGACATAGGCTTGTGCTTCGGCTAAGAGTTCAAGTACAACCGGCTTTTCGAATGTAAGTGCGGGTGCATACTTGGATTGATCCACGAGCAAGATATACTCGTCTGCCATCGTCGCAATCAATTTTTCCAGTGTGTGGATGCCTCCGCCGCTTTTCAATGCGTTTAACTGTTCATCAACCTGATCGCAGCCATCAAAAGCGAGATCAATGTGGTCGACCGCTTCCGTGTGAAGTACGGTGAGACCGTTTGCCAGACATAGCTGTCTTGTCTGCATTGAAGGCGTGACGACTTGGATGTTTCGCTCAGGCTTTTCTTTAATAAATTGGATTAAATGACGAATCGTACTGCCGCCGCCAAGGCCAACAACCGAATGATCGGGAATCAGCGCCAACGCTTTTTTGGCACATTCTCGTTTTAGATCTGTTTCGCTCATGTTTACCTCCCCACCACTTGCACATATGTGCACGGGATAAAAATATGTGCGTTGTGTACGGTGTAAGTATACTACGCGAATACCCATAGTTAAACTATTTTGTCTGCAATTCTGAAGATCGGTGTTACCTTATTCATTTTATAGGATAAAATGGTGACTTTTCGGTGGTTTTTATATTTTCCAAAAATTAGTTTGAAGATTTTTATAACTATAGTGTATAATTGCTGTGTCATGATTTCTTACAACTAGGAGGAGTTCCATGCTTAATAATAAAAAGGCGTTCAATGTTGCGATGGGCGCAGCTTTTCTTATGGCTATGTCGGCTGTTGGGCCAGGTTTCTTGACGCAAACGGCTGCATTTACATCGCAAATGGGCGCTGATTTCGGATTCGCCATACTTGTTTGTATTCTTGTTGACATTGGTGTTCAGCTGAACATTTGGCGAATTATCTGTGTTTCGGGAAAACGCGCACAACAGATTGCCAATGAATTGGTACCGGGGCTCGGCTACGTACTCACGGCGCTAATTGTCATTGGCGGTTTGACTTTTAATATTGGCAATATAGGCGGTGTTGGTCTTGGTTTTAATGTACTCTTCGGTATTTCTCCGGAAAATGGTGCGTTAATTGGCGGAGCGATCGCATTAATTATTTTTCTTGTTCGCAATGCGCTGATTGTCATGGATCGCACGGTTCAAGTACTTGCGGTTGTAAAGGTGCTGCTCATCATCTTTATAGTTGCAATCAGCTCGCCTCCAGTTGGACAAGCTGCGATTCATACCATCGCGCCTTCGCATATTGACTTCTATTCAATTGTAACGATCGTTGGCGGTACGGTTGGCGGCTACATATCCTTTTCAGGTGGACATCGACTGCTTGAAGGCGGACTTAAAGGAAAGGAAAGTATTCGTTACATAAATCAAGGGGCGTTGACCGGCATTGGTGTGGCGTCGTTTATTCGTGTCCTGCTTTTTCTTGCCGCGCTTGCCGTCATTGCAGAAGGCTTCAAGCTTAATCCGCTTAACCCTGCTGCAAGTATTTTCAGTGCAGCAGCCGGGAATTTTGGCTATAAATTTTTTGGACTGGTCCTTCTAGCTGCCGGAATGACCTCAACATTAGGTTCAACCTTTACTTCGGTGTCTTTCTTAAACTATTCGACAGACAAGGGCACCGAGAGCATTTTTCATAAATTGCGCCCGGTCTTAATTATTTTCTTCATCGTTTTCTCGACAGCTGTTTTTTATTTTATCGGCAGCCCGGCGAAGATACTGGTCATTGTCGGAGCAATTAACGGCCTGATTCTTCCTATTGCTCTAGCCATTTTATTGGTTGCTGTCACGAAGAAAAAGATAATGGGCGAGTTGTATAAGCACCCACTATGGCTGACCATTTTCGGATGGATTATTGTTGTCTTTATGGCGTATGCCGGTGTTGAATCAGTGATTAAAGGCTTTTCATCACTGTTCTAAGGGAGCGTTTAGCTGCATCCGCTGCATAGCTTTTCAAGGAATCAAGTTGATGAACAAAAAGGAAGGAACAGAGAATGAATCAAGTTGATCTAAATTGCGATTTGGGAGAAAGCTTCGGACATTATGTGATTGGGAATGATGAGGCAGTGCTGCCGCTTATTTCATCGGCAAATGTCGCTTGTGGGTTTCATGCCGGCGACTATTCGGAAATGCGGCGCACGGTTCTTCGCGCAAAAAAGAATCGGGTGGCCATTGGTGCGCATCCCGGATTGCCGGATCTTAAAGGGTTTGGCAGGCGCGAGATGGATATAACTCCGACTGAGATCTACGATATGATCGTGTATCAAATCGGCGCACTCCAAGCCGTTGCCGCAGCGCAGAAGGTTGATTTAAATCATGTGAAGCCGCATGGTGCATTGTATCATATGGCCTCCGATCAAAAAAAATATGCGGATGCTGTGGTTCAAGCGGTACATGACGTCGCCCCGAATCTGCTTCTGTTTGGTATGGACGGCACCTATCTGACCACTGCCGGTGAGAACGCAGGTCTTCATGTCGTTTATGAAGCGTATGCGGACAGAACCTATCAGCCCGATGGCTCATTAACGCCAAGGTCTCAGGCGGATGCACTGATTACAGATACAGATCAGGCACTTCAGCAAGTGCTTGAGATGCTTCGCGAGGGAACGGTCACGACTGTAGCCGGTCGGAAAACCAAGGTACGCGCAGAAACGATTTGTGTCCATGGCGATGGAGCTGCCGCACTTGCATTCGCAGCGACGATACGTGAAGCATTGCAAACGCGAGGAATTAAGATTGATTCTTGGAAAAAATAACGGTGAGGGTGAGTGGGATGAATGAATTATCTCTTGCTGATCGGACGCCGTCTGAAGTTCGCGCCTTGATACGCAATGGAGTGTGGGCGCGCCCGACCAGTGGTCTTTCAAATGGGTATGCGCAAGCCAATCTCGTCATTTTGCCTCAAAATATAGCTTATGACTTTTTATTGTTCTGCCAGCGTAATCCCAAACCTTGTCCGCTGCTGGAAGTACTGGATACAGGCAGTCCGTTTGTGAAACAACTGGCAAACGGTGCGGATATACGGACGGATATTCCCAAATATCGCATCTACCGTCATGGGGAGCTGTCTGAAGAGGTAGCAACGATTGGGGACTACTGGCAAGAAGATTTTGTTTCTTTTCTGATTGGCTGCAGCTTTAGTTTCGAGCAGGCATTACTTGAAAATAATCTTCCAGTCCGGCAAATTGAAGAACAATGCAATGTGCCCATGTATCGCACCAACATTGCCTGCGCCCCTGCCGGCGTGTTTTCCGGTCCCGTCGTCGTCAGTATGCGGCCGATGACGGAAAAACAAGCCATCCGGGCGGTACAGGTGACCAGCCGCTATCCCTCCGTCCATGGTGCGCCGATTCATTTCGGCAATCCAGCTCAGATTGGGATCAGCGATCTGGCACATCCGGACTTTGGCGATCCGGTGCCGATTCGGGATGGAGAGATTCCGGTCTTCTGGGCTTGCGGCGTAACGCCGCAAGCAGCGGTGATGAACAGCAAACCGGAAATTGCGATTACGCATGCGCCGGGCCATATGTTCATAACGGATCAAAAAGATACAGCGTACAGTATTCTATGATACGCTTGACAACATGCTTTGCGGCAACAAGCGGAAGCGACAAAGAAATGGATGACGGATGATCATGAGAACTTGCTGTTTTCGGCAAGTTCCTTTTCTTACACTGGTAAGAAAGGATAGAAAATAAAAGATTTAAGGAAACGAGTGTAAGTGGTTCGGTAGAACGCCGCGTCCTGCGGCTCACCGAACACTAGGCCGTCCATGGCCGTCGCGGGCGGCGACTTTGCCTTCGCCAGAGGCTTGGCAAAGCCAAGTCTTCTAACAGGATAAGAAAGTATATGATTTTGACCTGTCTTCAAACCAATAGCCCAGTGTCTTGGCCAAGCGTCAAAGCGGAGGAGCTCTGGCGCCTGCGGGATCGTGCTTAGTTGATGCGTGCCGGCGAGACCCCGCAGATTCCTGCCTGTCTGAGGAGGCTCCTGGACTGGCCGCGGCAAGCGAGCAGCTGTAGTGCACGTCAGGCACAAGATCGATGGCAAAGCCAAGTTTTCTAATAAAATCCATTGGCCCTAACACAGCGTCTTTGCTGGAAGCAAAAGACAGGTGTGAGAAGTCCGCCGCACTGCCCGCACGGAAACCAGAAGTGAGTATAGAGAATCAAGGCACAATGGGTCTGCACGATTCTTGGAAAAGGAGGAATTTATAAAATGGTTATTGAACCGTTCGGAGATCAAGCGGTTCGTGTCATTTTCGGGGATCGCATCGCACCTGAGATACAAATGAAAGTCAACCAATTCACGGAACGATTTGACCGAAGTCCCTTCAAAGGCTTTGTTGAATATGTACCTGCTTACACGAATGTCGTGTTTTACTATAATCCAATAGAAGTAAGCCGAAGCGGGAAAAAGGATGGCTCGTCCGCTCAGCAACAGGTGATCGATTATCTCAACCAATTAAGTGGACAAATGAGCAATGAACCCGATCAAGAAGCAAAAAGACGGGTTGTACATATCCCTGTTTGCTACGGAGGCGAGTTCGGTCCAGATTTAGACGAGGTCGCGCATGTGCATCATTTAACACCCCGTGAGGTCATTGAAAAGCACACGAAACCACAATATCTTGTTTATATGCTTGGATTTGCCCCTGGCTTTCCTTTTTTAGGCGGGCTGCCTGAAGAACTGGCAACGCCGCGCCGAGCAAATCCACGTTTGAAAATTGCTGCGGGATCCGTCGGCATTGCTGGAAAACAGACGGGGGCCTATCCACTCGATTCGCCTGGGGGATGGCAAATCATCGGCAGAACGCCTGTCCCGCTGTTTCAGCCAGAATCCGATCCGCCAACCTTGCTTAAAGCGGGAGACCGGGTTGTGTTTGATGCGATTTCAGAACCGGAGTATTTGCGGATTAAGGAGGAACAGGCATGACACTGATTGTCATACAAAAGGGCTTTGCGTCTTCGGTGCAGGACTTGGGGCGCTACGGCTATCAGCGGTACGGCATGATCGTTGGCGGCGCCATGGATCAGCCGTCGGCAAAATTGGCGAATTGGTTGACCGGAAACCATGAATCAGCAGCCATGATTGAGTTTTCCTTCCTTGGTCCCAGCATTCTTTTTACTGAAGATTGCTTATTTGCGTTGACCGGTGCCGTTTGCCGCCCGACATTGGACGGAAACAGCATTGGGACGGGACGCCCATGCCTTGCACGTGCAGGTCAGATTTTGGTGATTGGCGGAATGGTTCATGGAAGCAGAGGCTACCTTTCCGTAGCTGGCGGTGTAGACACACCGCTGTGGTTCGGCAGTCGGTCGACCTATGAGAAAGCAGGATGCGGCGGGTTTGAAGGACGACTGCTTGAAGAGCATGATCGTATTCCGGTGGGGAAGCCTTCAGAAGAGGCGAGACGCGTGATGGCTGTATTGGCTGAAGCTAAGCTGCAAACCGTCCGTTGGTCTGCATTGCCGCGTCGGAAGTATCAGGAGACACAGACCATTCGCGTGATACCCGATACACTGTGGCCACGGTTTTCGACAGCAAGCAGAGAAGCCTTTCTAAAAACAGAATACCAAATCACACCATCATCCGACCGAATGGGGTTTCGGTTGAATGGTGCTGAGTTAACCCTTGACAATCCGTTGGAACTTTATTCCGAAGCGGTTACCAATGGATCGATTCAAGTCCCGAGAAATGGACAGCCGATTATCTTGATGACCGATCACCAGTCGACCGGAGGCTATCCGCGCATTGCTCAGGTTGCATCAGCGGATCTGCCTTTGCTTGCCCAATTGCCGCCGGGCAGCACACTTCGGTTTCAAATGATTTCCTCAGAACAGGGAGAAGCCGCGCTTGTCCGTCAGGAGGAGGAGCTGGAACAGCTGCACCGTTGTATCCGTGTGGGTATTGTCAAGCAGATCACAGGATTTAGCGATTGACGATGAGTTACTTTCCGAATCTTCGTTGAAGGCCTATAATGGTCTATGTGAACATTGGAACAAGGAGGACGTTGAAATGGCAAAAGAAATCTCGACATCAATGATCAACGCATTTTCAGACAAAATTCAGAGTGTCGCACAAAATAAAGTGATTCAAGATGCAATCATGAATAATGGGATCAATGCGGCGACGATGAATAGCGAAGCCGTTGTATCTATGAATCCAGTATTCTCTGAAGAAGTTGAAAGCGGCAAAGTAACGGATCAAAAACAGAGTGGCAGATGCTGGATGTTTGCGGCGCTAAATACATTCCGTCATAAATTAAGCGGTACATTTAATCTCAAAGACTTCGAACTCTCGCAAAACTATACCCTCTTCTGGGATAAATTTGAGAAAGCAAACTATTTCTTTGAAAGTATTATTGATACAGCATCTGAACCGCTTGACGGACGGCTTGTCTCTTGGCTGATGGAAACGCCACAGCAGGATGGCGGTCAATGGGATATGCTTGTTTCTATTATTGAAAAGTACGGTGTTGTTCCGAAGCAAGCAATGCCGGAAACCTTTCAGAGCAGCCGCACACTGCAACTGAACCGCTTACTGAATGCTAAGCTTCGCAAGGATGCAGGTGTTTTACGTGAGTTAAGTGCAGCAGGAAAATCGAGAGATGAAATTGAAAAAACAAAAACAGAAATGCTGAGCGACATTTATCGTCTGCTGGCGTTTTCTCTTGGTGAACCGCCAAAGACGTTTGATTTTGAGTATCGCGATGAAGACAAGAATTTTCACAGAGACTTGGGCATCACACCACAGCAGTTTTTCAAGAAATATGTTGGGATTAAATTGGAAGATTATGTTCCGGTTATTAATGCACCGACCGAAGATAAACCTTATAAGAAAACTTATACCGTTCAGTATCTCGGTACGGTTGTCGGCGGACATCCGATCAAGTATTTGAACGTTGATATGGAAACGCTGAAGTCACTTGCAATCAGCCAGATTAAAGATAATGAATCCGTCTGGTTTGGATGCGATGTTGTTCAATATTCCGAAAGCAAGCACGGGATTCTGGATACAGCATTGTTTGATTATGCAACGGCATTCGACACGGATTTCCAGATGACAAAAGCGGAACGATTGGACAACAAACATAGTTGTCTAACGCATGCGATGGTGCTGACCGGTGTTAACCTCGTTGACGGAAAGCCGAACCGCTGGAAGGTTGAGAACAGCTGGGGCGAGAAGGTCGGAACTAAAGGCTATTTCGTTATGAGTGATCCTTGGATGGATGAATACACCTATCAAGTCGTCATTAATAAGAAGTATCTGTCCGACGAATTGAAAGCTGCATTCGCGCAGGATCCGGTTGAATTGAAACCTTGGGATCCAATGGGTGCACTGGCCATGATGCAGTAATTAAATACGCCTTTAAACCTGCTCTGATTGATCGGAGCGGGTTTTTTTGATACGTGAGTTAACGGAAAAAACATCGTTCATGGATCACAGGTGGTTTAAGTGGTACTACATCGTTCAATGAAAAGAGCACAAAAATGAGAAATTCATTTTGAAACATCCTGCCGACCTGTTTCGTATTTAAGCTGAGACATAGGATATAAAGATGAATTTTTCCTTTTGCAACGGAAACGAAAAAACACTAATATAAAAGAGTAGCTGTGCTTATAACAAGACATCACGAGATAACGTCATAAAAATGAGGAAAAGGAATACAGAAACTATGAATGTATTGATGGGCTATTTGCAGAAACAATCGGTTCGGCGTGTTCTAATTTTTGCACTGCTTATTTTTCTGATTTACTTGGTGCGCAGTTTAATTGATTTGCTGCTGCTCACATTTATTTTTTGCTTTCTGGTTGATCGTCTTGAAACGTTCCTGCATCAGAAGTTGAAGGTACCGAGACGATTGGTGGTCATTGTACTCTATTCGCTGATCGTCATCGGTATTTATGCGGCGATTACAATCTATCTGCCGATCATTGCTGATCAGACCGTTCAGTTGTTTGATTCAATCTTGAAGACGGTTAAAGAATTTCGCGGATCCGTTGTGGGCAATGCAGTCCTTGATCAGTTGCAGAAATACAATGTTGAATCTTACTTGAAGTCAGGCGTCAAATTTGTTATTGATTCCTTCTCTTCCTTTGGTTCTTTTACAATTGATGTGTTTCTTGCCTTGCTGCTCAGTTTGTTCTTTTCATTGGAAAAAGATCGGCTGCTTCGCTTTTCTCGTGGATTTAAAACCAGCAAGATCGGCTTCCTCTATGATGAGGTTGCGTTTTTCGGTTCTCGTTTTGTACAAACCTTTGGTAAAGTGATTGAGGCTCAATTTGTGATTGCTCTGGTTAATACGGCCATTACTGCGATTATTTTGGCAGTGCTGCATTTCCCGCAGCTGTTCAGTTTGATCCTCATGGTCTTTGTGCTGAGCCTGATCCCGGTAGCCGGGGTCGTCATTTCCTTGATTCCGCTCTGCATCATTGGCTACACGATCGGCGGCGTTCAAGATGTGATCTATATGGTGATCACCATCTTGCTCGTACACGCAGTTGAAGCGTATGTGCTTAATCCAAAGCTGATGTCGGCGAAGACCGAACTTCCAGTGTTCTACACCTTTGTTGTGCTGATCTTTTCCGAACATTTCTTCGGAATCTGGGGGCTGATTGTCGGGTTGCCAATTTTTGTTTTCCTTATTGATGTACTCGGCGTCGAGTACAAACGGCCGATAAAAAAGTTAGTATTTAAGCATAGAAAATAAACGTGCTCAGATCAGGACAAGGCGGAACTTCCCTGCCTTGCCCTTTGTTTTTTTATTGGTAAATGGTTTGTCGGGCTTGCGTGAACACTGCATCTTCAGTAATATGAACTCATATGCACTTTTTAAAAAGAGGTATTAAATAATGAGTAAAACATCCATCTACGGATTAACCATAGACCAATTGAGCGATTGGCTGGTCGCCCATGGCGAAAAGAAATTTAGAGCAGCACAAATTTGGGGCTGGATTTACGTCAAGCGGGTGAATAGCTTCGACAAAATGACTAATGTATCTAAGAAAACGATCCAGTTGCTGGAAGATTATTTTATGTTGGGGACGTTGGAGACACAAATTGAACAAAAAGCAAAAGACGGCACGACCAAGTTCCTTTTTAAGCTGACCGACGGCAACTTGATTGAGACCGTACTGATGCCGCATGAATATGGGTTATCGGTTTGTGTCACCTCTCAGGTCGGCTGCAACATTGGCTGTAGTTTCTGCGCGAGCGGATTGCTCAAGAAAAATCGTGATCTCACCAGCGGAGAAATGGTTGAGCAGCTGATGAAAATTCAACAGAGTCTGGATGCTAAAGGACAGGACGAACGGGTTGGGCATCTTGTAGTCATGGGCATCGGCGAACCGTTTGATAATTTTGATCACGTCGTGAACTTTCTCAAGATTATTAACGATGGCAGCGGGCTGGCAATTGGTGCGCGCCATATCACGGTTTCAACGAGCGGGCTTGTGCCGAAAATCTATGACTTTGCGGATCTTGATTGGCAAATCAATTTGGCGATTTCGCTGCACGCACCGAACAATGAATTGCGCAGCCGTATCATGAAAATTAATCGCGCCTATCCGGTTGAGCAATTAATGGAAGCGGTCGACTATTATCTGAAGAAGACCAACAGGCGAATCACCTTCGAATATATTATGCTGAAGGGGATTAATGATCACAAAGAAGAGGCAATTGAGCTGGCCAATCTGCTTAAGGATAAACGTCATCTGTCCTATGTGAATTTGATTCCGTATAATCCGGTTGAGGAGCATTCTGAATATCAGCGCAGCGATAAAGAAGCGGTTGTCATATTTTATGAGACACTGAGACAACGAGGGATTAACGTGGTTGTACGTAAGGAGTTTGGAACGGATATCGATGCGGCTTGCGGTCAGCTGCGCAGTAAACAAATTAAAAAAGCCAAACGTGTCACCGTTAAACGATGAATTGACGATAAAAGCCGGAAGGAGAAGGCATAAGCCGCAATCCTTCCGGTTTTTCTTACAGGTAAAGAAAATTTATGACTTTGTCCCGTCTTCAAACCAATAGACCCGTGTCTTAACCGAGAATCAAAACGGAGGTATTCTGGCGTCCGCGGCACAGGGGAGTAACCGCGACGATTCAGCACAGAGAAGACACGGGCCCATCACATATGGCTGGAGATTAGGAACCGAGCACTTGTTGCTCGGTTTTTTATATGGAAAATAGGTTAACGGTGCAAGCCGCGTTCTGTCACCTTTTGGTTGCGCAATGCCTTGTTCTTAATTGCGCTGACCATGTGGATTTGCGCGATCATCAATGCGAGAACAACGACAAAAGTAACGACATACATTGAAAAAATGACGATGTTGCTTGCATCCGTCCCGCCCATAATCCCATGAGTAAGTGCTAAGAGAAAGAGAACATAGGCAATTAAGTGAAAGCTTCGCCACAGCTTCACCGGCATTTTATTTTTTAGATCCGTGGTGATCAGAATGAATAACAGGCCGTACAAGGTGAGCGTTCCGAGTCCGTAGAGAAACGGTTCTTTAGGCGCGGTGAACGGGATGAGTAATTGCATCCATGAAAAAGGCACATAGGGGTCGATAATAAGTAGCAGCGGGTGCAGCATAGCGACAAATGTACCCGTTGTATTTAATAAGAAATGCGTTTTGAGCAGCCGATTGCGTGCTTTTTTTCTGCCTCGCCAAATCGGCATTCCAGCCATAATACCCAAGCAAATCCCGCAGAAAAGAAGCAGGTATGCAGTAATTCCTAGAATGCGTACAATCAGCCAGGTTGGGGCAGCTGCTGATAAGAAGCCGGTATGGCGTTCCATTTCAATAAATAGACTGATGATGAGGATCAAGGCCAGTCCAATGGTCCATTTCAATCCTTTATGCTTTTGCTCCACGATTGATCGCTCCTTCTTTTATGGAATGTCGATTTGCTTTAAAAACACCACACGAATATGGGGCATGTTTGTCGCTTCTGAAGCGGTTATCTTGCCCGATTGATCAACAAATACATAGGAAAGTTCGGGATGCTTTGCTGCCAGCCAAGCCGGACCTTGACTGCTCCCTAAGATCAATAAACATTTTGCATAGATTTCGCATGGCAGAAGCTTGGGCCCTGCGACGGTCGCTTGAATGATGTTTGAAGCGGCCGGCAGTCCGGTTCGTGGATCAATCAAGTGATGAAGCAGCTGCGTACCATCGCTCCAGCTTCGCTTAATCGTACTGCTCGTCGCAACACCGAGTTGGCCGGAATCGAAGGCAATCCGTCCGATGGATTGATGATCGGAAAAGGGATGGGACACATCAATCGTCCAATGCGCGTGATCGCTGTCTGTCCAGCCCATAAGATCTCCGCCGGCGTTAATCAAACCACGGGGGCGACGCATTGAAAGCAGCGATTGCGCTGCGCTTTGAACAGTCCAGCCTTTTGCAATACCGCCGAAGTCTAAGGCAATCTCCGCGGGTAAGGTAATCGTCTGTTTTTCAAGATCAAAAGCAAATGAAGACTGCTTTGCCGTCGGCGGGACGTTATGCCGCAACGCATGATGACGATCCACCTGTTCGAACGAACGATCATAACCGATGGAACGCATCACATTACCGAGAAATGGATTGAAAATGCCGTCGGTTTCAGCATAAAAGCGCAGTGCTTCGAAGAATAGTGCTGCAAACGATTGTGAGACAGGGGTCTCCTGACCGGCCTGTCCATTGATATGGCTCAATTCGCTATTCACCGTAAATCTGGAATAGCGCTGCTCTGCTGCTGCCATCCGATCAAAAACACGTTGAGCATCCGGCGGATTGATTCCGGAAGTTGACACAAACGTGTTCATATAGCGATGATGGAATTCAGCCATGATTATGAGCCTTGAGAACTGGTGGTTGGGTCTTGGTGAACGGAAGCGATGCGCTTGCCTGAATCGAAATTTGCCTGCACATTTTCCAGCAGTGTGCCATGTGATTTTGCACCGGCAGGCTTATAGACAGCTTGTGCCGCTGTGTCCGCATTTTTCTTGCCAATCGTAATCTTACCTGTGAAGACCACTCGATTCTGCCAGTAGATGTTGCCCTCTGCCTTATAGATGTAAGTGCCGGACTTGACCGCTTTGCCTGAGGCATCCGTACAGTCCCAATAGACGGTGTGGCTGCCGGCACTTTGTTCCGGCAGCTTAACCTGATTGATCTCGGCTTGTGATGCATGGGCCCAGTCGGCGGACTTGCGCCATTCTGGAAGCGACTCCGGACGCATCTTATAGCCACCTCCCGCGGTGAAACTGGAGGCACGTAAGGTTTTGACATAGTTTCCATTTTCATCCTCAATCCAAAAAGCAATCTGATTGCTTGCCAGCTGATCAAGATGACTGAGCCGATAGCTGATTGAGACGAGTCCAAGTGTCTTTACATCCGGGGCTTGTTGTGACGATCCGTTTTGTTGGGACGTGGCAGAGGATGCTGCTGGTTTTGACGGTTGCGTGTACGAGAATGGATTATCGGCGTGCGCAAAATGAGACATACCCGATAGAACAATGACGCCGGCACCCAGTGTGCCGACAACAGGAGCCAGTACTTTTTTCATCGATCTCACTCCTAATCCCTTTGTTCATTTTTGTAGAAAAAGTTTCTTTTATTTATTGTAGTTCAAATGCGAAAATTTTTACAATAATCGGTTTGCTGTTTTTTTTATGAATTTATGAACAACTGTTATTGATCCTTTTTTCCTTTGCTGCGCACACCATTAGTTATAGCGATCAAAAGAAAAAAACAGCGAGCATCCATAGGGATACACGCTGTTTTACAGTCCGTTAAGACTCATAGTTAATACTATTTAGTGAAACTTCGTGAGCGACACCTGCGGGCTGCAGGTCTTCGCCGGGGATATTCAAAATAAAGTTGACAATGTTCTCCGGGATTTGAGGGTCGACATACGCTTGTTGCGATTTTTTGATCTCTTTGAGCATGGCAACATTATTATCCAGCAGTTCATTGATCGTCGGCACAAGATCATTCATCGATTCGCAGGTGATCGCTAAATGGTATTTTTCTGCAAACATCGGATTGCCCGCTTCTTGTCCCGGCAGAGCGCCTGTGATCACAATTGGCGTATTGCAGGAAACGGCTTCCATCATAACGTTCGGGCTGCTTCGGATAAAGGCAATATCGGAACTTGCAATCAAGTCCTGAATGTCACGCGTGAATCCGTAGATCTTCACCTTTTCGCTTCCATACTTCTTAACAAGCGTTTTGTTCAAGTGTTCCTGTAATTTTTCATTTCTTCCGGCTACAATAGTAATATTGAAGTTAAAAGTGTCGATCAATGTTTTTGCCATTTTGCCCATATGACCAACCCCCTCACCGCCGCTCATGAGCAGGCAGTTCAGCGGTTTGTTCGGTGAGTAATGGTCAATTTGCTTCGGCATCTGTTGATAGAAACGTTCGCGTACCGGAAATCCGATCACTTTAATTTTCTCAGATGCAACGCCGAATTCAATGCACTTTTCTTTAGCCTCTTTTGTCGGGCTGATCACATAGCTGGCACGGTTGTCCGCCCAAAATGGAGAAATGCTGATCAAATCGGCAATCAGAGTCACAAAAGGGATGTGAATGTCGTTTTTTTCAAGAATATTTAGCACCGAACCGTTAAAATTCGGGTGAACGGTCAGAATGAGATCAGGCTTAACTTTTTCGAGCAGATCTAAGAAATTGTTTTTGATTTTCATCTCGATCAAATGATTGACAAATGGCACCTTCACGGAAGTAATATCCCAGATCACTTTCCAGAGATGTTCCGAGTTTCTCGTGATGGGACCGTACATCTTACCCACTCGGAGCAAGGTGCTGCCGCCTAATGAGAAACCATCGACCACATGAATCTTAACATCCGGAACAATGTCGAATTTCTCGCTAAGTGATTCCGTAATGCTCTTGTGACCGTGTCCGGTGTAATTTGAAGAAATGATGAGTATATTTTTAATCATCGAAGATATCCTTTCTCTAACAATTGGACTGACTCGCTAGATAAGCAGTCTCTTCTGTCTACCTTACATTGTATGCTAAACTGGGACAGGAAACAATTTTTTTGTGAAAGTTATTGACCAATCGTAACAAAAAGCTTACAATTGCGCAACTAAATTTAAGGAGATCTCGTTTGTATGTCACTGCAGAAGGTTAAAACCGTTTACGCAATATCCGTCTACGTGAGCTTGGCTGCCTTTGACAATATTGTGATTGGCTTATTTCCGCCGCTCTTTTCAAACATAGCGAAAGATTTGAATGTTGCAATCTCAGCAATGGGTGTCGTGTCGGCCGTTAATATTCTAGCTACTGCATTTTCATCGCTTTTCTGGGGCTATTTGTCGGGCAAGTTTCATCGGAAACGGCTGGTCATCGTGGGTACATTGATCTGGGTGATCGGTGTGTACCTCACCGCGCTCAGCAGCTCGTACATCCATCTGATGATTTGTCAGATCATTACCGGTATTGGACTCGGCTGTGTTGCATCGATCGGATTCAGCGCGCTGACGGATTATGTGCCTTATCATTCACGCGGCATGGTCTTGAGTCTCTGGGGGATGTCGCAAGGATTCGGCGGCATTGCAGGCGCGCTGATTGCCTCAATTATCTCGTCCTTATCAAACTGGCGGCTTCCCTTTGAGGTTCTGACAATTATTGGCCTGCTGCTCATTGTCTTTTACTTTTTCGTCGAAGAGCCGCGTTTTGGCAGCATGGAACCTGAATTAAAGAAACTAATGGATCGCGGTATGAATTATACGTACCGGATCAGCCTTGGTCAGATCATGACCATGCTCAGTAAACGAAGCAATTTGCTCCTTTTCCTGCAGGGTTTTTTCATGAACATTGCAACGGGGAGTTTAATTTGGCTGCCCACTCTCTATATCGCTCGGATTAAAGCGCTTGGCTATGGGCCGGAAATCGCGATGATTGTCGCCGCCTTTCTGTATGGTATTTTTCAAGTCGGCGGGACCTTGTCCTCTTACTTTGGCTACCTTGGTGACAAGTTGCAGCGAAGGAGCTACAAGGCGCGCGCGCTGCTTACAGCTGTTTTCGTTTTTTTGACCATGCCGCTTTATATTCTATTATTTATTTTTCCAATCGATCAATTATCACTGCCAAATACAACAAATTCAGTAATTTTATTTTTTAGCTTACTGGGCGACTTGGTGACCAATCCTTGGATTTTGACGCTTTTCATCATATCACTGTTTGCGTCGGCTGCTCAGTCGGCGAATACACCGAACTGGCTGGCGCTGATTACCGATGTAAACCTACCGGAACATCGTGGTGCGGTCTTCAGCATCGCTAATTTGTTCAACAGTTTTGGACGTACGGTCGGCAATCTTGGGATTGGGGCCGTTTTGGCAATTTTATCGATGTATCTCGACAGCCCAAGCGATTACATTGTGACGATGACGATTCTGCAGCTGCCGCTGATCCCATCCGCGCTATGCTATGTGATTATGGCGAAGTATAACGTTCGCGATATTCACAAGGTGAAGGATACATTAGATAAACGCGGGAAGATTGTCTGACAACACTGTCGCTGCGAAGCCTGCTTGCGTATCAAAATAAAAAAAGGACCGCTGATCCGTTATGGATCCCGCGGTCCTTTAAGCTGAACTCAGGCTTGTTCTTCAAACAATCGTGCGATTTCAACGAGGGTTTGCGTCGCTTTGATCATATCGTTGACCGACAGGTATTCGTACTTACCGTGGAAGTTTTCGCCGCCGGTGAACAGGTTTGGTGTCGGCAGTCCCATGTAAGAGATCTGCGCGCCGTCTGTGCCGCCACGGATCGGCAGCACTTGCGGCTCAATGTCCAGATTCTTCATTGCTTGATACGCAACGTCAAAGACTTCTTTATTCTGCTCAACGATTTCTTTCATGTTGTAGTACTGATCTTTGAGTTGCAGGTCAATGGTGCCTTCACCGTATTTTTGTTCAAGCTTCTTCACGGCTTCTTGAACAAATGCTTTTTTCGATTCAAATTTTTGTTTGTCGAAGTCACGGATGATGTAGACCACCTTGGTTTGTTCCACATCGCCGCTGAAAGTCAGCGGATGATAGAAGCCCTCATACCCGTCTGTAAGTTCCGGAGCCTCTTCAGCGGGCAGCAGGTTTTGAAAATCAACCGCCATTTTGATGGCATTGCGCATTTTGTTTTTTGCAGAGCCCGGATGGACGTTGCTGCCCTTAAAGATCAACTTAGCTTCAGCGGCGTTGAAGTTCTCATATTCCAGGCCGCCGAGCGCACCGCCGTCGACTGTGTAAGCAAACGATGCGCCGAATGCTTTAACATCAAACTTATGCGGACCGCGGCCGATCTCTTCATCGGGAGTGAATGCGACGCGGACGTTTCCGTGCTTAATTTCCGGGTGCTGGATCAAATAATCCATGGCTGTCATGATCTCGGTAACACCGGACTTGTCATCAGAGCCAAGCAGTGTGGTACCATCGGTTGTGATCAGCGTATGCCCTTTGTAATTAAGCAATTCCGGGAAGGTTTTCGGGCTGAGCACGATGTTCTGTTCCTTGTTCAGGACGATATCGCCGCCGTCATAGTTTTCGACGAACTGCGGGTTGACGCCGTCACCGGTAAAATCGGTCGCCGTGTCGACATGCGCCATAAAGCCGACAACCGGGACGTTCTTATCTGTGTTGGCAGGAAGCGTGGCCATCACGTAGCCGTTTTGATCCATCGTCACGTCTTGCATGCCGATACTTTTCAGTTCAGCAACAAGCTGGCGCAGAAGTGTCAGCTGTCCGGGGGTCGATGGGCAGCTCGGGCTGTCATCATTGGATTGTGTATTGACTTTTACATATGAAGTGAAGCGTTTAATCAAGTCTTCTTTCAAAAGGGTCAGCCTCCTTAAATGTCTTTCCCTATTTTACCACTACGAAGCCTATAGATCATGTCTGCAGGCATGCCCAATCCTGCTTGCTCTTATTCAACCGAGTTTGTTATTTTTGAAATAGGAAAAATTGATTTTGAAGGATGGATGCTGCAATGGAACGAATGAATGTCTATTTTAATCATGATGCTGGGATTGATGACTTGGTCTCTTTATTTTTGCTGCTGCAGATGGATCAAGTGAAGGTAACGGGGGTTTCCGTGATCCCTGCCGACGGCTATTTAACGCCGGGTGTTGAGGCGAGTCGGAAAATTATTGACCGCTTTGGAAGAGAAACGGTTGAGGTGGCACGATCGAATTCACGCGGGCACAATCCGTTTCCAAAGGAGTGGCGCATGCATCCGTTTTTTGTCGATGCGCTGCCGATCTTAAACGAATCGGGAAAAGTAGAAGCGCCATTAAGTAAGCTGCCAGCGCATGAACACTTGATTCAACAAGTGCGGGAAAATGAGGGGCAAACGACGCTGCTATGTACCGGCCCACTGACCGATGTTGCCCGCGCGCTGGATGCCGATCCGGGTATTGAGGAAAAGATCGAGCGCTTGATCTGGATGGGCGGTACCTTGAATGCGGTCGGCAACGTGCAGGAACCGGAGCATGACGGAACCGCTGAATGGAACGCATTCTGGGATCCTGAAGCCGTCGCTCGCGTGTGGCAGAGCCGCATTCCGGTGCGGATGGTCGCGCTGGAGAGTACCAATCAAGTGCCGCTTACCGTGCCGATTCGCAACCAATGGGCATCGTTGCGAAAGTATAGCGGCATCGATTTTCTTGGCCAGTGCTATGCGGCAGTTCCACCGCTTGTTCACTTTGAAACCAATTCAACGTACTACCTGTGGGATGTGCTGACGACAATGGCTGCGGGCAATCCCGAATTGGTACGTGCGAAAAAAGTGCGTACGCTCGTCCATACCGAAGAACCAAGTCAAGGACGCATTGAAGAATCTGAGGATGGGCGTGAGGTCGAGATCGTTTATGACGTGAAGGCGGACGCATTCTTTGAATCCATCGTCAGCCTCGCGAAAAAGGCACGGCAGTGAGGCTGAGGTTTTGAAGCATAAATTTTTTATGATAGGTAACAGTTAGGAGGTGCAATGGATCCAAAAGCAGCTCGCATTTGCAAATGAAACTTGGAGATACAATCATTGATTGAAAACAAAGAATCATCAACCTTCAAAAATCAAAAATAGACATCGGTATAAAATAACGATGTTTGGAAAGTCAGTAAGAGAAAAGGTGTCCAAATGCCATTAATATCAGTGGATTTGGACACTTTTTTAATATAAAAAACAGAAATGCGTGTGGAAACTAAATTTTTTCTAATTTGCATTGATTAATTTGATAAACAAAATCGCAAAGTGCGTGAATATCTGTTTGATTATGACTAGTAAGTAAAATGGTTCGCCCCTCTTCCTTGAACTTCAATAATAAACGGTGCATAATTTCTACACTTTTTTTATCTAAGGAATTAAACGGCTCATCTAAAATAAGAATCTGTTGATCTTCCATAATAGCCTGACAAATAGCTAATTTTTGTTTCATGCCTAAAGAATAGTTTTTTGTTTTTTGTTTGTAATGAGCACCAAGGCCAACAAGACTCATCGTTTCAATGATCTTTTGATCATCAATTTTACCCTGTATTAAAGATAATTCCTTTAAGTTTTGAAAGCCGGTTTTGTTTGCAATATAGCCGGGCTGATCAATAACGATCCCTAAGTTTTCAGGAAATCTTATTTCCTTTCCTATTTCTGATCCGTTGACAAAGATTGACCCTTCATCTGGAAAAATAAATCCACAGATCATTTTAAATAATACGGTCTTGCCAGATCCATTTGGACCAACAATTCCGTATATATGTCCTTTCTCAATTTCTAAGTCAACTTGTTTTAATAAAATATTTTTCTTAAAACTTTTACTTACTTTTTTTAGCGAGATAACAGACATTACGTGGTTCCTCCTATAAGTTAGCCTTTTTTGATTTAAATAAATACACAACAATTAAATACGCAAAAAAATTGGCGAGTAATAAGATAATCGTTATACGAAGTGGTGAATAATTTTGTAAATAGCCGAAACCATTTAATCCGACAGGAACAAAGCCTCCCGGATTCATTTCAGGCAACAGGAACAGCATGAAGATACTTATCGTAATCAAACCATATGTTGGTTCTTTACTAATCCATAAAATAATAAATAAAATAAGTAGATAAAATACAAGTTGTAAAAACCCATTGATAAAAAATTGGTATATAATTTCTATTAATGTGTTTCGATATATCGTTGCATGAAAGTTAATCTTCGTTTGCATTAAGATGGCGATCCATAGGGAAATACCAGCCAAATAGAAAAGGAAGCCAATGATTTTTATTAATACCACATAGAACCAGCTCCAGAACCATTTGGTTACACTCCTGAAACGAATCATTTTATAATAGCTCATCAAGACCATTTCCTTACCAATGTTACGATTCATCAAATAAACAAAGCCAAAAAATACAATTGAATAATAAAAGAAAGGAAAGAGCATAAAATCCTCTGAACGCACACCTTTAAAAGACAACACTAAGAAATCAATGACGGTATATTGACTTGAATGAAGCAAACGAGCGGTTGAGAAAATCCCCATTAAACATAAAACCGAGTAGATAAGCACGAAAGAGTATGGCTTGATTATTGAAAATATGTACCTCTTATTTAAGTCAAGAACCTGTAAAAACAAATAGTATAGAAGAAATACGATTAGGATGACGTTTATACTTAAAAATGGTGATTTTAATGACTCAATAGACTGTATAAGAGAAAAATAGGAAGAGAGGGAGAGATACCCATATTTGCTAGGTAATAATTTATAACCTACAATCCCACCCCAAAAAATTACTGAACAAATCAATAAAATTAAATGTTTGTTCCTCGACAGAACAAATAATATAGATAAAATCAGATGTAACAAAGAAAACACTAGAATTAAAAATACTAAGTTAAAAATAAACGACGTGAGTGGTGTTTGAAAAAAATCAATGAACTTATTGAGATAACTAGAATTTAATTGGCTAAAGCGGCTCCAATGCCAAGAAAAATGGATTCCGATAGTGATATACAGAGATAAAAACCCCCATATTAGTAGAAGAGGCGAGATATTCCACCAAAATTTTCGCAATGATTGAATGATCCAATGCTTCATTGATCCAAATCGAATTAAGGATTGATCATTAAAATCTACCAAAATTGTGACCGTAGAGATCAGTAATAGAAGAGGAATGATAAAATAAAGAATCAGATAAATATCATTTAGCAAATTAAGGGTAACATCCCAACTGTTCATTGTTGTATGAGAAAGAGAAGCGTTATATGTTATCTGTCTTTTTATTACTGAGGCATATAAATAAATAAGCACCCCTAATAGTATCCATTTAAAATCTATTACATACTTGCAGTACGCTGCCATCATTAATTTTAATTTTCTCATCGTTTTATATCATCCAATCTTCTTGATGACGAATGGCGGTGAAAAAGAGAACACAGAGAACAAAAAGAAGAAATATAAAGGGCAGTAGTACCGTCCATAGGGGCTGCTGTTCAATGTTAAACGGAAATAGCGTACTAATAGGTGAAAATTGTGGAACACCGAATACACCAGTTACAAAGTTGAAAACATGGTAAAAGAGGAACGGAGCTGATAATGCCAAAAAAGTGGACTTAATCAACAGCATCAGTAAAAACGCTAGTGTTGCGTATACGATTGCGTTTATTGATACCCAAAGGGAATAGCATACGCCATATGTAAATGAACCAAGTGATAAAACTTGCGAAAATGTTACCACTCGACCTTCTCCTCGATACATTGTAGACATGGTTGAATAATCAATGAGTTTTAAATGAGGTTCAATATACAGAGCAAAAAGAAACGAGAGAAAAGCCATAAAGAAGATTACGGCACCGGTTAGGAATCCATTAATTAGCCCTTTACTCAGAATATAAATATTTAAAGGGATTCTGGGCCGCGTAAACAAAATAAAATGATTTTTTTGCTCTTGAGAAAAACTAATCAAATAAATGACAATGACTAAAATGGGAAATAATAACGGAATAAACCCATCAAGCATTGCGAAAAAAACATCTAAAGGTTTTAAAAAAACGTATCCGTGCATTTTTATGCCGAATGTTACGAGAGGTAATAATGCAATAATAGTTATCCAAACGAAAAGATTCCTAAAAGTTATGGCTCTTTTTAATTCTGTCAATAACTGAGCGACAAGCATTTACTATTGATACTCCTTTCTCCCAGATAAAATCGATGTTCAAAAGGGATGACAATCGTCGCGTTTTTATTTAATGCACAACAATCATGCTCATTTCTAATGTCTATCGTATGAAGTAAATCAAATGAAAGTCAAAGCCATACCAAAAAATTCTAAGGTGGAGAAAGAGTGATGCGATCTTTTCACTCAATTTGAACACGCCTAAAATTTAGTCTAGTTTTGATTCCAGGTAGCTGTGGATGGCTTCAGATTTATTGCCATAAGTACGAGTGATACCATAGAACTTTGAACCACCGTTTAGCTTACGACTTAGATCAGAGATGATCTCGTAAAGGTAACGGAGGGATGGTTCATCATCATAACGTTGAACTTGAAGAAACAAAGCACCGGCATTGTTTAGATCATTTAAAATCTCAGATTCTCCAAAATCCCGATTCTGTAATTTTGCGAGATTTTCGCCAAATTTTTCCCAAGATGGATCGCGTTGTAAGTCGCTCGCAGCCGAAAAGTCATGACCTTTAACGGTCACTTCGTCCAGATACGTCTTTGCTCGGCGCAATGTTTGCTTTGCCGCAGACTTGTCCTTATATGCCACTTGATTCTTATAGTGAGGGTAGTCTAACGTGAGTGAGAAGGAATACCAAGCATCCTTGTATGCATGCTCTTTCCAGGCCCGCTGCGGCAGATTTTCATGGCTTTCTGAAGCAGGAAGAGGCAGCTTTCCATCTGGAGTTATTACACTTGTTCGGGTCCACCCTTCACCATTGGCTGAGCTCACAGTCAGTCCAAATAATACCATGCTAATGATTGAGACAATAGAGAAAATCCTCTTCACGGATACAAGCCTCCCTAAAAAAATAAATCTATTATAAAGAGTACACTACCATAGTGGCAATTATCCAACAAATAGAAGGCGCCCCTAGGAAGGGACGCCATTGGTTATTTAGTTAAAAAAATATCCTTTGATTGAGCCGTTAATACTGGATCATTGTCGAAATTGTACCAAACGATGAGAACATAGTAGGTTCCTCTTGGATCACTTGGTAAAATTCCGAGTGAATCTGTTAATGTAGCTTTCGTGTTGGTTTGGACAACAGTGTCGGCAACGATTGCTGAACCACTTGTTTTGTGAATCAACATGACCATTGCTTTTGCATGGTTAGCTGGATTATAAGGTGTGCAACTTGCAGTTACATCAACTGAGGTTGCATTTGGTGAATAATAAGTAGCGTCTGTATTAACGTATGCCATAAGGACATACCTCCTATATAAAATATTTTATTTGCGATGTTGTGCACCACTCACGACGGTATATGTGGTGTGTGTCTTACGTTTTGTGACCTATAACAAAGGTCGTTTCTTCTAAAGTTGATCAAGACGTAAAGCGGAAATTCATTCGAGGCGGTCACTTTTTAGTAGGCATTTTTGATATATCAAAAAGACCACTAGCTGCAAGTCCAATGGCAAGTCCATTAAATACATGTTCTTGAATGGTTCCTGAGATAAATGTAAAACCTGCTGCGATGCCGATTGCCAACGAAATTGCAGGCATGATTTTGGAGGGTACGTACAGCTTTATCAGCTCGCATAACCCAGTAACAAGCGCTACGATAACAACGAGTTGAAACATATTAGCTCCCTCTTTCTAAATTATTTGAGTTCCGTTCGATCGACTTTATGTTCAAGATCAACACGAATTTCTTGGACATCAGCAGCAATCCTTTCATATTGAGTTGCAAGCCGCTCAAATTGTTTTGCCATATTGTCAATGAAATTAGTCAATTTCGCCTCTCGATCAAGGCATTCTTTGCGAAGCATACTGGCTTCATCACGAAGCTGATCTTCACGTGTCGCCGAGATCGTCTGTTGCCTTCGCCCCTCGCGTAATGTATAGAAATAGAGAGTAATGTATAGAATGGCCCACAATCCTTGCTTTGTCGCCTCTGTGATTAAAAGATCTGTCAATAATTTGGTCACTCCTTTCTTTTGGCACAATATATGAACCTGACTTACCTGCTTCAAAATAATGTGTTGAATAAAATTAAGATTTGTGTCAGCTTTTATTTATTTTGTTTTATTGAAAACATGTTTACTTTTATCTTGAAGAAGCTATAATTGAGTTATGATGAGCTTTTTAGACAGGAGAGATATCCAAGTGGCTAAACGACCTTTTGCGATCAGAGTAGATCAAGTTAATGTGGATCGATTCCGCGCTTTGTCAACGATTAAAAGAATGGATGGTGCTGAACTATTTGCGGAGCTCTTAACACGAGCAGAAAAAGATTTGAATGCTAAAGAGTCAAACGCATATAAAACTTTGTTAGAGCTATGGCGCAGCTAATCCGTCGTAATGGTATAATCTGCTCCATCAAACGTAGACAAGCATTTAACAGAAGGATATGTTTTATTCAGTAGGATGAATAGTTCCGGTCGCACATTCGCTGATTCTTTCACAGTGGTGAAAAGCCTTTTCCCATAGAATGATCGATACTCATTAGTCAGCCCCAAGATAAGGGGGCATTTTCTTTTTTTTATAGCATTAAAAATGTAAACATGTTTTTAAAAAAATAAGTATATTTGTGTCACAAAAATTGAAATGAGTCAACACAACAAGATGAATCGGATAAACCGGAATTCATACTTGAGAGGTTGGGTCACTTATTATGAACACATCAAATTGTAAACTTTGGTCAACTGTCGAAAACTTAGCAAACCTGTATGTAAAAGCAAGTGATCAAGAAAGGAGCGGTTGTTCGAAGAGCTATTTATTCGATTAAAAAAATACATTGGAAGTTGTGCCGGAAACGCTGTTCGTCATGCAAGCCAGTTCTATCTTTCAATCCCTAAAGAAGACTTTATTTCAGCATATAATTTGTCATTATGGGAAGCCGTTAAATCCTTTGACCCAACCAAAGGCCGTTTAAAATCATTAGTTTCTTATCGTTTTAAAATGGCTGAGGCTACGGTATGGCGTCAGTACGAGACACGGGACGAAAATGAAAAAGACGGACGATCCTATGCCAAAGCGCGCTGGGATTCTCTTGACCGAAGCCTTAGTGATTCTAACGGCGACTCATCAGTAAGCTTGATCGATATTATCATAACGGATCACCCCTCTACTGAAGACACCTATCTATCAAATCATGCATTTACTAATCTTGTTCAGGCGTTTGCCAAAAAAAATGCACGCTATGCGAAAATCATTGACTCACTGAGTAAAGGGTATGGAGGGAATGATTTAGCACGTGTGACGGATGAAGGATATTGCTATGATGCAAAAGTTCGTAAACTCGTTCAACGGGCAAAGGATTCATTTCGAGCATTCCAATCAACTAGTGGTTAATACGTCCATGTATAAATTGGGGGGATTGTATGATTATTTATCTGGATGCAGGGCATGGCGGTAAAGATAACGGTGCTGTTGCAAATGGACTCAAAGAAAAGGATATTACATTGGCTCTCGCGAAAAAAGTTCGCAATCATTTAGAAGAAGACTATTCCAATATTATCGTGAAAATGACAAGAAATAAGGATACGTATGTTGCATTGTCAAAACGTGCCGAGTTGGCGAATAAGGAAAATGCTGATTATTTTCTCTCCATTCATGTCAATGCAGGTAGTGGAACGGGGTACGAGGATTACATTTACAATCAATTATCATCGGGAAGTGCTACAGACAACGCTCGGACAGAGCTGCATCAAGCCATCCTTCCGGTGTTGAAGAAATACAAGATTAAGGATCGGGGGAAAAAGAAAGCCGATTACGCAGTTCTTCGTGAAACAAAGATGCGAGCTGTGCTCGTTGAAACCTTATTCATTGATACACTCAATGATGCAAAGCATTTAAAAGATCATACGTTCCTGGATGACCTTGCTTATGTTTATGCAAAAGGGGTGGCAAGCATTGCAGGAGCGAAAAGAAAGACTGAAACAAAATCAAAAACCCCTGCTTATGCCACTTACTCGGTACAGATCGGTGCCTTCCAAGACTGGGGAAATGCTGAACTACTCGTAAAAAAAGCAGAAAAGGCAGGATTCAAACCATTCATTAAAACGAATTAAGTAGCCTTGAAGAAATCAGTTTCAATCAAAGAATCGAAAAGTATAATCAAACGGATAAAGCTATGAATATTTCTGCGAACTCAGCTCATTGCAAATTGAGCTGAGTTTATCTATAATAAAATAAAAAGGGAACAAATGTTCCTATTTATCTGGGGAGTGCCATGAATGAAGCCCGCTACGGGGGGAGTGTGCATTTTAATATTTTTGGTGAAGAACAATTATAAGGGCACTGATGGAACCATCTTAGCAGAATAGTAAACTTTTCGATTGAAGGTATGCTTGTGAATGATGATGACAAAATCAATGTAATTTTTGAAACCGAAGACAATCACGATCATGATCACGAAATGGTTGCTCTTGTTTTTTTAGTCAAGGAAAATACCTTTTGTGAAGATAACTATGAATTTATTGATGGTTACTCACAATAACCAAGGAGATTGTTTAGAGGGTGGTAAGGCGTATTGGAAGGGAAATTACAATGATTTCCTGTCCAATGCTTTATGTCGTCTTGATAAAGGCATTATTTATCCAAATGATCCCTTTGTTAACTATTTTGTAATTTCTTCGGTCACACCAAATGAACCGGTAAAAAAATTTATTCTTTCAAATCTCCCAAAAGTTAGTTTGCAGACTAGCTTTATTTTTATGATTCCATAAGTTGGTTTCTGACATGCTTTCCACATGGAATAAATTCTTAAGACCTATCTGTCACATTGTCGTGTGAACGCCGACACCTTCAACTGTAAGACAACAGTATATGCCGAAAGGTAAGGGGTATTCATGAATTAAAGAGAAAAAACTTTGCCGCGAGTGGAGGTGTGATAATGCTTATTTGGCCTGGTGTCGAAAGCGCATCAGCAAAAGGTCTAATCATTGAAACAAAAGAGGAACAACACCCTGATCGAATTCTTCATTCTACATCGTCATGTCGCATCGTTTGATCAACTTTCGATAAAATTCGATTGTCGATGAAGCAAAGGATATTTACGGATAATGATGGTGTGGTGATTTCACCATTGCTAATTTAAATAAATTGAGGTGATATAAATGCGTTGCTATCTTATGTATTCAGGACAGCCCGGATGGGATTGTATGCTACACGCCACTGACGGTTCAGAAATTAGAGCGCGTTTTGGGCAGATATGCTGGCTGAAAGGATGGACTTCAAACGGCGTTCGCTTCAGTATTCGAGATTTACACAATACTGTTCCTAATGACAACTATCCTGATTTTTATGCTTGGGATGCTGGCTCAGATCATTTTGAAACTGAGGCATGGGATTATACTTATGGAGCAGGATTTATTATGAGATTATGTCCACTGTATGACTTTAATGTTCACAGACATGGTTCAGGATATCGGTATCTTGATGGGTCAAAATATGGTCTTAATGAAGGGGTAAATATTTATGATAATAACGGGAATAATTTTGGATATATTGGAAAAGATTGCAAAATTTTGATTCCTAATGGTAATTATGGATATACACCGTCATGGGACGTTCACGGAAAGATATTTGTTTCTGGCTGGCAGTATCCTGATGGAGATTATCATTTACAGTCTGGCTTCATAGATCATGATCCTACTCAGTGGCCCTCTGAACATGGATTGAATACTTGGTGATTTATTATAGGCGATCCTCGGGTCGTTTTTTTTTATACATACTTTTCACAAAGTGATCTTTCTTGTGAAATGGAGAAGTTTCTTCTGCGTGATTTCAACGATCAAATATTGAGTCGGATCGGCAATTGATTCGACGGTATTTATTCTTGTAGATCAAGAATTTTTTGTTTATCGGATGCAAGTTGTGAAAGGTCTTTGCTTTTCCAACGGTATAAAATGTCTGCATAAATATCGGCATGTTTCAGTTCGTCTTGACGGATAGACAGAGCATACAGCAGACCTGCAACTGTAGTATCAATGATCTGATCAGGTTCGTTTGCCATGAAAGATAGATAGTTTTGAAAGTAATGATCGTCGATTAGATTTTTGGGATCCGTATTATGCGATCGGTCGAAACCGGATGTAATCACCGTTTGATTGTTATTTGTTTTTTTCATAAATACATCAAGGCCATAAGAACCGGGCAGATTACTACTCTTATCTTGGTAAGGTGCAGATGAAACTTGAGGCCCCTTTTTAGTGGTGGCAACCTCAGCGTTACTTGACCACGGCCTATATACGAGAAGACTTATCAGACATAAAAGCACAACAAGTAACGTTCCCAGTGTGAACAGCTTTATTTTGTCCATTCATAGCTCCCTCCTTTTCCTACCACCGTACCGCAACCGCATTCATTTTTCAATATGGAAGACGATCACAGTTAAAGAAAGATAAAACAATTCAACAAGGGGATAAGTCGAATAGTAGCCCGAATAAAGGCGTTGCAAAACTTTCGTGGAAAACGTCGTCACAAAACAAGTTTCTGAGAGACACATTGAGGTGTAAGTGATTAAAAAAACTTAAGTGGGTGATTTGATGGATGAAATGGTATTATTGACGCAAAAATGGTTAAACACAACGTATAACGGACGGCATGGCTATGAGACGATTCCGGAAAATGGAAAGACCGGTTGGACGACTGTCCATGCATTAACAAGAGCACTACAAATTGAATTAGGGATTGCCGAACCAGCGGATAATTTTGGTGATCAGACAAAAAATAAATTTTCTACTCTGGAACCCGGTATGGTTGGTAATCAAATCTATATTCTTCAAGGTGCACTGTGGTGCAAGGGAATTGGACCAGGTTCTTGGACCGGTATTTTCAATGATGATACAGCCGAAACAATTATGAATTTTAAGGCTGATGCCGGCATTTCCAGTGATACGGCTTCAGTAGATAGTACGATCATGGACGCCCTACTGGATATGAGTGCCTTTGTTCTCGTACCAGGCGGAAATAGCCGCATTCGAACGATTCAACAAAATCTGAACCACGACTATTTAGCCTATACAGGACTGCAACCTTGCGATGGACTTTACGGCCGACAAACCAACACCGCTTTAATTTATGCCCTTCAAGCCGAGGAAGGCTTATCACCGTCAGTAGCTAATGGTGCATTTGGCCCATCAACAACAAGCAAATGCCCGACGTTACAACCTGGGGACTCACGAAAAGCATTTGTGAGAATTCTACAATATGCGCTTTGCGTTAATGATTTCTATAATGGAGCCTTTGACGGTATCTATTCAGAATCAGTGAAGTCAGCTGTAAAATCATTTCAGAGTTTTATGGTATTACCTGAAACCGGGATCGCAAACATGACAACGATTAAGGGACTTCTATCAAGTGCAGGAGATACAAACCGTGATGCTTTGGCATGCGATACAGCCACACGATTAACCGCTTCAACAGCACAAGTGCTTAAAAGAGCCGGATTTAGTTATGTGGGAAGATACTTAACGGGAACAGTTGGCGGCTCTACTTCAAAAGCATTAACGAGACAAGAGCTGAACTATATTTTTGATGCCGGACTAAATGCTTTTCCTATCTATGAAGATTTTCCCAAAGATGGAGGTATTAATTATTTTAATGAAACTCAGGGAGTATTCGATGCAATTTCAGCAATTAATGCAGCCGTTCAATTGGGTCTTCCTGAGGGAACGATTATTTACTTCGCTGTTGATGCTGATGCCCTTGATGGAGAAATAACGTCAAATATTATTCCATATTTTTCAGGATTGAAAAAGCGATTTACCAGTGATAATTACCCTAATTACAGAATTGGTGTTTACGGGACAAGAAATGTCTGCTCAAGAGTAACAGAAGCTGGCTATGCGGTGAAAAGTTTTGTATCCGATATGTCCACCGGCTGGAGTGGAAATCTAGGATTCAAAATGCCTAGCAATTGGAGTTACGATCAATTCCGCACCATCACAGTTGGTAACGCAACATTAGGCTTTGTAGAAGTGGACATGGATGGGTACTCAGATAGAGACAAAGGGATCAACTATGTTAAGGAGTCTGTGAATACTACTCCAACTCAAGATGAATTAGATGCAGCCAGAGTTAATGCTTTCAACAAAATTAAGAAAAACATCTCTGCTATTGAAAATTTTGAACTTCCGCCCAAAATTCAGTATGACGTTCCATTTGAAATTAGCACCGGGTTACTTAAAGTTACGATCACATTGTCTGAATCGCTTGAACCAACTAACCCTGTTGATCATGTTCTGACTATAAAAAATGGTAAAGTTCAGAATCCATTTACTGAAGGGTTGACGGCCTTAACTCAAAAGGTTGAAGTACCAAACTCAGAGCAATATCAATCAACGATGGATGGTATCGCCTCAGCAACAAATTCAGGATATATTGTGAATAAAGTCTCTTATGATACCCCTGCAAATACAGTAAGCTATACCATCTCAACCAGTTTGGACAGTATACCTGTGACGGAGACCTATCAAACAGTCTTGTCCGTTTCAATAACGTACACGATTGATTACAATGATCCAAGCGTTCCAGAAGGCGCAAGAGTGCCCGCTGAGAATGAATTCTATAATTTAAAAAAATTTTTTATCAATGCAGCCATCGGTCTTGGGGTTTTGGGTGGGGTGGTGCTCCTTGCAGCATTACTTTACTTTACTTCTGCTGCACTTGCAACACTTGCAGCGACTGCTGCAGCTGTAGTCTCCCTTGCTGCTTTTTTACAAAACGCAGTCAATGCGTTCAACTAATCTTTTTGTATTTCTCATTAAGTACAAACGTGATACATGTTTGTACTTTTTTCTGTTGAAAATATTTAGCTGATAGTTCGGCTATTTTTTTAATTCTCGATTCGTAAAATTTTTTGCCAATCACCCAGAGTGCTGCTGCTGAAATAAGAACAGAATATAAAAGTTTGAGTGCGATTAACATGTAAACATCTCCAGTAGGAAAAGAGAATACTAATGCAACAATGGTACCTGCTGCAAATACTGATTGCATATTAGAAAAAGTACTGTATTTAGGGAAGTCATAAAGCGTGAGCAGTTGTTGTAACCGATCTGTATCAAGCGTTCGTAAATAAGTAATGATTTTTTTATCACTATCATCTTCATCAGCAAAAGCGAGTAATTTTTTATAGGTGTCAATAATTTGTTGGTTTTCCATAGGACTCTCCTTTATTGATGATTGGGTAAACAATTAATGAGATTCGTATTTTCCAAAAGTTTTATTTTCCTTAATTATACATGACCCGAGCGGGTATTAAAATGGATGAGGGGTTCTATGGGAATGGACGTACCCTAATGTTTTTGGGTTGGCAGGTCGGTTAGTTATAAAAATAAATTCTGGAATTAACAGGCAAGTAATAGGGGGATAGTGACGCAACTGCATTCATTTTTCAATCCAGATGGCACCGTTATCTACAGTGACACGTTCCTTTGGCTGTCTGATCCTATTTACAATTGAGGTTATATGATTTACGGTGATTGGAATAGACATTTTTAATAGAGGGAGGGCACTTCTATGAAGAAAGTTATTGATGTCACTTTCAGCGTCAGGCTAGTCGTGTTAGCTGTGCTGATTCTTGGCGCAATTGGAAGTGCTGTTGTAATCAAAACAGCTCAACAAGATCAGCCAAAGACACAGATTATGGATAAGAATGGCAATACGGTTGATCCACTTAAGCAGGATACAAAAAATATCGGTCAATAGTTCTTACGTTGCTGATTGGTGTAACATGATGTTTTTCTGAATGAGCTTTGTGACACAGTAGACAATCCCATTTAAAAAAGCCGAAAAGAACTTGATCTCCTTTTTGGCTTTTATACTTGTACTTATGCAGTTGATACACTGATTCAGCATGACCTATGTTCGCATGCGTAGGTCACTAGACGATCCAGCATCAACTGAATACAAGCTTCTACACCTAAATTTTGATTTAGTGTTGACCCAGTATCCCCCCAAAGATAGACGCAGTGTAACTGTATGGAAAAACTAGCAACACAACCACCTCATTAAAACTATTCGTTTTTATCCAGCAGCGATTTTTGATTATTTTAGTTGACCAATTACACTCTTTTCGTGCATTCCAAAGTTATGGGGGAAGTTCTTTAATTATCAATAGGGTTGCTGTAGGTTTGGTTTTAAATATAAAAGCAAATACTCACAAATATATGTTTGAGTCATTTAAAAACAAGGCAGCCGCACCCGTCGCTTTTCGACGATGTGGCTGCCTTGTTTGTTTCGAATGGAGTTCCTTCTCTTAATCTTTTCCTCTCAATCCTGTTTTCCAAACGAGTAAATTGGCAGCCAGCAGGCACGCAATGTAGATAAACACACCGTAACCGGGAAGGATGGCGCGCACGATCGCGTGAGCGGCAGCAAACAGACCGGCAATCAGAAACAGGAATAAAACCATAAAGTTTCCCGTTGATGGCTGCGCATCGAACGGTTCGGAGAATGGGAACGATTCGCCCAGACAGTAGTGACTGCAGATGATGGTGAAGATTGATGCAGTCAGCAAAATAGCGACGAGATCGGGAATGATTGTCCATCGGAAAAGAAGCAGGAAAACGACGGACAAAAGGAAATAAGCAGGCAAATAGAGCTGCGTGATCATTGCCTTGAGCGCTCCGGAAAAAATAGAATGTCGCTGTTTAATCGGTGCTGCGCCGTAGATCCAAGCGCCTTTGAAGGTACTTGAGCAGCGCAGCATCATCAGCGCCGTTGGAATCACGAGCAGACTGAAATACGCGTAAAAGAATCCCGATCCTTGGCCAATCTGATGCCAGGATGATCCATGAAAATTGTTAATGAGAAAGATAAACGGAAAAACAAGCGCCATCCCTAGTGATGGGTAGACTTTTAACTTGAAGGTACGGTCCTGTTTCATCATTAATGAAGAGAAACGGAAGAACGTTCTTTCTTCCAGATTGCGGCAGAGCAGTTTGCCAAGTAAGTGATTTAGCTTTCCGGATTGCGTTCTGCTTTTTCCCGCTTGCACGGTTAATTTGATGACGGCTTGCTCAAAGGCGTTGCTGAATCGTTGGTAAATGGAAAAAAGGATAAACGGCATCAGCAGGCCAAGTAGTGCAAGCAGGCTAAGGAAAGCGGTTCGCTGCCCGCCAATCACCCATTCAATGGTTGAGGCCAACCAAAGCGGCGGAACAAACAGCTGCCACCAGGCCGGGGTGAGCGTAATATGTGTGGCTGTCACGTCAAAAGCGCGTATAACAAACTGGTAGCTAACCGCAACCGCGAGCGAAAGAAAAATTTGCACGTAGTTGATGATATCCTTTAGCCGTTCACCGTCAAAAAATTTAAGGACAAGTAAATAAACAAACGTCGTGCAAGATAAGGAAATCAGATCAATAAAAATCAAATTCAAGAGAAAAAGAAGAAAGAATCCCAAACCGAAGCGCATCAACCCGGCGATTGCCGCTGGCAGACCGAGCGCCCCGGTCAGCAAGATCAGATAGATGCAAAGGTGGACGGTTTTCGCGGCATGCAACGTTCGCGCATCGATCGGCTTTGTCCACAGGATGGCTTGGTCACGGGTATCGAGCAGCACTGACGAGAAGTCGGCGATCATTGCGGTCATCACCATAAACAGGATGATGGCGAAAATCAGACTGGTTTTAAATAAGTAATCACTGCTAAGAAAAATAAACGGGACGACAAACAAGCCGACTAGAGCATAAACCCATAGTGATTTGAGAAACAAATTGCTGTCCTTTTTCTTTTTTTGCCTGCCGCTTGCAAGGACAATCGGCATCCGGCGCGCATCCATCAGCAACTTAACGGCAAGCACATGGCGCATCACTGCATAATTGACGCCTAACTTTTCAAAGACAGGGCGCATCAAGTCCGTGATTTTTAAGAAACGACTTTCCTTCATCGATCACACCTCTTCCACGAGCGACACGAAGTCTTCGGCAATTTGCGCGTGCTGATGAAATCCGGTCAGCTGATTGAACAGGTCTTCAAGACTTCCTTCTTTATTCTGCGCGTTTAGTTCTTCAAAGGACCCGTCTGCGGCAATCTGTCCGTCATAGAGCAGGACAATTCGATCGCTGATTTTCTCGACGACGTCCATAATGTGTGAGGAATAAAAGACTGTTTTTCCGGTTTCAGCAAGTTTAGCCAGTATTTCTTTGAAGACGAGAACACTGTTTGCGTCAAGACCACTAAGCGGTTCATCGAAGAAGAGCAGATCGGGATTATGGAGCAGACTGGCGATGATCAGTACTTTTTGCCGCATGCCTTTCGAAAAGGAGGAGAGCCGGGTGTCGAAAACATTAGCGAGTCCGAATTGATTCATGAGCTGCTGCCCCTTTTTTTCGGCTTTCACAGCATCGAGTCCGTAGCATCCGCCGGTAAAGACCAGATATTCACGCGCGGTGAGCATATCGTAGACTTCAGCGGTTTCCGGCACATAGCCGATGCGCCTCTTGTAGGCGATGCCGGAGGTTTTAATATCCTCGCCAAACAGGCGCGCCGTTCCGCCGTAGCCTTGTTGAAGTCCAAGTAAAATGCGTACGGTCGTACTTTTTCCAGCGCCATTTGGTCCGATATAACCAATGACCTGTCCGCTTTCTACCTCAAGATTGACCCCTTTTAATACCGGAGTGCCGCTATAACTCATGGTTAGCTTTTCCATGGATAGGATGGGGGCGTGTTCGGTTTCGATGATCATCATCTCCCATTATTTGTTATCCCATTAAGCCTAACATGTTTCCGGTGCGTTGTCCGTAACGAAATGAAGGCATTGGCGAGACCATTTTTCCGAGTAATGACCTTTCTCCTTTTTAAATCAGTGTCATGGCGCCCATTTGCTGCATATACCATGATTAGAGCCTAATTTAGTGAACGTGAGCGCGTGCATCGATCGCCGCTACGATGGAGCGGATCGAATCCCGCGTGGCTGTTCATTTGGATGCGCTGCTTTTATGAAAAGGCTGCGCAAGCCGCGAAAGGAAGTGGTCATGTATGAGTGAGCTCAAGATTGTGAACTGCAGCAAATATTACAAAAAAAACGGTGAACCGATGTGTGCGCTTGAAAAAGCCGACATGCATGTCGAAAGCGGTCGCTTTATCAGCATCATTGGTCCGAGCGGTTGCGGCAAGTCAACCTTATTTAATATTGTCGCCGGGCTGATTCGACCATCCCGCGGCACGGTGCTGCTTGACGGCAACGATATTACCCGGGAAAGCGGCCACGTCGGCTACATGCTGCAAAAGGATTTGCTTCTTCCATGGCGATCGATTTTAGACAATGTGATTATCGGCCTGGAGATTCGCGGCGTTCCGAAAAAGGAAGCACGTAAGCGGGCACTGCCGATGCTTCGCCATTACGGACTTGGCGGGTTTGAATACGACCATCCCGATGCATTGTCCGGTGGGATGCGGCAGCGAGCCGGACTGATTCGTACGCTACTCTATGACAAAGATGTGATTCTGCTCGATGAACCATTCGGCGCGCTCGATGCACAAACACGGATGCAGATGCAGAACTGGCTGCTTAAGATTTGGCAAGATTTTAAGAAGACCATTCTTTTTGTCACCCACGATATTGATGAAGCGATTTACTTGTCGGATGAAATCTATGTGTTTACGCATCGCCCAGGCAAGATTAAGGCACGAATTGAGGTTGATCTGCTGCGGCCGCGCAATGAGAAGACATTGATGAACGACCGTTTTCTTGAATTGAAGCGGGAGCTGCTTTTAATGCTTCGTGAAGAGCGGATATCGGAATGAAATTGCATTAAATACGGGGAACAGTTTGCCGAGAATGGAGGTGATTGTGTTGGAAGAAAAAGACAAAAGTGAGTTGATCATTGAAGATCCAACCGTCGAGCAGACGAAACTGCGCCGGCGAGCGATTGTCGGTCAAATCATTCTTGGGGTGCTGCTTATTGTTTTCTGGGAACTATCTAGCCGGATTGGATGGCTGGACAGCTATTATTGGAGCAGCCCGAGTACGATCGTCCGTACCGGATGGAAGGCAATCGTACAGGGGAATCTGCTTCAGGATTTAGCATATACCTCCGGATCGACCATCCTTGGCTTCATCCTAGGAACGGCGGCCGGTTATCTGCTTGGGCTGACTTTTTGGTGGTCGGATCTCTATTCACGTATCTTCGAACCTTATTTAATCGCCTTTAATGCGGTTCCAAAGCTTGCTCTTGCACCGGTTTTGGTCATCATGTTCGGAATTGGTTTTGATTCTAAGGTGGTGCTCGCCTTCTTGATGACGATCATCGTCGCAGCCATTGCCGCATACAGCGGCGTCGAAAATGTCGATAAAGACCTTGAGAAAATGCTCGTTTCACTTGGCGCAAAACGTCGCCATGTTTTTATGAAAGTCGTGGTGCCGACAACGTTACCATGGATTGTCAGCATCTTGAAAATCAACATCTCGCTTGCACTTGCGGGAACCATTGTCGGTGAATTTATCAGCTCCAGACAAGGCATCGGCCGCATGATCCTATATGCCGGCCAAGTGCTTGATATTGACCTTGTCTGGGTAGGCGTGGTTGTTCTTTCCATTCTGTCGATTGTCATGTACTTAGGGACCGTTTGGTTGGAACATGTGCTGATGAAAGGGAGAACCCCCAAACCTTAATCGGAGGAATGCATACAATGAAACGATTAAAATGGGCTGTAAGCCTGCTGCTTCTGGCTGCGCTCGTGCTGAGCGGATGCGCATCGCATGGGTCGAAACAAAAGACCAAGAACTTAGTTATCGCCGAACCGGTACATTTAATTGCCTATTTGCCGCTCTATGTTGCCATTGATAAAGGTTACTTCAAGGAAGAAGGCCTAAACGTTAAGGCGGTGACGGCAACAGGCGGCGCCCACGTGACGTCGGTGGTCAGCGGTGATGCCTGGGGCGTGATTGGCGGACCGGAATCCAATCAGATTGCCAACTATAAAAGCAAAGACCCGATTACGTCCGTCGTCAATGTCGTCAATCGTGCCAATGTTTACTTAATGGCGAACAAGAAATTGAAACTGAGCGGAAGCAGTGACGAAGCACTTGCCAAATTTTTGAAAGGCAAAACGATTGCGGCCGGACGCTACGGGGGCAGCCCGAATCTACTCACCCGTTATTTGCTCATGAACGTCGGTTTGAACCCGAATAAAGACGTGAAACTCGATGAGCCGGCAGATGCAGCGGCCGTTGTATCACTGGTGTCACAAGGCAAAGCGGATATAGCGAACGGCGGGGAACCGCAAATCAATGAAGGGATTAAAAAAGGCGCTTGGAACGAACCGTTCTACGGCTTCCCGAGTCTGGGCGACTACGCTTATTCGGTCGTCAGTGTCAAAGCATCGACCATCAAAAAGGACCCTGAAACCGTTCAAAAGTTTGTCAACGCAATGCTTAAAGGGCTGAAAGTGGTCAATGAAGATAAAGAAGAGGCTTACAAGGTACTCAAAAAAGAATTCCCAACCACCCCGGACGCGAGCTTGAAAGCAGCCATGGATCGCGCTTACAAAGACAATCTTTGGAGCAAGGACGGTTATATTACGAAAGCTTCCGTTGCAAAACCAATGGATGTCGTAAAGAAAACTGGTATTTATACGCACGGTTATCAATACAGCAAGCTGGTCGATATGCAGTTTGTCGAGAAAGCTCAGGATAAATAATTCAAAAAATAAATACGTATGGAGCAGGTGCGCCATTGCATCTGCTTTTTGTAGTGCGCGAAAAACTTGGGAGAAGCAACCCTTTTCGTTACAGTTTTGATGCGTTCCGATTTCAGCTTGATTCATTACAAGTTGCCGGACTTGCATTACGTACTGAAACAGAGGTAGAGCAGCTGTACGAAGAGGGTCAACAGGAGCAGATAACGCCATGTGAACGGAAAGTTCCAATTAGAGAGCGTCAGAGGTTTTTCATTGATTAATGCAGCCATCATGCCGAGCGTTGCATTGTAAGGGCCCATCAGAAAGGCGGGAATTGCGCCGCCAAGCATGGCAACGGTAACTACGATTGGTGCATCAAGCAGTGCTTGCGTTTTAAGCGCTTCGGCAATCAGCGCAAGACCAACTGCAGGGTGCAGACCAATGAAGGCCAGCAGGAATGGAATGAGCGGCAGAAGCACAAGGAACGCCCTCAATCCGGTGAACTGGATCAAAACCTCCACCCCCTGAGTAATCACCGTATCGGTATGCGAGATGCGAAGCGCCGTGATAAAAAATCCGGCGGTCAGGAAAATAAAAAATTGATTCTGCATATGGGGAATATAGGTTGAGAAATGGTCCTTAACACGAGTGAAAAATGGGCGGGCTTGGCCAATTAACCAGCACCAGAGCAGTGCAAAAGGGAACACAATTACACTGACCAAAAATAGAAAGCTGAATGAAGAGAGGTGATCAAGCAAAAGGATCACACCGTTCAGTGCCAGTACGGCCGCAGCGATCTGCCAGGGTTTGCGTCTGGGCTGGCCGGAATGGACGGTTTCAGCACGCGCGACGGCCGTTTCCTGCTCTGCTGAAACATAGTCTAAGCGGGATGTTCCGTTTCCGGCGAGCCGCCAATCAAGCAATACGCCGCAAATGCTCAATAAGATAAGCGGCAACAGAATCTGTGCATAAGTTGTCCCGGTCAAGTAGAGTACGGTGCCGACGATCGGCGTGATCGGACTCCATAAGAGCGGCATCGCGTAGCCGTGAGTGATGGCGCAGTTGATCCAGCGGCTCTTATGTTCAATGCGAAAATGATTAATTGATGAAGCAACGGCATGATAAGCAAGCGGAAGAGCAGCCAGATTCATGAAGGAGCTGAAGAAAAAAGCGATACATGAAATGAGCCTGTAAAGATGAGACGGGCTGCCCACCTTTTTTCTGATGATGAGATGGAGCTCTTGTGCGTAGCGGCCGAGGCGAATCGGAAGTGCCAGAATCGGTACCATTGTAAAGAGCGTGACCATTTGAATCATTTCGCCGAACGACAAAAGAAATGAGCTTGCTGCTGCATGGCTGATGAGGAGCATGAGACTGCCTAAGCATAAGAAAGACAAGCCGAATGCCATCGCCAGTCCGCGCACACGGCGCAAGCTGAAGAGCACGATCAGCATGCACAGTGCAGAAACGGATTGATTCAAGATTTGCTGCTGCGGCAACAAAGTGGCCAATATATAGCTAATCATTGCCATAAGAAATAAAATGCGTATCAATAAAGTACCTCCTGATGATTCATTGCCAGTTTTGTCTGTGGGCATTGATCCTGATAAAGAACAGTAACCCTTTTTAACTTGCACAACCGGGGAAAAAATACTAATGTGATGCTAACCAAATCCATGGATTTTAAGGATCAGATTTTTGAAAGTAGGCGACGTCTGTGACAAGAAATAAGAAAAAAGCTACGGTGTTCATGACAGCTATTGCCACGGGGACGCTGCTGAATCCTTTAAACTCATCGATGATTGCGCTCGCATTGCACAGCATTCAGGACGATTATCAGCTTTCATTTGCCATGGTTTCGTGGCTGATCTCGGGTTTCTATCTTGTGAGTGCGGTCGGTCAGCCGATTGCGGGAAAAATGGGGGATCTGATCGGCAGAAAGAACTTGTTCCTGACCGGACTGGTCATTGCCGCGTGCGCGTCACTTGCTGCGCCTATTGCGCTGGCATTCGCTTTTCTGCTGATTTTTCGACTGCTTCAGGCGGCGGGAAGCAGCGCGGTTTATCCCTCCGGCGTATCTCTGGTCCATGATTATATTGCCCATGAAAAACAAGGCACAGCACTGGCGGTTCTTGCGATCAGCGCTTCGGTCATGACTGCTTTCGGCCCGACGGTTGGCGGATTCTTGATTGTCTGGGGCGGCTGGCCAAGTATTTTCTATGTCAATTTGCCGTTTATTTGCATCAGTTTCATTCTTGGATGCTTGGTCATCCCGAGGGACGTGAAGGAGGAAAAATTGCGGATACGAACGCTGCTTGCACGGCTGGATCTCATCGGCATCGCTTTGTTTTCATTTGGCATAGTTAGCTTGCTGTGGTTTTTACTCGAGCTGGAACATGCGCCGCATTTTTTCGCTTTAATCGTATCGGTGATCTGTTTTACCGCCCTTGCCTGCTTTGAATGGCATTGCAAACGTCCATTTATTGATGTGGTTTTACTTAAAGAAAACCATCGCTTGTCCGTGGTTTATTTGCTGTTCATCCTCATGAATCTTGTCAATTATTGTTTGTTTTACGGGATGCCGAATTATTTTCAAAGCGGACTGAGATTGAGTGTGCGGACCAGCGGGGCGATGATGTTGTTTATGTCGGCGGCCAGTGTGGTTGTGTCGCTTCTTTGTGGGCGCTGGATTGAGCGAAAGGGGACCGAAATGCCAATTAAGGTTAGTGCTGCCTTAACTGCCGCAGGTGCTGTTTTTCTGCTGTTTGCTGCAGAAAGCGGATTATGGTTCATCGGCACCGTCCTCGTCCTTTTCGGTATCGGTTACGGAATCTGCAATGTAGCACTTCAAGCGGCGATGCTTGATGCCGCACAGGCAAAAGCAGTCGGTATTTCTTCAGGCCTTTTTCAAACATGCCGGTTCATTGGGTCAATTGGATCTACAGCCATACTTGGACTGATTTTCGGCAGTTCCGTTACCCAAGCGCACTTATCCGAACTTGCGTGGTTTTTGATTGTCATCAGCGTGTTTGCACTGTTGATCAGCGTTTGCTTTTTTCGGAGAAAGCGGCAGTCGGATTTCAATTAAACATTCTGCGACATTTATCAAAGCTTAAGGATTTTCTGCTATTATTGAATTATCAAGTTGCACGAACGAAAGTGTGGAAGGGTTTGAGCATTTGTGACATGGAGAATTTTATTCGGCATTGCTTGCGCGTTGTTTGCGTCGACAAAGAGAAGGAATGTGGTGCTTTGGTTCATTGCAGGCTTCTTCTTTAAAGTGTTTGCACTGATCATTCTATTTTTTCTGCCCAGGACGATACGGCAAAGCGGTTCTTCACGGAGGAGCGCGGCAGGGAGAAGGGGTCCGAGCATGCAGTGGACCCGAAAAGTCACGCATACATGCCCCTACTGCGGTAGCTCAGTCGTTATCGACGATATTCCAGGGCGCTGGACATGTCCAAATTGTGGGCAAACCTTTACATACGGGACTGATGGACAAACGCATCAGGCGGACGAGGAAACACTCATGCCCCAAGTGGAGTGGATCGTAAAGCTTTTTGCCAAGCTGGCAAAACAAGATGGCGTGGTCTCGGAAAACGAAGTACGCCAGGTGGACTTGATTGTGCGCCAGGCGTTTCAACCGAGCAGGCAGCAGCGGCGCAAGATCATGACCATCTTCAATGAATCGCGTTATTCCGATGAGTCCTTTGAATCGATTGCGCAAAATCTCTATGATTCGCTGGGCGGTCGCCGCGATGTACTGGTAGACACGGTGACGGCACTTCTTGCTATTGCTGTCGCCGACGGGGCGCTACGCCCGGAGGAAGATGCAATGATCAGCACGGCTGCCGGGATATTCGGTCTTGCTCGTCACTATGAAGTGATTAAGGCTCAATTTTTTGGACAATCTTCCGGCAGCAGGACGTCAAATAAGACAAGCCTTGAGGAGGGCTATCGCTTGCTTGGCTGCACGTCGAGTGATTCAGATCAAGTCATCAAGAAAAAATACCGTCAGCTCATTAAGGACAATCATCCTGATCGTCTGATGAGCCAAGGTGCATCAGAAGCGGACATTAAAGCAGCGAATGAAAAGGTGGCGCAGATCAAACGCGCCTATGAACAGATTATGGCAGCTCGTTCATGATCCGTGTCGGTATTCCGGCCGAATGGGTAGGTAAAGGCGACGCTTTGAGTGAATTAAAGAACAAATAAATGGAAGAAAGGTTGAGGAGGGAACATGATGCAGCAAGCATTTATAAAACAGAGTGAACCATTGGTATCAATGGCCGGCAGTTCTTCGAAGATGACCATTTACCCTTCCTATTTTCTGCAAGGAATGCCGGGAACGGCTGAGGACTTGTTTCTGAGAAAAGGCGTTGCGGATAAACTACTCGCGATTGCGGCGCAACTCCCTGAGGGACGAAAGCTTGTTCTGATTGATGGATGGCGCTCTCTCGAAACACAACGCTTTATCTATACGCAGACGGTGGCCCAATTTCGCAAAGCAGGGCATTCAGAGGAAAAGATCAAAAAGGAAATGCCCGGTTTTGTGGCTTATCCGTCAACCGACCCTGCGAAACCGGCACCGCATCAAACTGGAGCAGCAATCGATCTGACGCTTGCCGATGAGAAAGGCTGGCTTGAGATGGGTACCGATTTTGATGACTTTACCGAGGTCGCCTATTTGGACTATTACGAAGGGAAAACAGAACTGAGTCCTAAGGAAAGGCAAGCGCGGGATAATCGACGCCGATTAAAACAATTGATGGAAGATGCCGGCTTCACGCATAATCCGTCGGAATGGTGGCATTATTCTTATGGCGATCGTTCTTGGGCACAGGCGCATCACGAGACTCAGCTATACGGCGGGATTGTCCCTGAGCGTTAGAACGATATAACTTGGTGGAGGCTTCAGGATGATTGATCAAATTTTACCGAGTACATTTTTTCAAAAACCGACGCAAGCGTTAGCCAAGGCACTGCTTGGTTGCTTGTTGGTCAAAGAATCGGCGCAAGGCACGGCTTCCGGCTATATCGTTGAGACCGAGGCCTACATGGGCGCGATGGATCGTGCTGCACACAGTTTCGGCAATAAACGGACGAAACGAACGGAAATCATGTTCTCTTCAGCAGGTCATGTTTACACCTACACCATGCATACCCATACACTTGTGAACGTAGTGAGCGGGCCGATCGGCGTGCCTGAGGCCATCCTGATTCGTGCTGTCGAGCCGGTAGACGGACAGGCGCTTATCGCTTCACGAAGGCCGGTCGCACGTGCCATCGACCGAACAAATGGGCCCGGCAAACTTACCCAGGCTCTGAACATTACTCGTGACGATTATGGCCGACGGTTCACCGAGCCGCCACTTTATCTTGCACATGGCTTTATCCCTCAGCATGTGAGTCGGGGGCCGCGTATTGGTATTGAGAACACCGGTGAGGCACGAAACTATCCTTGGCGATACTGGGTGACGGATCATCCTTATGTTTCCAAGATAAGAAAGCGCAATTAGGTAAGAAAATCTAACAAATCAGATCGAGTTATGCCTGATCTAATGCGATTCTTAATGTTCATGTATTATTCACAGAAAATTTTTAATTAAAACGTAGATTGGGTATTTACAAGTGATCAAAATTCTGATAATATCAGTGTCAACCACAAAAAGTCAGAAAACAGGAGTGAGAATCATGGCACATCGTGTTAACCGCATAGTAGTGAACGGCTTGATTCGAATTATTTTGCGATTGCGCACATGAAGGACTGAAACAAAGACCATTGTTTTCATAATGGAATTGTTTGAGTCCAGCTTTTCATCTTTAAAAGTAGGCCCTCAAGCAATCGCAGAGGCGCCTATCCGGAACGCGGGTAGGTTTTTTTATTCGGCTTTTTTACGCATTGGCGGAACACTTTGTTGCTGTAAGAGGGCATTATAAAATCAATTGGGGCTCTTTGTGGCGGAATATTTTGATTATTTCTGCATGAGAGAAAATTTATTAAGGAGCGAAAAAGGATGAAGACAGAGAGGAAACAGAGAATGAAGGATTATTTCATGGATCGAATGTATAAGTGTTCGGCGGGGATTGCAAATGCAATTTTAGTAACATTAGGGATTGGGCTTCTCTTTGAAACGCTGGGAAAATTCACGGGCTATCATCCATTTATGGTTATCGGAGGCGCGACAAAGGTTCTGCTCGCCCCGGCAATCGGTGCAGGTATTGCTTATCAGCTCAGGGCGAATACGTTGACCATGTTTAGCGCGATGGCATGTGCGGCGATCGGTGCGAATGCGATTGTGATTCAATCAGCGGCACCTCAAGTACTGACGATTGCACCGGGGCAGCCGGTCAGCGGAGTGGTTGCGGCAGTCATCGCGACTTACATTGGTAAGAAGATCAGTGGCAAAACGAAATTCGATATGATGGCGATTCCGTTCTGTTCCGTATTTGTCGGCGGTCTCTGCGGTGTCGGCCTGGCAGCTGTTGTTACACCGGCGCTGAACTGGGTGAGCGGTCAGATTACGAACTCCGTCCAAGGCTCTCCACTGATTGCATCGATGGTCATCGCACTGGTATGGAGCATCTTCCTGATGTCCCCGGCGTCATCGGCCGCACTGGCAATTGCCCTGCAGCTTGATCCGGTTTCGAGTGCGGCAGCACTTATTGGATGTACGGTACAATTTGTTGGCTTTACGGTGATGTCGTTTAAAGAAAATGATTTCGGCGGTTTCTTTGCGCAAGCGCTTGTGACGCCTAAGGTACAATTCCCTAATCTCGTGAAAAATCCGAAGCTGGTCATTCCTCCATTTGTCGCAGCAATCGTTAGTGCACCGATTGCAACGATGCTCCTTCATTTCCAGGTTCCTTACGAACTCGGCGGACTTGGCCTCAGTTCATTCATCGCTCCGTTGAACATACTGGCCATTCAGGGGGTTAAAGGACTGCTCGCCTTCGTTGTTGCGGGTATCCTGATCCCCGGCATCATCACTTATGTGCTTTACCGCGCAATCAAGGTCGCTGGTTGGGTAAAAGCCGGAGATCTGCACATGGAAGTGCAATAACAAAGAGATAGAAAATTACGAAATAGATAAATAGAAATGACCGAAGCGGAAAAGGGGGCCGCTTCGGTTTTTTTGCAGGAAAAGGAAGTATAAGATTTTGCCCCATCTTCAAACCCATAGACCAGTGTCTTGGCTAAGAATCAAAGCGGAGATGCGCTGGCGCCAGCGAGATCGCGCAGGTTCCTGCCTGTCTGCGGAGGCTCGTGGTGCGCCCACGGCAAGCGAGCGGCTGTAGTGCCCGTCAGGCACAATGAATCAAAGCCGCAGCAAAAGGACCTTTCCTAAAGGACCTTTCTTAAGGAAACTTTCTTAAGGGACCTTTCCTAAAGGACCTTTCGCTAAGTACGCATACGTCCTGTATGCAACGCGAAAGTCATCACATCCTGTGAAAGTACGTCCTGTATGCAACGCGAAAGTCATCACATCCTGTGAAAGTACGTCCTGTATGCAACGCGAAAGTCGTCACATCCTGCAGAAGTAAGGACCGGGCGCTTTTTTCCTTGCCGTTAAGTACCATCTGGGCATTGTGCGTCTTCCCGATGCCTATGTTAGAATGAACAGGTAAAAGGAGTGCAGGTCTTATGGGAAAATCGAAATCGAAAACGAACGCGATGCGTCTTTTAGATTCAGAGGGCATCCCTTATCAGGTGCAGCTTTACACGATTAGTGATGGATTGATTGACGGCGTTTCCGTTGCAAAGAAAGTAGGAGAAGATCCGCAGTTTGTGTTTAAAACACTGGTCACACAAGGACACAGCGGCGAATTCTATGTCTTTGTTGTTCCGGTTGCTGAAGCGTTAAATCTGAAAAAAGCGGCTGCGACAGTCTCCGAGAAAAAGGTGGAAATGATCCACGTCAAAGACATTCAAAAACACACCGGCTATGTGCGTGGCGGCTGTTCGCCGATTGGTATGAAAAAACAGTACCGAACGGTCATCGATGCGTCCGCCCGTGCGCTTGACCATATCATTGTCAGCGGCGGCAAGAAGGGTACGCAAATCATTCTGACCGCGGATGACTTGATCAAAGCTGCACATGCCGATTTGGCAGACATCACTAAATAGCGAAGAACAGGGATTAGTGAGTGTGAAGTTTATCGAAAGGTAAAGCAAGCGCGACCTCTTGCGGAGCATCCATGAGGATCGTGTCAGTAAAAAAAGGTAGCAGGAATTAAAAATGGATAGGGAGCCGCAAGCAACGCAAAGACAAGCGCCATTCTTGCGGCTTGTTTTTGCGAAAAATGCCCCTTCAAGTAGAAATAGCCCAGCCAATAAATGATCAGTCCCGCCAATAGTACCGCAAGCAAAAAGCTGATTGTACTGAATGGCGACGAGTAGATGGTATAATAATCAATCAAATACAAGTGGTATTTTGAACGGATTGTACCGATTAATGCGAGTAACAACGAAGCAGCTGAATTGGCGATCATGTTCACGAACCATAGACCGATAAGTGTTCGGAAGAAACGGGACAACGTCATTTTCACATTGAAAAACAAAAGCGCCAAACTGAAAATCAATGCATCGAGAATGAGATTGATTGCTGCTGCGATACCGATCATTGGGGGGAGAAAATAGTACATAAAGATCGGTGATGCAATGCTATTCAAGAAAACGGGCACACATATCATTACTTTTCCTTCTTTCAGTGCTCATGAGCAATGCATTGATTCTCAAAACGGGCATTCACTTGATGATCCGATTATTTGAGTAGATGCCCTTGATTTCTTCCGGTGATTTTCCACGAACAAGCAGACAGAAATTTTCGTAACCTATTTCAAGATGTGCATTCATTAATTGTTCCAAAGCACGCAGACCTTGCGGATGCTTATGAATCTTCTCGATCTCGTTCTTATATAGGTCAATAATCGATCTCTGGACAAAGTGGGGAGCATATTGCATGGCATAGGCATCTTTTCCAAGCATTAAGCCGCACAGGTATTCATATTTAAACTGAAGCTGGCGTGTGAAGTTCACAAGGTGCAACAGTCGGTAAAAAGTGTTTGGGTAGCTGACCTTGAAATTATCAATGGCAGTTTGCGCTTTTCTGAGATCCTGGATGCTGCTTATTGTTTTCATAGAAGTGAACCCCTCCTCGTCATTTGGATCCTAGCGGAAATTTCTCTTTTTATTATATGCCTTCGCTTAGGATAGCGAAACACTGTCTGTCCGAATTTGAATAGCTTCTTTTAAGTAAGCGTTTGCTTTTTGCGTAATACACCCATAAATGCTACATACTTGAACAGACAGGCGTCACGTGGCATCATCTATTTATGAAGATCGTCTTTTTTTTGTACCTTGAAAAAGGATTCCGGTGTTTATTCATCAAAGATTTTTTTCATGCATGATCGAAACAGAATGATGCGTTAATCAATCGTAGAAAATGAAAAAGCACAACGGTACATGAGTATTGAAGTTTCAATCCGTGCATGTTATAGTTATTACTCAATGAAAATCTATACAACAAAACCAAATTATAACATAACACAAAAAGTTAATGTTGTCAAGGGAAATAAATCGATTTTATTAAAATTATCATCGCTTTTTGAATGATTGAATGAAGAGGTGTTTGCATGATGGCGGAACGTGAACGCAGGCAGGAGCAGGAACGTGTCAATGAAGTTGTCGATGTCATCACAGAAAAAATTGAGAAGATCACAGGCAAAAAGGGCGAAGTGAGAAAAAGAATTGTCGATCTGAGAAAAACCTTTTGGGATGATGTTACCGTCAATCTCGATGAAAATGATGATGTTTACGAAACACAGGCCAGCATTAAGCAACAAGCAGAGCTGCTTTCGGAACGTGAGCGACGTCACGGTCAGATGACGAAAGCGCTCAAAACGCTGTTTCGATTGCAGGAAACGCCTTACTTTGGGCGCATTGATTTTCGCGAGGAGTATGAGGATCAGGTGGAGCCGCTTTATATTGGTATTGGCTCATTAATGGACAGCCGAAATGAGGATTTTCTGATTTATGATTGGCGAGCGCCGATCTCAAGCATGTACTACGATTATGCACCGGGTCCGGCAAAGTACAGCTCGCTTGATGGTGAAGTTGAAGGCAGCATGACGCTGAAACGACAATTTATGATTCGAGACGGACAGATCAAAGGAATGTTTGATACCGGGTTAACGATCGGCGATTCGTTGCTTCAAGCAGTACTCAGCGGCAAGGCATCCACACACATGAAAAGCATTGTTGCAACGATTCAACGCGAACAAAACCAAATCATTCGCAATGAGAAAGATCGCTATCTGATTGTTCAAGGTGCAGCCGGAAGTGGCAAGACGTCAGCTGCGCTGCAACGTGTTGCTTTTTTGTTGTACCGCTATCGGAAAACGCTGCGTTCGGATAACATGCTGCTCTTTTCACCGAATCCACTTTTCTCAAGTTTTATTTCCTCGGTACTGCCGGAACTTGGTGAGGAAAATGTTATTCAGACCACATTCAAAGACTTTATTGAGGAACGAATGGGCGGGGAGCTGCAGCTGGAGAACCCGTTTGATCAGACAGAAGCTTGTCTGACGATGAAAGAGGGGCCACAATTTAAGAACAGAATTGCGGGGATCCATTTTAAAGCTTCGCTGGCCTATCGCGATCTGATTGATCATTGGCTCGACCATTTGAAGCGTGCCGGAATGTTTTTTCGTGATGTGGCGTTTCGTGATCGGATCATTGTTTCAGGCAAAGAGATCGAGGGCTATTTCTATGCGCTGCCGCAAGATCGGGCGTTGCTCAATCGCCTAGAACACGTGCGAGATTGGCTCTTGCGCCGTATCGCCATCTTCTCAAAGCATGAACGCCAGGAAGATTGGGTGCTGGAGGAAGCCGGTCTTCTCGACAAATCAGACTATAAAAATATCTTTGATAAGCTGCAGCAAGAGAAGCAGTTTAGTGATGCAACCTTTGACGACTATGATCGAGAAGAGTTGCTGCTGCGCAAAATCGTGATGAACCGGCACTTGAAACGGTTGAGACGCCGAGTGAAGGAACTGGATTTTGTTAACACACAAAAGGTATATAGCGAGATCTTCTATCAGAAATACAGTGTGGATGCCGTACCTAAAGAATGGAACGCAATTTGCCGCGTAACGCGGATGCGCTTTGAAGAAGGCGATTGTCCTTGGGAAGATGCTGTACCTTACCTCTATATGAAGGAAAAAATACAAGGACGAAAGGGTAATCGGGATATCCGCCATTTAATCATTGACGAGGCGCAGGACTATTCGCCGGCTCAATTGGCATTTTTGAAGGCGGCGTTTCCGCGCTGCCAAATGACGATTCTCGGCGATGTGAATCAAGCGATCTATGCGCAAAGTCTGGGCGAAGACACGATGCTTTCGGAGCACTTATACGACCCGAACGACGTGCAGAAATTGACCTTGCTGCGCAGTTATCGATCAACGAAAGAAATTATGAATTTTGCGCGAGCGATTGTCCCAATGGGGGAGGTTATCGAACCATTTGATCGCAGCGGCAGGCTTCCGGAGTGGATTGATACGCATAAGCAATCAGAGAAAACAGAGGTCATCTTAAATAAGATCGATGACTTCAAACAAAACGGTCATGAAACCATCGCATTGATTGGAAAAACAATGAAGGAATGCCGAGAAGTTTATGATCTGCTTCAGCATCGGACGAATGTAAAGTTGATCACGCAAGAAACGTATCAATTTGACAAGGGCTTTATCATTATTCCGATCTATTTGGCCAAGGGTATTGAGTTTGACGCGGCGATCATTTATGATGCTTCGGCAAGCAACTACAGCCATGAAAGTGAGCGGACACTCTTTTACACAGCGTGTACGCGTGCGATGCATGAACTGGTTTTGCTCTCAAGCGGGGCGGCAAGCCCATTTCTTGATACGGTTCCATCGGAGCGTTACACACGCATGCAGTTGTGATAGTTCAGTATAAATCCATATAAGCATAACCTACCTCTCAGTTCATTTAGGCTGGGAGGTATTCATTTTTGTGGAAAACTGCAACCCTATCCAGGCACTGATGGCGAGTGGGGAAATCGCTTCACGTCAGGAACGATCCGGTAGATGCATGGTGATCGTTGTACCGGAACCAAGGCGGCTCTCAATCATCAACTCCGTTCCAAAAAAGTGTTTTAAACGATTATTGATGTTTTTTAAACCGACGCTGCGCCGTCCGTTTGCGATGTCCAATACGCTTTCAAGCTCTTCCTGTGACATGCCGACACCGTTATCAGCAACCTGAATAATGTAATGGTTTTTTTCGTGCCGAACGGTTACACGCACTTGTCCGCCTGTCTTGCGTTTTCCAATGCCGTGTTGCACAGCATTTTCGACAAGTGGCTGGATCATTAAAGGAGGCAGTGGAAAATCAAGGGTTCCATCAACGTTAAGCATCACGCGCACACGCTCACCAAAGCGCATTTTTTCAATGGCCAAATAAGCTTTGACCAGCTCAAGCTCTTTTTTTAAGGAACTGATCGACGAAGTGTTTTGGAAATCAAAACTTCCGCGCAAATAGGCAGCAAATTGAGTGATCATGTCACGCGTTTTTTCAATATCCTCATAACTCAGCGCAATCATTGAATTAAGCACGTTGTAGAGAAAATGCGGTCTGATTTGTGATTGCAAGAAGGCGACTTCCATATTTGTCGCCTGGGCAGCGGCTTGTTTCATCAGAATCAAGCCGCGGATCCGCGCTGCAAACTCAGAGAAGTTATACGGTTTTTGTAAAATGTCATTTGCCCCGGCGCGAAAAGCAAGATGTTTATCCTCATTATTGATTGCCGCGGTTAACGTCAGCACGGGCAGTTCGGTTAAACGATGCTGCTTACGAATCTTAGTGCACAACTCAAAGCCGGACATGCCCGGCATCATGAGATCGGTAATGACTAAATCCGGTTTTGCGCGTGCAAGTTCAGCCAACGCTTCCTTGCCGTTTTTTACGGCAGTGACGTTATAAGGAATTCCTTCCAGCATATCGATCAGAATGGACAAATTCTCTAAGTCATCATCTACAACTAAGATTGCAGGGGCTTTCACGGAATGTGAGTAGTGAGGGGTGATGAGCGCCTTGGCGGCCGGAATTTGCCCTTTGCTTTGATGCGTATGTCTTGCGTGTTTCGTGCTTAATCGCGAATCAATGATGTGTTCGCTTCTGATGATTGGCAGAACGACATGGAAGATTGAGCCAACACCTACTTCAGAGTCAACCCATAGTTTTCCTTTTTGAAGCGCAACCAGTTGTTTGACAATACTCAGGCCGAGCCCTGTGCCTTCAACTTGGGTAACTTTTTTGCGTTCAAATGGATGAAAAATTGTCTCCATTTCGGATGGGGGGATCCCTGAGCCTGTATCGGCAATAATCAGTTCAACGCCGTCTGTGTTCCTTTTCGCACGAATTGTGATTTTGCCGGACTGGGTGTACTTGATCGCATTGTCAACCAAGTTATTGATGATCTGACGAAACCGATTCTCATCAGCGTAGATAAGCGGAAGATCGGTTGGAATCTGATTGACTAAGTACAAGCCTTTTTTCTCCGCAAGCAATTTATAGAAGGCGAGTTCTGCTTGAACGACTGCAGCGACGTCAAGCGGAACCGGCCGGACAGCTAGAGTGCCATGTTTTAATTTCTCAATATCTAAAATATCGTTGACCAAGTCGGACAGCCGGTAACCAATGCGTGTCACCATTTGCAGTTTTTCTGCTTCTTCAGAGATTTTTCGGTCTTTCTTGCTTGCCAGAAGTGTCTGCGCAATGTTGATAATCCCATTCAGCGGCGTTCTAAATTCATGGGAAATTTTAGCGATGAACTCATCTTTAATTTGATTGTTTTGATCAAGTTCTGCTGTCAGATGCTCGCTACGCTTAAATGCGTTGGAAAAACGCTGTGACATTAGCAGTGCGAGCATCAAAAGAAATAGGAGTGATGAAACGGAATAAAGAGCAAACAACCGTTTCGGTATGTAGACGTTTATGGTGGTCATGATCACAAAGATACTCATTGAGAGTGCTGCAATCATCAGATAGACGCTGCCCTCTACACGCTGAATAATTGCCAAAACAAAGATATAGAACGCGTAGGCGAGGGTGAATACGGCTGAACTCGTATGAAGCAGCAATCCGATCATTGTTAATTGATCCAAGGGAAGAAAATCTAAGATCAGCGTACAAAGTGAGACAGTGACTACGCCATAAGTTATTTTTTTTGACACGAGCTGGGGATAGGCAAAATACAAATAGAGCAGCAGTGCGATCCCGATGAGCAAGGTAGAGGTCGATTCGATAATGACTAAGTGAGCATAGGACAAGTTTGGAAAAAGTAAATAAATGACGCGCGCTTCACTGATAAATGAAATAATCACGGCGAATAACAGACAAATAATTGAAAAGAACAGTAAATATAGATCTTTTGTTCGTTGGATAAAAAAGCCCAAAAAGTAAAGACCGATAATAAAGAACGAGATAACCACACTTAAATCATTAAATAAGATAAAATCATGCTTTTGCGAAATCTGTTGCTGGGTGCCAAACAGGATTGGCCGTGAGATTCCCCAACCAACTGCTCCTGTGGCGCGGGTGGTCTGAATCAGAAGTTCGTTGTCGCCTTTATGAAGTGTAAAGTAGGCTGCATAAGATCTGAGCGATGTTTCCATGTGATGATCGGTTGACGGGTGACCGCTTTCGCCAACGAATTGGCCATTCACATAGATTCGATTTGAACTGTAAATGGTTGAAGTTTGCAAGCCGAACACTTGATTTCGGTCGGAATGGATCAGCAAACGATAAGTCCCCGTGTTGGAACCGACTGCTTTAAAATTCTCTGTGCCGTTTTTTGCTGTTGGTACGGTCATGAATTGATACTTCTTCTTTGCCAGATTATCTTTTGGAGACAAGATTTGCCCCGGATAAAGCATCCATTGGCCATTTAATTGAATTTCCCCGTCTTTTGCAAAGTTCCAATGACTAATATCAAGCGTTCCGTGTGTTGCGATCGGACCGTCGTATTTTGAACTATGATACCATGAAAGGAAGATTAAGAAGAAACCAACATAACACAAAAGAACTACACCTAATGCAAAGGAACGCCGCATCACTTATCATTCTCCCGAAAAAGAGTGTGGAATTTTATTGCCTGGAAATGCTTGATTGTACTGCCCTACCTTGATTCTACCATTTTACCAGATTGCGTCTCGATAAGAATCGATTATTCTTCACTTTCGTACACGAACGAATGCGTGCAAGCAGCGGTTTCAATGCTATAATTAGTCTAGATTACATTGTTTTCTGAAAATCCTGTATTCGGGTTCGTCAAGTGTACGGACGCCTTGTGTGATTGGAGGGGATCATGAAATGATTGCGTTTGTGGTTGACGATGAAGTGTTGGCGTGCAGGCAGCTGAAAACGATGCTTAAGGCAACGGGTTGCTTTGAAATGATCCAAACCTACACGGATCCTGAACAGGCGCTTGACGAGGCGGCAAATCGGCATCCCGACGTTGCTTTTTTAGATATTGAAATGCCGGAAATGAGCGGGATTGAACTGGCAGCACGACTTCAGGATAACAACACGAACATTAAGGTTGTGTTCACGACCGCCTTTGATGAATTTGCCATTAAAGCATTTGAATTAAACGCAGTGGACTACCTGCTCAAACCGATAATGAAAGACCGGCTGAAGCGAACGATTGAACGGCTGCTCCATGAACGATACATAAAGCAAGAACAGGCAGAGCGAGAAACGATCAGCTTTGCCATTGCTTGCTTCGATCATCTCAAATTCTACCGGATGGATAAGGGCAAAAAAGTTGATGTTGCGGTCAAATGGCGTACGTCCAAGGCAAGGGAACTTTATGCATTCCTTCTAAGTTCCCATGATCGCTTTGTCAGCAAAGAAGCGCTGGTCGATTTACTTTGGCCGGAAGCGGATCCAAACAAGGCGGCTACCCATCTATACACAACCATATATCAAGTTCGAAAAGTACTTGATAAACTGGCGTTTAAACAAAAAATTGTGAAGAATGATATCGGCTACTCGCTCACGCTTGCCGGAGCGAGTATTGATGTTGAAGAATGGGAGGCGCGGCTTGAAAGATTGCATAAACTCGATCGTTCAACTTATCAGGATCATATTCAGGCGTTCAATGACTATAAAGGCCATTACTTTGAAGAGTATGGGTACTTGTGGGCGGAACCCGAACGGATCAGACTGTGCCAATTGTGGTTGCAACACGCACATCGGTTAGTCGACTTTCTTATAAAAAATAACGAAGATACAGAAGCATTGGCTGTCTGTCAAAAAGTGGATCGGATTCAGCCCGGGGATGAGCGAAATATGAAGCAAGAGATGACCATATACAACAAAACAGGCAATGTCGAGGGTGCCATCCGCATCTACGAGAGGCTGAAGGAAGTTAATGAAACAGAAGTTTAAAAAAAAGTGAACGGCATACCGCCCGAGAACCGCCCGGTCAACAGTTGCTTGTTGATCGGGTGGTTTTTAGATGAAAAAAGACCTGAGGAACATGGTTTCCCTCAGGTCTTTTTTACAGGTAAAGAAGCTTTATGATTTTGCCCCATCTTCAAACCCATAGACCCGTGTCTTGACCGAGAATCAACGCGCAGATGTTCGGGCGCCTGCGGGAACAGCGTGCCAGCGAGACCCCGCAGATACCTACCTGTCTGAGGAGGCTCGCGGTGCGCCCGCGGCAAGCGAGTAACCGAAGCGGCGATTCAGCGCCGAAAAGACACGAACCCATCACATGTGGCTGGAGATTAAGAACAGTCCTTGTCTGTGACTTTTTATACAAATAATCCGAAAATGTGAAAAAAATTCGATTTTTGTTCAGATTCTGTACAGTTCCCCAAGTTAGAATCATTATTAGCTGACCAATGTATCGGCGCTAATAAACACCACACGAAACAAACCCATCTTGATTGTTTATTTCACATTCCATCAAACGGTCTCATGTTGTGTCCAGTGAACACGGCTATTTATAAACACACCGATTACATACCAAAGGGGAGAAGCATGGTGAGAGCAAAAAGACTGCCGCTCGGACTGCAAAAAACAAAGCACAGAAAAGTAATGAAACGCTTTATGATTATCGTCCTTGCACTGTTTGTTATCTTTAGCCAAATGTCATTGTCGCCATTTTTGGGGCAAGCGAGTGCGGAAGATACCCAAACGCAGCAAATCATTGATTCAGTAGGGCTGACCACTGGGGAAGGTGACGCAGCAAAAGAGGTTAATACAGAAAATCCATTGAAGCAAGGAGATGCAGTGAATCTGGACTATACATGGACACAAAAAGACGGTCAAAAACTTGATCAAGATGTGACCATCCAGATACCTGCTCAATTTAAGGTCGGCACAAAAGACGATGGAGACAAAGATAGCACCGACACAACCGGTGAGGTTAAACTCGCCGACAATACAACGGTCATTGGCAGCTATACAATCAAAGCCAGTGACCAACCGGCGAATGCTAATCAATTGACCATCCATTTTAACAGTGAAAAAACAAAAGACCTTTCCGGAGCCACCGGAAACCTGCGCATTCCAGCCGTTTTTGATGATGACATCAAAGCGGATCAAAAGATCACACCGATCGACTTTGATTTGGGAAATAACCAAAAACAGACGATCAATGTCGCGGTTAAGGCAGAGGCAACAACTGAGAAATCAGAAAAAGCCGATCACAACGCTACAGCAACGGATGATCAAGGAAAGACGACTGATGGTTCGAGCACGGAAGATCAAGCAAAAGCTGAGAAAGCCGACACAGATGCAGAATCGAAGGACGCATCGAGTGCGGGTCAAGCAAAGCAAGAAGCAGTCGGAGATTCAGGTGCGGCAGCCAAAGCAGAAAATCAAAAGGAAAGCGTTGCATCAGTACAAACCGCACCAGAAAAGAAACAAACGAAAAGCATTGAACGTGCTGCGGCTGAAGCAAAGGCCTCAACCCCTCAAGAAATAACGAAACCCGTTGTGTCGGTTGACAAAATTACAGATAAAGATGGGAATGTATGGAGCTCAGAGCATCGACCGGGACTTGAATCTGAGGCATACATTCATATGAATTGGTCAATTGAAGACGATTGGGATATCCACGAAGGCGATTACTATACCTTTGATTTGCCTCAAGAATTTGCCATTTATAATGACTTTAACGGAGAACTTAAAGATGATGATGGCAATGTCGTTGCAAATTATATGGTGAAACATGGGAACAACGATACCGGCAAGGTAACCCTTACATTCACTAATTACGCAGAGCGTCATTCCAACGTTGGCGGGACGTTTACTGTCTTTACGAAATTTAATAAAGAAACGATTACCGGAAGTACGCAAAAGGAAATCAAGTTTGATCTGCCGGGTGATGCCGTAACGGTTACAATTCCATTTGAAAATCCAAAAGGAACAGCAATTCACAAAGACGTTTCACCAGATAGAAGCGTAAATCCGAAAAATATTAATTGGACGGTAAATATCAATACGAATGAAGCAACATTGAAAAATGCAGTGGTGAAGGATCCGACGCCTGCCGGGCTAACCCTCAACAAAGATTCAATTAAGCTGTATCAACTGCAAGTGAATGTTGATGGAACCGTAAAGCTTGGCAGTCAAGTTCCCTCAAGCGACTATGAGCTTGGCACAGATGATGGTAACCTGACCATTAAGTTCAATCAGGACATCAACCGTGCCTATCAAATTCAATATTCAACGAAGATTAATGATTCTTCAAAAAAGGGAACGTTTAAAAATACGGCGACGCTTTCCAGTGATGGAAATGAGGATGTCAAGGCATCTGCGTCAATAACCACTAAGCTTGGAACGCATTTAACGAAAACAGGATCCTATGACTCGAATACGCAAACCATCAAATGGACCATTAATTATAACGGTGATGAGCAATCGATAAAGCAGGCCGATGCCGTTCTGCATGATTTATTCGACAATAGCCATGAACTTGATAGCAGCTCAGTTAAGGTTTATCAGGCTACGGTGAAGGACGATGGAGGATTTACCCAGGGGAGCTTGGTAGATAACAGTGAATATGAGGTAACTCCTAAATCAACGACCGATAAAAACGGTTTTGATCTCCAATTTAAGCATGGTATTGACAGTGCTTATCAAATCACGTATACAACAAAAGCTGTGGGATTAGTAACTGAAGATGGGAAGATCAGCAACACGGTAACTTCCGACAACAGCTCCGCATCAGGCAATGAGCAATACCCAAAACAGCAGGGCATTATAAAGTCAAACACCGGCGCTGATTATAAGGCTAAAACAGCCACTTGGAAGATTACCGTTAATGGGAATCACTACGAACTTAATAATGCGACAATAACCGATACATTTGATCATGCTGGATTAGCGCTGAAGGAGAACGCATTTAAGATTCATAATGAAACAAAAGATAAGGATCCTACAAAGGGCACAGATTATGACTTGAGTTCAGATGCTAATGGTTTTGTTGTTACATTTAAAGGCGCCTATGCAAAAACAACCGATTCATTTACGATCACTTATACGACGGACTTTGATTACAACAAACTAGCATCCGGTAAAACGGTTTTTTCAAACACTTCAAAGTTGACATGGAAAGATGAGAATGGGAAAGATCAATCAAGTTCATCAACAGCAACCTTTAATCCGGATGATTATACAAAGTCTAATGGGTTTAAGAGCGGCTCCTACGACCCGTCGAACAAACAAATCACATGGAAAATCGGTATAAACTATAACAATGTGACCCTTAAAGATCCTAAAATCGTTGACCAAATTAAAGACAATCAACAATACATTGACGGATCGCTCGAGGTACACACGATGACGTTAACCGGTGGGTGGAATGGGTATTCCGTTGGAGAGGACGTTCCGGAAGATGACTACACGGTTGAGTACCCATCAGCTGCTAATGATAATACGCTGACGGTTCATTTTAAAAAGGCGATTGACTCACCGTATTACATGACCTTTAAAACGTCATTGAATGGGCAAATCATTCATAAAGCATATGACAATACAGCGTTGGTGCTCGATGGGGCGGATAAAGTAACGGATCTATCGGCTTCAGTTCAGCCAACCAATGGCGACAGCTTTGCTTCAAAAAGCGGTGCGCAAGATGGGAATTATGTCAATTGGACGGTAAATATTAATCCAAGCCAATCGTCGGTCTCAGAACCTGTTCTTACAGACACACCAAGCAACAATCAAATTATTGATGCCTCATCCTTTGAGCTTTATAAAGCAACGGTTAACAGGAATGGAACGTTAACAAAAACCGGAGAGCCATTGAAGCAAGGAACCGATTATACACGCGATGTTCATACGGATAATGATACCGGTGCACAATCCTTCACCTTAGCATTTAAAAACGCAATCAATGATGCCTATTTGTTAACGTATAGAACGCTAATCAATGCATCAAATGGCGACAAGCTGGAAAATACGGTAAAGCTTGATGGCAAAAACATACAGACGTATACAACAGAAACAAGTTCAGAGGTTACCGTTAAGCTTTCTGGTGGTGATGGTACCGGAAGTGGAGAGATCGGTGGACTGACCATAACTAAAAAAGATGCTGACGATGGCAGTGCGCTTTCGGGTGCAACGTTTACGTTGTATGACAAAGAAGGAAAAACAGCGCTGCGAACAATTACAACGGACAACGATGGAAAGGCAGCGTTCAATCATTTCAAATACGGCGACTACGTATTGAAAGAGGATAAAGCACCAACAGGATATGTCATTAATCCTGATTATAAAGCGGGGAAAACAGTTACGATCGACAAGCCGGCTAAAGGGGAGACGACTACACAATTAGCCGTTGTCAATCATAAATTCGTTGGAAAAGTGATTCTGACAAAACAAGATGATGTATCCGGAGAAAAGTTGAAAAATGCTGTATTCGAGCTCAAGGATCAAGACGGCAAGCTCATCGAGCAGCTGACGACTGATGAAAACGGACAGTTGACGGCCGATAATCTGAAGCCTGGAAACTATCAACTCGTGGAAATCATTCCACCGGCAAACTATCAACTCAATTCAACACCCTATGCGTTTACGATCAATGAAGATCAAACAACCGTTATCAACGTTACTGCTAAAAACACACTCACGCCAGGTTCTGTCGTTTTAACAAAAACAGACGAAGACACGGGTAAGACTTTATCCGGAGCTGTGTTCAATCTTGTTCAGAATGGTAACGTACTACAGAGCGGATTAACAACGAATGCAGCTGGTCAAATTGAGGTAAATGATCTAGTACCGGGCGACTATCAATTTGTCGAGACCAGTGCACCGAACGATTACGCATTGATCAGCGGCTCAGCGATTCCATTCACCATTCAAAAGGGTCAAGTCAAACCCCTTCAAATTTCAGCAACCAATGGGTTGATAACCGGCAGTGTCGAATTGACAAAGGTTGACTCGGATAATCATGACGCACCACTGACCGGCGCGACATTTGATCTCCAGAATCAGACGGGAGAAACACTGAAATCAGGTCTTCATACAGACAGCAAAGGGAAACTGACGGTAGACAATCTAAAGCCGGGTGACTACCAATTCATGGAAACAAAAGCTCCGGCCGGTTACGTGCTCAATCCAGAACCGATTAAGTTTACAATCGAGAAGAGCCAGAAACAACCATTGAAGATTAATGCACCGAATGCTTTGCAGACAGGTAGCGTAATATTGAATAAGGTTGGGGAAGACAATGCGGAGCTTGGCCTTCAGGGTGCAAAATATACACTGAAGGATGCTACGGGTCATGTAATTAAAGAAGATTTGCAAACCAATGACAAGGGCCAAATCATCTACGAAGGTTTGAAGCCAGGAAACTATCAATTTGTTGAAACGCAGGCTCCAACTGGGTACGAAGTAGATGCGACACCAATCACGTTTACGATCACAAAAGGGCAAACTGAAGTTGTTCAAAAGAAGGCGATTGATAAGCTGATTCCAGGTGACGCTGTTTTGACGAAAGTGGATTCAGCCGATCCTAATCAAACGCTTGAGGGCGCGGTATTCAATCTGGAAGATGCTCATGGATCGATCATTAAGCAAGATTTAACAACGGATGCTAATGGTAAAATTGCGGTTACAAACCTGAAGCCAGGTACTTACTACTTTACCGAAACGAAGGCTCCTGCAAACTATGACCTTAACAATGAACGCATTAAAGTGGTTATTGAAAAAGGTCAGCAAGTGGCGGCCGAAGTCACTGCAGAAAATACGTTGACTCCCGGCAGTGCGAAGTTGATTAAAAAGGCAACGGAGGATCAATCGCTGCTGCAAGGCGCTGAATACAAATTGATTCGAGTGGATAACAGCGGGCATCAGATTTGGGTGAAAGAGCATCTCGTCACCAATGAATACGGTCAAATCGTGGTCAATAATCTTGTGCCGGGACACTATCAATTTATTGAAACCAAGGCACCAACCAATTATGATCTAAATGCCGCGCCGATCCCTGTGACCGTTGCGCCGGGTCAGAAGTCGGTCGATGAAGCAACGGTGGTTGCTCATGATACGCTGACCCCGGGAAATGCAGAAGTATTTAAGAAAGACGAAGTGAGCGGTGAAGGACTGAAAGGCGCAGTCTTCAACGTCCTGGACCGCAATGGAGACGCCGTTAGAACAAGCGTAACAACCGATCAGAACGGCAAATTGCTCATCAAGGATTTGGCACCGGGAAATTATCAACTCGTTGAGACCCAAGCACCTGCCGGCTATTTAAAGAATAGTAAAGCAGTGCCTTTTGAAATCAAGAAAGGACAATTGTCAACCTACGCGGTGCCAGTAGACGTAACGAACAAAATGGTTCCTGGAAACCTCACGTTGGAAAAAGCTGATGGTGATCATCCGGACAAAGTATTGTCAGGTGCGGTATTTAAATTACTGAACGCTCAAGGCGAAGCAGCAAAAGACAATGACGGGCAACCGATCACCGCAGAACAGTTAACAACAAAAGATGGCAAAATTACGCTTAACAATTTGAGACCGGGCACCTATACCCTGAAAGAAATAACCCCTGCTCCGGGGTATATTCGAAACACCAGTCCATTGACTTTTACAATTGATCCGTCAGCGACCAATCAGCCGACAGTCTTCCTTAAGAAGACCTTTGAAAACTATAAAGGAAAGGCTGAACTAACGAAAACGGATGCTGATGGTCATGGACTCGAAGGAGCAACATTTAACGTTGTTGATCAAGACGGTCAAGTCATTCAGAAAGATTTAAAAACAGATACGAACGGCAAAATTAGCATTGAAAATCTGAAACCAGGCAAGTACAGTTTTGCGGAGACGAAAGCTCCGAACGGATACCTGCTTGATTCAGCGCCAAAAACTTTTACGATTGATGATCAGACGAGCGGGCAACCGACCGTTGTCAACGTATCAAAAGTTAATACATTGAACAGTGTCGTCTTGACCAAGGTCGACAAAGACGATCCGGATGCCGTACTCAAAGGAGCAGAGTTTAAGCTCGTTGATAAGGACGGCAAGATTGTTGAGAAAGATGTAACCGGAAAGAAACTTACAGCTGTGTGGACGACAGATGCCCAAGGCCGATTTACGGTGAACGGTCTGGCAGCTGGCGAGTACAACTTCATTGAAACAAAAGCACCAAATGGCTATGAACTGGATGCAACGCCGATTCCGTTTAAAGTGACGAATGAGGATGCAAAGGCAATCCCGATCACGGCCACAGATAAGCTGAACAGTGTCGTCTTGACCAAGGTCGACAAAAACGATCCGGACGCCGTACTCAAAGGAGCAGAGTTTAAGCTCGTTGATAAGGACGGCAAGATTGTTGAGAAAGATGTAACCGGAAAGAAACTTGCAGCTGTGTGGACGACAGATGCCCAAGGCCAATTTACGGTGAACGGTCTGGAAGCTGGCGAGTACAATTTCATTGAAACAAAAGCACCAAATGGCTATGAACTGGATGCAACGCCGATTCCGTTTAAAGTGACGAACAAAGACGTCAAAGCAATCCCGATCACGGCCACAGATAAGTTGAACAGTGTCGTCCTGACGAAGGTCGACAAAAACGATCCGGATGCAGTCCTTAAAGGAGCAGAATTTAAACTCTATGACAGCACCGGCAAGGTTGTTGAAAAAGATGTAACCGGAAAGAAACTTACAGCTGTGTGGACGACAGATGCCCAAGGCCAATTTACGGTGAACGGTCTGGCAACTGGCGAGTACAGCTTCATTGAAACGAAAGCACCAAATGGCTATGAACTAGATGCAACGCCGATTCCGTTTAAAGTGACGAACAAAGACGTCAAAGCAATCCCGATCACGGCCACAGATAAGTTGAACAGTGTCGTCCTGACGAAGGTCGACAAAAACGATCCGGATGCCGTACTCAAAGGAGCAGAGTTTAAGCTCGTTGATAAGGACGGCAAGGCTGTTGAAAAAGATGTAACCGGAAAGAAACTTACAGCTGTGTGGACGACAGATGCCCAAGGCCGATTTACGGTGAACGGTCTGGCAGCTGGCGAGTACAATTTCATTGAAACAAAAGCACCAAATGGCTATGAACTAGATGCAACGCCGATTCCGTTTAAAGTGACGAACAAAGACGTCAAAGCAATCCCGATCACGGCCACAGATAAGTTGAACAGTGTCGTCCTGACGAAGGTCGACAAAAATGATCCGGATGCAGTCCTTAAAGGAGCAGAATTTAAACTCTATGACAGCACCGGAAAGGTTGTTGAGAAAGATGCAAATGGAAAATCGCTGCCATCCGTCTGGTCGACGAACGATAAAGGCCAATTCACGGTAAGCGGTTTGGCACCGGGCAACTACCATTTCATCGAAACCAAAGCACCGAAGAATTATGACTTGGATGAGACGCCGATTCCGTTCCATGTGACGGCAACGGACGTCAAGGCGATTGCGATTACTGCAGCCGACCTGCTCACCCCAGGTGATGTTCGTTTAACCAAGGTTGATAAAAATGATCCAGATGCTGTGCTCAAGGGAGCCGAATTCAAGCTGGTTGACGGTAACGGCAAGATTTTGAAAACCGGACTGACAACAGATAATAGCGGTCGGTTTGTTGTGAAGGATCTTGCACCAGGGAAATATGCCTTCATTGAGACCAAGGCACCCGAAGGCTACCAGCTTGACGCAACGCCAATTTCGTTTGTTATTGAAAAAGGCATCTCGAAGCCGGTAGAGATTACAGCAACGAATAAAGCAATTCCAACAATTGAACGTGGCGTTTTGGGCGAACAACAAAATGGAGGAACGCCTCAACCAAACCAAGTGATTAAAAAAGACGCGACATCCAAGAATACGGCATCGATTGAACGTGGACAATTAGGTCTAGTGGAGACCGCGACACCGAAATCTGAGAAAGACTTGCCGAAAACCGGTGATGGTAATCCTCTAGCAACATTTGCGGCCGGGGCAGCACTACTGATTGGCGGCGCATTCCTGACTATTTTCTCGAGAAGACGGAGAAAAGGCTAAGAGAGAAGCAAAAACAGTAACTTGTAGAAGGGCATTCGGCCAAACAGACCGGATGCCTTTTTGATATAAAAACTCTGTCATCATGTATTCAAAACGATAAAACAGTGCTTCGGCTGTGGTGCGCCTCCGTTGATCGCAGGTCTGAAAATTTCTGCATGTCTGAGCAAGACCAATTTTTATTGGTGTGAGATAACATTCGGCACTTGATCATGGTACACTTTGATTAGGTATCTTTTAAAAAGGCGGGATAGTTTGTGTGGCGCAAATGGCTGGCTGTACTTTGCATCGCGGCAGGTATTCTTTTGATTGCTTCTCCTTTTTTAAAGGAAGGTTTGATCGGTTATCTGAGCGGAAAGTTGAATTCGGAGCAATTGACAGCAACTCAGCTTAAGAAAAATAATCAACGGGATGCCTCCTTTGATTATAAATCGATTCAGCCGCCTTCATTTTATGAGGCGGTAAAGGCCGGGACGCGTGTTTCCTCTCATGCGGTGATCGGGCGCATTCAAGTGAAGCGTCTCGGGATTGCGCTCCCTATTTTAAAGGGAACGACCAGCAGCAATTTGCTGGTGGGTGCGGCTACCATGCGTTCGGATCAGAAAATGGGCAGCGGCAATTATGCACTTGCCGGGCACCACATGCAGCGTGAAAATCTGCTTTTTGGTCCATTGATGCATGTGAAAATCGGTGATGAAGTCGTCATTACCAACTTGACGAGTGACTACGTGTATCGGGTCTCGAATCGAAAGATTGTTTCTGAAAACGAGGGTAGTGTCGTTGACCAGACCAAAGACAAACGGATTACATTGGTCACGTGTGACAAGCCGACGCGTACGCCGAATCGGTTGATTGTCATTGGAAAACTGGTTCGTGTTGAGACTCATCAATGAGCATGAATAATGGCGCTTTATCATTTTTTAGAGAATAGGATGATCCAATTGAGTATTCTTGATGTTGACGATTTGTATAAAACGTATGGTGTGCAGACGCTGTTCGACCATATCTCGTTTTCCGTTTCCGAGGGTGAGCGGATTGGATTAATTGGCGTCAATGGAACCGGGAAGTCGACCTTACTGAATGTGCTCGCGGGGCGTGACTCGGCAGAAAGCGGCAGTATGCGACATGCCAATGCTTTTCGGCTCGAATATCTGCCTCAGACCCCGGTTTTTGACGACGGCGTGACTGCGCTGGACCATATTTATGGGGGCGTTTCGCCGATTATGGCTGCCGTGCGCAATTATGAGCAGGCGCTTGCCCAATTGGAAAAGAATCCGGCAGATGCGAAACTTCAAGAACAGCTTCTTAAGCGCCAGCAGCAGATGGATGCAGCGGATGCCTGGGATGCGGAAGCTGCGGCAAAACGGATTCTGACCCGGCTGGGCATTCAGGACTTTGAAACGCCTGCAAACGAATGCTCCGGCGGGCAAAAGAAACGAATTGCTCTTGCGCGAGCACTGATTCAGCCGGCCGATCTGCTGATTCTCGACGAGCCGACGAACCATTTAGATAACGCCATTATTGATTGGCTTGAAGAAGCGCTGGACCAGTATTCAGGTGCGCTATTGATGGTGACGCATGATCGTTATTTCTTAAATCGCGTAACCAAACGCATTCTTGAACTGGATCACGGGAAGCTTTACAGCTATGACGGAAATTATGAACTGTTTCTTGAAAAGAGAGCAGAACGCGAAGCGCATGCGGCATCCGGTGAGGTTAAGCTGCAGAATCAGTTGCGCCGCGAGCTGGCCTGGCTGCGCCGCGGCGCGAAAGCACGGTCAACCAAGCAAAAAGCCAGAGTGGAGCGTGTGCATCAGCTTCAAGAACACAAAGGTCCGGAAATCAAGCAGTCGGTGGACGTAGCACTTGGATCGACACGCCTGGGTAAGAAAGTGATTGAGGCGAAGCGGCTTGCGAAGCATTTTAATGGCCGCGAACTTTTTCATGAATTTAACTTGCTTGTTACGCCGGGTGAACGCTTGGGGATCATCGGGGGCAACGGCAGCGGCAAAACAACGTTGCTGAACATTCTAGCTAAGCGGCTGAATCCGGATTCAGGAACAGTGGCTATTGGCGAGACCGTGAAGATTGGTTATTACACTCAGGAACATGCCGAAATGAACGAAGATCTGACGGTTATTGACTATATTAAGGAAGCAGCGCAAGTTGTGCTCACGGATGACGGGCAGCAGGTGACGGCAGAGCAGATGCTCGAGCGATTCCTGTTTTCGCGCCCACGTCAGCGTACGTTTATCCGCAAATTGTCCGGCGGTGAGCATAAGCGGCTTTATCTTTTGCGCATTTTGATGGCGGAACCCAATGTCCTTTTTCTTGATGAACCGACAAATGATCTGGATACGGAGACATTGACCGTTCTCGAAGATTACTTGTTGCAATTTCCAGGCACTGTTCTGGCCGTATCGCACGAACGTTATTTTCTTGATCGGGTTGTCGATCGATTGATCGTCTTTGAAGGGGATGGCCGCATCCGCCGCTTCGAAGGAAACTACAGCGAATACATGGATGAACGAAAAAAAGAACAGGCAGCGGCGGTAAAGATCAAAGCAAACAAAAAAGAACTACCGATTCAAAAGCCTGCTGCGAAAAAGAAAAAACTAACCTATAAAGAGCAGCAGGAATGGAACGGGATTGAAGATCGAATTGCATCGCTTGAAGAACAGATTGAACAACTGAAAAAAGAGATTGGCCAGGCGGGCAGCGATGCAGGAAAGGTTCAGGAACTCTATAAAAAACAGCAGGAAATGGAAGTAAAACTCGATCAGGCGATGGAACGTTGGACCGAATTATCGTTAAAAGTGGAAGAAATCGAAAACCAATAAATAAAGAAGGCAAAAATCCTTGAGCAGGATTTTTGCCTTCTTTCATTGCAGGAAAAGAAAGTATAAGATTTTGCCCCATCTTCAAACCAATAGCCCAGTGTCTTGGCCGAGAAACAAAGCGGAGGTGCGAGACGCC
>NZ_JFZC01000099.1 GCF_000648615.1 Sporolactobacillus terrae DSM 11697 | reverse complement strand
CAACGTCTACGCGGCTTCCGTTTTTCAGCGTTGTCAGGATCTTGTTCGACGTGCCTGCCCCTGAGCGCACGTTCAGGTTCGCTGTGGTCGTGCCTGTATACTTCACCGGTTCGCTGTTTGATTCGCCCGTGTTGCTTGATCCGGACTTGCTTACAAACTCTGCGGACACATAGCCAGTGCCGCCGTTATACTTGATCTTCAGCCAGCCACCCGCTTCGCTCACAACGTCTACGCGGCTTCCGTTTTTCAGCGTTGTCAGGATCTTGTTCGACGTGCCTGCCCCTGAGCGCACGTTCAGGTTCGCTGTGGTTGTGCCTGTATACTTCACCGACTCACTGCTAGGGCTGCTCGTGTTGCTTGATCCGGACTTGCTTACAAACTCTGCGGACACATAACCGCTGCCGCCGTTATACTTGATCTTCAGCCAACCGCCCGTTTCGCTAACAACGTCGACGCGGCTTCCGTTTTTCAGCGTTGTCAGGATCTTGTTCGACGTGCCTGCCCCTGAGCGCACGTTCAGGTTCGCTGTTGTTTTGCCCGTGTACTTCACTGGTTCGCTGTTTGATTCGCTCGTGTTGCTCGAGCCGGGCTTGTCCACAAACTCTGCGGACACATAGCCAGTGCCGCCGTTATACTTGATCTTCAGCCAGCCACCCGTCTCACTTACTACTTCGACGCGGCTTCCGTTTTTCAGCGTTGTCAGGATCTTGTTCGACGTGCCTGCCCCTGAGCGCACGTTCAGGTTCGCTGTGGTCGTGCCTGTATACTTCACCGGTTCGCCGTTTGATTCGCCCGTGTTGCTCGAGCCGGGCTTGTCCACAAACTCTGCGGACACATAACCGCTGCCGCCGTTATACTTGATCTTCAGCCAGCCACCCGCTTCGCTCACAACGTCTACGCGGCTTCCGTTTTTCAGCGTTGTCAGGATCTTGTTCGACGTGCCTGCCCCTGAGCGCACGTTCAGGTTCGCTGTTGTTTTGCCCGTGTACTTCACTGGTTCGCTGTTTGATTCGCTCGTGTTGCTTGATCCGGACTTGCTTACAAACTCTGCGGACACATAACCGCTGCCGCCGTTATACTTGATCTTCAGCCAACCGCCCGTTTCGCTCACAACGTCGACGCGGCTTCCGTTTTTCAGCGTTGTCAGGATCTTGTTCGACGTGCCTGCCCCTGAGCGCACGTTCAGGTTCGCTGTGGTTGTGCCTGTATACAAAGTTGTTTTGCTACTTAGCGTTGATACCGATGATGCCGCACTTTTTTCAGCAGTTATGTATTTTGCTGCAACATAGGCTGCTCCGCCTTTGTAATCAATTTCCAGCCAACCGTCACTTGTTTTACCGGTGACGGTTACCGTTGATCCGCGGCTCAACGTTTTCAAAATGGTTCCATCTTCAGAAGGGAGCAGACGAACATGTAGGTTGTCGGACGTGACGCCTTGGTAGCTGGCAACCCTTTGGACAGACAAAGTTGGCACCGCTTCCTTTGTTTCCTCTACGCGCTCCGTATAGTGCCCGTCAACATAAGCCGTGCGCCCCTCATATTTAATTTTGAGCCAATTTCCTTCTTCACTCTTCTTGTCTACCCCTATGACATCAAAGGTCTGATCTTTTTTTAAGAGACCAATCTTGGGGTGATCCGTTCCAGGTGTACTGCGGACATTCACATTTGTTGTTGCTTTTGCCTTGTACGCATCAAACGTTTCTGCTGAAGCATGGTTCGGCGCACCGGCTATTGCGGCTACTGCAGCCGCTGCTGCTACGGTTCCGACAAGCGTAAACTGACGATCTGGGCTCATTAGGCCACCCCCGAATATGATAAAAATCGAACGATTTCCTTTATTATACAGGTAAGTTATACCATTTGTTTAGTCCTAATAAACAAATACCTGCAAAACATGAGGAAGGTCCCATAGATTACCAGTTTGATACAGTACATCTGCATCAGCCATCATGACCCTGTATAAGCGATTGCCTGATTGCCGAACTGGGTCCACGCCTCAATGAACGTTTTTTTATCGGCTTTGCTGCCCGCAGCTTCTGCAAGCGGATCATTAAAATAAACATGGTCCGCATCAAATCCGGTAACGAGCACTGAATGTTCTTTAAACGTAATCCGAATCGTCCCTTGCCTTGTCGGCCACTCTTGCCAAGCATTGTCCGGAACAGGCACAAAATTAATGCTGGTGATGACCCACACCGGTGTTCCGGAAGCAATCTGTTGCTCAACCGCAGACCACGATTTTCCCGTCATATCAATCATGCGGCTTCCCAGATACTTGCGTGCTAAATCTGCAATCGGCCCATGATAAACGGCAAATCCGGGATTTGAGCGGTTTCCGTGATACATATTGCCAACAAATCCTTCGTTCGGATTGCCCTTATAGGTTCCGGATTGAAAAGGAACTTTTTTTATCTGACGTGCAAGCGTCAGCTTATCAACCTTTACGCCAGCAGATTGAAGCAGCATCGTCAGACTGGTGATCTCGCAACCATTAGGAAGCTCAGGCCGTTGACTGACATACGGGGCAGTCAATTTTTTTGCTAATGCTTCATCAGGTTGCTGTTGTGCTGGTTCTGATGAGCCCGATGACTCTGGTGATTCGATATCGCCTGCAGTCTCTTCCTTTGCCTGCTGTTCTTGTTTCTCCGGAGCATGAGTGACCATATAAAAAATGGATAGAGAACCGACCATGATTATGCTGATCATGAAAAGTGCCGCTGCAAACTTTTTCATCACGCTACCGCCTTTACATTTCCTAGTCTTAGTGACTACGCTCTAAGAAGCGAAGCAGATGGTACAGGGTTTCAATGGTTGGAACCGAAACCGCACATTGTTTCGCCGTCTGAATCACAAAGCCGAGAATTGCGTCTAATTCCATTGCCTGACCGTTCTCAAAATCCTGGAGCATCGATGTTTTATGATTTTGAATCTCCTCATCGGGGGTAAGAAGTCCTGTCTTGTAATCCTCTCTGATTATTATGCCCCGTTTATCCGCCAAATTCAGGAACTCTGCACTGACGCGTTCAAGCAGCAATTTGAGGTCTGGATCTTTTAATGCCGTGCCGACCCTCGTTTGCGTTAACGCGGTCAACGGATTGTAGGTGATATTCCAAAGCAGTTTTTCCCACTTGATTCGCTTGATGTCGGATGTAATGCGTACAGCCGCTCCTGCCTGAAGCAGCAGCTTCTCCAATTCGATCAAGCCGGCATCTTGATGCGTATGACTCTGCCACTCGCCGATCACCAACTTGCCATCACCAACGTGATGAACAACTCCCGGCGCTTCACGGATAATCGAGATAAACGCCGAACCGCCAATGACTCGCTGAGCACCAAACACTTCTGCCAGCCTTTCTTCATTACCGATCCCATTCAGCAGACAGATGATCTTCGTGCGGTCTTCCATTAAAACTTTTAATTCCTCAATCGCGGCTTCAAGTCCAGTCGATTTTATCGCTAAAAGAATATAGTCAAAGGCAGCATGCCCTTCCAAATGCTCAGAATCGATAACGTTGACCGGTAACGAAAAATCACCATGAATACTTTTTACAACCAATTCGTGATGTTTCAGACGATCATATGTGCGTCTTCTCGCAATGAATGTCACATCTGCATGTTCCTTAGCAAGAACTCCGCCGTAATAACATCCGATCGCCCCTGCTCCTAAAACTGCGATTTTCAAATTGCCCACGCCCCATTCCAAGTTTATGAATCGATTCTTCTGCTGCACCTTTTTCTTTTTCTCTACTATAAAATAGTTTACAATATTTTGTTTTCAATGAGGTGACAAAATGATTGCGTGTGAGCTGATTTCGAGGAGCGCCGCTCTTCTGATATACTGATCAAAGGCTTCCTGAATAAAGGATTTCGCCTAGGACGCAGAGAATGATCACAAGGCAACGATTTTAACGGAAAAGGTGACGTGAATTGAACGAAATTATTATTTATTGTGATGGAGGCTGTCGCGGCAATCAAAGCGATCATAATGTCGGCGGATGGGGGGCAATCCTTCGCTACGGAGACAAGGTAAAAGAACTGCATGGGGGCATGCGCAACACAACAAACAATGTCATGGAACTAACTGCAGCAATCCGATCGCTTGAATCGCTCAAAACAAACCAAATTCCGGTTTCTTTCTATATCGACAGCGCTTATGTCGTAAACGGTATGAATAGCTGGATCCATGGTTGGATTAAAAAAGGCTGGAAAACCGCCGGTGGAAAACCCGTAAAAAATAAAGAATTGTGGATGCACCTCAACGCACTTGCCGAAAAACAGGACAAAATCACCTTCAATAAGGTCAAAGGCCATCATGGCGTTGAATACAATGAACGCGCCGATCAGCTGGCCAATTTAGCAATGGATGAACAGGAAAAGAACTGCTGAACAAAGGAGTGAGCATAACGCTCACTCCTTTCATTTTTGCCGCGCATCCGCGGCATGTGCAACGTCCGATCCTTAGAATGCCGATGCCAAGTCCGGAGTTGCTCATTAACCTGTTCTTTTTGCTCATCTTAAAGCCGGTATTACGATACATATTTAGTGAACTTTCAGCACGATGCGTCCTTTTTTCAGTGATTCTTTCACAAGAATCACCCGCTGATTGGATGATCCGCGGAACTTTAACTTCAGGTTGCGCTTGTTGATGTCAAAGGGACCATCAACCAACACATCGAGATGGCGCAGCATGTCGCGCCGCTCAGGATTCTCCTTTAATTGTTCAAAAGTGAATCCCGTCCAGCACCAAATATCCTTGCCCGGGCAGTCTCGATTGACGCGGGTCACAAGTTCGGTTAACGGTTCCGGATGGTCAAACGGTTCGCCGCCAAGCAGCGACAAGCCTTGAACCTTAATCCCGGGAATGTTGAGATCATCAATAATCTGCGTCTCCACCTCGGCTGTGTAAGGCTTGCCAAAAGTGGGATTCCACGCCACTGCATTCCAGCAGCCTTTACAATGAAAGTGGCAGCCACTGACGAACAATGAATGGCGGATGCCGGACCCATTTAGAAAATCAAACCGTTTATAATCAGCATAATTCATCGTTCTGAATGCCGGATGCTTGCTGCATTCGGCAAATTCACTCCTTTCAGTACTGCTGTTTTTCCCTGCTGTTGATCTCTTTCAAGCGTCCTTTAATCGGTTTGCGCTGAATCACCGACCCAAGATAGCCGCACAGACGGCGAATGCAGGACGTTGTCTCAGGATTGTGATTGCCGCAGCTTGGGCATTTAAAGCCTTGCACCGTCGACTCAAACTCGCCCTCATAACCGCATTCATAACACTTGTCAATGGGCGTGTTGGTACCAAAATAACCGACACGGTCATAGGTATAGTCCCATACCGCTTCAAGTCCTTCAGGATTATTCACGAGCGATGGAAATTCGCAGTAGTGAATAAATCCGCCCGCTGTATAAGGTTCATAATCTTTTTCGAAGTCGATTTTTTCAAACGGATTTATTTTTTTACGCACGTCATAGTGAAAGCTGTTTGTATAATAATCTTTATCCGTAAGATCCTTGATGCTGCCGAAACGCTGCTTGTCCAAGCGACAGAACCGGTCGGTCAAGCTTTCCGATGGCGTTGCATAGACGCTGAACGCATAACCCGTTTTCTCACGCCATTCAATCGACACTGTTTTGAAGCGTTTCACGATATCCAGTGTGAATTTTTTCGCTTGTGGATTATGTTCCCAATTTGCTCCATAGAACACCGTCGCCGCTTCGTACAAACCGATATACCCCATTGATACCGTCGCACGTCCGTTTTTAAAAATATCCTTGACCGGTTCATCCGCATCCAGTCGTTTGCCGGTTGCACCGTATTGATACAAAATCGGCGCGTTCTTCGCCTGGACCTTATTCAGCGTTTGAATGCGGAAGAACAGCGCGCGGCAGACAAGATCGAGACGCTCATCAAAAAGGCTCCAGAACGTATTCTGATCACCAGCGGATTCAATGGCAATTCTCGGAATGTTCAAAGTCACTACACCCATATTATTGCGGCCATCGGTGATGTAGTGCCCATTTTCTTGATAAGAAGGCAGAAACGAACGGCAGCCCATCGGCGCTTTAAAGTCACCGGTGATTTCAACGATCCGATCATAATTTAAAATATCCGGATACATCCGTTTCGTTGCGCATTCAACGGCTAGTTTCTTAACATCAGCGTTTGGGTCACCTTCATTGAGGTTCAGTCCCCGTTTGATTGTAAACACAAGTTTTGGAAAGACTGCGGTTTTGTGGTCGCGACCCAAACCGAGAATACGAACTTTCAAAATAGACTTCTGAATTTCACGAGCAAACCATGATTCACCAAGCCCGAAATTCAACGTAAAAAAAGGCGTTTGTCCGTTACTGGAAAACAAGGTGTTAATTTCGTATTCAAGTGACTGCATCGAATCATAGATTTCTTTTTTCGTCATCGAATACGCATACTTTTCCTGAGCTTTCGGATCGGACATCCATTGTTTCGCCGTTTCCAAATATTTGCAGAAACTCGTTTTTGCGTACGGTTCTAATACTTCATCTGCTCGATTGAACGATGTTCCTCCATAAATATTCGATGAAACATTAGCGACAATTTGGGCGACCAGTGCTGTTGCAGTCTTGATTGATTTCGGCTGCTCAACATCGGCATTCCCAATCGAGAATCCTTTTTCCAGCATGCCTTTGAAGTCGATCAGCATGCAATTGTACATGGGGAAGAACGGTGAATAATCTAGGTCATGGAAGTGCATGATGCCCTGCTTGTGCGCATCGGCGAATTCTTTCGGCAAGATGTGGCGAAGTGCATAGTCTCTGGCGGCCACACCTGCGAGCAAATCGCGTTTTGTATTGAATACATTTTCATCCTTATTGGCATTTTCATTCGCAACATATTCATCCATATTGATTAGATCACGAATTTTATCGTCTAACATTTTCTCTTTCATTATCGGTTCATTAATCATCTTGCGGCCTCCTATAATCGGCTAATAAAAACATTATACAACAATATGTAGTATATTTAAGTGATTTCTAACACAATATGTAGATAAAAAGTAGCGAAACACGTTTTTTGGGGGAGAGGGAAAGGAAAAAATAGAATTGAAGCAAATTTTGCGAATGCCGCTTTGCCGCAGCCTTTAAGCGCTGCAAGTAGAAAGGACAACTTATTCATTATAGGGGTTTAAAACACACAAAAAAATGAGGAAAGGCATAAAAAAAATGACGATTTCGTGATCGTCATCTTCATCAATTAATGAAAGACTGTATTTAAGAATTTAAAAAGACCATTTTGGTCATAGGGGTTTTCGGTTACCCAATCTGCTTGTTCCTGCACATGATCCGGCGCATTCTTCATCGCCGCCGAATGTCCGGCAAGCTGAAACATCGGCAAATCATTTTCACCATCCCCAACCGCCAACGCCTGTTCTGGTGACAGGTTAAAATAGTCAAGCAACTGACCAATGCCGCTCGCCTTCGATATATTCTTGCCGACAAGTTCGGTATTGTTCGGTGAAGATGAAAACTGGTCAAAAGCGAATGTCTGTTGCAAAGTGCGAAGCGCCTGTTTCCATGCAGCCATGAGTCTTGCATCGGTACTGAAAAAGTACATTTTCGCGATTTGTTCCGACTCTTCCTCAGTTAGCGTATCCTTCCAGACCATATCTTCCAGAACGGCCTGTCTGCGCGAATTCCATTCATTTTCACTTACGGAATGCGGCCGTTCTCCTCTGATCTGATCGGTGATATAGCCGCGATCACGACTCAGAATGGTCCGCCTGCCTCCGATTGGGTGCAGCTGGTAATACATGCGCTGCTGCTCTGATCGCTTGATCATTTGTTGGACAAGCCCGCTGGGAAGTGCTTGTTGAAAAATCCTTTTCCCGCCTGCAAATACCGACATTCCATTCGAAGCAACCATGCCTTCATGCGGAAAGTCTTTTGGAAGAACATTCAGCGCATCGACTTCGGAACGGCCTGTGACGACAAACACATGCTTGCCAAGGGATCGCAGTTTCTTTAAGTATGCGTTCAACTCAGGGGTGACCTGATTTTCCGCTGTTAATGTCGTCCCATCCAAATCCAACATAATCGTCTCAATACTCACATCCTATCCCCCCTTAATCATCGCCTATACGGTTATTTTACCTGTTCTCAACGCGGCGCGCATGTGTTTCATACTCAGAAGCAGGCACTTTTTCAGCAGGCATGTAAACGCTCCACGATCTTCAGCAGCTTAAAGCGGGCTTTGATTGGAACATTGAAGCGACGTTCAAAACCTACATGATCTTGTTCTGATGAAAACTCATTCATTTGTCTATACTACTAAGTAATACATCAATGACTTGATGGGAGGGCATTTCATGCTGGGTCTGCTTTGGACGTTGATCGTCATTCTGTTTGTTATTTGGCTTGTTCTGCTGCTGCTGAAAATCGGCGGCGCGCTCATTTACCTTTTGCTCATTGCCGCGCTGATTTTGTTTATTGTTCAGTTTTTCACGCGCAGGCGATGAATGCGGGTGAACCGGGTGCATGTCTGATTCTATTCGCTGAAACTGTCTGAGTATCAGATTCTTATCCCCTTGAAATGGGTTCGTTCCGAGCCAATTCCAGGGGGTTTTTCAGTATTGTAAGAAAAACCGGGCAAAATACGCCCGGTCCTTACTCTCCAACCATGTGTGATGGACTCGTGTCTTTTCGGTACTGAATCGCCGCTTCGGTTACTCGCTTGCCGCGGGCGCACCGCGAGCCTCCTCAGACAAACAGAAATCTGCGGGATCTCGCTGGCACGCATCAACAACGCGCGATCCCGCTGGCGCCAGAGTACCTCCGCTTTGATTCTTGGCCAAAACACTGGTCTATGGGTTTGAAGACGGGGCAGAATCGTTTACTTAATTATCCCGCAAAGAAAAAATCGATGATCAACTGCTTCTGCGCGAGTCAGAGTCAATGCTTCTGCGCGACTTCATCAAGTGACGCTTCAACGCTTGCTTTGAAAATGTCAAAGGCGTCGTCGATTTGCTCCTTGGTAACAATAAGCGGTGGAATAAAACGAATTACATTGTGGTCCACGCCGCAGGAAAGTAAAATCAAGCCTTTTTCTAGAGCCTTGGCACGAATTGCCGTGACCAGATCGCCATCCGGGTGACCGTCACGGTCGACAAATTCAATGCCGATCATCAGACCAAGTCCTCTGACTTCCAGCACCTCATCACGCTCAGAAGCCAGCTGCAGTAACTTTTCTTTGAAGTATGCACCGACTTCTTTGCCATGATCGACTAATCCGCCTTCGAGCAATTCAAAGACGGCTACCCCTGCCGCACAGGCAACCGGGTTTCCGCCGAACGTGCCGCCATGCGTGCCGGCCGGCCATTTGTCCATCAAGTCGCGTCGTGCTACCAGTGCGCTGAGTGGGAAGCCGTTGGCAATCGCCTTGGCAAGCGACATGATATCCGGTTTCACATCAAAATTTTCGTAAGCAAAGATTTTGCCTGTTCGACCAAATCCGGTCTGAACTTCATCAAAGACAAGCAGGATACCGTGTTCATCGCAAATTTTGCGAATCGCTTGCAGAAAGGCCTTGGGTGGAACGATATAGCCGCCTTCGCCTTGAATCGGCTCCAAAATCATGCAGGCAACTTGTTCCGGTTCAATCAGATCATGGAAAATTTCATCAAGCGTATTTAAGCAGCGCGCAACTTCCTGTTCTTCGGTAAGACCGGAACGCGTTGCATAGGGATAGTCGGCATAATACACACTTGGAAGCAAGCCCTCATAATTGCGGCGATACTTCGCATTCGAAGCGGTCAAAGTCGTCGTTGCAAGCGTACGGCCATGAAAACTATGCTTAAACGTAATAATTCCCGGCCGATGGGTCACTTGTTTCGCCAGTTTGATCGCTGCCTCGTTGGCCTCCGCGCCACTGTTTGAAAAATAGATCTTGTAATCATGGCCAACATGATCAAGAATTTTTTCTGCGAGTTTAATATAAGAAGGATAGTAGACAACATTATGCCCGCCATGAACCAGTTGATCCATCTGTGCCTTTGCTTTTTCCAGCACGTAGGGGTGGTTGTGGCCGCAGTTTACAACGGCTACGCCGCTGGCAAAATCAATATACTTTTTGCCATTTTCGTCCCAGACATAAGCGCCCTCGCCCTTGACAATGCCGAGCTGTGTTGCCCGCAAGGCAATCGGCGGAAACAAATCCAATGATTTTTCATACATACTCTTATCCGGCATAATCTCCATACCTCTTTTGTTAGAAATTCGAAGCACTCATCCAAGGCTAAAGCAACAAACTATTATATACTGTTATTAAACAAGCGTTTATTTACTTTTTTTAGGTCATGATTCGCCATAAATCGCGACGATACGGAGGCAGAAATCAATGGAACTCAGGCAATTGAGAACGTTTCAAACAGCAGCAAAACTGCTTAATTTTACGCAAGCTGCTAAACTGCTTAACTTTTCACAGCCAACGGTTACTGCGCAAATCCGCTCCTTGGAAGAAGAAATCGGCCATCCACTCTTCTTCCGAATCGGCAAGCAGACGTTCCTCACCGGACACGGCGAGATCATGAAACACTATGTGGATCAGATCTTTCCGATCCTTGAGCAGATGACGACCGAGCTTCAAGCTCAGAGCCGGACAGCAAGCAAATTAACCATTGCTGCATCGGAAACCTTTTGCACGCATTACTTTCCGCCGATCATCCGCCAATTTCTTGCTGACGATCCGGATATCGGAATCAAGTTGGTCTCCTGCACTAGCGATAAAGTGATCGAAGGCATCAACAACAATCATTTCGATCTCGGCATCATTTCCGGATCGTACCGCAAATCCGGGGTGACGAACATCGTCCTCTCAGAAAAAGAGGATCTCGTTCTGATCGTGTCCGACACGCTTTATCAGCACAACACCACTCAGGACTTACTGGAAAAGTACCCGTTCATCAAATATGAGATCGTTGGACCCTTTGAAGAACAAATGAACAGCTACATCGATGAAAACGGTATCCATCTGCGAAAGATGATCGAATGCAGCAGTCTGGAAGCGGTGAAAAGCGCCGTGATGAATGACATTGGCGTCGGACTGATCAGCCGCAATCTTGTTAAAAAAGAACTGGCAGAGCGCCAGTTACATGAAATCCATTTAAACCAAAAACCCATTGTCATCCAAACCTCACTGATTATCGCCGCACATAAGCTTCGTGATCCAAAGACGATGCATTTCATTCGTCTCATTGAACAGAAATGGAATACGATTCACTGATCTTTAAGGATTACAGAATCTTTTTCAGAAAATCTTTTGCGCGATCCGTTTTCGGATTACTGAAAAAGGCTTCCGGCGTATTGGATTCCAGAATTCTGCCGTCGTCCATAAACACGACTTTGTTGGCCACTTGTTTGGCAAAACCCATTTCATGCGTCACGATTACCATCGTCATTCCGGACTCAGCAAGCGACTGAATCACATCCAACACTTCTTTGACCATTTCCGGATCAAGCGCCGAAGTCGGTTCGTCGAACAACATGTATTCAGGTTCCATCGCTAGTGCACGGGCAATTGCAACACGCTGCTTCTGACCGCCTGAGAGTTTGTTTGGGTATTGATTCTTCTTATCAAGCAGCCCGACTTTTTCAAGCAGCGCTTCCGCTCGTTTGACAGCCTCATCCTTAGACAGCTTCTTCACTTTCATTGGTGCGTAAATCAAGTTATCAAGTACGGTTTTATGCGGGAAAAGATGGAAGTGCTGAAAAACCATGCCGACCTTTTCCCTAACCTTGGTGACCTGTTTCTGTTTAAGGGAAACAAGGTCCTGATCATCGATCAAAACGCTTCCCTTCGTCGGTGGTTCAAGCAAGTTGATACAACGTAAAAATGTAGACTTTCCTGACCCGGACGGCCCAATGATGACAACGACTTCGCCCTTATTAATGTCTAATGAGACATCTTTCAGTACCTTCGTGCTGCCGAAATCTTTATATACATGTTCAGCTTTGATCACTGCGGCTCAGTCTCCTTTCAATGCGTCCGCCAACCGCGGTCAGGATCAGGACAACAATATAATACATGATGAATGCGACGAACATCGGCGGAAAGTACAGATAGTATTCCGCAGATACGATCTGAGAACGGCGCATCATATCAGTGACTGCAATCGTCGATACAATTGCAGAATCCTTGGTTAACGTGATAAATTCATTCATCATTGCCGGCAATATATTCTTGATTGCTTGAGGCAGAATGATATCCTTCATCATCGGCCAATAGCCGACGCCAAGTGCACTTGCTGCTTCAAACTGGCCTTTATCGACCGCATTAATCCCTGATCGGATAATTTCAGACATATACGCCCCTGAGTTCAAGCCAAAGGTAACGATTGCGCAAGTGGTTGGATTGACGTCGTTCAAGCCAATCAATTGCGGTATCGCAAAATAAGCGAGTGCAAGCTGCATAATCAGTGGTGTCCCTCGAAAAATCGAGGTGTATGCTCTGGCAATTCCGCTTAATAGTTTTATGTTTCCGATCTTGCATAAGGAAAGCAGTATGCCTAATACAAAACCGATGATCGCCGCACCTAATGCAATCCCCAAAGTTACCCAAATACCATTTATAATATAGGGAATTGAAGGAGCAATTGTCTTAAAACCGGTAATCACATGTTCCATTGCCCCATGATCCTTTCACTTCAAAATAGAATTTTATTGATTGACAATCCATTTCTTAACGAGTTCATCTTTCTTGCCGTTCTTTTCCATTTCTTTAAAAACCTTATTAAATTTAGCCGTTAACTTGCTGTCTTTTGGGAAAGCGGCACTGATCGGATCATACTGAGTCTTTCCATCAACCACTGCTTTAAACTGTTCCAGTTTCTTATCTTTGCTTGTGTACCCATAGGCAACCGTATCGACAGTAATGATCGCATCAAGCTTTTTCGTGCGCATGGCCTCAACCATCTCATTCAACTTGTCCCAGCTTTGAATTTTCATCGGAATTGTCTTATTCACTTTTTTAGCCAACGTTTCCTGAGTTGTTCCTAATTGCACGCCGACCTTCTTGCCTTTTAGATCGTTCATTGTTTTAATGTTTGTGCCTGCGCGTGTGAGGACAACTTGGTACGATTGGTAATAGGTCTTCGAAAAGTCAACTTGCTGGCGCCGTTTCGGTGTATCCACCATACCGGCCATAACGAAGTCTACTTTTTTGCTGTTCAATGCAGCAATCAAACCGTTAAAATCTTGGTTTTGCACTTCTAATTTGTAGCCCAGTTTATCGGCAACATATTTTGCCAAATCAAGGTCAAAGCCGACAATCTTATTTCCATTTTTCGTATCCACATTTTCAAACGGTGGATAATCGGCACTCGTCCCCATAACAATCGTTTTCTTCTTGCTTGAATCGCTGCTTCCTGAGCTGCTACATGCCGACAGAACAACCAGCAGCAGCGCCATCACAATAAAACCAACTTTTTTCATCATTAACTTTCGCCCCTTATCATTATATCTAGATTCCTATTTAGGAATTGAAACACCATTAACCATCCGGGTGATCTGCAAAAATGCGTTCGGTCATCGAACGGATCAGTTTCGGCAGAACGCCGTAAGAATAGGGCTTGTATAAACGTTCCATCCAAGTATGCGCCTTTTTTCCATAGACACCCATATCCAGAACAGGAATCGCCAACTTACGGATCTGATCCAGCGGCACGCTGTAAGTTTTGCCCCAGCCGGGAAAATTGTTAACAATTGCTGCCGTTTCTTCGCTCGTCTCGCTCATTGAAAGATAGCTGCTGTCGGCAAGGTACGGAAAAAAACGTTTCTTAGCAAAACGTTCACCGGTTGCTTGCTGCACTTGACGAAGTACCTCATCAAGGATTTGATCGCAGCGTTTCTCTTCAGGTACGTTATCGCGCAGGTAATTATGCGGACAATAAGGCGGTGCAAAGAAAACAATCACTTTCGGACGCTTATCGCCGGCGCTTGCCTCAAGGGCTTCAATGACCTTGCAGCTGACTTGACGAAAGTCTTCATTAGGGTTGCCCTGAATGACCTGATCCATGATTTTCTCAACAGGAACGCCTTTCTGATTCAGTTCTTCGACGAATTCCTCATAGCTGAGCACATCAACGTCCCAATGCGGTGCTTGCCCTTGAAGTCCGCAGTTGGCTGAGAATACGCTATACTGCTGCTTAAGAAACGCGGCTAAATCAGCGCAGGCATCGGCAGCAACATGCTTTAACTGTTCCATCACTGCATTCGGTGTACGCTCATAGAGAAAATAGTTGAAGTACATAAAGGTCGTACCTGCGGTTTGCACATTATAAAATGCCTTTTTGTCGCGCTGAAAGAGACACGATGGCGGCAGAATCACTTCATTTGCAATTTGTTCCGCACCATCCATGTTGTTATTGAGCGCTTCATTAATTTTACTGGCAATCAGCGTCGGATCGATGCCGGAAAGTGTTTCGCCGACATGCGTTTCTCTGCCGCGAATATAAAAACATCCGAGCAGTTTTCCCGCTGACCCTGTATAAATGTATCGCTGCGTATCGCCTTTATAGAGCGGACTGACGAAGTCCCCATTAATTGCTAATTTATAGTGAAGATTCTTTTCATCCCGTAAGCGGATCAATTCAGATACAGCTTCCATGACCCCTTGATGATCATTCTCTTCAACCGGATTAAACATCACAAGCAAGTTTCCCTTAAGCTGCTCACGATGCTGCGCATAGTAGAGCAGATTGCCGAGATGGACGGCATCGCCGCTCTTCATATCCAGCATGCCGCGCCCAAACAGCCAGTCTCCTGATGCCGCATCCTTTTGCACATCGGGATCTTTCGTGTATTCCGAGAAATAGTGTTGAAGATAATCAGGATCCAGCGCGTGCGCTTCGATCGAATTAAAGTCGTCGATACCTACCGTATCCATATGACCATGATATATGATGGTCTGCTTATTTTCAAACATACTTTTGAGAAGAGCAAAAACATTTTTTCTGCCATGCGCATCGCCTTCCAGTTTCTGAGTCCAAACCTGATCCGGATGTTCTTTGAAATAAGGAAACGAACGGAGAATCGCCTCTAGCTTATCGGCCATCGTTACTTCGCCATCGGTGCCGTTTACGCTCCTGATACCGACCAAATCTCTTGCGAATTGCTCGATTTGCTGCTCGATTGGCAAATCTTTGACTTTTTCATACATAATTCTTTTCTCCCCTCCGATGCATAGTTAGTCAACGGGATCGCGCTGCAGGACGAGCGAGGAACAATGGATGCCGCCGCCCATTTTATTCAACTCATCGACCGGGATTGCAATGACCGCAACCCCCGCTTTCTCAAGCGCTTCAATTGTCCGTACGCCAAGTGACGTGAACAAGACTTTCCCCGGTTCTAAGCAGAGCAAGTTCGTGGTCATCGGCGGATCAAGCGGGTCCGTATAGATGAGCGTAACGCCGCGTCGCTGCAATTCCTGAAGGAACCAGTGCGGCAAGTTGGTTGGGTCAACCAGCGCTTTGTCCTTGTCAACCATATTGAACACTTCATCAAGATGGATCATACTTGACGGCAGATCAACAACGATCAGTTCCATTCCCTGCCAAGACAGAATTGCGCGTAATTGCTCGATGCCGGCCTGATTCACACGGATCGATCGCCCGACAATTGCCGTTTTGCGATCAAATACCATAAAGCTTCCGCCCTCAACAAATCCTTGCCCTTGGATCGATGCCAATACCGGCATGCCGATCTGAGCCGCTGTTTTGAGGGTGCGCCGCGTTTCGCCATACCTGAATTTCAAAGCGAAGCGAGCCAAAATCAAACCGCCCGGAATGACCATCCCCACATCACGGGCAAACAAATTATTGGTCAGCAATTCATCGTCTTCGATAAGCGGAATCACGTCCACGCCTTCACTTCTTAATACCTCAGTCATCCGGTCGTGCTGCTCCTGCATTTTCACCAAATCAAGCGGCTCCTTGCCTAAACAATAGCTAAGAATGTTCCCTTCTTCATCGCGAAGAATCCGCGCACCTATCTCCGGCTCGAACACCGCTTTATTCAATTCATGAATTTCCTTGCCCGGACGGTGGACAAAAACCTTGCGCACCTTTCCGTATGCATTGGGATTGCCCCAAGCGCAGTCCCAGTATTTTTTAAGCAAAGGCGTTTCTTCAAAGGAACGCTTCACCATATTTTCATCAAGAAACTTATGCAAGGTGGTCACATCAAGTCCTCCTATCCAATTTAAAATCATACATCCCATGGTATAAAAGCTAACACAAATCAGGTTCTGCATTGATTATAGTATAAAATTCAGAATAATGTTATTTGTAAATATCTATGTCATGTATTTGATAAACCTATTGTTTCGAAAAAACGCGACAAATCCGTGTTTCATGTGTAAGTCGCCAATGGGCTGCAAGAGTCATTGTATCTGCACATTAGCCCTTACTCTTGTTATCTTAATTGTCAGATTCCCCATTCGAAAGATATTGTTTGTCAGATATTATGACATAACATTTGACGATCTTTCCCCATTCAATTATGATTAAGTACGTAAACTTCATCCTTTCTGTTTTCGTATATCCTTAATAATACGGTTTAGGGGTCTCTACCTGGGAACCGTAAATTCCCGGCTACGAAAAATATGCGTGCATATTTTTCGTAGCCTTTTTTTTATTCATTCTTTTCGATTGGGAGATGATTAAGCTGAACCGGACGATTATTAAAAATGCTCAGCTCATAACCATGAATCAAGAGGAAGCAATCCTTCACGGGGACATCGTCATTGAAGGAAGCCGTATCCAATCGGTCGGTGCTGCGGTTGCACCCACAGCCGATGATTACGTCATTGATGGAACAGGGCGTACGGTAATTCCCGGATTTATTCAAACGCACATTCATCTCTGCCAAACGCTGTTTCGCGGTAAAGCGGATGACTTAGAGCTCATGGATTGGCTCAAGGAACGCATCTGGCCGCTTGAAGCGGCACACGACAAAGAGTCGATTTATCTGTCGGCTATGCTTGGAATTGGTGAATTGATCGCCGGTGGATCAACCACTATTGTGGATATGGAAACCGTTCACTACACCAATGAAGCCTTTCAAGCGATTGCAAAAAGCGGCATACGCGCTTTGTCGGGAAAAGTGATGATGGATAAAGGAGCCGATGTGCCCAGCGGTCTTCAAGAAAAGACCGAGGATTCGATCCGTGAAAGTGTCGATCTTCTAGAAAAATGGAACGGGCATGATCACGGACGAATCCGTTACGCGTTTGCGCCGCGCTTTGTCATTTCCTGCAGCGAATCCTTGCTCACTCAAGTCCGTGATCTCGCTGAACACTATAAAGTATTCGTTCACACCCACGCTTCCGAAAACCGCGGCGAGATCGCCATCGTCGAAAAAGATACAGGCATGCGCAATATTGTGTATCTCGACCATATCGGGCTTGCCGGTAAAAGGCTGATTCTCGCACACTGCATTTGGCTGAGCGCCGAAGAAAAAGAAATCATTCGCCAACGCGGCATCCATGTCAGTCACTGCCCCGGATCCAACCTGAAACTTGCTTCCGGAATCGCCCATGTACCGCAAATGGCTGGGATGGGCATTAATCTTGGGCTTGGTGCCGATGGCGCGCCATGCAACAACAATTTGGATATGTTTCAAGAAATGCGGCTGGCTGCCTTAATCCATAAACCGGCAAATGGTCCGACTTCGATGAACGCCCATCATATTTTCCGAATGGCAACTATTGATGGAGCGAAGGCAGTTGGCATGGACCAGGAAATCGGCAGCCTTGAGACAGGCAAGAAAGCCGATCTTGCCATCCTAAATCTAAATACCTTTCACAGTAGACCGATGTTTGGCACCGATCCAATCTCCCGTATCGTCTACTCAGCAAAAAGCTCCGATGTAGAAACAACACTTATTGACGGACGGATCGTGATGGAGAATCGGCAGATGAAGACGATCGATCAAGCATTCGTGTTAAAAGAAGCCGAGACAGCAATCGAACGGCTCGTAAAACGAGCCGGCATCCGGATCTGAACGAAACACCGTTCCTATTACGCCTACCGGCAGTGTATAAAAGTGCAGCCCTCAAGCCAAACTAGTTGCTTAGAATGCCAATAACTGATTTACTTAAATTGGGGTTGGCAAACGATTTGGTAACTAAGGAGGATCTCAATGAGTCAATTTGAACTGCCCGCACTCGAATTTGCTCCTGATGCCCTTGAGCCTTACATTGACAAAGAAACGATGCGCATCCATCACGATAAACACCATCAAACCTACGTGTCGAATTTGAACGCAGCGCTTGAGAAGCATCCGGAATTCAAGGATCACTCACTGACGGATCTCATTGCCCACTTGGAGAAAGTACCGGAAGACATTCGAACCGCCGTCCGCAATAACGGCGGCGGTCACTACAACCATTGTTTTTTTTGGAAAGTGCTGATTCCAGGCGGATCCAAACAGCCGACTGGAGCGCTGGCTGAAGCGATTGAACAGCAACTCGGCGGTTATGAGGCGTTCAAAGAAGCTTTTACCGCAGCAGCAACCGGTCAATTCGGCTCCGGCTGGGCCTGGCTGACCGTCACAAAACAAAACGTTTTGAAAGTAACCAACACCCCCAATCAGGACAGTCCGTTTATGGATGGTCATACCCCGCTTGTTGGCCTTGACGTTTGGGAACATGCCTATTACCTGAAGTATCAGAACAGGCGTCCGGAATACGTGAAAAACTTTTTTAATGTGATCAATTGGGACTTTGCAGCTGATGTCTATGAAAAAACATTGCATACAAAATAACATGGCATTTAAAATCCCGAAGCAGCCGCTTCGGGATTTTAAATGCTGCGCTTGTCTTGATTTTTACCGTCCTTCATTATTACACTATAAAAGGGCTGTTCCAAAACGGCGCCGCGAACATGTCCCAATGTCCAGTAGGAGGTTCACCCATGAATGAAGGTCTTGGTCTGGTTACCATTGAAGTATGCGATTACGGTTCACTGACCGTCCAGCATTTAGAAAAAATAGCCCGTCACCCGGAAGTCGCAGTGATGAACTATGATTGTCTGAATGTGTGTGGCATGTGCAGTCTGAAGCCGTTCGCAATTGTGAACGGACGCCGCGTCTTCGCCAATACGATTGACGCCTGTCTTGAAAAAATCGAACACCGTGTTAATGAGGAACTTAAGGCCTTGCAATGAGCCGTCCGCATTATCTGCCGTTAAAGAATTTGATACAGACCGCATCGGCTGCAGACAGTTTTGCACCCAGATCGGTCAATGTTCCGTTCAGCGGATCACGTTCAAATAAAACGACATCTCCCGAATTTTGATTGGCAGCAATCAGAAAACAACCGCTTGGATCAATCTCAATGTCCCGTGGCCAATCCCCTAAGGTGTCGGTATGGTCGATCAACGCGAGCCTACCGTTTCCTTCATCCACTTGAAAAATGGCAATACTGTTGTGCCCGCGGTTCGAAACATAGACAAAGCGTCCATCGGCACTGATTTTGATTGCTGCGCCCTGACTGTGTCCGTTAAAATCGGCAGGAAGTGCGTTCACCGTTTGAATGGGGGTGAACGTACCGCTCTGCAAATCAAAATGAAGCACAATCACTTCATTGCTTAATTCAGTCATCACATAGGCGTAAGGTGCTTTAGGATGAAAAGTCAAGTGGCGTGGACCCGTTCCTGGTTTGAACACGAAGGTGCTGTTTTCTTGCCATTCACGCTCCATCACACGGTATGTGGTCAGGGTATCTGTCCCTAAATCAACGGTAACCGCGAAACGTCCGTCCGGCGTAAAGTCGGCAAAATGGACATGCGGACCCTCCTGCCGCTCACGATTCACGCCTGAACCCTCATGCTGCACAGTTGCTTGAGGGCGGATACCAAGCGCCAAATCCGGCACATAGCTGCTCGCCGTCCCCTCATGATAGTTCCCATCCAAGATGCGCCTGCCTTCTTGGTTAACGCTGACATAGCATGGCGAAGCGCCTTCGCGCACACTCTTTCCCAGCAGCTGCAGCGCGCCGGTCTCGTCAATGGCATAGGCTGCGACACCGCCCTTCGTCCCATCTTTTACAACCGAGTACAGTTTTGCGTTCTCCTTATCGATTGCAACATAGGTGGGATTGCCAAGCTTAGCTGCACAGCGCAGACCGGTCAGCACTTTCCGTTCTGTGTCCAGAGTAAAAGAATAAATCCCTTCACTTTTTCCTTTGGTATACGTGCCAATATAGCCTCGTTCGTTCACAGTCATCCTCCTTGTCTCAATAAATCATTCGCCATCTATTACAAAAAGCCCTGCTTAATGCCCCAGATACCGCTTCACTTGAAAAAGCAAGCAACTAATCAGCAGCACAAGCAACGAGAAAAAGATCGACAGACTTAACATCACCATGAGCAAAAAATTAAACCGGCCGATCCAGTACATGATTTGGGTATGCAATGCCGGATCAAGTAGCACGCTCAATCCATTGGCGACTACCAGCAAGCAAAACAAAGCGCCGGCCCCGCTGCCCGCACCGCGGATATCTTCCGTACTGAGCGACATGCGCGAAGCGATGCAAAGCGCTGCGTACAGAAACAGCCAATAGCTCGGTCGACTGAAATTTGCAGCTGAAAAAAGATTACGGAAGTTTTCGGCAACCGCTTGCCCAAGGCCCACCCATGTCGGCAAATCAAAAAAAGAAAACAGACGAAGCATGTGCGAACGTTCAAGGTGAAGAACAGAACCAGTAGGCACCAGCCACGCTGCAATGCAGGCAATCAGCAAACTGCCACCGATCAGAGGCGCAACACCGATAAAAAAATTACCAATGCGCTGATAGAGACTCGACGGTTGATAAGCATGACGTACATAACCCATTGTTCCATCCGCATCAACAGCCTGCAACAGTTTGACCTCAGTCACCCGGTGATGGAACATCAGACCTATTAACACATGACTGAGCTCATGAACCGGCGTTCCCAGCCAGGCTGTCCAATAAATACTTTTCAAACCAAATGCATGGATCATCCGACGGTTTGCCTGTCGCTCCAAGTAACCAAGAAGAAGTCCGCCAATCACCAACCCGCCGATTAAAGAAATAAACTGAATGAATGAAAAAGCAACAATTTTAAACGCCGCACGCAGCCATTCAGGATCATTCATTCCTTAGCGCCTGCCAAGATGCTGCTTTTCCAGAAAAGGCTTCAATGCGAGACGCGGCGGCGTGCTCAGGCCGTTTGCAATCTGCTCGGTCCACGTTTCCTCCCGACGTCCGCCGGTGCGTGAATGATAATAGTCTGCAACCTGCTGATCATAACGTTCAAGCGCTGCATCGTCCAATTGAGCAGCATAAGTGTTGCGATGATAAATGTTTTTCAGGGGAAGGCGCGGTTTCTTTTCCGGCTCTTGATCCGGGTAGCCCACAGCAAGGCCGAACAGCGGAAACGTATAGTCCGGAAGCTTGAGCAATGCCGCTGTGCGCTCAATGTCACGTTGAATACTGCCGATATAGCAGATTCCAAGTCCCATTGATTCAGCAGCAACCGCCATGTTCTGGGCTGCAAAAGCTGCGTCGCCAAGCGCAACAGTAAGCCGTTGTGTTGTATCCAATACTCGGGTATCGATGCCGCTGCGCTCACCGATTTTTTTGTTGCGGTACTGATCAGCGACAAAGACAAAGAAGCCGCCGTTCGCTTCAACATAAGGCTGATCGCCGCTAATGATGCGCAGCTCCTTTTTTAGTGCCGGATCATCAATTCCGATAATCGAAAAAGATTGCGTATAACTTGACGTTGATGCCGCTTGTGCACATTTCACCAGCAATTCAATCTGGTCCTCAGACAACTTCTGATCGGTAAACTTGCGAATCGAGCGATGATTCAATAATGTTCTGATGACTGGATTATCCATGAAAATAAATTCTCCTTTGCATGAAAATCTTCTTAACCAATTATACGTGATTCGTCATCCACTCGCACGATCGCGGCTCAACAAGCACCTGTGGGGTTTCGCTGGCAGGCTGATCCCGCAGGCGTCTCGCATCTTAATGAAGGGTTCTTGGACATTCTTGAGCGAATAAAAATGATCTCGATCCACCTCACTTCTGTTTCATTATGAATTCTGGTCCTTAATGAAGCAACGAGTGAAATAAGGGGAAATTTTCCGACTATACAAAGCAAAATCCTTCATTTTCACGTTTTTCAAGTTGATAAGCGGAATCTCTCCATTTATTTAAGCTGTCTTTTATCTTATTTTCGAATTAAGAGGAATTCCCCCCCTATTTACTTCTGCAGGATGCGGTGTCCCACGTCTCTCAAGCGGGTCATGGATGTTTCTTTTCTTGCAAAAAAAACAGAGGGATCGCTCCCCCTGTTTTTAGGCATTTATGCATCTTAATCTGCTAATGATTCGGTCAATACTGGAACAATTTGTTTCTTACGCGAAACTACACCTTTTAGGGTTGCAACATGGTTGTCCAGTGTAACTTTGAATGCTGATTCAGCTGCTGCCGCTGCTTTTCCAAGAATCAGCGCTTCAGAATCGCTGGTCAAAATGTTTGTTACGGCCAGAACGAACAGATCCAGATTCTTCGTTTCGATTTCTTTACGGATTGCAGCTTCAAGTTCCGCCTGACGGGACAGCGCATCGTTGGTATCCACAACATTCACTTGAGCAATTTCTACAGTATACTTACCCATTTCGAATGGTTTCATATCAAGCGTAATCAATTCTTCTGCTGACTTATCGGCAATGTTTGTCCCCGCTTTAAGCATGTCCAAACCGTACGTTTGCACATCGACTCCGGAAATGGCTTCCAGTTCTTTCGCTGCTTTCACATCTTCATCGGTGCAGGTTGGCGACTTGAACAGCAGCGTATCGGAAATAATCGAGGACAGCATCAGCCCGGCAATCGTTTTCGAAAGCGTGGCGCCTGCTTCCTTGTACAGTTTATTAATGATCGTTGCAGTGCATCCAACCGGTTCCGCGCGATAGAACAGCGGCGCTTTCGTTTCGAAATTAGCAATTCTGTGATGATCGACAACGGAGAGTACCTCGACATCTTCAATATCGTCTGCACTTTGGGCACGTTCGTTATGATCGACCAGATAAACAGCAGGCACTTCATTCGCCACTGTCTTTACAAGGCGCGGAACCGCAACCCCAAAATGATTTAAAACGTATTCTGTCTCACCGTTCAAATCGCCAAGGCGAACGGCTTCGACATCTTCGCCCAGCTGCTTTTTCAAATCAGCAAACGCGATTGCTGAGCAAATCGCATCGGTATCCGGACTCTTATGACCGAAAACAAGCACTTTTCCCATTTTTTCTACCCCTTAGTTACGTGTATTGGCTACTCACAGATCGTCCGTGCATAGTCTCTCAACAAAACCATACATGAACGACTTAAGAATTTCAATACTGAAAAATGCATACGTCCTCAATCAAGATCATCTCTTTCATTTCTGTCAATAGACAATTTACTAAAATACTAACTTTTTCCTCAGGAAATGCATAAAAGTTCACATTTTATTCATAAATATAAGCGTTTTCACTAGCTATTTCAGTCTAAAGTTTTATAATTATTTTTGTAATTCAAATAAGGAGTGATTGATTATGGTAGATACCCCACTACTGAGTAAGGGCAAAAAACTCGCTAGGTCTGTGACTTCTCCTAAAAAGTTTATCGTTGGGAAAGGCATTCTTTCGGATATTAGCAGCTATATCCGCCCTTTCGGCGACAATGCGTACTTCATTTGCGATGAATTCATCGTTGATCGTGCGGCCAATGTCGGTGGCGCATCATTTCGTTCATCCGGATTAACCGCATCTTTTGAGAAATTCAATTACGAATGTACGCAAACTGAGATTGACCGCAATCGAAAATTGGCTCGCTCAGCAGGGGCGAATGTTATTGTCGGTATTGGCGGTGGAAAAACGTTGGATACCGCAAAGGCAGCTGCCTATTATGAAAAGCTTCCCGTTGTGCTCTATCCGACGATTGCATCGACGGACGCACCATGTACTTCAATCGCTGTTATTTATAATGATCAAGGTGCCTTTGATCACTATTTGTTCCTGCCCGGCAATCCGGACATGGTCATTGCCGATACGGAAATTCTGGCTGCGGCACCAAAGCGTTTCTTTGCTGCCGGAATCGGTGATGGATTAACCACCTATTTTGAAGCACGTGCCTGCTACCGCGGCTACGGCTTGAACTTAGTTAACCTCCGTCCCTCGCTTATTGGTGTCGGGCTTGCCAAACAATGCTACGAAACCATCCAGCAAAACGCAGTTGCCGCTGTTCATGCTGTTGAAAACAAACTGTCAACACAAGCCGTCGAAGCAGTGATTGAGGCAACCATTTACCTGAGCGGTGTCGGTGCTGAATCCGGTGGCCTAGCCGCAGCACACGCCATTCATAACGGGATGACCGCCGTACCGTCACTTCATCGCGTTCAACATGGTGAGAAAGTCGCGTTCGGTTTGCTTGCACAGCTTGTGCTCGAAAACGCAGCACATGATGAATTAGTCGACGTGATTCGACTTATGAAAGCCGTGGGGCTTCCGCTCACACTTGAAGATCTGGGTGTTAAGGCGTTTAAGCAAGAAGAATGGCGAAACGTTGCCGAACGTTCATGCGCTGAAAACGACACAATGGTCAATATGCCCTTCCATGTCACTCCTGATGATGTATTCAATGCCATCGTCACCGCAGACGCGATTGCAAAAGTTTATAAGTAATATTGTAAGCGTTTGCTATAAATTGTTAAAAAACCGTCTCCCCAGCAAAGTTAGTGCTGATGAGATGGTTTTTTCATTCGCGTTTCAACATCTTGGTATTTGCAATGTACAGTGCTGCAACGAGGACGAGAATAGCGATTGAATAGAGCAATACCGAATGCGGGTCATCATGGCTAACGATAATCAGCCGTACAATCGCAGTCACACCGATGTAGACAAAGTAGCGGAGCGGAAAATGATAATGCGCTTGAAAATATTTGATAATCAGCGCAATAAATTCGAAGTAAAGAAAGAAGACAAGAATGCCTTCAAGCAAATGGTAATAGGAAGCATTTTCGTTCAAGAAAAGATAGGTGAAAAACGAATACGTCTCTTTGACCAGTGCAACACTGAGCACAACCGCCAAAGCAATCAAGACCGTATTCAAAATCCATTGAAGTCCCGTAGTAATCAACCAATCCAGCTTATGTCGCGTCATCGCTTTGCCCCCATTCCCATAGCTCACAGATAGATCTTCCGGATTTTTAAATAGTACACAATGACTTGAACCAAAGGAATCAGCAAAGCAATAAGAATAGGATAGACCGGAAGCACATGAATAAATAGCGGATAGAAGCATAACAAGCCTGCACAAATCGGCGCGCCCACCCATAGCGCGATAAAGGCAGCATGCGCTGCAGAAGCGGTAATCGAGCGCTCCCTTTCATCCTTGGCCGGCGTGATCAGCGGATAGATCCAGTATGCCAAATGCTTTTTCCTCCGATTCCATAAATGATCAATCGCTTCAACGATTCCTAAGAAGAGTATGGGGACAAACCAAGCAAAGTGCAGGGTAACGCTGTAGGCACTCCTGTTTTCATTGATCAGTAAGGCTAGCCCGCGCGTCAGTTCGACCAGCGGAATCATAGCCATGCCAAAAGCGCAAATTGTACTTAAAGACATTGCAAACGAAAACCAAAGCCGCTTCATTGTTCAGCCACTCCTTTTTCTAATTGAAAAACCTTCTCCGCCGGCAACTGAAACACCTCGCAAATTTGCAGGCCGAGTAAGAGAGAAGGAACATAGTTGCCTTTCTCTATCGAAGCAATCGTCTGCCGCGTGACACCGACCCGCGCGCCCAATTGTTCTTGCGTCAAACCATAACGTGCACGGAGTGCTTTAACCTGATTTTGAAGTTGAACAGCCAAATTCACCGCTCCAATAGATCGTTTATGAACCACAATGTTAAATACACTTAACATTTTAAACAAAGAAAAAAGCAGCGTCAAGCCTCGTGTTTTTACGAGAGCCTGCACTGCTTGTCTTTCATTCGTTGTTAATTTTTCTTCAATCGACGGGCAATCAGGTTGCCGATCGATTGAACGATCTGGACAATAATGATCAAAATAATAATGACTGCGTACATAACATCCGGTTGGAACCGCACATAACCAAATTGATAAGCCAAGTCGCCTAGTCCTCCGGCACCGACAAATCCGGCCATAGCGGTTTCACCAATCAAACCAATAATTGCAATCGTCAGGCCGAGAATAATCGACGAACGTGCTTCGCGAATGATGACGTGCCAAATAATTTTCGGTGTTGAAATCCCCATCGATTGATACGCTTCGATGACGCCTTTGCTGACTTCGAGCATTGCCGTTTCCAGCAAACGGGCAATATAAGGTGCACAGGCAACGACCAGTGGAACAATGACCCCTTTCACACCAATCGTTGTTCCGACTACCGACTTTGTGAACGGAAGCAGGAAGAACAGCAAGATAATAAATGGGACCGAACGAATCACGTTGATCAAGGAATTCACAATCGTAAAGGCTATAGGATTGTCCCACTGCCCATTTTTACGTGTTAAGACCAGCAGAACCCCTAACGGAAGACCAATAAGGATGGAAAACGCAAGCGAAATTAAAGTCATTTGCGTTGTCTGAATAAAGGCTTCCCAAATGGAGCCGCCCCATTCATTTAAAAAGTTAGCCATCACTCATTCACCTCTTCCACAAGAACATCCTGTTCATGCAAAAATTTTACGGCAGTCTCAACCTTGCTTTGATCTCCTTTGATATGGACAAGCAGATTACCAACCGATTGATCTTTCAGCTGATCAATCCCTCCGGCAATGATGCTTGGCAGCACGTCAAATTGCTTGGCCAGTGTGGCAAGCACCGGATCCTTGGAGGACTCGCCAAGAAAGGTTAATTTGACTAACTTTCCGGTCTTTAGCAGTTCGCCTTTAAGCTGCACAGGAATCGCAAACTTGGCTTCATTACTGATAAACTGCTTCGTCATTGCCTGCTGCGGGCGTGTGAACACATCAACCACCGAACCTTGTTCAACGACCTTGCCGTTTTCCATGACGGCGACACGGTCACAAATGCGCTGAATAACATTCAATTCATGTGTGATCAAAAAAATTGTTATCCCCAACTCTTTATTGACCCGAAGCAGCAGTTCCAAAATGGCATCCGTTGTGTTCGGATCGAGCGCACTGGTCGCTTCATCACTCAGCAAAATTTCAGGTTCATGAGCGAGCGCCCGTGCGATTGCCACGCGCTGTTTCTGCCCACCGGACAATTGACTTGGAAAGGCATTGCGGCGATCCGTCAACCCGACAATATCCAGGTACTTCTCTGCGCGCTGCTTAATTTCATCTTTTGACACGCCTTCTAGCCGCAACGGTGTCGCGATATTTTCATAAACCGTTGCCGTCTCCAGCAAATTATAGCCTTGAAAAATCATTCCGATTTTCCGTCTCAGCTTCCGCAAGTCTTTTTTATTCAAAGTCAGTACATCACGGTCTTCAACGAACACCTTGCCGTTGGTCGGGCGTTCAAGCAGATTAATGCATCGAATCAGTGTACTTTTTCCTGCACCACTGAAACCAATGACTCCGAAAATTTCACCTTTATTCACCTCAAGGGATACATCCTTCAAGGCTTCTATTTTATTTTTACCGACACGAAAAGTCTTCGAAATATGCTCTAGCCTAATCAAAAATGCTTCCTCCTTACCAAGCAGGAACTACAGAGCCTCCAAATTTCTTCTCAATGAAGTCCTTAACTTCTTTTGATTGGTAATATTTTTTCAGTTGTTTGACAACTTTATCATTCTTATTATCGGTACGAACAACGAAATAGTTAGGGTATGGATTGTTTTTGAGCGGTTCATGGAAAATTGAATCGTTCAGAACGGTTAAACCGGCACCCATGGCAAAGTTTGTATTAATCGCTGATGCAGCGACTTCGTTTAGCTGCGCCGGAAGCTGTGCTGCGTCCATTTCGATGATCTGTAGTTTTTTCGGGTTGCTAATCACATCGCGTTTTGTCGATGTCACATTGGAACCTTTTTTCAGCTTGATCACACCGGCTTTTTCAAACAGCTGCAGTCCGCGCAGTTCATTTGCCGGGTCGTTTGGAACGGCAATCTTGTCGCCTTTTTTCAGTTCATCAAGGTTTTTGATTTTCTTGGAATAGATCCCCATCGGGAAGGCAACCGTTTTGAAAACATCGGTGATTTTGTAGCCTTTATTTTCGATCTGATTCTTCAAGAATGGCATGGTTTGATAGCTGTTTGCATCCAAATTTTTATCATTCAGTGCGATATTAGGTTGGTTGTAGTCATTGAATACTTTTAAATGAATCGTCAATCCGTCTTTCTTAGCAAGTTTAACCACTTGTTCCATCACTTCCTGATGGGGGCCGCCGGTCACACCAACCGTTATTTCCTTTTCACTTAACCCATTTGAGGAGCTGCTGCCGCAAGCGGCGAGTACAAAAATTAAAGAAAGAGCCAATAGTGCTGAAATTGCTGACGTGATTCGTTTCAAGATGTCTTCCTCCCGTTTATATATAAGAATAGTATGAATTCTAACCGCAACATTCCTTCCCAGCTTCCTATTCTATGAGATCTTGGAAAAAATAAAGGCTTCTCCCGATAAGAGAGAAGCCTGTGTCATCCGTATCTTCTCTTATCTCTCAAAATCCACTTGGATTCTGCAGGAATTGGCACTTAAATGTCTCCATTTGGTTGCCGGGTTTCATCGGGCCAGTCCCTCCGCCGCTCTGGATAAGAAGTATTTAATTGGTTAGTGGTTTGATTGTACCGCGAAATGCATTGCCTGTCAAAGTATTCTTGGCCTTTTCGCCACAAATCATGGAACCCTTATTTTTCCAGAGACACGTTGCTTGCATAGCCTTGCGGATGGCTGCTGTGCCAAGCCCATGCATCGGTCAGAATTTCCGGTATATTAGTGTGCTGCGGATCCCAGCCCAGCACGCTTTTTGCCTTTTTCGGTGAAGCAATCAAAGTACTTGGATCACCGGCACGACGCGGTGCCAGTTCAGCCGGAATTGCTTTGCCTGTCACTTTTCGTGCTGCTTCAATAATCTCTTTGACGGAAAATCCTTCGCTGGATCCAAGATTGAATACATCGCTCTGACCGCCGTCAAACAGATAACGCAGTGCAAGACGGTGAGCCGCAATCAAGTCTTCAATATGCACATAATCGCGGACACATGTACCGTCTTTGGTTGCGTAGTCATCACCGAAGATGGCTATATGATCCCGTTCACCGGCTGCAACTTGCAGCACAATTGGAATCAGGTGCGTTTCCGGATGGTGGTCCTCGCCAATTTTGCCCGATTTGCTTGCGCCGGCGACGTTAAAATAACGCAGTGCAACAAAGCGCATGCCATAAGCACGGTCGCACCATTTCATCATTTTTTCCATCGTCAGTTTCGATTCACCGTATGGATTTGTCGGTTTCGTCGGCATTTCTTCTGTGATCGGCACAACTTCCGGTTCTCCGTAAGTAGCGGCGGTCGATGAGAAAACAATATGCTTCACATTGTTTTCGTGCATCGTTTCAAGCAGCACCTGCATTCCGTAGACATTATTGTTGAAGTATTTCAACGGCTTTTCTACGGATTCACCAACAAGTGAATTTGCGGCGAAATGAATGACGCCTTTAATGGTTTCCTTTTTAAAAACAGAATCTAAAAATGCTTTATCGCGAATATCGCCTTGATAAAATTTTGCTTTCGGATGTACGGCTTCTTTGTGACCGGTTTGCAAATTGTCGACAACGACAACCTGTTCACCAGCATCGATCAGTTGATAAACGGCGTGCGAACCGATGTAACCGGCTCCACCTAATACTAAAATAGACATAAGTAACCCCTTTCCGTACTTTTTCATAGCTACCGCTTCTATTTTCTACCTAATCATTACGGTTGACAAGACTTATTCTGCGCCATCCACGAAATTAATCGCAAGCGATGCTTTGAGTGCACGTTCCAAATGCTTTTTGTGCCGCTGAGCCGCTTGCGCTTCAAAATAAGCGTCGCCATGGTAGTAGGCAATAATGCGCAGCTTCTTCTTTGTCATCTTTACCGAAAGCCGATCAACCACATGCAGTTTCGTGCGATCAAAATCGTGGGCCAGACGCAGCACAGCGCCAAGTACTTCATACAGCTTCAGCTCATCTTTTGTGACCAGCTTCTGAAAGGGTTTGGCATAATCGGTGAGGCGGGATCGATTTTTAAATGAGGCGACTAGAGCGACCGCCAAACGGTCGTGATGACTGATCCCGTTAATGTTCATGTTTGTGAGTAAATAAAACGTTTGTGCACTGCTGGATTCATTATTAATAAATTCGCCTAAATAAGCTAAATCCGCGCTATGAGAGAGGACCCAGGCGATGCGTTTCTCTGAAGCCGTTCCCTTCATAAAATCCATGATGCCCATTAAAATCTGGAAGGCTAATTTCTTTACATAGGCCGTATGATCGCTGTCTAAATTAAAGTCGCGCCGAAGCTGTCGCAGGCTTTCGTTGAGGACATACGGAATGCGCGCCTGCCTGCGCTGTTTAAGCACCCATTCGTAAAAAACACCTTCACGCAGTCCCTCACTGCTGAGCATGAATGATTCGCCCTCATTCATTTTCACCAGCGTATTAATAACGGCTGCAGCAGGCAGGATAATATCAGAGCGGTCTTTTGACAGCCCGTCCATCGTTTCTCGCTCTTCAATACTCATCTCCGCCAACAAGTTTGTCAATCGATTAAGCCGTTCTCGAGGCATCGTATACTGATGCAAACCGACCATCGGATAATGCTCTCGAATCTGATCGATACGTGCCAGATTTCTTGCCGTCCCGCCAATACCGATAATCGGAAGTCGGTTGCCGCTCAGCCAGTCCACTTCGGAAAATTTATTTTTGATGTAAGTCTCCAAACGATCACCCGCATCAGCACCTCCGTTTTTATAGAAGCTCTGATACAAGGTTACCGCCCCGAATGCAAACGAATGCGAATGAATCAAATGACGGTTCCGAAACATCGTCACTTCAGTACTTCCTCCACCGATATCAATGGTGATCCCATCCTCAACATACGTTGAGTTAATCACTGCAAGATACCCATAGAACGCTTCCTGCAGACCGGGCAAAAGTCGTATCGAAAGTCCGGTTTCCTCCCGTACTTGTTGAAATACAGTTTCCCGGTTCTTGGCCTTGCGCATCGCTGCTGTAGCAAACGCATCGACAAGCTGCACGTCGCTTTCTCGTTCAATAATAAACTGAAACCGCCTCAGAACGGAAAGAAGGACAGAGATGCCTTGTTCACTTAATCGCTCTTGCTCATCTATGTAGTTGCTCAATCGTGCGACTGCTTTAAAATTCATCATTTCTTTGGAAAAAAAATCCCGATCAATACCGACAATCACAAGCCTTATTGAATTCGATCCAATGTCGATCATTGCATGTTTTTGTGAGATATCCAAGTCATTCCCTCCTGCCCGCTATCCTAGGGAAACGCGCGATTCACCGAAACATCCTTCATGAAAAAATTGCTTTCATGTAAAAGTATAGCGTAAAGAAGATGAACTCGGTATCAAAAGGGCATATTCTCAAAAAAATCGTCATCTAAATCTTTCGCTTACTTTTTTAAAGGAACGGGAATCTCATCTTGGTTCACACCGTTTGCTTTTAAATGCTCCTTAATGGATTTCGTCATCTCTTTCAAGATCGTAATGCGTGCAAACCATTTATTGTTTGCCGGCACAATGGTCCACGGAGCTTCAACCGTATCGGTCTTTGCAAACATTTCTTCTGCCGCAGCAGCATACGCATCCCACTTCGCACGATTCCGCCAGTCTTCATCAGTTATTTTCCATTTTTTCAGCGGATCGGAGGCGCGTTTTTTGAATCGTTTATACTGCTCATCTTTTGTGCAGTGCAGCCAGAATTTATGAATCCTATAGCGATCCGCAGTCAGCATGCGTTCAAATTCATTAATCTCTTCATAGGCACGACTCCATTCGTCCGGTTTCGCCAGTTGTTCCACGCGTTCCACAAGCACGCGCCCGTACCACGAACGATCAAAAATGGCAATTTGTCCATATTGAGGAATCTTGCGCCAAAAGCGCTGCATGTAGTGATAGCGTTTTTCATGTGGAGCCGGAGCGGAAATCGGCCAGACGCGCACGCCCCTCGGATCAAGATTGGCAACTGCCCGCTTAATTGCCCCGCCTTTTCCGCTTGCATCCCATCCTTCAAAGACAAACAGAACACCCAGGTTTCGCTCGAGCAGCAAGTGTTGCATCGACAGCAGCTTCAACTGATACTTTTTTAATTTTTTTTCGTAGTCGTCTTTATCTGTAATGGATTGGCTTAAATCAACTTCAGATAACCGTCCAGGCATCGAGATCCTCCCCTTTGTGCTAACTAGGTCTTTAGGATATGATCTTCGCTTAATGGTTATCCAAATCCTCTTTTTTGCCATGGAACGACCGGAAGCAGCAGGCATATTTTTTTCGAAACTGCTCACACTATTTCTTGGCGGTAACCGGAACACCATCCGTCAAAAAAACAAAGAAAGCTGTGACGATCGTGGTACAGAAAAAAGACGAGAAAAAGAATCAATCTGCATTCGAACAAGAATTTGCTGAACCGCTTGATGAGCATTCGGTAGAAGAACGCGAACGCGCGCAACGCACTGGAGACAGCGAAAAACAAACGAATGGCTTGAACAAACAAGACCATCAAAATCACTAATCCACTAAGAAAAAAGCGGAAACCAACTGTTGGTTTCCGCTTTTTTCGTTAATTTTTAAATGAATGAATCGGTGCAGGAATTCGTCCGCCGCGATTAATAAAATCGGCCGATTTATGGCGATTAACCGCCATCACCGGTGCGTGTCCGAGCAGTCCGCCAAATTCGACCGTCTCACCAACAGCTTTGCCAGGTGCTGGAATCACGCGTACCGCTGTCGTTTTGTTGTTAATGACGCCGATCGCCGCTTCATCGGCAATCATTGCGGCAATCGTCTCTGCCGGCGTATCACCCGGTACTGCAATCATATCCAGACCTACGGAACAAACTGCAGTCATGGCTTCCAGTTTCTCCAGGTTCAACGCTCCGCGATTGACCGCATCAATCATCCCTGCATCTTCAGAAACAGGAATAAATGCACCACTTAACCCGCCGACATGGCTGCATGCCATAACCCCGCCTTTTTTCACAGCATCATTTAATAGGGCAAGTGCTGCGGTTGTTCCGTGGGTCCCCACAGACTCAAGCCCCATTTCTTCAAGAATATGTGCCACAGAATCACCAACTGCAGGTGTTGGTGCCAGCGACAAATCAACAATCCCGAACGGAACGCCGAGTCGCTCTGAGGCTTCACGGCCGACCAGTTGTCCCATTCGCGTAATCTTAAATGCAATTTTTTTAACCGTCTCGGACACCACGTCAAACGGCTGGCCTTTTACTTTCTCCAACGCGCGCTTCACAACGCCCGGACCGCTGACTCCAACGTTCAGAATACAGTCTTCCTCGCCGACACCGTGAAAAGCACCGGCCATGAATGGGTTGTCCTCAACAGCATTAGCAAAAATGACCAGTTTTGCACAACCGAGGCCTTGCTGATCTGCCGTGCGCGCTGCTGTTTCCTTGACGATACCGCCCATTTGCTTAATCGCATCCATATTGATTCCGGAACGCGTCGAGCCCACATTGACAGAGGAACAGACAAATTCAGTCGTTGCTAATGCTTCCGGTATGGATTGGATCAATTTTCGGTCACCCGTGGTGTACCCTTTTTGCACAAGCGCGCTGAACCCACCGACAAAATTCACACCAGTTGACTTCGCAACGTCATCCAAAGTTTGAGCAAAAGCCGTGTAATTCTCATCCTGAGATGCACCGGCAATGAGTGAAATCGGAGTCACGGAAATGCGTTTATGAATAATCGGAATACCGAATTCCTCTTCAATCGCTGCACCGGTTTTAACAAGATTTTCGGCACGGCGTGTCATTTTGTCATAAATCTTGGTTCTCGCTTTCGCTCCGTCACTGTCAATGCAGTCAAGCAGTGAAATTCCCATTGTAATTGTTCGAATATCCAGCTTTTCTTCTTCGATCATTCGAATCGTTTCAAGTATTTGTTTGGTTTCCATGATTTTCCGAATTCCTCCACCTTATAAGCTGTGCATCGATGTGAAAATTTCTTCACGCTGAATCTTGATCTGAACACCTAATACGGTTCCTTTTTCCGATAAAGACGCTTTGATTTCAGCAAAACTAGTCGAAGCTTTTTCGAGATCAAGCACCATCATCATCGTGAAATAGCCATCCATGATCGTTTGCGAAACGTCCAAAATGTTTACATTCAATTCTGCCAGCTTGCTGCTGACACCGGCGATAATGCCGACATTATCCTTACCGATTACGGTTAAAATTGCCTTCATCCTGATTGACACTCCCTGCTCGCCATGAGACTGTTATTTTCTGCGACTTTTTATAATTCTCACTATTAAGCGCTACTGCCATTATCTCAAGAAAAAATTGTGATGCAAGCAAATCCTTAATATTGACAAAAATTGTCCGTTCTTATAAGATTAAAGATGGCTTTTTTAGTTATGCGGGTGTAGTTTAATGGTAAAATTAGAGCTTCCCAAGCTCTCGTCGTGGGTTCGATTCCCATCACCCGCTTTATTCAATAGAGCAACGAAGCGCGGACTTTGATCCGCTTTTTTTATTGTTTTTTTGATGTTCAAAAACCACCATTCAGATACTGGTCACTTTACCGAACCGACTTAAATGATCAATGCAGTTATAATCGATGATTTGCCACGAGTCGTCTTTGGTCGCGATATGGCTAATGCATGTATTAAACAGCTTTGTCTTCCCGGTTCCAATTTTTCCATTGGAAAGAAGTGCGAGAATCACATTGATCAAACCGCCATGTGCAACAAGCAAAACGTTTTGATTAGGGTGGCTCGTTTTCACCTGATCTAATCCGCGGATTACCCGTTCCTTGATGTGATCAAACGGCTCCAGTCCCGGTATATTGCCTTCCGGAAATTTCTGATCTCGCTCCGAAATCGTCAATCCAGATGCTTCGCCGTAAGATTTCTCAATGAAATCACGGTCCACCGCGAGAGGTAGATCGCCAATATAAGCGTTGACGATCTCGGCCGTCTGTTTTGCACGCAGCAGCGGGCTGGTGACGACCGCAGAAAATTGCTCCGACTTCAGATATTCCCCTACCATTGCTGCTTGCTTTCTTCCCCGTTCATTAAGCGGAATGTCTTCGCGCCCCTGCAGTTTTCCCATCGCGTTCCAATCGGTTTCTCCATGCCTAACCAGGCAGATTGTCGTCATTTTTCATCCTCCAAACGTCATCTTCTCCACATCGGTCATGCGACCAAATGGATCTTAATACCCCCTATTATATCGGAAAATTTTTTCTCATGCAGTGGCAACTTTTAGTGGTAGTCAAAACCGCTGCCGGAAATAATCCGGCAGCGGTTGATTCATATCTTCTGAAGCGTTAACGCTGTCCTTTAATATACGGCACACCATCGGCCTTTGGTGCTTCAGCACGGCCAACGAATCCAGTAAGAACAATCAGCGTTAGGACATAAGGCGCAATCAGCATAAATACTGATGGCAGTCGATCCAAGTATGGAATCTGCTGGCTGGTAATACTGAGTGCTTGCGCGAAGCCGAAAAACAGCGACGCCCCCATTGCTCCTATTGGATGCCATTTACCAAAGACAAGTGCGGCTAACGCGAGGAACCCTTGCCCGGCGATCGTCGTAACGTTATAGTTGGACGTTATCGTCACAAGGTAAACCGCACCGCCGATGCCGCCAAGCACGCCGCTCAGCAAAACGCCGATGTAGCGCATCTTAATGACGCTGATCCCAAGCGTATCTGCTGCAGCCGGATGTTCACCAACCGACCGGAGCCGTAAGCCAAACGGTGTCTTGTAAACGATAAACCAGCACAGAATGGCAATGAAAATCGCGATATAAGAGGTATAAGCGACCTGCTGGAAAAAGATCGGCCCGAGAAATGGAAGCTTTGCCAAACCGGGAATATCCACCTTATCAATATTGTGGGTAATATAAGGGGTCTGGCCCTTGCCGTCGAAAATCAATTTCACAAGAAAGATGGTCAGGCCGGCCGCAAGAAAGTTTAACGCCACCCCACTGACGGTTTGATCCGCACGAAATGAAATGGATACAACTGCGTGAATCAACGAGAACAACCCGCCGATCGCTCCGGCAATCAGAATGGCAATCCAAGGAGAGGCATTGCCAAGGCCGGCATGCTCAAGCCCTAAGGTCGAAACAGCTGCAGTGAATGCACCAACCGCCATCAACCCTTCCAAACCAATATTGACAACCCCGGATCGTTCCGAGAACATGCCGCCCAGTGACGTGAAAATCAGCGGAGCAGCAGTCAGTAGCGTTGACGGGATAATGATTGTCAAAATTTCAAAAAAGCTCATTATTTCTGCCCCTTTCTCGAAAAGCGGCTCAGGATCCATTTAATCGCATAGCTCGAGCCGACAAAGAAAATGATCAGAGCAATGATGATGTTGACCAATTCAACCGGAACACCGGCATTGGCCTGCATGGTCAGCCCACCGTTTTGCAAACCGGCAAATAACGCTCCGGCCAACAAGACGCCAATCGGTGTATTAAGGCCGAGCAGTGCAACCGCAATACCATTGAAGCCGATGCCGGTAAAGGCAGAGTTGATCGTCATGTATTGATAGGTGCCTAGTCCTTCCATCGCTCCGGCAAGTCCGGCGAAAATGCCGGAAATGGTCAGCGACAGCATGACATTGCGCGCAACATTCATCCCGGCGTAATTGGATGCATCCGGGCTGAAGCCGACCGAGCGCAATTCATATCCTTTTGTTGTTTTCCATAATAGAAACCACATCGCAAACACAGCAATAATCGCGACAATAATGCCCCAGTGCAAGCGTGATCCTTGTGTGAGATTCGCAAGAAACGGTGAAGCAAGCGATGCCGCGGAAGGAATCGTCGGCGTACGCTCACCTTCCGTATAGAGAAAATTTTTAATGATATAGGCGGTCGTATAAAGCGCAACGTAGTTCATCATAATTGTTGAAATGACTTCATGAACCTTAAACCGCGCCTTCAGAAATCCAGGAACAAATCCCCAAAGTGCACCGGCAGCTCCGCCCGCAATAATGGACAGCGGAAGCAAAATGATTTTCGGGAGATGCCCGAGGCAGATCGCACAGGCCACGGATGCAAGCCAGCCAACCATCAACTGTCCCTCAACACCAATATTAAAAAGGCCTGTCCGAAAAGAGAACGCGACGGCAAGGCCTGCCAAGACGAGCGGAATCATCGCCCGAATCGTCTCGCCGCCATAATAAGGCTGAAGAAAGATCGATTCGACAATCGATTGATAAGCCAATACCGGATTATAACCGATCGCAAGCATGATTACAGCCCCGCATAAAAGACCGAGAATGACGGAAATGACCGGGATGAGCAAGGTCATCCAATTTACCTTTTTCAATAAATTGCTCACGCCTCATTTCCCCCTTTCTTTCTGCCGGCCATAAGCAGGCCGAGTTCATTTTCATTGGTTTCCTTCGGGCTGACAATGTCAATGATATGCCCTTCGTAAATGACCGCGATACGGTCGCTTAAATGCAGAATCTCATCCAATTCAAAAGAAACAAGCAGTACCGCTTTGCCTTTTTTCTTTTCTTCAATCAGCTTTCCATGGATAAATTCAATCGCCCCAACGTCCAGACCGCGTGTCGGTTGCGCTGCGATCAGAAGCTGCGGGCTGCGATCCACTTCACGAGCAACGATCACTTTTTGTTGATTGCCGCCCGAAAGCGCCCGGGCATGCGTCTTTTCACTCGGAGTCCGAACATCGAATTCCTGAATCAGTTTTTTGGCTTTCTTTGCGATCACTTTATTCTGCAAAATCCCCATCTGCGCGTACGGCTTCTGATAATACGTCTGCAACACCATATTTTCAGCAATCGAGAAATCCAAAACAAGTCCATGCTTTTGCCGGTCTTCCGGAATATAACCTAAGCCGGCTTCTATCATTTTGCGTGTCCTTTGATTGGTCACATCTTGATTGTTCAGCTTTATCGTACCGCTTTTCGTCTTGCGCAGTCCGGCAATCGCCTCAATGAGTTCTGTCTGTCCGTTGCCGTCTACACCGGCAATACCGAGGATCTCGCCGCCATGAACAGTTAGATTCAAATCCTTGATGACCTCTACCTTACGCGTGTCGGCAACGTTTAGGTGCTCAATTTCCAGCACTTTTCCTTGAGGATTGTATGGCGCGTCATTAACCTGAACATGTACTTTGCGTCCAACCATCATGCTGGCAAGCTCGGTTGGATTGGTATCGGAAATCTTCACCGTGTCGATATTTTTTCCGCGCCGAATAACCGTAGCACGATCGCAGCATTCAAAGATCTCTTTCAGTTTGTGCGTGATGAGAATAATCGACTTTCCCTCATGGACGAGACGCTTCATAATCTCAATCAATTCTTGAATTTCGATTGGCGTCAGGACCGCAGTCGGTTCATCAAAGATCAGAATATCGGAGCCGCGATAGAGTGTCTTTAAAATTTCCACACGCTGCTGCATGCCAACGGTTATTTCTTCAACTTTTTTCTCCGGATCAACATCCAATCCATATTTTTCGGATAGCTCTCTGACAACTTTCACTGCCTTTTTCATATCGAGAACACCGTTTTTTTTCGGCTCTCTGCCAAGAACGATGTTTTCAGCGACAGTAAATTTATCAATCAGCATAAAGTGTTGATGAACCATGCCTATGCCGAGCCGAGTCGCGTCGTTGGGGTCATGAATAACCGCCTTTTCCCCATGAACATAAATTTCTCCTCTATCGGGCTGATACAGACCGAAAAGAACATTCATCAGCGTCGATTTTCCAGCACCATTTTCACCGAACAGCGCATGAATTTCGCCTTCTTCGACCTGAAGGGTGATGTTGTCATTGGCAACAATACCGGGAAATTCTTTCCTGATCTGTCTCATTTCAATTGCATAGGACATGCCTTCAGTCTCCCATCTCTGACTATGTAGAAAAAAATGATCGAAACACAGCCTAATTATAAGTGAAGGATGAGGCAGAATAAATGCCTCATCCAACATGAATTAAACAATCGATTACTTTAAGGTAGCAGCATATTCTTTGAATTCTTTATCGGTTGTCGGAACCTTAATGGAACCGTCAATGATCTTGCTCTTATATTGATTTACTTCGTCGAGTGCCTTCTTTGATACGTTTTCAGTTGTCGGTGCAATTCCTACACCATTTTCTTTCAGACCGAATGAAAGAACTTGTCCGCCTGGGAAATCACCGGCTTTTGTTTGTTTCGTTACGTCATAAATCGCTTTATCGACCCGTTTAACCATCGACGTCAACGTTACGTTTTCCGGCATACCTTGATCATGCTGATCTTTATCAACACCGATTACCCAAACCTTTTTACCGTTTTTCGCACGGTTTTTCGCTTCGGTGAACACACCATTTCCTGTGTTGCCGGCAGATGCATAGATAATGTCCGCGCCTTTCGTATAAAGCGTTTGAGCAATTGCGCGTCCCTTGTCAGGTGCGTCAAATGCACCGGCATATTGTGCGTACACTTCTGCATCAGGATTTACGGCTTTCACACCGGCTTTAAATCCGTTTTCGAATTTTTTGATCAGTGCTGAGTTAATCCCGCCGATAAAACCGACTTTATTGGTTTTCGTGGTTAACCCTGCAACAACACCAACAAGGAATGAGCCTTGTTCTTCTTTAAACGTGATGCTTGCAACGTTTTTCAACGGTTTATTGTTCTTATCAACAGCGACAGCGTCAATAATACCTAATTGTGCTTTCGGATTTTGTTCCGCAACTTTCTGAATGTCGCTTTGCATCAGAAAACCGATACCGTATACGATATTAAAGTTCTGATGAACCATTGTGTTCAAGTTTGGTGAGTAATCCGATGGTTGGGTTGATTGCAGATACTTAACATCAGTGCCCTTCTTCAGGTCATTGTCTTTAGCGTACGTTGTCAGGCCTTCCCAAGCAGACTGGTTAAAGGATTTGTCATCAACACCGCCAGTGTCCGTAACCATCCCCGCTTTGAATGCACTTTTCTTCGTTGAAGTGCCGCTTGATTTGCTGTTGCCGCAGCCGGCAAGAATGGAACCTAAAACAACAACAAAGGCTACAAGCACCGCTATTCTCTTTTTAAACACGTAAAAACCCCCCGTTAAAACTTTTGAAATTTAAAACTCACAAAATTTACTATAGCTTAAATTCTTTAAAAAGGAAACAGAAAAGCGGGGAAAAAACGAAAATTTTGCAGAACATAATTTTTATTGTTCGGCTTTTGCATCCTTTAGCGCGTTAAAACTCTATAAAACGTCTGCTTCTACAAGTATCCGACATTTTATGCTTCTAATTCTTTTCTAACTTTCCCCATTAATTTTAGTTCTTTCAAGGGAATAATTGGTTGTTTTCGTCAGATTATCTTACATGTCAAAAGATTATTGAGCACAATCTTATCCATTAACCCTCCCATTTGCTATAATCAAATAAACTTCGCATAAAGGAGCCTTTCTCATGGAGCATCTCTTATTTATTGAAACAGGTTTTGGCATTGATGTCCACGGTCAGGATGTCACCTGCGCAGCGGTTCGCGCGGTTCGTGATGCGATTCATCGAAATTCAATGCCGGGCATTACCCGCTTTCTGCCCAATCATGACTTGAACAAGATGAACGTAACGATTCGTCTCGCTGTGCCAAAGGATAAAGAACGTGTTGATATTGAAAAAGTTAAGGCTGAGATTCCCTACGGTACGGTTCACGTGGAGCTAATGGATGGCGGCATGGCAACGCCAAGCGGCATTGTCCTGAAAGATAAGAATGATAAGAATGACTTAATGTACATCGTTAACGCATCCGTTGAAGTAGGGTACTAACGGAATCAGCCATAAGCAAGGCAAAACCTTATACTTTTTTTCCTGTTAAAAATGAGGATCTCCTTCTATGGATGCATAAAAAGGAGACCTCTTTGACTATTCGTACCGTTCGTTTTCCTTATATCTCTTCATTAGCTTTTTTCGATGGGCTTGAACAACGTCTTCCAAAGTCATGCCGTACAAATCGGCAAGAATTGCGACATTTGACAAGACGTCACCCAACTCTTCTGCAAGATTTTCTCTTACTTCTTTCTTTGTCATCTTTTCCTCATCAGGGTGATCACGACCGATTTCAGAAGCGCGCACCGCGCGTGACACTTCACCAATTTCTTCCATTAAAAAGCCAACGCGAATATAAGGAGGAAGGTCTTTCCATCCTCGTTTTTCATAGAATCTTTTTTCCCAATCTTGAACATCCTGTAAATACACGTTCTTCCCTCCGGCAACGCTATTTCTTTATAGTGTAACATGATCCGTTTGATTAACGGTCGACTTCGGCAAATCGCTTAATGAATCGATCGGCAACTTTTTTCCACAAGTGTCTTTACACTTGTAAACTCAATCACTATAATCAATTTTGATAACTTGTACAAATGCTTCGCATGGCGAGGCTGCACTTATCTATGATCTATAGGAGGATCTTATGTCATCTGTAAAACAAATTTCAGAACGGAAATTGCTTGGCGTCGCCGGGCTTGCTTGGTTGTTTGATGCAATGGATGTCGGCATGTTATCCTTTATCATCGCCGCACTGGGTGCCGATTGGAAATTAGACGCTGCTCAGATGGGCTGGATTGGCAGTGTCAGCTCGATCGGTATGGCCGTCGGCGCTTTCGTCTTCGGATTAACTGCCGACCGAATTGGGAGAAAGAATGTCCTTATTTTAACCTTGCTCGTATTTTCGATCGGAGCCGGTCTCTCCGCACTGGCAACCGGTTTGACGATTTTCCTCATTCTGCGCTTCATCATTGGAATGGGGCTTGGTGGTGAGCTCCCGGTTGCTTCAACGCTTGTTTCAGAAAGTGTTGCGACGGAAAAGCGCGGACGTACCGTTGTCCTACTCGAAAGTTTCTGGGCGGGCGGCTGGATCATCGCCGCACTGATTTCATATTTTATTATTCCATCTTTCGGCTGGCGGATCGCACTGCTGGTCGGTGCGCTTCCTGCGTTCTATGCCATTTACCTCAGATGGAACATTCATGACTCAGCTAATTATGTTGCCAAAGCTGAAAAAGAAAAACCAACCGTGTTGCAAAATATCAGCACGGTTTGGTCAAAAAACTATGTGCGGCAAACCGTGATGCTCTGGATCCTTTGGTTCTGCGTTGTCTTCTCCTATTACGGCATGTTTCTCTGGCTCCCTAACGTTGTCTCTTTAAAAGGGTTCAGCATGGTCAAAAGCTTTGGCTACGTACTGATCATGACGATCGCGCAGCTGCCCGGTTATTTCACGGCAGCGTGGCTGATCGAAAAATGGGGCCGCAAATGGGTACTGATTGTCTATCTGTTCGGAACCGCCGTCTTTGCTTATTTCTTCGGCTATGCCTCGACGCTTCCAATGGTTCTCACGTCCGGCATTCTGCTTTCGTTCTTTAATCTGGGAGCTTGGGGCGCGCTCTATGCCTATTCGCCGGAACAATATCCCGCTGTTGTCCGCGGAACCGGTACCGGCATGGCGGCAGCATTCGGCCGGATTGGCGGTATTTTCGGACCGCTGCTCGTCGGCTATCTGCTCGTACAAAAAGTATCGATCGGCGGAATCTTTACCATCTTCTGCCTATCAATCATTGTCGGCATCCTCGCCGTTCTGTTCCTCGGTCACGAGACGAAGAACAAAGAATTGGTTTAACAGTTACTGAACAAAACAAAAAACAGGCCCTCAAACTGAGCGGTCTGTTTTTTTGTATATTGAAGTGCCTCAATCCCTATTTAACCACTACCGAACGATGCAAAAAATCTGTCGGCCTTTTTTACCGACAGATCCGCAATCATCGATGCAAAATGTTAATCAATAATTCATTTATCCCATAAAAGCCGCGCCGATCAGCAATGCTCCGGCAATAACAAAAGCTGGATGAACACGAAAGCGCTCCATCAGTACAAAACTGACCGCTGCAATCAGAATCATCGGCAACCATCCTGAAGCCTGTGCAGATGCTGCAAAAAAGTTGTAGGCCATCATACCGAGCATGACAACAATAATCGGTCGAATAAGTAAAGTCAGCCAATTCACCTTAGGAGAATCTTTAAACCGGGCAAGTATCCGCAACAGAGCAATCAAAAGAATCAGTGACGGCGCAACTGTGGCAAATTCCGCCACTAATGAACCGAAAACGCCCGCAATCTCATATCCAATGTAACCGGCCATTTTTGTCGCAATCGGTCCAGGCAGTGTATTGCCGAAAGCTAGTACATTACTAAACTCGGTCACCGTCATCCAATGGTAATGACCGACCACTTCATTTTCAATCAGAGGTATCGATGCCGGACCGCCGCCGTATCCAAGAATGCCGGGAATGAAAAAAGCGAGAAACAACTGCCAAAAAATCATTTGCTGTCACCCGCCTTTTTTGAAGGCTTGATCAGCACGATCAGCAAGGTGAGCGCAATCAGAATCGCCGGATGGACATGCAGAACTTCCATCAATACAAAGCTTATACCAACCAGAATCAAGCTAATCGTCCAGCCTAGCCCTTTTTTGGCATTTTTCATAAACTTCCAGGTCAATTGTGCCATTAACACGCCGACGACCGGAAGTACGGCTTGCGTCATACCGCGCACCCAGCGCTGATCGTTGAAACGTACAAGCACGCCAAGCAGCGCAATCATAAGAACAACCGTTGGCAGGATCACTGCGCTTAATGCTGCGAACAGTCCGGTGAACCCTTTTACTTTCCAGCCGACATAGCCGGCCAGCTTTGTGTTAATCGGTCCGGGCAATGCGTTGGCCAAGGCAACCAAATCACCGAATTCTTCAAGCGTCATCCATTGATACCGTTTTACAACCTCTGCTTCAATAAGCGGAATGCCCGACGGACCGCCACCAAAGCTGACAATACCGGAGCGAAAAAAGGCAACGAACAAATCCCGGTGAACGGCAAATGCCGATTTTTGTGCCGTTCTTTTTTTTGATCCTTGAGTCATTTAACCAAACTCCTAACTGCTTTCTCTGCTGTCTTAAGATAGAAATTACCAAGCTGCAACGACTCCATCCGCACGCGATTCCGTGCCGCCCGCTAAAACACCCGTTTTTGGATCATGCCAGATGATTTGCCCGCGCCCGAATGAACCGGTATCAAGTGCAACGCGAATGTCATGTCCGCGCCGAGCCAATGCTTGAGCAGCTGCATTGGGAAAACTCGGTTCAACCATAACGGTCTTGTTTTCCATCCACTGCCATCTTGGTGCATCAAGTGCCGCCTGTGGATGCAGGCGCTCGTCAATAAGCCGGCTGATCACTTGTAGATGTCCTTGCGGCTGCATGTATCCACCCATCACGCCAAATGGACCGACCGGCTGACCATTGCGCGACAGAAATCCCGGGATAATTGTATGATAGGTTTTCTTGCCTGGTTTCAATGCGTTCGCATCCTGAGGATTCAACGAAAAGGTATAGCCGCGGTTTTGCATTGCAATGCCGGTACCCGGGATCACAATTCCCGATCCGAAGCCCATAAAATTGCTCTGGATAAACGACACCATGTTTCCATCCTCATCCGCGGTGGCTAGATATACGGTCCCGCCTTTTGGCAATCTGCCCGGTTCCGGTGTAATCGCCAATTGACCAATTAGACCTGCGCGTTCTTTTGCATAGGCTTCGCTGAGCAGCTGTTGCGTCTCGTTCGTCATCTCGCTCGGGTCGGTAATGTAGGCCTTGCCATCCGAAAATGCGAGCTTTAGTGCTTCAATTTGTTTGTGATATGTATCGATACCCGCTTCGCTCTCAAGCTCGAATTGTTTTAAAATATTTAGACCGAGCAACGCAACGAGCCCTTGACCGTTCGGTGGTAACTCCCAGACTTCATAACCGCGATACGTGGTTGAAATTGGCTCGATCCACTGTACCTGATAGTTTTCCAAATCACTTTTACGAATAAATCCATCATGTTTCCTCGAAAAGGCATCAATACGATCGGCCAGTTCCCCTTTATAAAAGGCATCGCTAGCTGACTCGGCAATAGCACGCAAGCTGCGGGCGTGATCCGGGGCTTTCCAAAGTGTACCCGGTTCAGGAGGACGCCCATTCGGTGCAAAGGTTCGAAACCATGGATCAAACATGGCGTCATGAAATTTCTCTTTATATGCATTAAACGCACGCTTCCAGTTTAGGGCAACCACCGGTGAAACGGGGAACCCCTGCTCTGCATAATCGATGGCCGGCTGAAGGACCGCCGTCAGCGGGAGCTTGCCGAACTTTCTTGAACACGCTGCCCATGCAGCAGGCGCACCGGGAACCATCACCGGGATGAGTCCATGCGCTGGCATTTTCTGGTAGCCACGTGCCTGAACAGCGTCAATCGACATCGCCTGCGGCGCCGTTCCGCTCGCATTCAATCCGTGCAGCTTCCCTTTTGTCCAGATTAAAGCAAAGGCATCGCTGCCCAGTCCGTTAGATGTCGGTTCCACGACCGTGAGACATGCCGCTGTTGCGATGGCTGCATCGATCGCATTGCCGCCTTGTTTCAAGATGTCCAGCCCTGCCTGTGCAGCAAGCGGTTGCGCCGTCGCCACCATGCCGTGCTTGGCAAAGACTGAGTTTCTCGGCAGTGCGTTTGGAGAAAAATGATAATCGACCACTGAAGCCGCCCCTTCCCTAGAGTCTGTGCTTTTATTTTACTCCAGCGAGGCGAACCATGTATATGAAGAAAAGGTTAATTTTCAACTTTCATGCATCCATTCATCTGCTTCTGTATACTTTGACCAATGCTCAATTTTGCAACCCATGATTTCACATGATCTTACTCCGTCTGCAGCTGCAGCACAAAAAACAGACGATTTTGTTCCAAGTTTTCAGCATCTTCTCGACAAGGCTCGGCTCATAGAGCGTTGCCGCCCTCCCTTGATTCAGCGCCGCGACTTCCTTCGTATCCCCATCGATGCCCATAACGGTGTCCCCAATTTCAGGTTTCTTATAGTATTAGAAAAACTAGGCAAAAAGCGCCCGGTCCTTACTTCCGCAGGATGCGGTGGCTTTCGCGTTGCATACAGGACGTATGCGCACTTAGCGAAAGTTCCTTCGTGCATGTGTGATGGGCTCGTGTCTTTTCGGTGCTGAATCGTCGCTTCGGTTACTCGCTTGCCGCGGGCGCATCGCGAGCCTCCTCAGAGGGGTCTCGCTGGCATGCATCAACTAAACGCGATCCCGCTGACGCAGAGTACCTCCGCTTTGATTCTTAGCCAAGACACGGGTCTATTTGCTTGAAGACGGGGCAAATCATAGCTTTTCTTTATCTGCAAAAAAGGCGGCTCCCCTTAGGAGCCGCCTTAATTTCATTATTTTGTTAATTTTCCGAGTCAAGAGAGCTGTTATCGATTGATGAGCCTTCTTTTGGATTGCTCTTCGTATTTGATTTAGACTTGCCTTGATCACTTTCCTGCTTTGGTGCTTCGCTGCTGCCTTCATCCTTCACTTCTGAAGCCGGATTGCTCTCATTTGCTGCTTTCGCACCGACTGTGACCGCTTTTACATCAGAAGCACTCTTATCCATGAAGTGCTCCGGATTTACCGGCACGTCATTTTTACGGATTTCGAAATGCAGATGCACACCCATCGCTTTATTCAGTGCTTCGTTGCCCGCTGTACCAATTTTTTCACCTTGGGCGACTTCCTGTCCTTTGGCCACATCAATTGATCCAAGACTTTGATACATCGTTTCTACACCGTTCTTGTGCTTCAAGGTCACTTTGTAGCCGAGCGTACTGTCCTTCGTTGCTTCCGTAACCGTTCCGGTCATTGCTGCTGTTACCGTAAACGCCTTTTCATCATCCGCGCCAATGTTGATGCCTGTATTTTGGACGTATGAATTGTTATAGTTTACGAGAGCGGCTTGCTGATCGGCTTCAGTTGCTTTTGGGTCATAGAATGGTTGAATCACTTCAGTAACGCCTTTCTTTGCCGGCCATTCAAAGACCTCATCACCAGCATTTTGCACATGCGGGGTCGCTTTGTCCTGATTAAATACTGTCTGATCCTGATCTTGATTTGCCTTATCAGCACCATGCATTTGAAAGAGCAGTACGCCGGTCAGTACGAGCGATGCAGCGCATAAATATAAAGCGGGATAGAACCAGCGCCGTTTTGCTAGTTTTCGCAGACCGGACAGTTCTTTTTCTTGTGTTTTCTTTTGATCCTTATTACCTGTCATCTTGTATCACCTCAGCAACATTCTGATCAGAATGCCGCTGATCTATACATGTGAATGCTAAAAAACTCACTTTTTTCAAGCATACTCTATGAGTTTAGCAGATACTCATTGAAAAACTGCGCTTGTGCACCTCGCGTTTCGACTTAAAATGACTATGGAAAACCAAGCGGTGTTTTGCTCAGCATATAAATTAGACCTGTTCCGCCCGGTCCTTAATTTCCAACCTTGTATGATGGACTCGTGTCTTTTCGGTGCTGAATCGTCGTTTCGGTTGCTCGCTTGCCGCGGGCGCACCGCGAGCCTCCTCGGACACCCAATTTATCTGCGGGGTCTCCTTTGGCCTGTACTCCCGCAGGCGCCAGAGCATCTGCGCGTTTGATGCACAGCGTGACCAAAAATCATATACTTTCTCAGAAAAACCGGGCAAAAAGCGTCCGGTCCTTAATCTCCAACCTTGTGTGATGGACTCGTGTCTTTTCGGTGCTGAATCGTCGCTTCGGTTGCTCGCTTGCCGCGGGCGCACCGCGAGCCTCCTCAGACAGGGCAAGAATCTGCGGGGTCTCGCTGGCACGCATCAACAACGCGCGATCCCGCAGGCGCCAGAGCCCCTCCGCTTTGATTTTAGCCAAGACACTGGGCTATTGGTTTGAAGACGGGGCAAAATCATAAACTTTCTTTTCCTGTAAAAAAGCGTCTCGACACTGACTTTCGAGACGCCCTACGCTACGGCTATGCTACGACTTCTTAGCTGTAGCCTTTTGCGGCTTTACTGTCATTTTACTGATTTGTGTTCCTTGGTAATAATAGGTGATGATTTGTTTTGCTGTTTTTCCCTCGCGTGCCATTCCTTCGGCACCATATTGGCTCATCCCAACATCATGGCCGCTGCCAACGGTCACCGCTTGAAGCGTGTTGCCATTTTTTGTTAGTTGAAAGTCGGTAGACGACAGCTTTAATTTTTCGCGCACTTCGCGGCCGGTAAATTGCTTTCCGTCAATCTCAATTTCTGCGATATGTCCGGTATCTGTCTTTTTTATAACCTTACCAATTGCTCCTTGAACACCGTTTAAATCAATGCCCAACGCTTGCTCTACAGATTGAATCGACAGCGTTTGTTTATTTTTATACCTAGGCGACAGTTTGTCCCAAGGACTTGGCACCGAGCGAAGATAGGGAATATCATTGGACCAATAATCTTTAGCATTTTCCGTCCGACCGTTACTGGTTGAAAAAAACACCGGTGAAATAAGCTTACCATCATAGGTAACGACCTGATTTTTGGTCTCCGTCACCGCTTGCATAATTTTTTTTATTTTTTTTTCATAATCTTTACCCCAAAGCGTTTTTAATTCATCTGGACTATGGTACACCTGATTTTGAACCGTATCATTAACGCGCACTTCGGGATTGTTGATCATCCGCGACATAATGTACGTCCGTGCCGCAATTGCCTGCGCTTTTAGTGCTTCCAAACGAAATTTAGCCGGCATTTCTGATGCGACAACGCCAACCAAATAATCGTCTAAGGCAACTTGATCGGTTACTTTCTGATTAGACCGGTATACAGAAACGGTGATCGAATTGTTTTGGGCCGCGTGTGCAGCTGATTTGGTTGTGTTTTGCTGTTTGGTCATTTCTCCCGATGCCTTCTGAGTGAACGGGATAACGATGGCGGCGGGGATTATCACGATAACGAATCCAAAGAGGAGAAGCAGTACAGCGGCTTTATTCATGAACATTGCCTCCACGCGTATGAGTTATTGAGTTATTAATTACTATGCATGTGCTTGCGCAAATAGAACAAGCTCCTGTGCATCATTATTCGTGTGGAAGCATATCATCCATTTTGAGAGGCTTGCAAGAGCAACTGTCGGAATATTAAAAAACATCAAAAGCACTCGAATCGATCGAGTGCCTGCCTGTGTCATCAAATTTAATTAAGCAAATTTCGGGTTAATGCTTAGCGTGCCCTGTAATGCTTCCTCGGTGGATACAACCGGTTGTTCCGCATCATTCATGCTGACACGCTCAATATCCGCACCTAAAGCACGGAGTTTTCCGGTAAGATCTACATAACCGCGATCAATATGGTGCAAACGGCTGACTTTGGTATAGCCCTTTGCAACCAGGCCGGCGATCACCAGGGCAGCTCCTGCACGAAGATCCGTTGCGGCAACTTCAGCGCCCTGGAGGTCACAAGGTCCGCTAATTACAGCCGACCGACCATCAATTTTGATTGCCGCATTCATTCTGCGGAATTCTTCAACGTGCATAAAGCGATTTTCAAAGACTGTTTCTGTAATCACTGAAGTCCCATTCGCTTTTAGCAAAAGAGCCATCATTTGTGCTTGCAGATCCGTTGGAAACCCAGGATGCGGCATCGTCTTGGCATCAACCGCCTGCAAGTGATCATTGCCAATCACACGAACACCCTTCGCTTCTTCTTTGATAACAACACCCATATCACGCATTTTGGCGATCAGCGGTCGAAGATCTTTGATGTCGGTATCTTCCACCAGTACATTGCCGCCGGTTATCGCCGCAGCAATCATATATGTGCCTGCTTCAATCCGGTCAGGAAGAATCCGGTGCTCTGCTCCACAGAGTTCATGAACACCTTTAATCGTCACTCTTCCCGTACCTGCACCACTGACTTTTGCACCCATTGCATTGAGGTATTGCGCCAGGTTGACAATCTCAGGCTCGCACGCTGCATTTTCGAGAACCGTTTCTCCTTCGGCAAGCGTTGCAGCCATCATGATGTTTTCCGTTGCGCCAACACTTGGGAAATCTAAATAAATCACCGATCCTTTTAATTTCCCATCCACACGTGCTTCAATGGAGCCGTTTCCGATCGTAACCTTGGCACCCATCGCTTCAAAGCCTTTCAGATGCTGATCAATAGGTCTGGAGCCAATCGCACATCCACCTGGAAGAGCGATTTTGGCGTGACCAACGCGTGCAAGCAGTGGACCCATGACTAAGAAGGAGGCACGCATTTTTCGAACATATTCAAAAGGCGCTTCTGTAAATAGATCAGCCATTGCGTTTACCATGATCGTTTTCTTTTCGTAATTCACCGACGTATTCAAGTACCGTAATACTTCATTAATCGTGTATACATCAGCCAGTTCCGGCACATTATATATTTTGCTAGTGCCCTTCGTAGCAAGCATTGATGCGGCTATGACAGGAAGAACAGCGTTCTTTGCACCTTCAATCTTCACAGAGCCCGAAAGCCGTTTCCCTCCATGAACGATAATCTTTTCCAAACTTTTCCCCTCCGCGTCCAATTATCTCTTCGCTCGATCCGGAACATTCTTCCGTGCCGCGTCTATTGTTGAATTGAATCATTACGATCACTGGAAATCTTTCCTGATTAGTATTCCACCGTAATGATCGGTGAGCCAAGGACAATAATGGTCCGGTCTCCATCATTTCTCAAGGCTGCCTGAATGTTCATCTTTTTTTTCGAAGTGTCAATGGCATTGTTCCATGCCCCATTATATGCTGATATCGATACAAAGGTTTTTTCTTGCAGTTGCTCAACAGGAACAGCTGAAAAAAGCTTAAGATACCGTTTTCCTTCTTCAAGCAAGGTACGTTTCATTTTATCATTGCGAGATGCGCTTACACAAGAGTATAAGTGCTCTTGACCATTAAAAACACGCGCCATTTCCGCACTCATTTCGTCTCTTATGGCTCCCCATTGCGCCGGTATAAATGATTTTCCATTTCCTTGGTAAAGAATGACGGTCTGGTAACTGTTCCCATTTGGATAAGCGATGTAGCGAATACGCCACTGCGCGTGCCCGAGTTTCGCTTTCTTTATCCCAACCCAGCCAAACGCGCCGTCCCGAGCAGGCATCACCTGCCACTTGTAATCATCCAATTTCGCTTGAATGGTCGCTGCATCCTTCTGCACTTGCAGCTTTGATGCATGAGCATTCTGAGTCTCACGCGCGTAAACGTTCCAGCCCGTAATCTGTGCATGCTGCGCTTTCAACGTACGTGCAAATAACGACACCCGATTCAACGCTTCAAAGCGCGATTGATTCGCTTCTGCAGCTACTCGGTCTTGGCGAAATTGCATGATCCATAAAACCAGTAATAAGAAAATAATGCCAAACAAAATGTTCCGTTTCATAAAATCCGCCCCTCTCCCTTGTCTTCAGTATTACCTGAAGCCGAAGAGCAGCATACGTGGAACTTTTCGTCATATTCAGACTGAATTTGCACCATCAACCAATGAAAATTCAATCGTAAATTTGCGGTAAAATTAAGGACCAGTTCACATAATCAAGAAAAAATTTCGTTACCGGGTAGCTAATGGCAATTGCCAAAAGCACATATAAAATTCTCGCTTGTAAGCTCTTTGCATGACGAAAAACCGCCTCAAATTTTACAGATTGAAGTGCCCACCATGTCAGTGCAAAAAAAAGCAATTGAGCAACAATACTGATCAAAGCCAAAAGGCCGGAATTCTCAATCAATCGAAGCCACCGCCTGTAGTCTTATATGTAACACCGGTTCTCTTATCCCTACGCAATTTATAATTTTCGTTTAGGAATAACAGATTGTGCATCCATCCCCTTATTTGTAATGATTTTGTAACATGTTTTTAATATAACAATAATCTGTTCTGTCAAAGTTTATTTTACCGCCGTTTTTTATAATTGACTACTTTTTTTTCATTAAAAGTTTTTTCAGTATTTTCCGATCAATGACAGCGCCATTTAAGTCAAAATAAATTTCAGAAAGTTATAGGACGCGGTGGCTTTCATTGATTGATCTTGGGCTTGAATGACACTTCAGTTACTCGCTTGCCGCAGGCGCACCACGAGCCTCCTCAGGCAGGTAGGAATCTGCAGGGCCTTGCTGGCACGCATCAACAAAGCGTGATCCCGCTGGCGCCAGAGCACCTCCGCTTCGTTTCATAGCCAAGATACGGGTCTATTGGCTTGAAAGACGGGGTAAAATCACATATTTATTGACTTGCAAAAAAGACTCTCCCAGTCAATTGGGAAAGTCTTTTTCATAAGCACTGTTTGATTGCTTGATTTATGCTTCTGGAATTGAATCATCGATGGCTGCGGTGGACAGGCGAAGTTCAGAACGTTTCAGCTTCAAGCGCGCTTCTTCATAACCCTGTGACGTTTTATGAAGCGTACTCAGCTGTTCTTCCGCTTCAGCTTTTGCCTTTTTTGCACGTGCCACATCAATGTCGGCTTTTAATTCGGCAGCTTCCGACAAAATGGTAATGCTTTTTCGGCTCACTTGAATGAATCCGCCATGAACGGCCACATAGTCGACGATTTTTTCGTCTTCATGTTTCAAACGAACAAGCGCAATTTCGAGTGGAGCAACGATTGGCAAATGATTTGGCAATATGCCAAGTTCACCATCCTTGGAACGCACACATACCATATGTACGTCGCCCTCATAAACCTTGCCCGCAGGTGTGACGATATCCGTATGCACCGTACTCATCAGCCAGCCCCCTTCATAAGGTTCGAGCGATTCAAACGCTCATTAAACCAGTTGCTTCGCTCTTTCCAATACATCCTCGATCGTTCCTGTGTTTCGGAATGCTTCTTCTGGAACGTCGTCGTATTTTCCATCGAGAATACCCTTAAATCCGTTGATGGTCTCTTCAACCGTCACGTAAGATCCAGGCACACCGGTGAACTGTTCGGCAACGTGGAAGTTCTGACCTAAGAAGAATTGGATACGGCGCGCACGACTTACCGTCAATTTATCCTCATCTGAAAGTTCATCCATACCGAGAATTGCGATAATATCTTGCAGTTCACGATATTTCTGAAGCGTCATCTGGACGCGCTCGGCAACTTCGTAATGTTCCTCTCCAACAACATCCGGGCTTAACGCACGCGATGTCGAGGCAAGTGGATCAACGGCCGGATAAATACCAATCTGAGTCAATGAACGTTCAAGGTTTGTCGTTGCATCAAGGTGCGAGAACGTTGTTGCCGGCGCTGGGTCGGTGTAGTCATCGGCAGGCACATAAACGGCCTGAATCGATGTAACGGAACCTTTTTTCGTTGAGGTAATGCGTTCCTGCAGACGGCCCATTTCCGTCGCCAGCGTTGGCTGATAACCAACGGCAGACGGCAGACGGCCAAGCAGTGCAGATACTTCGGAACCTGCTTGAGTGAAACGGAAGATGTTGTCAATGAAGAGCAGTACGTCTTGCCCTTCAACATCACGGAAGTACTCCGCCATGGTCAGTCCGGACAACGCAACACGCATACGCGCACCCGGCGGCTCGTTCATCTGACCGAACACCATCGCCGTTTTCTTGATAACTCCTGATTCGGTCATTTCAAAGTATAGGTCGTTCCCTTCACGCGTTCGTTCACCGACACCTGCAAATACAGACACACCGCCGTGTTCTTCGGCAATGTTGTGAATCAGTTCCTGAATTAGGACGGTTTTACCGACTCCGGCACCGCCGAACAAACCGATCTTTCCACCTTTAATATAAGGGGTCAGCAAGTCGATAACTTTAATTCCTGTTTCCAGCACTTCTGTTTTCGTTGAAAGTTCAGAGAACTTCGGCGGATCTCTGTGAATGGCATGCTTTTCAACTTCCGGTGCAACCGGTTTTCCATCTATTGCATCACCAAGTACATTAAAGACGCGGCCAAGTGTTGCGTCCCCGACCGGAACTGAAATTGGTGCACCGGTATCGTTGGCTTCCATACCGCGTACAAGACCATCGGTAGAGTCCATGGCAATGGTACGGACCGAGTCATCACCGAGATGTAACGCAACCTCCAGAGTCAGATGAATATCTGCTTCGTTGGAGGATTGAGCTTTATAATTTACGGTCAGAGCATTATATATTTCAGGAAGGTGATCGCGTTCAAATTTAACATCGACAACGGCACCCATGACCTGAGTGATATACCCTTTGTTCATTAAACTACCTCCCATCAGCTAGTCGTGCAAAGAATTATTCAAGTGCGGCAGCGCCGCCAACAATCTCTGTGATTTCCTGAGTAATGGCAGCCTGACGTGCACGGTTATAAGACAGAGACAAGCGATCAATGATATCACTTGCATTATCCGATGCGCTTCGCATCGCAGTCATTCGCGCTGCTTGCTCGGCAGCTTTTGCGTCAAGCAGTGCGCCGTAGATCTGCCCTTGAGCGTAAAGCGGCAGGAGGTCTGTCAGCACTTCATCTTCATCAGGCTCGTAGACATACGACACTTTTTGTGCCGGCGCATGCTCAAGATTTGTCAATGGAAGCAGCTGTTTATCTACCAGTGTTTGAGAAATGGCATTGACAAAATGGTTGTAGACCAAGTGGAGCTCGTCAATTTCCTTCTTATTGAACAAGGAAACCGCTTGTTTGGCAAATGCCAGTATATTATCAAAAGTAAGATCATCCGGAACATCGGCTTTGCTGAATGCCACGGGATATCCGCGCTTCGTAAAGAAGTTCAGACCGACTTTTCCTGTAACGATGATTGTGTACTCATCTTTTGATTGATGCTTTTCGCGAATCAAGTTCTGTACGTATTTCAATACAGTACTGTCATAAGCGCCGGCAAGACCGCGACTCTCAGTAATGACCAGATAAGCCGTCTTTTTTACCGGCCGGGCAGCAAGCATAGGATGTTTGCTGCTTGCTCCTTTTGACATGGTGCTCGCGATACTTGCCACAACTTCGTGCAGTTTATCAGCGTAAGCGGCATAATCCTCAGCGGCCGATTGGGCACGATTCAATTTTGCCGCCGCAACCATCTGCATTGCTTTGGTAATTTTACGCATCTGTTTTGTCGATGCGATTTTTTCCTTTATGTCACGCATTGAAGGCATGTTCGTTCACCACCCTTGAAAGCCCGCCCGATGGGATGCAGCACATTTTCCATCAGGACAGACCGATCTTCAGAAGAATGTGCGTTCTTTCGACCTATCCTTATTCCTCGGCTTATTCAGCTTTTGAAGGAACAAATGTCTTTTTGAATGCGGTAATGGCCGCTGCAAATTTTTGATCATCCGGCAGCTGTTTTGTTTTACGGATTGTTTCAAGAATTCCCTTATCGGATTGTTCCAAATAAGCAAGTAATTCTTTTTCGAAACGTTTCACATCCGAAATCGCGACATCGTCGATAAAGCCCTTGGTTAGCGCATAAAGAACAGCAACTTGCTTTTCAACCGGATACGGGTTGTGCAAATCTTGCTTCAAAATTTCAACCGTGCGCGCGCCTCGATCAAGCTTTGCTTTCGTTGCCTTGTCAAGATCAGACCCAAACTGAGCAAATGCTTCCAGTTCTCGGTAAGAAGCAAGGTCAAGCTTCAAGGTTCCGGCAACTTTCTTCATCGCTTTGATCTGAGCAGCTCCACCGACACGGGATACTGACGTACCCGCATCAACCGCCGGACGAATACCGGAATAGAACAAGTTCGATTCCAAGAAGATCTGTCCATCGGTAATAGAAATAACGTTGGTCGGAATGTAGGCTGAAATATCCCCGGCCTGCGTTTCAATAATCGGCAAAGCAGTAATTGAACCGCCGCCTAACTTGTCACTCAGTTTCGCTGCACGTTCCAGCAGTCTTGAGTGTAGATAGAAAACGTCGCCCGGGAATGCTTCACGGCCCGGCGGACGACGAAGCAGCAAGGAAAGTTCACGATATGCCGCCGCTTGTTTGGACAGATCGTCATAGATAATCAATACATGTTTGCCGTTGTACATAAACTCTTCACCCATTGTAACGCCGGCATAAGGTGCAAGGTACAGCAATGGAGCCGGTTCAGAAGCACCAGCAGACACAACAATTGTGTTTTCCATGCAGCCGTATGCTTTCAGTGTATTTACCACACCGGCAACCGTTGACTCCTTTTGACCAATCGCAACGTAGATACTGATAACGTCTTGGTCCTTCTGGTTAATGATCGTATCGATCGCAATCGCCGTTTTACCAGTTTGACGGTCACCGATAATTAACTCACGCTGACCGCGTCCGATTGGAATCATCGAATCAATCGCTTTGATACCGGTTTGCATCGGTTCAAATACGGATTTACGATCCATGACACCCGGAGCTTTGCGCTCAACCGGACGGGATTTGTCTGTGACAATAGGTCCCTTTCCGTCGATTGGCTGACCAAGTGGGTTGACTACCCGGCCCAGCAATGCTTCACCAACGGGCACTTGCATAATTCGACCCGTACGTTTTACCGGATCGCCTTCATGAATATCTGTAAAAGGGCCGAGAATGACGATTCCGACATTGTCCTCTTCAAGGTTTTGAGCCATACCAAGGACGCCGTTAGAAAATTCGACAAGCTCGCCCGACATAACACTGTCAAGGCCGTGGACGCGGGCGATTCCGTCGCCGACAGTGATGACGGTGCCGACTTCGCTCACTTCAACGGTGGATTGATAATTTTCAATCTGCTGTTTAATCAATGAGCTGATTTCTTCCGCTTTAATGCTCACGATATTTTCACCCCTGTCTCCCTACTTTAATCTCCTGTTTGAAGCCTGCCAGCTTGCCGGCAATTGATCCGTCGTAGAGACGGTCGCCGATGCGCAACTGAATGCCTCCGATGATTGACTTGTCAACCTTCGCATGGATACTCAACTTTTTACCGAGCGAATCACCAAGCCGTTTCGCTAAATCCTGTTGTTCCTGGTTACTTAATGAAGCGGCTGTAGTGATTGTGACGTCGAGTATGCCTCGCTTTTCATTCGCCTTGTGCGTATAGGCTTCAAGCACTTCATCAATGATGGCTTCACGCTTGCGATCGATAAGCAGCCTCAGAAGATTAAGGACTTCAACACCTGCCTGATTCTCAAATAACTTCTGCACAAGTTCCTTTTTATTATTGCTGCTTACTTGAGGATGCATTAATACACGTCTCAAATCTTCATGCTCATAGAGACTTTCTGCAACGAATTGCAACTGAGATTCGATCGTATCAATGAGATCACGTTCTTCAGCAACTTCAAAGAGGGCTTGTGCATAACGGTTCGCTACGATTTCGCTCATCGCTGATTCCCCACTTGCTTTATTAACTGGTCAATCTCTTTTGAATAATTATTCGGATTGATTTCCTTCTCAAGTACTTTCGATGCAAGCAGAACCGAAAGGTCGGCGACTTCGTCACGAATGGCGGAAATTGCCTTTTCTCTCTCAAGGCTGATTTCTTCTTGAGCATCTTTAACCATTAGATCGGCACGCTTTTTCGCTGATTCTAGAACAGCCTTGGCTTCGGCATTGGCCTGAGTTTTCGCCTGTTCAAGAATACCATGCGCTTCGTTACGGATACGCTCTACTTCCGACTTCTGTTCTGTTAAGTAAGCTTCAGCATCTTGACGGTTTTTTTCTGCTCCGTCAATCTGACTGTTAATGTATTTTTTTCGCTTTTCCATGATTGCAACGACCGGTCGTACACCGACATACGCTACAAAAATCATCAACAGAATGAAAACGATCAGCTGGAAAAGGATATTTCCAATAGAAAATGACAGCACAGCTCTTGCCACTCCTTTCAATCTACAGATTTCCTCACCAATTTCTTACGAAGAAAAGGGGCAAGCTCACCCAATAATACCGAAAAGCACGAGAATACCAAATGCAATCGAGATAACTGGCAGGGCTTCAACAAGACCAAGGCCGATCATGGATTGTCCAAATAAAGTACCCTGAGCTTCCGGTTGACGGGCAATTCCTTCCAAATAGCGGCTGAACAGAATACCGTTACCGATACCTGCTGCAAGCGCACCAAATGCGATCATGATACCACCAGCTAGAACTGCTAAACTCATAACAAGATTCCTCCTAGTTTATCTATGTTTTTAACCAACAGCGGCAGGTTTGAGGGCCTGTTTGCACAAGGCATTATACCTCTCCCACCTTTTGAGCGATGTACACCATTGCCAGTACGGTGAAAATGTACGCCTGAATACATCCGACGAACAGTGAAAATCCCATCCAGGCAAACAGCGGTACACCGGTTAAATAAAACATTCCTTCACGAAGAATAAGGATTAGAACTTCGCCGGCGAAGATATTTGCCCAAAGCCGCAAAGCATGTGTTGCCGGTTTCGATACTTCATCGATAATATGGATCGGAAGCATCCACCAGTACGGTTTGACATAGTGCTGCAAATAGCCAAGCGGACTTTTGGCAATGCCGGCAAAATGTGAGTAAAGAAAGATTGCGCCGGCCATCGCCACGGTAACATTGATGTCCGACGTTGGCGATTTGAACCAGCTGACTGTATCCGTCATTTTTAAATCAGCTGCCGTGATGCCAAGCGACGGAATTGGGCCATGTGCCTGTGCCGTGATCATCACAATGACACCCAGCATGTTTGCCACAAGGATGAAAAGAAAAGTAGACAGTGCAAAACTTAAATAGCGTGCCGACTCTTTCTTCTCAAGCATCATCCCGGTTATCCCGCTGATAAAGTCAATAATGTATTCCATGACATTTTGTCGTCCGCTGGGCCGCACGGACAAACGGCGGGATAGTAAGAACACAATCAGCATGACGATTAACGCGGAAACAACTGACCCAATCATCAACGTGACATCAAAGGTCATTCCGAGAAATTTCACTTTCGGAGTCAGATCCATAAATCTCCCCCCCTTCCTCCGAAGATGTCGAGCCTTTGCCTCTCAAATAATAATAGCTCATCACCGTCACAAGCATGAGATAGCCAAACAAAAGTGACAGCACAAAAGATCGATAGTCAATACGGGTCGAGAAACGATAGACGATCAGTACACCGAAAACAATCATGAGTATACGAACAGTCATATGTAATCCCGCTAATTTGCGGGCACCTGATTGAGCTCGAAGTCCGGCTATCTTTAAGCGAAATGCTAAGTGAAAAACATTATATAAACTGATTAATCCGCCGAGGAGAAAGCCGCTGGCCAGCGCTCTCACCGGTTCGTAAAACCAGATTAATCCAAACAAAAAGATATAAACAATCGTGATGATCAGCAGAACATGCGAAAACCATTCCATCACTGATTTCACTGCGAATCATTCCTTTGTTAAGGATTTCAACGTATAGAAACAGCTGATCATTCCCGCAAAAAAGCCGGCGACTGCACAAATCGGCAGCCACAAATGCCCTGTTCCAAATTTTTCATCGAGATAGTTCCCGCCAAGTGCGCCAATGATAATGAATGAAAAAATTTCAAAGCCCATAGCACTGACTGCTGCAGCGATCTGCAAATTGTTAGGTTTTTTCTTCGGCTCCATAAAAAGCCCTCCTCTGAAATAACTTAGAAGTGCTGATCGGTTATTTCTGATTATGATATGCCTAACAATTAGTCATTCGAACCCAATGACGAAGAACTGGAGTCAGTCATCAATTGTTCACAAATTAGCGTTCCCTAAATAAAAAGAAATCGTTTTACTACTCGTATTTATGGTGGGCGTTCACAGAATGGACACTTCTTTTATATTTTAACGAAAGCGCTATCTTTATGCAATATTTAAGCAAGAAAAGGTGATTTTATTCATTGACTGAAAAATCTAAAAATAAACACTCACCATATGAGCATTTCCTTATAACTAGAATTTTAATCATTTTTGCGAACGGCAGCATACCTCAATTGTGACAAATCACCAACAATGAAAATTATTCTCACATCATATAGGGGCTTCCGAAACTTTATTTCTGAGCTTTTCGGAGAGAAAATCCGTTTCTTTATTTTGTGCCGAACAGACGATCGCCGGCATCGCCGAGTCCCGGAACGATGTACCCGTGTTCATTTAATTTTTCATCGAGTGCCGCAAGATAAATATCGACATCCGGATGCTCATTTTGCACCGCTTTAACCCCTTCCGGAGCAGCAATCAGGCACATCAATTTAATGTTCACGCCGCCTCGCTGTTTCAATGAAGTGATCGCAGCTGCGGCTGATCCCCCGGTAGCGAGCATTGGATCAACAACAATTAAATCACGCTCAGAGATATCGGCAGGAAGCTTCACATAATATTCAACCGGCTTCAACGTCTTTGGATCACGGTACAAACCAACGTGCCCGACTTTCGCAGCCGGAATCAGTTGCAGAACACCGTTAACCATACCGAGCCCTGCACGAAGGATTGGAATAATCCCCATTTTTTTGCCGGCGATTTCATAGGCCTTCGCCTTTGCGACCGGCGTTTCCACTTCAACTTCCTTTAAAGCAAGATCACGTGTAATTTCAAAGGCCATCAGTGTTGCAACTTCATCAACCAGTTCGCGAAATGCCTTTGTTCCCGTCCTGTAATCACGAATCATTGTCAATTTATGTTGAATCAACGGATGATTCAATACGACTAACTTACCCATTTATAAGCCTCCATTTTAAACGATCGTCAGCATGTGTATTTTTGGTCATACAAAAAGGGAGAATCAGATCTCCCCATAAACAAGCTTGCTCCAATTTAAGCGAATGCACCCGTACCCTCGGCGTAAAGTGGGTGTTTCTCAGTCAGTGCACGCACGCGCTCAGCTGCTGCTGTTAATGTTTCTTGATTATCCGGATCTTTCAGTGCCATTGCGATGATCAACGCAACTTCTTTTAGATCATTCTCTTTAAATCCGCGCGTTGTCACGGCTGGCGTTCCCATACGTACACCACTCGTCACAAACGGCTTCTCCGGATCAAAAGGAATTGCATTTTTATTCGTTGTAATCCCGATGCTGTCCAGCACGGCTTCCGCCTTCTTGCCTGTAATCCCAAGGTTGCGCACGTCGACGAGTACTAAATGGTTGTCGGTACCGCCCGAAACAAGATCAATCCCCTGCTGCTGCAGTGTTTCGGCAAATGCCTTAGCATTAGCGATAATCTGAGCTGCGTAGGCTTTGAAGTCGGGCTTCAGTGCTTCACCGAGTGCAACGGCCTTCGCTGCAATGATGTGCATTAAGGGACCACCCTGGATGCCTGGAAAAATCGCTTTATCCAATTTCTTTGCAAATTCTTTCTTGCAGAAAATCATACCGCCACGCGGACCGCGCAGAGTCTTGTGCGTCGTTGTCGTCACAAAGTCCGCATAAGGAATCGGGCTTGGATGAAGGCCTGCCGCAACCAATCCGGCGATATGCGCCATGTCGACCATCAGGTAAGCACCGACACGGTCGGCGATCTCGCGGAATCGTTTAAAATCAATGACACGAGGATAAGCACTCGCTCCGGCAACGATCAATTTCGGCTTGTAGTGTTGTGCCTGCTTGTCCACTTCATCGTAATCAATCGTTTGTGTTTCTTTTGTTACACCGTAATCCACAAAGTTGTAGAGCTGTCCGCTAAAGTTAACCGGACTTCCGTGTGTCAGGTGCCCGCCATGGGCAAGTTTCATTCCAAGAACTGTATCGCCGGGTTTCAAAATCGTTTCGTATACAGCCATATTGGCCTGAGCACCCGAGTGCGGTTGAACATTCACATGTTCGCCGCCAAACAGCTTAAGTGCCCGGTCTCTGGCTAAGTCCTCTACGATATCCACATATTCGCAGCCGCCGTAATAACGATGGCCCGGGTAACCTTCCGCATATTTGTTCGTAAGAACCGAGCCCGCCGCTTCAAGTACCGTCGTACTGACAAAGTTTTCCGACGCAATTAATTCAATTTTATTTCTTTGCCTTCCTAATTCTTTCTCAATCGCTTGAAACAGTTCAGGATCGTTCGCTTTAATCCCCTTCATGAAATACGTGCAGCTCCTCTCAAGTCTGATTCAAATAAAGTTTATCACATTTTATCAAAAAAAAGCGAATTAAAACTGACAAATCAAAGATTAAGCACAACTGAATTTCCGGTCCGCACATCACGTTCTCATGGCTAATTTCGATCTGTTCGCTAAAGCGGTAAAACTCATACATCCGGCAAAACACTGACACCGGAAACCCACTCTCAGTCCCGTAAAAAATAACATGATTTTCTAAACGAGCGACCGCCCCCTTGATTGGAAACAAGCTGTCCTATCGCTTGCACGTACCGCTCTCTCTTTTACGTTCACAGCATTTATCAGCAAAAAACTGCTCTTCCGGTTGATCTGGAGAAGCAGTTTCCTTGTCTTAATCCTGTTCCACTTTTTCGCGAATCGAATAGATCGCTCTTTCACCGCCAATTAATTTCGGCCGCGTACGTGCCATAACCAGATGTGCCTGACCAATTGAACGAATGGTGCCGCGTACCGGAATAGCCACATGTTTCAAGTGCATCCCGATCAGTGTATCGCCGATATCCAGTCCGCCATCCGCATGAATGAATTCGACAACGATCGGGTCAGGCAGGTGATCGTAGGCGTATGTCGCCATTGAACCGCCCGCATGACGAATCGGACGTACCGTTACCTCATCATAATTGCGCTTCTCGGCAACGGCGCGCTCAATGACAAGCGCGCGATTCAAATGCTCGCAGCATTGAAATGCAAAATGGACACCGGTTTGCTGATGGCAGCTTTTTAGCGCCGCGTAAATTGAGGCAGCAGCATTTTCAGAACCCGATGTGCCGATCTGCTTTCCCAGCACTTCGCTTGTACTGCAGCCGATTACCAGAAGGGTCCGTGCATTGAACGTCATGACCTGATTCAAATCCTGTAGCGCTTTATCCATCGATTGCACGATTTGTTGATTAAGTGTCTCCATCGCATTAGCCTTCCTTGAGCAAAATAATATGCCTTTTATACCTGCTATTATAGCAGGTTGTGCTGTTCAAATCCGAATCATGCACAGATTGTGACACCATTCTGCTCATTTATCATTCCCTGGGAAATAATGTGTAGAAATATAAGAGAATACGTTAGTCTATAGCATAAAATGGAGCAAAATTTTCAGTCCAAAAAGAAATAAAATAATGCCGCCAAGTGCTTCCCCATATTTTCCAAAATAGCGACCCGTCTTTCGCCCAATGTAGAAACCGCTCCATGCCATAATCATACTGGCACAGCCAAACAAAAGGATGGCAGCCAGCATCTCCGCCCCAAACAGGCCCATGCTCAGTCCCACAGAAAAACTGTCAATGCTGACACTGAAGGCAAACAAAAGCATGCTTGCATCGGATACATAGACGAATTCATTGCGGCTATCCTTTGTACGCATGAGCGACAAAATCATTTGAAAACCGATCAAGAGCAACAACAGACCTCCAGCCATTTCTGCAATTTCACCAAAGCGGGTGGAAAGCAGCTGGCCAAGGATCATGCCAATGAGCGGCATAAGCATGTGAAAAAGACCGATCCACATACCGGTCCATGCAGCGCGGCGCAGCCGAAAAACGGTCATGCCCATGCCAACACATACTGAAAATGCATCCATACCCAGTGCAATCGCCATAACAGAAAGCGCCAATCCCTGGCTGATTAGATGCTCTGCCACATTCGTTCCCCCTCTCGCCCATATGGACAATCTATGCATGTCCTTACAGAAATAGAAGGATGAACGAACAGGCGCATGTTCAAAAATTAAGTGCGCTGCAACGGTTCCCCGAATCGTTTGTTTTGAAGCAATGAATGAAGAGGGCGCCTCATAGAGACCCCCTCTTGTTTTCCTCATATAAAAACATGGTCGACTTCAAACATAAGTATGAGGACTAGTCAAGGATGCGTCCTCCGGCTGCTTTGGACAGACGGTTCATCACCGCTTTACCGATCCCTTTCTGATCAAACGTTTCACTGAATATGACATCGACCTTTTTTTGATCGAAATGACGCAAGACATCAAAAAGATGATGGGCGACCGTCGACGGTTCACTGCGACGCCCGCACACGAGTAAAACATCCGCATCAGGATAACCGCCCTGTTTCTCTTCAGTCGTTAATACGCCGACACGACGACCCTTGGCTTTTTCTGAGGAAATAAGTTCGCGTATGCGCGATTCTCCCGCAGGTACTAAATACATGGTCGCCGATGGTGCATAATGCTTATATTTCATACCCGGGGCTTTCGGAGCCTGATCTGAACGAACAAGACCCGGATCATCAGAAACTGGTCCGACGACTTCAATCAACTGCTCTTTCGTAATCCCGCCCGGACGAAGAATCGTGATCGGTGTCGTCGTACAATCCACAACAGTCGACTCAACGCCAACGCCGGTTTCTCCGCCATCCAAGATTCCGGCAATACGTCCATCCAAATCATGGAAAACATGTTCTGCCTGCGTTGGACTCGGCCGTCCCGAACGATTTGCCGAAGGTGCGGCAATCGGTAAATTTGACGCCGAAATCACAGCTCTTGCTACCGGATGACTCGGCATACGTATGGCAACCGTTGACAAACCTGCTGTCACCGCGTTTGATACGGTCCCCCGTGATGGCAAAACCAGAGTGAGCGGTCCCGGCCAAAAAGCATGGATCAATTTCTGAGCAACCGGATGGATCTCCGTACAGATTTCACGAACTTGCTCCAGGTTTGCAACATGCACAATTAATGGATTATCACTCGGTCGCCCTTTGGCTTCATAAATTTTCCGCACTGAATCTTGTAACTTTGCATTTCCTCCTAACCCGTATACCGTCTCCGTTGGAAAAGCGACAATTTCTCCCTGTACCAATTTCTCCGCTGCTGCTTGGATTTGAGGCGTATGTTCAAGGTCGGGGGCATTCGGGTCTACCCGCCACACTTGCGTTTCTGCCATTTTCGTTTCCCCTTCTTCATTAACTATTCCGTTCAAATGAAACCGGCTTCCGTCCGACCTCATTTCGTTCCGTATACACCATAACATGGTGACAAGCCATGCGCAACGCTTTTACCCAGCGATCGAACGCCACACACCGGTGAAGAAATCAACAACAAATGAATGCACCTGAACCTCCTGGTCGTCAGATTCAACGGCCTTCTTTTCTGGTTTCTCAGTCTGCTGCGCAGCATCCTCGCTCGTCGGCCTTGTTGTCTTAACGGTTTGTTTTGCCCCATCTTGATCAGACGCTGTACGCTCTGTCGAGGCATTGTTTTTTGCTGCTGCATCGCTGTTTGAAAAATCCAGAAAACAAAGGGGCGGGAAAAGCACGCACCACCAATTGGCACCGCGACCATCACCTAATGTAATCACTAGCGCATCATATTTTCCTGCCGGGTAAACAAAGGTTCCATACATCTTGGTTGGGAACTCGGCTTGCCCTAATTTTATTTTATATGTGCTGTCCGCATGGGCTTTCTTTAATGCTTGCTTGACCGTACGATTCAGCTGCGGCATATGCGCGCGAATCACACGTTTGGCTTCATTGGTTGACTTCAAGTCCTGAACCCAAGTTGTGATCTGTGCATTGACTGCATTGCGGATCTGCCGTTTCACCGCTTGATCGGCAGGCGAATCGCTGTTTGCCAAAATACGCAGGCGAATCGCACCACTTGGAATCGGTCCCTTCTCATCTGCTTTAGCCGTGCTGTATTGCCAGAAAAAAAATACAAATACAAGATTAATAGTTAATAAGAGCATTAAGATCCATGGTTTTCTCATGACGCCCGCCTCCCTGTCACTCATTGTGGACAGGATTGAACGAGACTAAACATCGAAGTAAAAATTACCCCTGTTTTGTTTGAAGCACGACCATGATGTTACGGTCATGTCCAGAGATATCTTTTTCAATAGAGAGTGCTTCGATTTGATTAGGAAATGCCCTTCGGATCAGATCGGCAACAGCGTTTCCCTGAGTGGCACCGATCTCAAACGCTGCAATAAACACAGACCTTCCGCTAAAAATCAATGGCATGTCGGCGATGATCTTGCGGTAGCAATCCAAACCGTCATTTCCTCCGTAAAGTGCTAAATGCGGCTCATAGTCGCGCACCGTATCATCGAGGCCACCCATTTCTTGCTTTGTGATATAGGGTGGATTGGATACAAGAATATCAAAAGGCTGATGAATCAGCGGGCAAAGCAAATCCCCCGGGCAGAATACAATCTGTGCGCCTAGATCATCTGCATTTTCACGTGCGACGTCCAGCGCTTTTTCAGACAGATCGACTGCCGTGATTCGCCAGTCCGGGTGTTCCAAGCCAAGCGTAACAGCTATCGCTCCGCTTCCCGTGCCGATATCACAGACTGCCGGATGATCAAGATCCGGTGCATAACGTTTGGCCCATTCACCAACTCGCCATACCAGTTCTTCTGTTTCCTGGCGGGGAATTAACACATCAGCGTTCACTTTAAAGGACCGCCCATAGAAGGGGGCACAGCCCAACATGTATTGAAGCGGCGTTCCTTTATAGACGTGTTCCTCCACGCTGCGACGCAACCACTCAGCATCCTTGCTTGCAATGGGTTCGCGAAGCCCTGTGATTAAGTCGGTGCGCGTGAGGCCTAATCGTGCTTGAAGCAAAAGTTCGCCGATATTTGCATCACGATGATGTGCAGTTAACAGATCAGCGGCCCATTTCAACACTTCGTATCTCAGTTCCTTCACCTTGCATCCGCCTGTTCGATTTTCTTTTCCTGATCATGCAGAATCAGCGCTTGAATGATTTCATTCAGTTTCCCGTTCAGCACTTGATCCAGCTGATGAATCGTTAGCCCGATTCGATGATCGGTCACACGGTTTTGTGAAAAGTTGTAGGTCCGAATCCGTTCAGATCGATCACCCGTTCCAACCGCCATTTTGCGGTTCGAATCGTATTTCGCCTGAGCTTCCTTCTGATATTTGTCGTAGACGCGGGCACGCAGTACCTTCATCGCTTTTTCCTTATTTTTGATCTGAGAGCGTTCTTCTTGGCATGAAACCACAATACCTGTAGGAAGATGCGTCAGCCGAATGGCAGACATCGTCGTATTGACACTTTGACCACCCGGGCCGCTTGAGGCAAAGCGATCAACACGAATATCCTTATCATTCAGTTCAATCTCAACGTCACGCGCTTCCGGCAAAACAGCAACCGTTGCTGTTGACGTATGTATACGACCGCCCGATTCGGTTTCCGGAACGCGTTGCACGCGATGTGCTCCATTCTCATATTTCAGTTTTGAAAAAGCACCTTTACCTGAGATCATGCAGACAATTTCTTTATAACCGCCGATTTCATTAGGGCTGGCATCAATAATTTCCGTTTTCCAGTTTTGCTGCTCCGCATAGCGGGAATACATGCGCAATAAATCACCGGCAAAAAGCGCAGCCTCGTCCCCTCCGGCAGCACTGCGAATTTCCAAAATGACGTTTCGGTCATCATTAGGATCCTTCGGAATAAGCAGCTGCTTCAATTGTTCTCGAAGCGTTTCTTGTTCCTTTTCAAGACGATTGATTTCATCAGCAACCATTTTTTTCATGCCGGCATCCATTGGTTCATCAAGCATCGTCTTATCATCGGCAAGTTCAGCAGCGGATTGCTTGTAGCTACGGTACACCGTAACCACTTCTTGCAAGTCCGATTGTTCTTTCGAATATTTGCGCAGTTTTGCCGGATCATTGATCACTTCAGGATCTGCAAGCATCTGATTCACTTTTTCATAGCGGTCCTCAATGGACTGCAACCGTTCGAACATTTCATCCACCCCATCATGCTGCATCGCGCGCAGCCGATCCGTTTTCGTTCCCTTTATTATATTATAGCTAGCTTTTTATGGTCAAAACGTGTTCAAGATCTTATAGAGGCGGATGAGTGTAGCAGTGACGACAAACCGGGTAATACCTTTCATTTCCGCCGATCTGAATCTGATCGCCACTATAGATCGGCTTTCCATTATCGTCAATCCGCAGATTCATGGTTGCTTTTCGTTCACAAAACCAGCATATGGTCTTCATTTCTTCAATTTTATCCGCATACAAAAGCATGTATTTGCTTCCCTCAAATAATTCATTGCGAAAATCATTTTTCAGCCCAAATCCCATCACTGGAATCGATAGTTCATCAACAATCTTCGCCAGCTGCAGCACATGCCGCTTCGATAAAAATTGAACTTCATCGATGAGTACGCAGTGTGGGCGCGGGTGGCAATCACTGACCTTGGCATAAACGTCCGAAGCATCAAAGATTGGGATTGCCCGACGTTTGAATCCGATCCTGCTCGAGATCGATCCAACTTCATCCCGACTATCGATCCCGGAGGTAAAAAGAAGCACCGATTTTCCTTGTTCTTCATAATTATGCGCGACTTTGATAATTTCGATTGACTTTCCACTGTTCATTGCACCGTATTTAAAGAAAAGTTGAGCCATCCTTTTTTCCGTCCTTTACGCTTTAAAATGTTCCTCCTGTTTTATGAAAAACCTCGTACAAAACGCCCGGTCGTTAATCGCCAGCCATGTGGGTTGAGTCCGTGTCTTTTCGGTCCTGAATCGTCGCTTCGGTTAACTCGCTTGCCGTGGGTGATCCGAGCAGCTACACGTTTAATGCACGGTCTTTTGCGTGACCAAAAATCACATTCTTTCTTTACCTGCGAAAAAACAGGCAGTTTCCTGCCTGCACAAAAAAATCTATGAAGGTCCTGGCCGTCACTAGAGCCAAAAATAAAAACGGCCAATTCCGTACCGCCATTCATCGCACCGGAACATGCCGCTTTTCTTTTCTGGACTTCAAAATAAATCTTATTTAAGATTGTATTTTTGTTTAAACCGATCAACACGACCGCCTTTGTCAGCGAATTTCTGACGGCCGGTGTAGAATGGATGCGAATCGGAACTGATTTCGACTGTAATTAATGGGTATTCGTTGCCATCTTCCCATTTTACCGTTTGATTCGACTTCTTCGTTGAACCGCTCAAAAATTTAAAGCCCGTACTTGCGTCCATAAATACGACCTTGTGATAGTCTGGATGGATGCCTTGTTTCATCTCATTCATCTCCTTTACGCCCTGATTATTCTCTCAAACCAGAGTCTTATTGCGTCCTATAGTATAACGCACAACGAGTATTGTATCAGACTGCCCCAAGCTTTGCAAGGATCGTTCTGCTTAAATCACCGTTAATTCGCGTGCTTCACTCGTTGTACAAATCGCTTATCTTGTTTGTAAACTGCCCTTCTTCTCTTTCTCAAACAGGTCGAAGAATTCTTGGTTGGATGTGGTTTCGCGAATTCGTTTGTAAAAATGTTCCACAAATTCTTGTGATTCATCCATTGTTTTACGCATCGCCCACAATTTTTCCAAGTGGTCGCGATTAACGAGCAATTCTTCCTTACGCGTGCTGGAGCGACGAATATCGATTGCAGGGAAAATTCTCCGTTCAGCCAATCGACGATCAAGATGCAGTTCCATATTGCCGGTTCCTTTGAATTCTTCATAGATTACATCGTCCATCCGTGAACCGGTGTCAACCAAAGCGGTCGCAAGAATGGTCAAGCTTCCGCCTTCCTCAATATTGCGCGCCGCACCGAAGAATTTCTTCGGTTTATGGAATGCTGCCGGATCAATACCACCGGACAATGTTCTGCCGCTTGGCGGAATCACAAGGTTATACGCGCGTGCAAGGCGTGTTAAGCTGTCCATAAGGATGACAACATCACGTTTGTGCTCGACCAGACGCATGGCTCGTTCAAGTACCAATTCTGAAACTTTAACATGATTTTCCGGCACTTCGTCGAACGTTGAACTCACAACATCGCCTTTAACCGAGCGTTCAATATCCGTCACTTCTTCCGGACGTTCATCAACAAGCAAAACGATGAGTTCAACATCGGGATAGTTGATGGTGATGCTGTTGGCGATTTCTTTTAAAAGTGTTGTCTTTCCTGCTTTCGGAGGCGCAACAATCATCCCTCTTTGACCGAAGCCAACTGGTGACACCATATCGATAATTCGCGTTGAAAAGTTTTCTTTTCCTGTTTCCAACACCATCTGTCGATTTGGATAAAGCGGTGTCAATGCAGGAAAGTGTACGCGTTCCTTTGCTGTATCCGGGTTTTCGCCATTAACCGCTTCAACCCTGAGGAGTCCGAAATAGCGTTCATTTTCCTTTGGCGGCCTCACCTTGCCCGTCACTTTGTCACCATTTCGCAAATCAAAGCGGCGAATTTGTGAGGCTGAAATATAGATATCCTCTGAACTCGGTGAGTAGTTGATCGGCCTCAAGAAACCAAATCCTTCGTTCGGAATGATTTCAAGAACACCCTCCATAAGTGACAAGCCGTCTTTTTCCGCTTGTTTTTTTAATATTGAGAAAATAAGTTCCCTTTTATTTAGCTTACTATAATAAGAGACTTTAAACGCCTTCGCATGCTCATACAATTCTTTGAGTTTCATATTTTCTAATTCTGCTAATGTAATCGGCATTCTCACACCACACTTTTCTTTTTTAAAATCGGTTTATATCAAGACAAGTACTGTCGTACACAAGTTAATGAATTGAAAACTCCGGAAATGGCACGAAACTGTGCACTAGGAAGAGGAGGGGAAAGAAGTAATAGCAGCGCATTTTATAAATCGTTTTTTTATGGCAAATCCTTCACAGGTTCATGGGCACAGTGTAACAGTTCTTATGTGTAGAGGATATAATATTTTTTTCTTACCGTTAAAATTTTTTATAAAATTATCTATATCATTATTATCATATTATACCCTTTTTATCAACTGCATATCCTCTTTTTGTGCAAATTTTGTGGAAATAACTGAATTATTTTACCAAAAAGGAGCACCTTTTTCAAATCAGATAAACCGGGCAACAGCGGTTGTTACTTCCGCAGGATACGGTGGCTTTCGTGTCTGTAACGGACTTATTGATGAAATGACACGAATCGTCGTACCACAAACAAAATCATAAACCTTCTTTATCTGCAAAAAAAGAATCCGCGTCGTATGATGAGGCGCGGATTTCATTTCCCTATTCTTGTTCTTTGAGACTCTCACGGGCTTCCTCATCGCGCATCGGCTCCCGCCAGATATTTGCTCCTACACCCTGTAATTTTTCCATGATATGATCATAACCGCGATCAATATGTTCAACGCCGACAATTTCCGTAATGCCTCTTGCCATCAGACCCGCAATAATCAGCGATGCACCGGCTCTTAAATCCGTCGCACGAACCTTTGCTCCTTCGAGTGGTGTCGGCCCGCTTAAGATTGCAGAACGTCCTTCAACTTTGACATCGGCACCCATTCGGCGTAATTCATCAATATGCTTAAAGCGTGCTCCGTAAATCGTATCGGTAATAATGCTTGTACCTTCAGCTTGAGTCAACAGACTGGTCAACGGCTGCTGAAGGTCGGTCGGAAATCCGGGATATACCAAGGTTTTGACATCAGCGCTTTTTAAAGGCATGCGACTGCGCGATACAAACACCTGATCTTCGCCGACCTGAACGTCAGCGCCAATTTCGCGAAGTTTGGCAGTCAGTGGCTCCACATGTTGCGGAATTACATTGTCGATCAACAGGTTATCGGACACTGCCGCACCGGCAACCATGAACGTACCGGCCTCGATTCGATCAGGAATAATCATGTGCCGGCATCCATGAAGTTCATGCACGCCTTCGATGCGGATGACATCAGTCCCCGCTCCCTTTATTTTTGCGCCCATACTGGTTAGAAGCGTCGCAACGTCAATAATTTCCGGTTCCTTCGCAGCATTCTCGATAATGGTTTGCCCTTCGGCTTTCACGGCATCCAGCATGATGTTAATTGTCGCACCCACACTGACCACATCAAGATAGATGCGCGCACCATGCAGTGAATTTGCACGCAGATAGATCGCACCACGTTCATTCGTTACCTTAGCGCCCAATGCTTCAAAGCCTTTAATATGCTGATCGATGGGGCGCGGTCCGAGATTACATCCACCCGGCAATCCGATCACCGCTTTATGAAAACGGCCGAGCATCGCGCCCATTAAATAGTAAGATGCCCTTAGCCGTTTCACCGAACCGTTAGGCAGTGGCATGTCCACCATGTTTCTCGGATCAACAACAAATGTATGTTCTTCAAAAGACACCGTTCCACCAATCTCACGCAAAAGTTTGCACAGGATACGCACATCAGAAATATTGGGAAGTTGATCAATGGTCACAGGTGAATCAGCAAGAATAGTGGCCGGTATTAATGCGACCGCACTGTTCTTCGCACCGCTGATCTGAACGGTGCCTTGTAAACGTGAACCGCCTTCGATTAACAATTTATCCATGGTCAGAATACTTCCTTTTAAATCATTTAGTCGGTTTTCTTGGGTGTGAAAAGAAACGGACAGAACATTATATGTAACGTTTCGAATTAATGACGCCTTTTTTAGGCTGTCGGCATAACTCTTTTCGGCAAAACGCTCTGTGAGCATTATAGCATAAACAAGCACTTGATGTCTGTGCCGGGCTTTCGCAGTGACTTGCAGAATAACAGGAGGATCATGCGATTTGTGAGCATTCGGCTTCTACAGCAATGATCAATTTTTGAAGATCAAATGGCTTTTTAAAATGAGCGATAGCGCCGTTTTTCAAAGCCTGACGGACCAGTTCATTTTCTTCATAAGCGGTCATAATCATCACTTTCACATCCGATTTGACGCTTTTCATGGCATCCATAAGTTCCAATCCGTTCATCTTTGACATATTTATATCCAGCAAAACCAGCTGCGGGTGTGCTTCCCTAAGCAGCTTCAACGCCTTGTTGCCGCTCTCAGCAGTCAGCACTTGATAGCCTTGCTTTTCAAAAACTTCGTGAAGCAGCATCCGGATACCCGGTTGATCGTCTACAACCATAATCCTGAATTATTCACCGCTTGCCGTTTTTTCGGGATTTTGCTCACCAGGATGCAGCCAACCTGATTTCACTTGATTTTTTGAATGGA
>NZ_JFZC01000098.1 GCF_000648615.1 Sporolactobacillus terrae DSM 11697 | reverse complement strand
CGTGAAGTTCCGGATTAGCCAGTAGAGGTTGGCGGCAACATCCTTCGCGTCGTGCATGGTACTTTTCCTCGGCCTGTACGGACGAGTATGTACCATCACCCTGTTGATTTCGTTTCAATTCACGACTGATTGTGGATGGAGGTCTTCCTAATTGGGTGGCAATCGAACGAATGGGGCGACCCAAAACAACATTTTTAAGTATGATTTCTCGTTCATATGGATTAAGATGGTGATAGTGGCTCATCGTTTACGTCCCCTGTCTTCAATAGTTTGTCGCAATTCTATTGTACAGGAAGACTCAGCGATGGGTCCTTTTAATTTTCTAAGTGTTGCACTTAAAGTGTAAATTCAAG
>NZ_JFZC01000097.1 GCF_000648615.1 Sporolactobacillus terrae DSM 11697 | reverse complement strand
TCTATCGTGGGATTGAAGCGCATCTTCTGGATGAGCCTAATCATCAACCTGGGCAACGCGGGATTGCTCGTCGCCTGCGACACCGAGGGAAATCACGCCACGGCAAAGGTTATGAAGAACGTCGTGGCAAAATCAACTACAGTCATTCCATTGATGAACGACCGACTGAGGCTAATGAACGTCGCGTCATTGGCCACTGGGAAGCAGATACGGTCGTTGGAAAAATTGGATCCGAATGCCTGGTAACCCTTGTTGATCGAAAGACACGCTTACTCATTGCCGCAAAGGCCGCGAAGAAAACCGCTAAATGCGTGAAAGAGAAATTAA
>NZ_JFZC01000096.1 GCF_000648615.1 Sporolactobacillus terrae DSM 11697 | reverse complement strand
TAACGAGGATTCTGAAAAGTACCAGCGTTCCTATGCGATGCTGCGCAACGATTTGTCTTTGAGTCAGGATTATTTGCCGGTTGGTGATGGTGATGTTTAAAGACGTGGTGACGCTGATTAAGACGCGCCAGGAGCGCATTAAAGGCGGTGGCTATAAAGAGGTCATTGATGCGCAGCGTGATGTTTTTACCGGCAAACAGAGCGCAGGGCGGACGGAATTCTATATGGCTGCTCAAGCAGATCTGCAGGTGGAGAAAGTCTTCAAGATCCGGATTGCGGATTATCAGGATGAACGCACGCTTCTTAATGACGGAGCCTGTTACTCCATCATTCGTGATTATGAGAAAGGCGATTTTGTGTTTTTAACCTGTCAGAAACGGATGGGCGGCTTGGATGAGGTGTTGTCATGAGTCGGACAATTGATGTGAATGTCGATGGAACAGAGGCGACTGTTCAGGCAATCAAACTATTTGATATGGAAACGCGTAAACAACTGATTGATCTTGTGAAAGAGACGGCAGGCAATATTCGAAAAGGTGCGCGAGCGCGGGCACCAATTGCGAAAACACCGGTCTCGAAGGGCGCACGAGGCGATCTAAAGCGATCCATCCGCGCCAAGTACTTCGATGGCGGTTTGTCAGCCACCGTTGTTCCGAGAAAGCCCAAGGGCTCTCATCGTCATTTAGTCGAATACGGAACCGCAAGCCGGCGGACGAAAAGCGGAGCGAATCGCGGCAGAATGCCAAAGATGCCGTTTATGGGACCGGAAGAACGCGCTCAAGACAACGTTTACAATGCCAAAGTAAAGGGGTTGGTTGATCGTGACAAGACTGTATGAAACGGAAATTCTGAATGTACAGGACGCCGTTTTTCAACGGTTGGCCGATGACCCTGGGCTGTCGTCCGCGGTGAGCGGCATTTTTGACAAAGTGCCTGAGAATGAAAATTTTCCTTATGTGGTGCTCGGCCGTTGTTATGCCACACCGTACCGGACAAAGACAACGGATGGCGAGCGAGTTGAGCTGACTCTGGACATCTGGAGCGGCGACAACGGCAAGAAAGAAACAATCGACATTGCGAATTTGATTGGCGCTGCGCTGGAAGATCCCCTTTCCCTCGATAGCGCCGATCTTTTTTCTCAAGAATTAAAGAGCATTGAAGTTCTGGAAGAGGTTACAGACCTGTTTCATGGAACCTTGGTTTATGAATTCATTTTAGATAAGGAGTGAGCCATTTGCCAAAAGTAAAAGGCGTCAATTGCAAGCTATACATCGTTGAAGGCGATCCGGCCAATCCGACGATTCTTGCCGGCCAGCGCAACGCCACGCTGAATCGAAGCGCCGATACGATTGAAACGACGGCAAAAGACAGCGAAGGTGGTTGGAAAGAAAACGAAGCAGCATTCAAAGAATGGTCGATCGATGCAGACGGCCTGCTGGTTGAATCCGATGCAGCCTACGACGCGCTGGAAGAGAAATTCAACAACTCGGAAAAAGTGGATGTCGTGATCATCATGCAGAACGGATCCAAATATTCCGGAAAGGCTGTTCTGAACGACTTCCCAATTGAAATGCCTTATGACGATATGGCAACCTATTCCAGTTCATTCACGGGCGATGGCCCATTAACAAAAGTACCGGCGGTGTAAACGATGGAAAAAACAATTTTGCAAATGAACAGCGGCACATATTTTCTACGATTTTCAATTAATGCGCATTGCGAAGCAGAAGGTTTGCTCGGCTTTCCAATCACGCAGCTTGGTGAAAAGACTGCGGGAATTTCAACGATGCGCACGCTTTTATATGTAGGTTTAAAGTATGGCGGACGCCCGGTAACGATGGATCAGGCAGGCGATATCATGGAACGCATCATAGATGAGAAAGGCATGGAATTTTTCTCAACAAAAATCAGTGAGGCTGTTCAGAAATCGTTCAACAAACAAAGCAATGACAACTACCAGAGGCGCCAGGGCTTTAAAAAAAAGGGCTAAGTGAGTACACAGAGATAATCGCTGAAGGCGTGCTTGATTTCGGATTATCTCCTGACGAGGTTGGCGAATTGACGTTCAGAGAATTCAATACATTCATGACACGCCATAACCTGCAGGAGCGGAACGGCTTGGAAATGCAGCGCAATGTGATGCTGAACGCGATCATCAATGCGTTCCGGAAGAAAAACGCGCGGTTCCTACCGCTTTTTGAAAAAGAAAACGACAGAACAGCAGAAGACGTTATCCAGGAACGGCATGAATTGTTCGGTAAAAAGCTGAACTGATCGTGCTTTTTTTATGCCGAAGAAGGGGGAATCAACATGGCATTGATCGTCAAGATCGGGGCAAACTTAAGCAACTTTGACAAGCAAATGCGGAAATTGACGCGAGATGTCAATAACGTTGGCGGGCACTTGCAAGAGGCTGGGGCAAAACTGACAACAGGATTAACCCTTCCACTGGCTGCTGTTGGCGCTGCTTCTTTGAAAGTATCTGATGACTTCCAAAAATCGCAAGGAAGTATCCAGGCACAGCTCGGCATATCTGAGAATAAAGCAAAACAGCTGAGCCAGACTGCTGAAAATATTTGGAAACAGGGATTTGGCGAAAACGTTCAGGTCGCTTCGGATACAGTTGCCCAATTATATAACGTCATGGGTAACATTCCTCAAAAACAGCTGGAAGCACTGACAAAACAGGCGTTGTCTCTGTCAAAAACATTTGGTGTTGACATTAATGAGTCCATCACCGGCACCAGTACGGTCATGAAGAACTTTGGTCTGAGCGGTCAGCAGGCTATGGATTATGTAACCTATGGCTTGCAGCATACGACGGGCCAGTTTCGCGGCGATTTTATGGATGCATTGACTGAGCTGATGCCAACATTCAAAGGAATGGGTGCAAATGCGCAACAGGCATTTGACATGATGGTCGCTGCACAAAACAGCGGGATGGAGAACTTTGATGCATTGTCTAGCCTGACCCAAGGCTTTACAGACAACCTGTCAAGCGGCTCAAAAGATGTTGCTTCACAATTTAGTGCACTTGGCGGGAATGCAGCGGCAACCTTTGAAAAGTTTCAAAATGGCGGTGCATCTGCCTATGACGTTATGGTCGCAACAGCACAACAATTGGGCTCGATGGACAACCAGGTAAGAGTGAATCAAATTGGTGCCTCTCTATTTGGCGATACCTGGACAGAAGCTGGAGCAAAAGCCGTTACTTCACTTGGTAGTGTCGATGGCAAAGTGCAAGGTGTGACTGGATCGGCAGCAAAAGCGACGGAAGCTGCAAATCAAAGTTTTGGTGATCAGTTTCAAGCAACGCTCCGGTCCGTTGGTGATTCGCTTAAACCAATTGGTGACGTCCTCAGTAATCTTGCAAGCTCGGTCTTTCCTGCGATCCAAAGTGCGGCCGCTAATTTATCTGCAGCTTTTCAGGGACTGCCTCAGCCAGCACAAAACTTGATTGTGATCATCGGACTCGTTGCGGCAGCGATTGGGCCAGTTCTTGCCGTTGTTGGGACAATGATCATCGCTTTTGGCCAGCTTTCAGCTGCATGTGCGACACTTGGCATTAGTATGATGGCTGCCTTTTGGTGGGTCGCGATAATCATTGCAGCACTTGCCGGAATTGTGGCAGTCGTCGTTTATTGGGATCAGATCAAAAAATATTTTGCTTCCTTCTGGGCATATCTGCAAAGCCTGTTCTCAGCTGCATTGAATTATATTAAAGGTTTATGTATGTCGATTTGGAATGGGATTGTTTCGGCAGCAATAGCGATTTGGACAGGTTTGACCAACTTTTTCAGTTCGATGCTTTCAACATTACGTGCTCTATTTTCAGCAGTTTGGAATGGAATTAAGAGTGTTTCTTTGTCGGTATGGTCAGCGATCACAGGCTTTTTAAGTAGCGCCTGGGGCGCGATATCTGGAGCTGCGAAGTCGATTTGGGGCGGCCTTGTTTCCTATTTTCAGACGGTGATGAATGTCTACAAAACGCTATTCACTGTTGGCTGGAACTTGATCAAAAGTTTTCTGTCGGGACTATGGAATGGCATTGTTGCAGTCGGACGGGCCATATGGAGCGGATTGGTTGCCTATTTTCAGACGACGTTCAGCAATCTATTTACCATTTTTTCAACAAGTTGGAATGCGATTAAATCCGTGATCATTTCTGTATGGGGTGGAATAAAGAGCGGCGTGTCAAGTGCTGTCAATACTGTTTCCTCGATTGTCTCAGGCGTCTGGAATGGGATCAGGTCGGTTACATCGTCTGTTTGGAACGGAATTAAGAATGCCATTGTCTCACCAATATCGGCTGCGAAAGATAAAGTGGCCGGAATTGTGAACGCAATCAAGGGCTTTTTTAGTGGCATGCATCTCAGTCTGCCGAGGATTAAACTGCCGCATTTCAGCATTGACGGCAAATTCAGTCTGGCACCGCCAAGCGTGCCGAAGCTGAATATCAAATGGTTCAAGACTGGCGGTGTGATTAAAGGGACGCCAGGAGGAAGTATTATTGGAGCCGGTGACGGTGGCGATGAAGCCGTTGTCCCACTATCCAATAAATCACGTATGCTGCCGTTCGCACAGGCGATCGCTTCAATGATCGGATCCGGGAATGATAACGATGAATCAACAGGGCCACGCCTCCTACGCCTTGAAAACGTGGTTAATTTGGACGGTCATGAGCTGGCGCGAGTTCTGCAACCAGTGCTTGATATTGTCAATGCGGACAAGATCACGATTGATGCCATTATGTCAGGAGGTCTGCCGTGATGCCTTATGCAATGACTGGCTATGATGACAAAATCAAGCTGGATGCGATGATCACGAAATCAGACGGCACGCAGATTTTGTTGTCTGAAGCGGGAATCAAGCTACGTGATTTTCTCGTCAGTGCGCCGACACCGCAACATCAAACGGCAGAAGTCATCGGCAGTGATGGATTGCAAGACTTGGGAACGACCTACGGACCGAGAAAGATTCATTGTTCTTGTTCCTTCCGATCAATTGATCGCGCTGAATTTACGCTTCTACGTGATGAAATTTTTCAGCTCTTTGACAGCAAAGAGCCATTTTTTATTACGGAAAACAGGCAGCCGGGCAAGCGATGGAAAGTGAAGGTAGACAGCGATTATGCGATCGATCAATCCCATCTTGTCGGTATATTCGAACTGGATCTGATTGCCTTTTCTCCCTACGCGGAATCAGTGGTTAGCACCTGCGAAGAGCCCATCGATACAGACAGCGAAAACTGGCAGTCTATCGGTGCCGGTTTGAATCTGGAAGAGGATATGCAATACGAGCATACTGAATCCTCATTCCGGATCTGGAATGGTGGAAACCGAACGATTGACCCAAGGGAGCACATGCTTGTTATCACCTTTACCGGTGCCTCTGATGATCTACTAATCCGGAACAAGACAACCGGCGATGTATGGCAATATAACGGCACAACGTCGGCAACGGATCAGATTGTCCTGGATGGCGTGAAGAATCTGAAGAACAGCTTCAGTATTCTTGGCCAAACAAATTTTGGTTTGATCAGCCTGAGTACCGGATGGAATGAAATTGAGATTATTGGCGCAATCGGAGCATTCACTATTTCTTTTGATTTTCGTTTTTTATTCCTGTGAGGTGCGAATGCGATGCGAGATTTATTGATTAAGAATTTGGAAGGAAAAATAGAACGACTGACCGATTATTCGGTCGCAAGGAAAAGGACGGTTAATGCGGAAAAATCGATCGACGTGACCATCTATCGGACAGCGCGTAATGGACATGCATATCCGATGATAGCTAACGAAAGCGAGTTGGACTATGAAGGCGATCCGTACATCATCAAGAAGCTGAAGGAGCGGACGATTGGAAAGACGGTTGTGGCAGCGCTCACAGCCACACACAAGATCTATGATCAGCTGGCCAACAATTATATTTATGACATGATCACCGGTACATTTACGCTGCAGGAGCTTCTGCAGTTTTTACTGCAGGGGACAGGCGTCTCAGCACAACTGACAGCCGACGGGTTGCCGAAATCTGTGACCGTGGAAAATTTTGGTGATGACGATTCCTTTTCCTTGTTGAAAAGTGCGCTCGGTAAATTCGGCGCAGAATATCTGCCGGCAGCAAATAAAATTCATGTGGCCAAAGAGCTCGGAAAAACGACTGATTATCAGCTGAGATATCGGTTCAACATCAGCGATCCGGAAAAGTCGATTGATACCTCTTCATTGAAGACATACATTCGCGGCTATGGAAAACAAAACGAGGACGGCTCATACATGGCTCAGGTCGAGTACACAAGCCCACTGGCAAGCGTGCCAGGCATCGGCATCCGACATGCCAAGCCGGTGCGTGATGACCGCTTCACGAATAACGATACGTTGCTTGAATACTGCAAAGCGCAGCTGACTGATTCCATAAACATTTCGATCACGCTCACCTATATAGAGCTGCGCAATGCCGGTATTCAGAACATTGATTTCGGCGATTATGTCTGGTGCATCATCGATCCATTCGACATTAAAACGAGGATTCGTTTAATGGCCATTGAGGATTATTCAAACGAAAAAGAATCACCTAAGTTCACACTTGGCGAGCTACGGCGCACGGCAACCCAAGTGATCAGTGGCATCACGAGAGCATCAAGGAATATTTCAACGCTTAGCGTACGACTTGACGACACATTCAAGGTTGCCAACGCTGCTTATGGCGATCGAATCATCAGCACCAAGGTAGGTGAAATCAATGACTGACATTGTTCAACTGAATTATCCAAGCGGTGATCACTTTTACCCCAAGACACACGCACAGGCGATAGAGGGACTGTCTGAAGAGATCAGTGGACAAATTAATTATCCTGTTACAAGTGTAAACGGAAAAAATGGTGATGTCAGGTTAACTGCTGCTGATATCGGCGCTGCTACTCCAGGCGATATACCAGATGTAACAGTGACAAGCGTGAATGACAAAACCGGTGCAGTTAATCTTAGCGCTGGTGATGTTGGAGCTTACAGTAGAAATGAGACAGACAATTTACTCGAAAACAAAGTGGACAAGATCGAAGGAAAACAGCTGTCCACAGAAGACTACACGACTGAGGAAAAGGACCAAGTAACAAAAATCGTGGACAAACAGGATAGAGTTCTTGTCTCACCTAACGGAAGTAAATTTATTTTATCGGTGGCTGACGACGGAACATTGAACGCAGAACCATACGTAGAAGGGAGCGAAGCATAATGAGATGGCCGTATCCGAATATCGGAGTATTAACGACAAGAGCATTTCGCAATCTGCTGAATAAAATCTTTGGAGACATTGGCGCAGATATGCAGGAGCAAAAGAGCCGGGTGGACAATCTGATCACGAGTAATCCGCAGCCGTCAGAAATCCAGGATATGCGCACCGGCAGAGACGGCCAAACATATCCAGTTGCAAGGGATATGGTGCTTGGTGAGATTGCGAAAACGGAGGCTGCACAGGCGGAAATTAACCAGGACACTGCTGCGCAGTTGGCGGATATTAAGAATGTAATGTACGAGGATTTTGGGGCTAAAGGTGACGGTGTTACCGATGATTACCAAGCTATATTAGCTGCCCATCTGTATGCGAATGAACATGATTTACCAATAAAAGGTAGATCGAATGCTAATTACTATATTAAAGATGCGCCAGCATCAATACCAATTAAAACGCTGGTTGATTGGAATGAAGCGCAATTTATTATCGATGACACAGAACTAACAGGATCGACAACAAATACCCATATTTTTATTATCTTACCATCAAACGATCCAATTGATGTATCTGAACAGATTACATCGTTGGCATCCAATACCACTTATATACCTGCGTTAGCGGTATATGGCGATGTACTTCTACATGTTATAAATAGCAATAAAAAACAATTTATAAGAACTGCACCGAACGTTGATGGCGGTTATAATCAGCAAGAAGTTATTCGCGTATGTAATGGTAACGTTTTATCCCACATAAATTGGGATTATGAAATAGTTACATCCGCTATGATTTATAAAAATGATAAAAACAAGTTACGAGTTGGGGGAGGACATTTTAATACTTTAGTAAATAAACTTGAAAATGTTTACGGAAATGGGGTTGACCGGGGCATATATATTCGCAGGTCAAACACTATTTTATCTATTTCTCATAATATTAATGGGGAATCGTCTACTCAAACGTCAAAGCCTTATAATGGCTGGATAAGTGCTATGTATTGTTGTGATCTTGTTTTAAGAGATACAACGCTGTCTGCACATAGAATATTTTATGATGAAAATAATATACCAATGGGTAGTTATGATTTAGCTTTACACTTATGCACGGATATTTTACTTGAAAATGTTGGCCAATTTAATGGCATTATGGATAGCTCTTTGTGGGGAGTTATGGCAAGTAACTATACAAAGGATGTAAAATTGGTTAACTGTAAAATAAATCGTTATGATGCTCATCGAGGGGTACACAATTTAACAATTGATAATTCAATAATTGGCTATCAAGGCATTAATATTATTGGATCGGGATTACTGCAATTAAGGAGAACGAAAGTTAATTGTAATCAATTAATTAATTTAAGAGCTGATTATGGGTCAACTTGGGATGGAGTTATTAAAATAAGAAATTGCGAACTGATACCCACAGATTTAACTCAAACAGATATAAAAATTGTCTTTTTTGTTAATCGCGAAGATCATGACTATGGTTATCGATGCTATTTCCCTAATCTAGATATTGACGGAATTTTGATTCATACGAATGTATCAAGCAAACCAACTATTATAAGCAATAAAGTTTTAAACACGGGATACCCAATTATTTCCGGGTTATGCAAAGATGACTATTTGGCAGAAAATGAAGCAGGAAGGTATCCACTAATTTTCAAAGATTATGTAAAGGTTAGAAATGTAAAAGTAACTACACCATGCCCATTTTCTATTTTTTATAATCATCCTGCATACTGCTACTGTGATAATGTTAATGTAATTAATACACACAGCACTTATAGTGACTCGTCTGTATCTGAACCTTTTTTAGATATAAAACCAAATTTCTTAATAGTCATTGATAATTGCGATTTATGGGATGCAAAAGATGAAACATCAAATTCTGGAGGATTAATAAATTCAGGGGCGACTGATATAACACACTCATTTATTTTTAATAATCATCGAATGTGCCCTAATATTATTATTAATGATTTAACTATGTCACTAAATATGGGTTTATATCCAATGCTTGTTACAGGTAATCGTTGCACCATTCAAAGGTGTGTCCGATACGCTTAATGATTATAAGATTGGTGTGTATGGATCGTACAGTGTGGTTGAAGCACTCAGCGAGACAAGCTACACCGATTTCTATTTTCAGACCTATGCGTGGAGCAATGGAAAAGTCAGCAAGCATGCCGATCTGTACCAGTATAAAAATGGGCAGACTATTTCAGGTGTATATTGCCATTGAATAGGGACAGCTGTGCCAAGTTTTTGGGACAGTAAAGACATCAAATTGGGACAGTTAGGACATGTGAGGGA
>NZ_JFZC01000095.1 GCF_000648615.1 Sporolactobacillus terrae DSM 11697 | reverse complement strand
TTTTTCATGTTTCCGGTCTCCCTTGGAATAGTTGAACCAAGTGTACATGACCTTAAATTATTTGTCCAATTAATTGTAACCTATCCAAATTGTCTTTTCTCCTGAATTTATAGCTTCTTGGTCCTTTTATTGTCGTTTTTCCTGTAGCAACCAACTTAGCAGTTCTTCCATTATAGGATACCTGATATAGGTCAGGTCAATCCGCTACAATAGCTTGCCCTTATTTGCCCTCAAAGTATGCTTTTGTAACGGAAATGCGAGTACTAAAAAATCCCGTAAGAACGGGATTTTTGGGACATTCATAAAACATTCATCCGATTGTATCGGATAGCGGTAACGGAGAGCGAGGGATTCGAACCCTCGAGACGGCCTTAACCGTCTACACGATTTCCAATCGTGCTCCTTCGGCCACTCGGACAGCTCTCCATAAAAATACTTCACGACAGATGATCCTTCGATCCTTTGCTCCACCACGATATAAACACTATGGAGTGATCTACCGACGATTGTCGTGAAGCACAATCACTATTTATCTTTTGCCTGGCAGTGACCTACTCTCACAGGGGGACAGCCCCCAATTACCATCGGCACAGAAGAGCTTAACGACCGTGTTCGGGATGGGA
>NZ_JFZC01000094.1 GCF_000648615.1 Sporolactobacillus terrae DSM 11697 | reverse complement strand
TTCAAGCGCAGAAGGTCAGATATTCGCAGTCCAACACAGATACCAAGCAAGAAGATCATAAAGTCACGTTCGGATCTGCTTCTCAAATGCTCATACATTTTATTGATTTTATCCTGGTCCCGAATTGGCTGCACCACGTTCATGATCTGCCTCCTATCGCCTTATTGATTTTCTTTTGCGCCCGTCTGATTGTTGTAGCGACTGTGCTTTTCTTGACACCCAGCAGCTCCGCTATCTCATCCAATGGCAGCATCTCAGCATGATGCATGACATAAATGTCTGTCTCGCGTTCTGTCAACTTTGAGAGTGCAATCTTTATGTCTATTCGTTCCATGTCGCTTAACTCTCGTGATTCTTGTGGTTCTGATTCCAACTCAATTGCATCCATCAAATCCGGATCCATAAATTGAACTTCTGAACGGCGATAAGCACCGCGCTTATGGTATGGGTTGAATCCACAATGAATCCATGACAGTGCAAAGTTCATGTCGTTTAACATTTCGGAAATGATCGTTCTTTCTATGCTATTCGGATCTTCTTTAATATCCGGAGCCGAAGCATAAGCTTTTTTTGCCAGTCTTATAGATCGTCTGTATTCATAAACCATTGTTCGTACACTCAAATGACACACCTCACTTTTGTTTGAATGCTCCACCCTTGACGCGCCTGTATGTTGGTCCATGAATACCCATCAAATCCTCAATCACATGTTGCGGCATCTTTTCGGAACAATGACCGCGTTTTCGTGAACGATTGCTGTCTGAACTGATACTTTTCTTGCTGTTTTCGGAACGATTCATGAAGAACACTCCTTTTTGGCAAATAAAAAAGGACACAGAATAACGGCTTTTAACCGCATTCCGTGTCCTCCAGTTGACTGGTAGAACAAATTTATTTTTCTATAGTTGTAAACTCGTCAATATAAAAATCTATTAAACCTGTAATCACTGATATTTTTCTTCGATTATTCTCAATTCTTTGATTTGCTGAATAAACGAATCTAAAAAAAAGACCCATTAGCAATATGTTAGCAATTCCAAAAACCACAGAAAATGTGTATTGTGGCAGATTCTTAATCAGACTTATAAAAATAGAATTCAATAAAAATCCGCCTATGAGTGAAACATTTAATGAAATTGTCCCACTTAAATGTGAGTATCGACTTATGCTTGCTAGAATCAGCTTAAATCTCTTGACAGCATAATACTCCTTTTTTGTTATTTTGTTTTTTTGTAACACACTTATTAATTCGTTGATGTCATTTTCCGATATTTCTTTCATACCCTCCAAATTTAAAAATAAATTTCTTATCTCTCTAATTAGCTCATTCTTTGAATACGCATTACAAAACGTAAATTTACTTTTTTCATCCTCTCTATCAGCAGATTTCATTGACCACTTCGTAAAGAAAATTAACGGTTTAGCAAAAGAATTAGCGGCTTTAAAGTAAATTATTAACACCATTATTGATAGCGAAATAAAAATTAAATACCGAAAAACATATTGATATAATAACGAATCACCCAATTTATACCACTTCCAATTGGAATTGAATTAGATAATTATTACTATGAAATAGAGAATCAAATAGAATAACAAAGAACAACGTTTTTCAACTGAATTCCATGTTCTCCAGTTGACCGGTAGGGCTTATATTACTTTTTATATTTATCTTGAAGCTCTTTTAATTTTATTATTATGTTTGCAGTAAAAAAATCCTTATCGGAATAAAATTCATCAAGATTATTATATTTCATAATTTTCAAAAGTTCATTTTCAAATTCTTTTTTTCTTTTTGTAGTTGTCCCTTCATCTGAAAATCCGAGCAAAATCAAACCAATTAAGTGTAAATACAATTCAACTTTTTTATTGATTTCTTTTTGACTTTTTGATTCAAAAAACTTCTGAATAAATGGCGCAATAATCGCTAAAATTATTGCATAAAATGACAAATATAAAGATTTGACATCTGTGCTCCAATGATTAAATTTTACAATAGAAAATAACATGAAAATGAATTGAACTACACAAACAAATAGTAAAATCATATTTGGTCTAGTAAGGCTCTCAAAGTATGTCTTTGTTTTAAAATGATAATGTATTTCATCATCAACTTTAATTAATGCATTTTCTTTTAAATCATGTTTTAAAATGCTTCTTAAGAGTTTCTCTTTTTCTTCACTATCCAATTAAAACTCCTCCCCCTCATCCCACTTCACACGTTTTACCTTGCCCTGATGCGTAACGATCGTCGTCTCCCCATGTTCGGGTAAGTCCGTCACTTTTGCCTTACCATTGCCAATTACAATCACTTTGTTATTTAATTCCATTATATCAAGTTGTAGCCTCATTGTGGCCGTATCTATTTTCATTTCTTTTAATCGCATCATAATCCCTCCGTATGATATAATTAACTTGTCAGAGTCGCTCGGAGGGATCCGAGCCTTTTTTATTGCATCAAGATATTTTCTCTAAATCCGATTCAAACGCTCGCTCAATTTGATTTTTTCGCACTCTTGATGATTCACTTGTCCAATGTATGTGACCGTCATTTCCTATCTTGTCAAAAAAGATAGTGTATTCCTTATCAACAAAATCAAAATCAGTCAGTCTGCCTACACGGTTGTACTGCTTATGTCGTGGGTCGGTTATCCTTGCATAATCAAGTATTCCTGCTTCCATCCTTACCCCTCCTTCATCGTAGTATCGAACTGCGACATCGTTTATATATACTCAATATCTTTATAGCGTGTTGGATCAAGATATGGACATGTCTTACATACTTCTACATAAGTCATTTCAATATCATGTTTATCGCAAACAAAATAATAATTATCATCTCGTTCACACGACATGTGTATTTGACTCTGCATCATCGGATCATCTTGTATAAAAGAAAACTTACCACACTTTCCTTTTATTCTTTTAGGTCTTTTCACTGCTTTCTCCTTCGCCTTAGCTGTCTACTGTTCATCAAACCAACTCGATCTGCAGCTTCTTTCTCCGTTCATCAAATAACTTTGCCCTGGCTTCTTTGCGACTGATCGGAAATATCGGTTTGATGTAGAAACTAATATCGATGTCCGTTCCATCGACTTCGATATCCGAATACTCAATCGCCTTATACCATGAGCCCTCTAATTTGAATACATGTCCAAGAGTTGTTGATCTTTTCAAACGTTCGTCGTCGAATTTACAACGAACGTGCGCTTCTCTCCAGTGTTCAATAGGAGTAAATACTTTTTCACTGTCTGAGTAATTTGTTTGGTTTAGATCCTGACATGTATACCAGATTGTCAGATGCTGGCCGTAAAGTCCATATTGGTTAATTCCAATGATTAAGAAAATATGATCATGATATTCCATTGTGTCGCCAATCCGTTTGGGATGTTTAAACAATCGGGTTGATCTTCTCAATACTCTAATTGGACCCGTCAAATCCGCCGGCATTCAGATTCACCTACGCCTTCGTTCCTGTTTTCCCCTTTCAGTTTTCGTTTTGCCAAAATCGATCCACAAATTAAGGCTGCAATTGCCATAATTCCATTGACCAGGAGCAGGAAGATCACTAAGCAAAGTGCCACAAGAATAATCATCTGCTCACATCCGTTTCACCCGTAACGATTTCCCAACCGTCGCGCATTTTTTCACGTGTCTGTTTCCAGGTTAGATACTCGACAGTAAAGATCAGCGCGCCTTCATGCCTTTTCTGCAAGTACACAAAGTCTCGTCTTTTCATTCGGCACCGTCCTCGGTCAAGCATGATTCCCGATAATTGACCTTGAGAATTTTGTCTGACTGCTTCTCCCAATACTCACGCGTACATCCTTGTGCGATCATTAGCCAGTCAATCATTTCCTCACGCTCCGCTTTACTGAGCATAGGCAGCCACCGCCTTTCGATCGAGATTGACAAACTTGGCATACTCTTTGATGAATGCTGCTTCTACTGTTCCTACCGGCCCATTGCGCTGCTTGCCAATGATGATCTCTACGATGTTTGGCTTTTCAGATTCACGGTTGTAATAATCATCGCGGTACAGGAACAGGATCAAATCGGCATCTTGCTCAATATTTCCTGATTCACGCAGATCGCTGAGCATTGGCCGCTTGTCTTGCCGTGCTTCCACGCCACGCGAAAGCTGGCAGACCAGGATAATCGGCAAATGATAACGCCGGGCGAGCTGTTTCAAACCGCTAGTGACTGCGCCAATGGCCAAATCTCTCCGCTCATATTTCCCGATGATCTTGATAAAGCTCAAATAGTCAATCACAACCAGATGTTTCTTGTCCGGATGTTTTTTGAGCGATTTGCGAATGGTTGCTCGAATACTAGCAACGGTCTGTGCCGGTCGATCATGGATGGAGAGTGTCCAGTGTTCGTAGATGCCCATGCTTTGGATGACACTCTCGACATCCCCGGCATTCATGTAGCGTTCCGGATTGCGCCATTTCCCCGCATCAATATTTCCGATCGCCGACAGCAGCCGCTGCTGAATCTTTGTCTTCGGCATCTCTAGGCTGAATAGATCAACAACTACATCAGCAGCTGCAGCACTCTTTGCCACATTAAGCACAAAGGCTGTTTTGCCCATTGACGGCCGACCGGCAACGATGATCAGGTCGTCATTTTGCAAGCCGCTTGTCATAGAATCAAGATCCGTGATGCCTGTGGTTACTCCTGAAATATCGCCGCGCTTTTCGAAAAGCGAATCATAGATGTTCATCATGCTTTCCCGATCAGACAATTCATCATCCATAACCTGCTGATCTGTGATCTCATCCAAAGACTTAGCGAGTTCTTCAATGCCTTCGGAGCTTGGATTGTTCACAAACCGATTGGCTTTAGCCCTGGCTTCGCGCAGCTTGTGCGCATCGTTCAAAATGTGTTCGTAGAATTCAAAGTTCGCTGTAGTGGCAATCCCGTTGACCAGCTGTGCTATGTAGTCAATACCACCGATCTGTTGGAGCTGATCCCCGATCTGCCTAGACAGTGTCACCGGATCAATCGGTGATTCTTTGAGATTTAGCGTTTCAAAACCCGAGAAAATAGCCTTGTGTGCTGCTATTGAAAAATGCTCTTCCGTCAACCAGCACTGGTCCATAAGCTGGTTGTCAAATAATATTGAACCGAGTATTGCTTGTTCGGCTTCTACAACCGACCGATCTTCACTCATGCGCAAACACCTCCAAACGTGGTAGCTGCTTTTTTACCGGATTTGCCTTTGCTTCAGCTTCCCAGCGCTGCATTTTCTCTGTTTCCTGGTTTAACTTAGAGCGTCGCTGATTGACAACAATATCTGCAGGCAATGGAACCGCATGTCGGCTCTGCGGATCACTTACGTAGCGATAAAAGCGTTCCATCGTCGCATCAAAGTCTGCGTGGTGTGTCGTGGCAAGCCAGATGTTCATGTACGTTTCATCGGCAA
>NZ_JFZC01000093.1 GCF_000648615.1 Sporolactobacillus terrae DSM 11697 | reverse complement strand
GTCCTTACTTCCGCCTTCCATTCGGGCTTTGTTCATCACCTTGTGCACAAACGACACTCCAGCTGCTCGCTTGCCGCGGGCGATCCGGAAGCCTCCTCGGACACGCAATTGATCTGCGGGGTCTTCCTTGGCTCGCTGTTCCCGCAGGCGTCTCGCGCTTTCGTGTCTCGAGCTAACTCTTATTGATGAAATTGCCGCTTATCGTTCTACACCAAAGCAAAATCATAAACTTTCTTTTCCTGT
>NZ_JFZC01000092.1 GCF_000648615.1 Sporolactobacillus terrae DSM 11697 | reverse complement strand
GGAGAATACGTTGATCTTTATGGCTGTCTACTTTCCATCCCTCAGCTTGTTTCTCCCGAGTGATTGCTTGATCAAGCAAAGAAAATACTTGTTCAACACTGCGCCTCATAAATTGGTACATATAGGCGGTCGCCTCTTCCTCAAACGCCAAAAGGCTCGTTTGCTTCTTCCAAATTTCTAATAAATCTTTTATACTATCCATTGAGAGAAGGCCTCTATTCCTGATGTATTCACCTTGGTCGGTATACATTT
>NZ_JFZC01000091.1 GCF_000648615.1 Sporolactobacillus terrae DSM 11697 | reverse complement strand
AGATGCGCTTCAATCCCACGATAGATGGTCGTATAACTGATCTTCCAAGGAGAATGATCCTGTTTAAGCCGCTGATCGATCTGTTCGGGAGACCACTGGTGATCAAGAATAAGCCGCTGAATCAAGTCGTGAAGTTCCGGATTAGCCAGTAGAGGTTGGCGGCAACATCCTTCGCGTCGTGCATGGTACTTTTCCTCGGCCTGTACGGACGAGTA
>NZ_JFZC01000090.1 GCF_000648615.1 Sporolactobacillus terrae DSM 11697 | reverse complement strand
CCGAACAGATCGATCAGCGGCTTAAACAGGATCATTCTCCTTGGAAGATCAGTTATACGACCATCTATCGTGGGATTGAAGCGCATCTCCTGGATGAGCCTAATCATCAACCTGGGCAACGTGGGATTGCTCGTCGCCTGCGACACCGAGGAAAATCACGCCACGGCAAAGGTTATGAAGAACGTCGTGGCAAAATCAACTACAGTCATT
>NZ_JFZC01000089.1 GCF_000648615.1 Sporolactobacillus terrae DSM 11697 | reverse complement strand
TCCATTATAAAGGAAAAGGGCCGTTGAATGTTTGATGAATCAAACATTCAACGGCCCAATGAATAGGTTGGACTTTTTCAGTGGCCTCTGTATTATCCGCAAGGGGGACCAGTGCATAGCCGAACTCGAATTCAACCGGATCCATATGGAGCAGACTGAGTACATTTTCAGGACTTTTAAAGGAGTCCTCTGCTTTCTGATCTTCTTTTTCCACCAAATCCTGTTCATTCGTCTTGCGCCGACTGCGCAGCACAAATCCGGATATGATCAAGAGCAGTGCAATTGGAAATGTTGCCAGCATCCCGATCGGTGTCAATCCGAGAATGAAAATAACCGCGCCGGCAATGATCAGCATCATCGGATAGGAGAGAAGTTGTTGGGATACCTCTTTCCCCATATTATTTTCTGAGGAAGAACGCGTTACAATGATTCCAGTCGCCGTTGAAATAAGCAATGCCGGGATTTGACTGACAATGCCGTCGCCAACAGACAACAAACTAAAATTTTGTGCCGCATCTGCCAAATCCATTCCCTGCTGGGCGACACCAATGATCATCCCGACAATCAGGTTAATCGCAACGATGATCATACTGGCGATCGCATCGCCCTTCACAAACTTACTGGCACCATCCATAGCTCCATAAAAATCTGCTTCACGCGTAATTTTTTCGCGCCGTCGCTTTGCTTCCTGATCATCAATTAAGCCTGCATTCATATCGGCATCGATACTCATCTGCTTGCCGGGCATTGCATCCAAAGTAAACCGTGCGGCAACTTCGGCAACACGTTCTGCGCCCTTAGTAATAACAATAAACTGTACAACAATAAGAATTAAAAAGACAACGAGGCCAACAATAATATTTCCTTCAACAACAAATTGACCGAACGCTTCAATCACTCGGCCGGCATTGCCTTCAGTCAGGATTAACCGTGTTGTCGACACATTTAATGCAATGCGAAACAAAGTCATAATCAGAAGTAATGATGGAAAAACTGAGAACTCGAGAGATTCGGTAACATTCAGCGTGACAAGCAAAATAACCAAGGCAATCGAGATATTCATGATGATCAGAAAACTCAGCAATGAAGCCGGCAATGGAATAATCAGCATCATCACAATGAGTACAACGCCAATCATCACGATATAGTCTCTCGTTTTCATGAATGATTCCTCCTCTCCGTCAGATTTTTCTTCTTAATCGATAAACATAGGCAAGAATCTCAGCCACTGCTTTAAAAAATTGTTCAGGAATGCTCTCGCCAATCTCAAGATCATGATACAAGGCGCGTGCAAGGGGTTTGCGTTCAACGATCGTCACCTGATTTTCGCGTGCAATCTCTTTGATTCGTTTCGCAATCAAGTCCGCACCTTTGGCGATGACTTTCGGTGCATCCATTTCTTTTTTGTCGTATTTCAGTGCCACGGCAAAGTGGGTTGGATTCGTTATGATCACATCTGCATTCGGTACTTCCTGCATCATCCGATTGAGCGCCATCTGCCGCTGTCTTTCCTTGAGCTTGGACTTAATCTGAGGATTCCCTTCGATGGTCTTAAACTCATCTTTAATGTCTTGTTTTGACATCCTCATGTTTTTTTCATAATCGTATTTCTGATAAAGGTAATCAAGCACAGACAAAGCAATCAATGCGATGGAGACCGTAATGCCCATCGTCAGCATAATCGATGCCATCGTGCGAATACTTTCACTAAGCGGCTGACTCGCCGATTGCACAATCGACTGGCGATACAGCCATAGTACAGAAAAAGCGATGATTCCTATAATCAGTATTTTCAGCATCGATTTCAGCAATTCCATGATGCCGCGAAGGGAATAAATTCTTTTCAACCCCTTCAACGGATCGAGACGCTCTCCCTTAAACAACAACATATTTGGCAAGAATAAAAACCCGATTTGCATCATTTGCGCCCCTGCCGCAACCACGATTGCAATGATCAGTACAGGGAGCAGTAATTTGAGCACCTGAAACGATAAACTGACAAACAGTTCATGAAGATTCAGCTCAGTAACAGCCATGGACAGATTGCGACTATAGTAGCTGCTCATCATTTCTGCCAAGCGTTGAATGACCTGACCACCGGCAAGACGGAAATATAGGAAAAAGGCAAGCAGACTCACCGCTGTACTTAAATCCGTACTTTTGAAAACTTGTCCTTTTTTTCTACCTTCTTCTCGCTTATGCGGCGTCGCTTTCTCGGTTTTCTCACCGGCAAAATACTGCAAATCTAGCGAATAATGGACTCGGGCCATATTATCAGCTCCCAAGAAGACGAATAAAATTACTGAAAATTGTCGTCATCGCATCAAAAATGATCTGAAACAAACCGATTAATGAAGGAAAAACGACCAGCATGATCGCAAAACCGGCAAGTATTTTTAGCGGCAAACCGACAACGAACACATTGACTTGCGGAACCGTACGCGCCACCAGACCGACAGCAACATCGACAAGAAAAAGGCAACCGACGATTGGAATCGCTAACTGCGCGGCAATAAGAAACATTTGTGCACTTGTCCGCGCGACAAATTCAGTCGTCGTTCCTGAACCAAAGGCAACGTTCAAGTGATCAACTTGAATCACTTGAAAGCTGTACATCACACCGTTGATCAACATGTGATGAGCATTGACACCAAGAAAGAAAAGCAGCTGCAAGACATAGAGAAACTGCCCCGTCAATGGAGTCGGAACGCCGCTTTCCGGACTGATTACATTCGCGATGGCAAAGCCGATCTGCATGTCAATAAACGCGCCTGCAAGCTGAACGGCATAAGTAATGATTCCAGCAACAAATCCCAGCATTAATCCAACCAGAACCTCTTTGAGCAGAAGCAAAATATAGCGCCCGTCAAGCGGAATCGATTGACCTTGATTTTGAAAAAAAGTCACTTCAACAAGCACGGCAAGCACGGTTGCTAGTCCAATTTTTACCGGAGCCGGAATGGTTCGGTACGAAAAAATCGGCATCGTCACGATAAAACTGGTCAGTCGCGCAAGGATCAGCAAGAACAATGGAACCGCATTGAATAACGACAAGATTCTTCAAATCCCTTTCTATCGAATGAAATTGGGTAAGTTTGCAAAGATATTCTCTGTAAAAGTTAGCATTTTCGAGAGCATCCACGGTCCGAACAAGATTAATCCGAACAAGACGGCAACTATTTTTGGAATAAAGGCCAAAGTCTGCTCCTGAATCTGTGTTGCTGCCTGTATGATACTGACGATTAAACCAACGACCAGCGAAAGTAGCAAAATCGGACCCCCGATCATTAAAATCGCCATAACACTTTGATCGGCTATGGATAAGATCATTTCGGAACTCATTCGGACTCACCCCCGTTTAAAAACTCTTTAATAAGGACTCCACAATTAAATACCAGCCGTCAACCATGATAAACAACAAAATCTTAAATGGTAATGAAATCATGACCGGTGGAAGCATCATCATCCCCATCGCCATCAGAATGCTTGCTACCACCATGTCAATGACAAGAAACGGAATGAAGATCATGAATCCCATTTGAAAAGCCGTTTTCAGTTCACTAATTGTAAACGCCGGTACTAATGCCGTTAATGGAATATCGCTGACTTTGGCTGGCTGTTTATATTTCCCATAATTAAGAAACAGTTGTAAATCTTTCTCGCGTGTCTCATCGGCCATAAACTTTTTAATCGGTACTTGCGCCCTAGTCAATGCTTGTTTCTGCGTCATTTCGTTCTTCATGTACGGCTGAATTGCGTCGGTATTGATTTGACCATATACCGGAGCCATGACAAAGAAAGTCAGAAATAGTGCAAGCCCAACAAGTACTTGATTCGGCGGCATCTGCTGCGTAGATAAAGAGGTTCGAACAAACGAAAGCACAATGATAATTCGCGTAAAGCTGGTCATCAGCACGAGAATCGCCGGTGCGAGAGACAGTACGGTCAAAACGAACAACAGCTGAAGCGTCGTTGCGACATCCTGAGGCTGATTTGTGAAAAAGTCAGCAGGAATTCCTGGAATAGCATTCATTTTCTCACAACCTTCCGAAGCATGTCCCGCAATTGACCGGATCGCTCTTGATTTGCTGCTTTCAGCTGCTGCCTCAGTACCTTAGTAGGAGCGGTAGCCTGCTGATCCTTTTCCGGACGAGAACTTGGACGGTGAAAGGCATGATCAGAAGTCCATTTCAATGCTTTTAGAACTTGTTCTTCAACAGGAGTCGTTTGATCATTTTCCCGGGTCAGCAACGCTTTTATCGCCTCAGGGTCCTTGATTTCTTTTAACAGCTGGACCGACTCGCCTACACCGACAACCAGAACCTCAGTGCCAATTTGAACGAGCTGGACAGAACGATTCGCTCCTAAAGAAACACCGCCCATATTTTTCAGTGCACTGACTTGAGAAAAACGCTTTGATCGCTTAACAATCAAATGATAAAGCAAATAGATTAAAGCGAGTACCACCAGCAGAGCAACAATCAATTTAATGAATGTCACAAACATGGTGACACTGCCCGAGGAATCGGTTTGTGCCTTCTGTGTCGATGCGCCGTTTTTTTCATTTTTTGATGGTGACTTTTGCTTTTGAGACTGCTGATTTTCTTTAATCCAATCTGAAACCGTACCATTCTCTGAATCCGCGTAAACAACGGATGAACAGCCGAATGAAAGGAGCACGATAAGAAAAACGGCCATCACTCGTTTTATTGAAAAAGATCTTTTCACGACTATTCATCCAATCGCTTTCTTAATTGCCTCGATCACTCGGTCAGGTTGGAATGGTTTCACAATAAAATCTTTTGCTCCGGCTTGAATGGCGTCAATCACCATCGTTTGCTGCCCCATTGCCGAGCACATAATTACCTTTGCATTCGGATCCGAAGCTTTTATTTTTTTTAATGCATTGATTCCGTCCATTTCAGGCATGGTAATATCCAAAGTGATGAGATCCGGCTTATATTCTTCATATTTAGCCACGGCTTCCTTACCATTTGCTCCTTCACCGCAAACCTCATAACCGTTTTTCGTTAAAATATCTTTTAACATCATGCGCATAAACGCTGCATCATCAACAACAAGAATTCGTCCTGACATATAAATACCTCCAATGTTCTTTTTTTAATTAACGATTGACGTGATCCAGAGCCGATTCCATCATGCGCGGGTTCACAATTGACTGATTCGATCGCTCTGATTAAGGATTTCTGTAATTCGGATGCCGAAATTCTCATCGACGACAACAACCTCGCCTTTCGCAATATATTTTTGATTGACAAGAATATCGATCGCCTCACCAGCGAGTTTATCGAGTTCTATAATTGACCCAGGTCCTAGCTCCAGAACATCTTTAATTGTCTTCTTGGTATGACCAAGTTCTACAGTCACATCAAGTGGAATATCCATGAGCAAGTTCATATTTCGTGGCGTTGGCTCGGTATGAGGTTGTTCGTCCTCGTCAAAATCAGAAAAAGCCACTGGTGAAACATCAGGCTGAGCATTGTGTTCTTGATCCTTCTCAGAGAAAGTCAAATCAGGTTCAGCAACAGCGGCCGCGGCTTCGCTCTCATTAGAAGCGTCCCGTGCAGCTGCTGCCTCCGATTGATCTGCTTGTAAATTGTTGGCAGCTTTCCCACTGGATTCTTGAACCAGCAGTTGAACCAACTGCTTGCCAAAGTTAATGGGCACCAACTGCATGATATGTGAATCAACAAGGTCGCCAATCTTCAGCTGGAAGGCGATTTCAAACATCTCTTCATCTGAAGGCAGATGTTCAATCCCCTTCTGTGATTTAACATCCATAAGATTGAGCTTTGGCGGTGAAATGTCGATTCGGCGATTAAATACAGTCGACATCGCAGTCGATGAAGAACCCATCATTTGATTCATCGCTTCTTGAACAGCGCTCATTTCCATATCACTGATTTGATCACTTGGTTGGGTTCCGTCTCCGCCCATCATCAAATTTGCGATGACACTGGCATCGTGGACTTTAATAATTAACAGGCATGATCCTTGAAATCCCTCTGTATAATTGACGAGAACCGAAACATGTGGAACAGGGAATTCCTGAGAAAGATTGCCGCGATTGACAAGTCTGACTTGCGGCGTCGTAATTTCAACCTTTCTGTTTAGGATTGTGGATAATGCTGTAGCGGCACTGCCGAAGGAGATATTACCGATTTCTCCAAGTACGTCTTTATCTAAATCTGAAAAATTGCCGTCAGTACCGTTATGACCTTGATCCGTTTTCTGAGCCTCTTGCTCGGAAGAAGATGCAGCGTCTTCGTGATTTCCGAGCAATGCATCTATTTCTTCTTGTGAAAGCTTCCCGTCACTCATCGGTCTCAACCTCCTCTGTTATCTTTTTAATGATCTGAACTGCAAGCTGATGCTTACGTTTTCCCGGCTGCCCGATAAATTTAGGAAACCCACTGACTTGAATGATCAAGGGCTGATCTAAGTGCTCGTCCAGCTTAATCACATCACCAACGCTCAAATTCATTAATTCTCTTACCTTGATCTTTGAATGACCTAAAACAGCCGTTAAAGGAACCGCTGAATGCGCTACATTCTTTTTCAATGCCTGCAATTCTTCATTGGTCGTCTCGCTTTTCTTTTCATTCATCCAATAATGCATGGACAGCTTTGGAATGATCGGTTCAAGGACAACATGCGGCAAACAAAGATTGATCATCCCGCTGGACTTTCCAATCACTGCCGACAATGAAATCACAATGACCGTTTCATTCGGCGAGACCAGTTGAAGAAATTGTGGATTGGTCTCCAGTTCCATTAAATGGGGATCAATCGCTTGATCAACCGAAGACCACGCTTCTTTTAATGCCGGCAAGCCGCCTTCAAACAGGCCCTTCATTAAGTCCGTCTCGATTTCTGTCAAGTGCTCGATTTTATTCATACTCTCACCTGCACCGCCAAGCAATCGATCCAGCATCGCGTACGCAATATTTGGGTTTACTTCAACAATCAAATGACCCTCAAGCGGAGGGGCTTCGATAACATTGAGCACTGTTGCCGACGGAATCGAGCGAATGAATTCTTCATAAGGCAGCTGATCGACAGAAGCAACGGATATTTGCACATACGTTCTGAGCTGTGCTGAAAAGTAAGACGTAAGCAGTCGCGCATAGTTTTCATGAATTCTAGTGAGACTGCGGATTTGGTCCTTTGAAAAACGCAGGGCACGTTTAAAATCATAGACACGAACCTTTGACTTTTTTTCCTCACTTTTCAACTCATCCGCATCCATCTCACCCGTTGAAAGTGCGGAAAGCAGTGCATCAATTTCAGATTGTGAAAGAACTTCGGCCACTTTTTCTCACCACCTTCGCCTTCTACTAGAGCTATTGCACAATCTTCTCTGTTGTATAGACATGCGTCACCGTTCCGCTCTGAAGAAATCCATCAACTCTCTTCTTAATTAAGCTTTCCAGTTGTGCAATGCCTTGCTGATCTTGAAGATCTTCCGGCGTCATACCGGACACCGTATAGATCACCGCATTCTTCACTTGAAAGGTCCGTTTCTCAAGTTCCTCTTTAGCTTCCTTGCTTGAGACCTGAATATTAAAGTCCAATTTAATGAAATGATCGCCTTTGATGTTGGTCGTGATTTCACCGGTATCAACCGTCAATTGGTTAACAATTTCATCGATATCCGTTCCTTTGTTTTCCCCATCACTTTGCTGACGGAACACAAAAAAGAAAACAACGATCATTCCGATGATGACTAACACCATGAGTGTAAAAAGCAAATTCATTGCTCGGCTTTTGAACATCGGTGTACACCTTCTTCCGCAGCCAATCCTGAGATTAAAGTAATCTTGTTAAGAAAGGCGGTCATAATGCGGCCAACTTCCTCAGGAGATTCTTTAACAATCAGCTTTTTCCCATTCGTTAATGTAATTGTCGTATCAGGAAGCGATTCGACCTGTTCGATAAGAAATGGATTAAGCAAAAAGGACCGGTTATTAAAATGAGTTAATGTAATCATAAGTGCAATAAAATGGGCTGGGAGCAATGCTGCCCCAGCTCATTTAACTCCTTTACTTAATTATCGCTTCAATTGCACGAGTTCCTGCAAAATCTGATCGGCTGTCGTGATCGTACGTGCATTTGCCTGGTAGGCACGCTGCGCTTCAATCAACGCTGTCATTTCATCGGTCAGATCAACATTGGAACCTTCAAGCGCGTTTTGAACTAATTCGCCTTGACCGTTTGTTCCTTGATCATTATTTGCAGTTCCAGAGGCCTGACTTGTCTGGTAAAGTGAATTCCCTACTTTTTCAAGTCCTGCAGGATTATTAAACGTATAAACTTGAATTGTTCCCAAATTAGCAGTCGTTTCACTATCCGACTTCAAAGTTCCTCTGATAACCCCTTGTTTGTCGATGGTAAATGCACTGACATCGTTAAAATCATGACCATCTCCTCCTTCAACACTAAGAGCCATACCTTGAGAGCTCACCAAATGTGTTCCATCTGAGCTTAGCTTGAAATCTCCTGCACGTGTGAAGTAAGTGTTAGTACCATCAGTTACACTAAAATACCCTTCACCATTAATGGCCACATCATAAGGATTACCGGTTGGATTGGCAACTCCGTTTGTGATGATATTGTCAATCGAGCCCGCCTGAGCACCGAGGCCGACCTGGATTGCATTCTGATCGGTTTTTGCTGTTTGGACGTTATTGGAAAACAAGTCTTCAAAATTGACTCTTGCTTTCTTATACCCTGTCGTGCTGACATTCGAGATGTTGTTGCCAATCACGTCTAAGCTTGTCTGAAAGTTTTTCAAACCGGAAACGCCTGACCCTAATGAACGTAATAACATAAGAAATCCTCCTTTTTATCTGACTGCTTCGATCCATCCACAGTCCAGCTTTCCTTTAAAAGGACCAGCCTGATTATTGATTGATTAAAATCGTACCGTTAATGTTGGAGAAAATCCGTGACTTTGCTTCATCCAGACCCATTGCTGTAATCACTGTGTTGTTCTTCGCACTGACCAATAAGGCAGCTTTTTTTGTTAAAACCAATGAATCGTCAATCCCCATCTTTTTTGCTTCCTGCACCTTTGCATCAATTAAATGCCATTCTTGGTCACTAATATTAATGTGACGCTGATTGATTCGATCACGTGCATGTTTTGAAATCGTGATTTGTGCCGCAGCGTACTCACGCTCAAGTGTATTTGCAAAAGACGAATGAGTCGTTTTCTTTTTCGATGCAGCACTGTGGTTACTGTATTCTGTTACCGGAAGCAGGGGCGAATAAGTGATCGGCTGAAACTCAGACACTTTGTTCCGCCTCTCCGACCTGACTTATTTCCGTAACCGATGAGGGATCAACTTGTGAACCATCATCGGTTTGAAAGCTAAGCGAACCATCCTTTAGACTGACAGCTTGGATCACGCCAGAGTATGACTTTATCACCGTATTTCCATTACTATCGGTGACCATTTCATCCCAATTAATTTTCTTACCAATCATTGCTGCCTGTTCCGACAAGGACTGATTGGATTGCGAAGCAACCAATTTATCAATCGCGTTGCTCATATTCTGCGTCTGCTCAAGTGTCGTAAAAGTTGCCATTTGTGATACAAACTGCGCACTGTCCATTGGCGACGTTGGATCTTGGTTCGTCAGCTGTACAATCAGCAGTTTCAAAAAAGAGTCTTTATCCAGTGCTTGATTGACATTTGAAGATGTGGAAGACGAAGTGTTCGCATTAGTTTTTGCTTGAACCGAAAGATCGCTCATCTCATATCCTCTCTCCCGTCATCCATTCATTAAAAGAATGTTCGTTCTTTTCACTATTGCTATTTATTGATTGCAGATGCTGCTGTTGTTCGTCCTCGGATTGATTCTGACGATGGTCATCCTGTTGCCCCGACTCATTATTCGACTGATCTTGGTTATAGAGCTGATCCACGGCTTGCTGATCCAACCGATGAATTTCTACACGCGTTAGTGAAATGCCGTGTGCCAGACATTGATGTTTCAGTTTTCCCAAATCGCCTTCCAGCAGCGCTTTTGCCTGTTGTGTTTCTGCGGTAAACTCAGCAGTTAGCCCCAATTGTTTATCTTGTCGAATTGAAACCGTCAGTTTTCCGAGATGCTGTGGATAAAGGGTCATCGTATAGGACTTCATTCCGCTTTCATCAGTTTTGAACGAAGATTTTCCCAGCCACTCGTTCAAATGATCCGCAACTTGTTCATGCACCGGCTTTTCCGCTGATTGATGAGGATGGTTTTGAAAAAGATGCAGCAGCTCAAGCTTGTTCATTTTTCTTGACCCGATCCACGTTTGATCCACAGACAGTGTTGAACGGGTGTCCTGTACGTCCTTTTTCTGCTTTTCTGTTTCTGAATTGAAGTGATCTTTAGCCAGCAATCGATCCGTTGCAGCCCTCGATGTTTTCGCGTTTCGTAAGCTTTCCCCTACTGAGGGACCTCTATTTACACGCTGAAACAGATCCGTTTCCTCCGCATTAGGTCTGACTTTACTCACATCCGCATTAGCCGCCATTTGTTTGGGCTTAAAACGATTGATCGCTGGCCTTTCATCGCTTGCTTTTAATTGACTAAGCTGCCTTTCGGAAATCCGCAGTAGATTCGCCGGTAATTGGTCAGCCTTATGGGTAAAAGCAGAAGGTTTTGACGGTTCGGGTCGGTCATCTTTGTTCAATTTCTGATCGACAGAAAAAATTTGCTTCGCCATTCTGTTCGTTTGATCCATGGCAGCAGCAGATTGAGATTTGCTTTGTGCAGATGCTTGATCATCCGTTTTATTTACGTTTGCCGATTCATTGAAATTGTTTCGGCGTTTCATAGAATCTGTTGATCGATCTGATAATTGGTCGGTCACCGGTATTGTGGTTCGTTTTCTCGTCGCATCGGAAATCTGCAAGTCTTTGCTCAAACCGATGCCCTGTTCGTTCGCTTTAGCTACGACCCTACTCGTGACCGTATGCTTCTTGAAACCAGACTTCTGTTCAGAGTCAAACGCGTGCGCACGACGATTTGGCTTCTCGTTCGCTTGCATCACCTGAATGAATGACAGAAAAACAGAATCCGCAGCCGATGCCTTTTTTTTCTTTTTTGCGGGTCGGTCTGCAAACTCAGCGATGGCTTTTCCCCGTTTCAGTCCCGTTACATTCATGATTTTCACCTCCTTTCAAAGGAATAGCCGACGATCATGGTGCTGGTGTCGTTGCGGTTGATGCCGACGTGCCGGCACTTTCTGTCGTATTGGTGTTCGACTGCTTTGCCTCGAGCAACTCGGTCAGTTGGGCCGCCTTCTCCGGATCCATTGTTTCGAGAATTGCTGCTTTGGTTTTATCATCCAAGTAATTGATATATTTTGCAGCCTGCTTCACGGACAACTTGCTTAGGATTGCTCCCGCCTTAGCCGGATCCATTGATCGATAGGTTTGCGCATACATCGCCTGTGTGGCGGTTTCCGACTGACTTTTCATTTGATCGCTGCTTGTCTCAGCATCATTTTTTAGTTGTTCGAATTGGTCTTTCAAATCGTTTATTTGAGTTGTTAGTTTTTTATTGTCCTTATTCAATTGTTCGTTCTGTGTTTGCGCATTCGATAAGTCCTGTTTTAGTTGTGCTGTCTCTTCTGTTCCAGATGAATCGGACTGCTGAGAAGTACTCGATTCTGGAAAAATCAACTGCTTTGCTTCGTTGATCGGATCCACACCAGAGAGTTTCAGAAATAATGCAGCAAGCAGCACTATAAAAAGCAAGGGAACTAGAATTGCCAGCAGTACCTTAAAAAGCTTCATCCCAAAACTCGTTTTTTTCGTTTCTTCCATGCCGCATCACCCTCCCTTTATCGATTGGCGGCACGTCTGCCAGCAATCTCATCCATTTTCTTCATTTCGTCCCGCATTCTCTGCTTCCGTTCAAAGCTTTGTCTGCGTGCTTTCAATTTCTTATATTTTTTGACCTCAATCGTTTTCTCCTGCAATTTAGTCTGCAGCACTTCAAGCCGTTCTTTTAAAGACAGGAAATATTTGCGTGTTTCTTCAATGAGAATTTCCAGTTTATTAATATCGGCAAATTTCATCGTCATTTGATCAACGCGCATCGCTTGCACCATCTTTTTTTGAATATCCATTTGTATCGATTCCTTTTGATCAACAAGATCAATTAAGCGATGCGCGATCTGATCAAACTGTTCATAGAGTTGTTTATATTCAATTTCCAGATTTTGTTTTTCGTGATCTGCAAGTTTCATCACGCGTTCAAAGCGGTAATCAGTTTCCATTGGCTTTGGCCTCCTGTCCAAATTCGGCAATTAATGGCTTGATCGACTCGTGAAGGCTTACGCCAACATTTTCCGACTGCCGCAAATAACTGATGAGTTTGGGATGGAAATGGATTGCCTCATCAATTGACGCAGAACTTCCCGGCTTGTAAGCACCAATAGCGATCAGATCCTCGGATTCCGTATACTGAGCAAGCAGTGCCCGGAAATGTTGTGCCGCTTTCAAATGTTCAGGCGTACAAATCTCATTCATCACTCGACTGACACTCTTCAGCAAGTTAATTGCGGGATACTGCCCTTTCTGCGCTAATGCACGATCCAAAACAATATGTCCGTCGAGGATTCCACGTGCTGTATCGGATACCGGTTCATCAAGATCATCACCGTCGACGAGAACCGTATAGAGAGCGGTAATTGTTCCATGGGCATCTGTCCCTGTTCGTTCAAGCAATTCCGGTAGCATTGCAAAAACCGAGGGCGGATACCCTTTTGTCGTTGGGGGCTCGCCAACTGCTAGCCCCAGTTCACGCTGACTCATGGCAACACGCGTCAATGAATCCATCATCAGCAATACGTCTTTTCCTTTTGATCGAAAATACTCGGCGATCGATGTCGCGGTAAAGGCACCTTTTATGCGCATTAAAGCCGGCTGATCACTGGTTGCGACAATGATAATTGAGCGTTTCATTCCTTCAGGTCCCAGATCCTTCTCCAAGAATTCTCTGACTTCACGCCCCCGTTCACCGATCAATGCAATCACATTGAGGTCGGCCGATGTATTTCTGGCAACCATCCCCATCAACGTACTCTTTCCCACACCGCTTCCGGCAAAAATCCCGATCCGCTGACCTCTTCCAACAGTCAGCAATCCATTGATTGAGCGAACGCCAAGTTCAATAGGCTCTGAAATTCTGGGCCGTGTCATAGGGTTGGGCGGACTCTGATTCGTTGTTACGCGATCAACCGGTTTCGTAAAGCGCATGTCAGACAGCGGACGGCCCAAGCTGTCGCAAACTTGACCGATCAATTCCTCGTTTACCTTCACTTCAAGTGGTTTACCTGTCGCTTCCACCAAGCATCCCGGTGCAATCGTCGTCACCGAAGTAAAAGGCATAAGTAATATGTTCTCTTCTTTAAACCCCACCACTTCCGCCAATACTTTCTTGCCACTCTTAATATGTATCAGACAGACATCACCTACAGATGCCGAAGGTCCCTTGGACTCAATGAGCAACCCAACAACACGATGAATCTTTCCATAACGGCGATAACTGTCAATGTCCGCTAGATGTTCAATCAGTGTGTCCGCATTCATCGCTCTTTTTCCTCCATCAGTTCCGTCAATCTCTTTTTAATGACCTGCAACTGGCTGTCCACTCCGGCATCAATTTTTCCAAACGCTGTTTCAATGATGCAATCATTTTCAGCAAAATCAGGATCAGCATAAATATAAAGTTTGGCATCCTGAACATATTGTTGAAGAATTTGCCGACTTTGGTTAAGAAAATCAAAATGAAGCGGAGCAACGATTATTTTGATTTTTTCCTGATCGCGAACTTCCTGAATTGCTTTAGCAACCAGTCCCTGCCACTTCTTTTTATCTTCTGCCAGCGAATCATTAACAATTTTCTCGGCAATGGCGATCGACATTCTAAGAATATCCGGCGCTGCCTTTTGAATCGCATCGTCATAAACGGTATGCGCCTGATCAATAAACTGATTTCCCTGTTCAATCAATGCAGCATAGTGTGCCGCCGCTTCATTGGTGCCCTTGTTGAATCCTGTTTCATAACCTTCCTGAACCTTCTGCTGGAAAGCGTCAGCACGCCGATGTTCTGCTTCCTGCTCTTTGACAACAGCCTGTTGTTCAACTGCTTCTGCTCTTGCTTGCGCTTTTTGAATGATCCGTTCTGCCTCGTGTTTTGCTGCCTCAATTTTTTGTTGCAGCGTTTTTTCAACGGATTGTGCATCCGAGGATTCATTCAACGAATCAAGCTTGGGATCGATTGTTGCCGTACGATGCACAAATTTTGTTTGTCCATCAAGGCGAATATTCTTGAGCAGGTTAGACAATCACGTCATCCCCATTTCCGCGTGCAATTACAATTTCACCGGCATCTTCCAATTTTCGAATCGTATTTACGATACGTGTTTGAGCTTCTTCGACATCGTGCAGCCGAACCGGACCCATATAATTAAGCTCTTCTTTAAAACTTGCAGCCATACGTTCCGACATATTCTTAAACATAAGATCCTTCACTTCATCACTTGCTGTACGCAGCGCTAAGATCAGATCTTCATTCTCACTTTCGCGAATGACGCGCTGAACCGCACGATCATCCAGAATGATAATGTCTTCGAATACAAACATTCTCTTCTTAATTTCTTCAGCAAGATCAGGATTCTGCTGTTCCAGTTTTTCAAGGATATTCCGTTCAGTTGTACGGTCTACACCATTTAAGACGCTGACAATTGACGTAATGCCGCCTGTTTGTGTATAGTCCTCGGTCACCGATGAACTGGAAATTTTCTTCTCCAAAATCCGTTCCACTTGTGCGATCGTTTCAGGTGAGGTGCGATCCATTTGGGCTATTCTGCGCGCAACTTGAGCTTGCAGCTCTACGGGCAGTGCTGAAAGTACGGCGCCCGCTTGATCAGGCTCCAAATAAGATAAAACCAGTGCAATCGTTTGCGGATGTTCGTTTTGGATAAAGTTAAGGATTTGTTGTGGATCGCTTTTCCTCATGAAATCAAATGGTTTCACCTGCAGCGTTGACGTCAGCCGTTGGATCACTTTATTGGCTTCATCTGATCCCAGCGCTTTTTCAAGGACCTGTTTCGCATAACCGATTCCGCCTTGTGCAATGTAATCTTGCGCAACCGCTGTTTGAAAAAACTCATCGATTATTTGCGTTTTGGTGTCGGAATCTATTTTTCGTGCATTGGAAATTTCCAAGGTCATATCTTCAATTTCTTGTTCTGTAAATTGCTTCATAATGTGTGCGGAAACATCGGTTCCTAAAGCGATCATTAATATAGCGGCCTTTTGTTTTCCTGTTAATTTGGTTCTTCGATCAGGCATATTATCGCCTCCCTTACTTATCCTCTGCTATCCAGCCACGCAGTAGCTTAACAAATTGATCAGGCTTCTCTTTTGCCATCTCTTCCAATTCATGAAATTTCTTTTGTTCCGGATTTTCTTGATTAAGCATCGCTTGGTAATCTTCTTGCTGCGGAATATCTTCAACGACCGTCTCAGCAGCCTCATCATTTTTTCTGCGCTTAATCAGCCATAAAATGAGACCGATCATGAGCAGTGCGAGAAGAATCCCTCCTGCAATCCAGAGCCAATTGATCTTGCTAGCTTGCGCCTGCGCGGTTGACTTTCCATTAAATCGTCCAACGGTTACCGATGTCTTCTGGTTAATGGCGTTGTTCGTTAGTTCTTGTCCTTGCGGATCGGAAATGGTCGTTTTAATAATAGAATTTAATATTTGCCGTACGTCGTTCACGCTCTGTGCCGACAAGCTGGTGTTGTTACTTGCTGTCGGAGGTTCAATCATCACTTGGATGCCTAAATCATTCACTTTATATGGGCTGTTTGTGACTTCTCGGTGAATGCGATTAAATTCATAATTGACTCGGTCTTCAACTTTCTGATAGTTCCCGTTTCCGCTTGTTCCATCTTGATATGTAGGCGTTTGTGTATCATTGGTTCCCGTACCGGCTTGTCCTGCAGCCCCTTGACCGGTATAGTTCTCCGTTATGTGTTCAGTACTCGTCTGAATACCTTCCATCGTCTGCTGGTTGACCGGCTCTACAAGTTCCTGTTTTTCCTTTGATTGCGTGAAGTCAACGTTAGCCGTTACATTAACCATTACCTTGCCTTCACCCATCATCATGGTCAGCATTTGCGTGACTCTTCGCTGAACATTGTTTTCAACATCGCGAATAATTGCTTGCTGCTGATCGTAAGCAGATAATGTTGATCCGTTGGTATTATTATTATTTTTCAAATCATAGTAGTTGAAATACTGATCCATGATGACAATATTATCTACAGATAAGTTCGGTACACTTTTGGCTACAAGATGGTAGAGTCCATTGATCTGATCAGCACTCAACTGATAACCCGGTGTTACATTAAGTACAATGGATGCCGATGTGCCACTCTTCTTGTCCTGATCGCTCACCCATACATCGTTTTGCGGCAAGCTGATCATTACCTTAGCGGATTTCACGCCCTTTGTATTCGCGATTAAATTGGCAAGCTCCGTTTGCATTGCGGCACGCTGAAGAACGTCGAATTGTTTATCCGTCATCCCAAACCCGGCATTTTGGCCAAAGAAAGAATAGTCAATTTGTCCCGTCTTCGGTAATCCTTGAGCAGCAAGTTCAACTTTAAGCTGATCAACTTGCTTTTCAGGTACACTGATCGTTGTTCCGCCATTTGATAGTTTATAAGGAACACTCTTGCTATCTAAGTCATCTGTAATTTGCCCTGCTTCATTTTCCGAAAGGCCGCTGTACAGCGGCGTGTAATGCTTTATATTTGTTAGGAACAAAATCAATAGCAACGCTGCTAAAACAACAGCTGAACCGCTGATCATCCAAATCTTGTTTTTTTTCGGTATCTTGCCCCAAAATGTTTTTATTCGATTAAACCATGATACGAGTCGTTCTTTCATTCCGCTACCTCCGTTCATCGTCCGCACACACCAAATTTAGACTTGCATTCTCATAACTTCTTGGTAGGCTTCAACAACCCGATCACGGACTTGAACCGTGGTTTTCAACAGAACGTTCAATTTTTGCATGGCAATCATAAAGTTATGTAAGTCCATATCACTATTTCCGCTCGCCACTTCACTAACCAATTGATTTGTCGATTGCTGCGCGTCATTCACAGAACCTAACGCATCTTTGAGCACCTTTGCAAAATCATTTTGCGTTTGAGATACAGACTTAACCGATTGATTCGTTGCATCGGAAAATGTATTTAGATTCACTGCATTTAGTGTCAATGCTCCAGCCTACCTTCCTATTTCTAATGCTCGGGACAGTATGTTTTTATTTGCGTTCATCACTGTAACCCCTGCTTCGTAAGCGCGGTTGGCATCCATCAGGTCGACCATTTCTTTTAATGGATCAACATTGGATTGACGTACATAACCGGCATCATCAGCATCAGGATTTTGTGGGTCGTATTTCACTGGGAAGGCAGTCGGATCTTCACTTACCGAGGCCACTTCGACCCCACCGGATGCGTTGCCGAGCGCCTGATTAAAATGAGTATCAAACGCATGCGAATCAATCGTCTTTAGGTTGACAACTTTTCTCGTGTACGGTTCCCAGTGTCCATTCACGTAGCGACCTCGTGTTGTATCTTGATTTGCAATATTCGCTGACAGGACATCCATCCGAAAACGCTGTGCTGTCAATCCAGAAGCCGAAACATTAAGTCCGCTGAACATCCCCATTATTTAGCGCCTCCTAAAACAATGTTAAACTTTTGAAATTGATCGCTTGCAGCTTGGCTCAACGTTTGATAAAGCAGCTGATTTTGTGCCAGTTCAGACATTTCATGCTCTAGGTCAACATTGTTTCCATTATTTTGTACCGCACCAAATGAATCGTTCGCGATTCGGAAACCTGTTTCACCAGCGGAAGAGAAGTTTAGATGCTTTGGATTGGTCCGATTCGCTTGCATTTTACTGTCAAGAACGTCTTCAAACAACACTTTTTTTGCTTTGTAATCCGGCGTATCAACATTAGCAATATTTTGAGCGATTGCGTTTTGAGCGGCTATTGATCTGTTCAACCCTTGTTCCAAAGCAGTCATTGGGGTTATTTGCATGATCATCTCACCCTTTCATTTCTTGCAGATAAGTACTGACAAGACACAATCTTTACGCTATCTATTTTATCAATTATTCGACTAAAGTTCACGATGTTTTCTATTAGTCGACTAAATTCGACAGACACAAGCATTTTTTTGTGGGCGTTTTGACTCTTGAATTTCCATTGTTTTCCATATTAAGCATAAAAAACATTCAATGTATGCGTTTTCGATTTTTACCCAAAAATAAAAAAAGGTCTTATGAACTACCTGTCCAAACTTTCGGTTTATTCTCAATAATCAGATGCTATATTTGATTGAATTCATCGCAAAAGCATCGTAAAACTGCTGCTTCTACCTTACTGGCCCTTGCCTTTACTGCGAATGATTGCAGGCAGAGATTTGCGTCGCTCGCGATCAACAGATCCGCTCCGCAGGCGTCTTGCCTTATGTATTCGAACTGATTAAGCTGGTATCGGCAAATCCAAAGTCATAAGCCTTATTTACTTGTAAGGAAAATTGGGGGAAAAACACCTGGTCCTTACTTCCCCAGCATGCATTGACTTCCGCGTCGAGCACAGGACACGCCTTTAGCAGCGTCCGATCCCTAATCTTCAGCCATGTGTGATGGAGTCGTGTCTTTTCAGTGCTGAATCGTCGCTTCGGTTACTTGCTTGCCGCGGGCGCACCGCGAACCTCCTCAGACAGGCAGGCATCTGCGGGGTCTCGTTGGCACACATCAACTAAGCGTGATCCCGCAGGTGTCCCGCGCCCCTCAAGCGGGTCATGGATGCATCAGTTCAGCACTTTGCTTTAGACTTCCTTCAGATTCTCCCTCACGGGAGACACCCTTGTCCTCAGCTAGTAGTTCCGACCGCTACGGCCTACGACGGACTTACACCGCCAAGTTATCGTCCATGCCGGGCGCACTAAAAAAGGACCTTTGGCAATTTATAAATTGCCAAAGGTCCTTTGATGACACCAAAGCTATGATTTTTCGAAGCTTATTCGCCCTTGATTCGGTTCAGCTCATAAAGGAACTTATCATTCAGTACTTTAATATAAGTACCCTTCATTCCGAGTGAACGTGATTCGATCACGCCGGCACTTTCTAATTTGCGCAGTGCATTGACAATGACCGAACGCGTGATGCCGACTCGATCGGCAATTTTACTTGCAACCAGCAAACCTTCCTTGCCGTCCAGCTCTTCGAAAATATGCTCAATTGCTTCAAGTTCGCTGTACGATAACGATCCGATTGCCATCTGAACGATCGCTTTCTCACGTGCTTCTTCTTCAACCTCATCGGTTTTTTCACGCAGGATTTCCATCCCAACAACGGTTGCCCCATACTCTGCAAGGATGAGATCCTCGTCGGCGAATGTTTCTCCAAGACGCGAAAGGATTAAAGTTCCTAAACGTTCGCCGCCACCTACAATCGGAACGACCGTTGTCAAACCATTTTTGAACAGTTCCTTATTTTCATCAGGAAAAATACTGAATTCACTGTCCACATCAATATTAGACGAAGTTTGGACTACAGAAAACAAGCTCTGAGTATAATCGTCAGGCAACTGCCTGCTTTCAAACATCTTTTGAATCCGTTCGTTATCAAATTCCAGTTTCAAAGACATACCCAAAATTTTTCCCCGACGGCTGACAACAAACGTGTTGGTTTGAATGACATCGCGCAGCGTTTGCGCCATTTCATTAAAATCAACCTGTGTTTTAGTACCTTGTAATAATTGATTAATCTTTCTAGTTTTTTCAAGCAACGTCATCATAATTCCTCCTAAAAACAACAAATACTGAGTTAAAGTGTTTGGCTGAGAAACAACTACTTGTACAATCCTAATGAGTCCATTTGCCATCCGCTTTTAAATGCAGACCGCAGCAAATGAATCGAATCTGTTCTATTGGGTTAAACATAATTAGTTTTCCAAAAATTGTAGTCAATCTTCCCAACCAAGAAGTTTTCAAACCGTGTACCCTATCTGCAATGCAAAGAAGCATCGCTTGCAGTCTCGTCAGAATATTGAATCTTTATACGCTTTCATAAAATAAAGCCGCAATACGATGGGCAGGCACCCCCCCATTGTACTGAGCCCCCTGATTCGGTCTGTGTCATCCATTACTGTTTCTATAAAATCTATAAATGGTCAAAAATTCTCGTATTAAAACATCTATAGTTATGATGATCAAGGAAAACTCGCTAAACCGACAAATCCTGCTTACTTATGTTAGCACACGGTATTTAAATTAGCAATAATATTTATAATTTTATAACAAAATCATTGAGGCTGTCTAACGCTCGTGCAGCATAGCGTTCTCCACGTATTTTTTTATCCTTAATGCGTTCATTCAACGGTGGCAATAAACCAAAGTTTGCATTCATCGGCTGAAAATTCTTTGAACTGGCCGTTGTAATGTAGTGGGCCATACTGCCAATTACAGTTTCTTTTGGGAATTTCATGGGCAGTTCTGCCACTGCGAGACGCGCTGCATTGATTCCAGCAATTAGTCCTGAAGCTGCCGATTCCACATAGCCTTCAACACCGGTCATTTGCCCTGCAAAAAACAGCTTATCGTTCACCTTTGTCTGATACGTTGGCTTGAGTAAAGATGGAGCGTTAAGAAATGTATTTCGATGCATCACACCATAACGCACAATCTCTGCATCTTCCAAACCAGGAATCAGATGAAAGACACGTTTCTGCTCGCCCCATTTCAAATGCGTTTGGAACCCTACCATATTAAAAAGTGTACCCGCAGAATTGTCTTGCCGCAGCTGCACAACCGCGTACGGCCGCTTGCCGGTCTTAGGATCTTCTAGACCGACCGGTTTCAAAGGACCAAACAAAAGGGTTTTTGCGCCTTGCCTTGCCATAATTTCAACGGGCATGCAGCCGCTAAAATACTTCTCTTGTTCAAACGCTTTTAAAGGAGCGGTCTCAGCAGTCGTCAGCTCATGGAAGAATGCCTCAAATTCCTCCTTGTTCATCGGACAATTTAAATACGCCGCATCGCCCTTGTCATACCGTGATTTTAAATAAACCTTATCACGATTAATCGTTTCCCCATCAATAATAGGTGCTGCAGCATCATAAAAATAAAAATAATCTTCACCCGTCAAACGCTTTATCTCTTCTGATAGCGATGCAGAGGTTAATGGACCGGTAGCGATGATCGTCGGCGCCTGCGGAATGGTTGCCGCCTCATCATTTATTACGGTTACATTCGGCAATTCTTTTAGTTTACTTGTGACAATCCCGGAAAAATCATGACGATCAACGGCAAGGGCTCCCCCTGCCGGAACTGCTGCGGAGTCGGCAGCGGCAATAATCAATGAGTCAAGGCGACGCATCTCTTCTTTAAGGATGCCAACCGCATTGGTAAGACTGTTTGATCGAAGCGAGTTGGTGCATACAAGTTCCGCAAATTTATCCGTATGATGCGCCGGTGTCTGCTTTTTCGGGCGCATTTCGTAGAGTGTAACTGGAATGCCTCTTTTTGCGATCTGCCATGCTGCTTCACTGCCTGCTAGCCCGGCACCGATAACATTGACTGATTGTCCTGCCATTAATCTTCCTCATTTCTTTAATCATTTCAGACGATTACTGTGCCTCTTCTTTATAGTCGCATTTCGGACACTCAACGGATTTGCCGTTTTTCGTCTTTTTTTCAACCAAATAGGAATCACATTTTGGACACTTGCGCTGAATCGGTTTGTCCCATGAGACAAAGTCACATTCAGGATAACGATCGCATCCGTAGAAAATACGCCTTTTTTTGCTTCTGCGCTCAACGACCTCACCTTTACCGCATTTTGGGCACGGTACACCTGTTTTCTTCAATATTGGTTTTGTATTTCGGCATTCCGGAAAGTTGGAACATGCAAGGAACTTGCCGAACCTTCCCATCTTATAAACCATTTCATGCCCACATTTCTCACATTTAATGCCTGCAGGCTCATCTTTAATGGATACCGACTGCATTTCCTTTTCAGCTTTGGCCAGCCGCTTTGAGAAGTCCTCATAGAAATGATCAATCAGAGTAATCCAGTTTCTTTGGCCCTCTTCAACTTCGTCCAAATCTGTTTCCATCTTAGCCGTAAAATCAATATTTATGATTTCAGGAAAAAATTCAACAATCAGATTCAGTACGACCTCGCCTAGTTCAGTAGGCACAAATCGCTTCGCGTCCATTGTCACATAGTTGCGTCGCTGAATCGTATCAATCGTCGGTGCATAGGTAGAAGGCCGACCAATTCCGATTTCTTCCATTTTTTTCACGAGTGTTGCTTCGGTATAGCGTGGCGGCGGTTGGGTAAAATGCTGTTTCGGATCTGTTTGATCTTGCAGCGCTTGCATTCCATTCTCCAGTTCAGGAAGATCATTCTCTTTAGCCTTTGCAGCAGTCTTCTTTTTCGGATCATCACTGCCTTCAACGTAAACCTTCATAAACCCTTGAAATTTAACCTTAGAACCTGATGCCCGGAATATAACCCCGTTCTGTTCAAGATCTGCACGTACTGTATCCAAAATTGCCGGTGCCATTTGACTTGCAACGAAGCGCTCCCAAATAAGCTTATACAACTTATATTGATCACGGCTCAAATAGTCTTTTATTTCCTTTGGCTGCCTCAATACAGAGGTGGGACGCACACCTTCATGGGCATCTTGTGTATTTTCCGATTTTTTAGCTTTCTGAGGTTTATTATTATAATAGTTTTCGCCGTAATTCTCAAAAATAAAGGATTTTGCTTCCGTTTTAGCAACCTCGGAAATGCGTGTAGAATCTGTTCTCATATAAGTAATGAGTCCGGTGCTGCCTTGTTTGCCAAGCGCAATTCCTTCGTAAAGCTGCTGCGCAATCATCATGGTTTTTCGCGCTCTGAAATTCAGCTTTCTCGCAGCTTCCTGCTGCAGCGAGGAAGTCGTAAAGGGCACAACCGGATAGCGCAGGCGTTCTTTCTTCTGAACGTTTTGAACGGTAAACGTTTGATCCTTTATCTTTGCGAGGACGTTTTTTACATCATCCTCAGTTTTCAATTCTTTCTTTTTTCCGTCAATGCCGTAGAATGCAGCCTCAAACGATTCGTCGCCGACTCGAAAGGAGCTGCCGATCGACCAGTATTCTTCCGGAACGAATGCTTTTATTTCTTTTTCGCGTTCCATGATCATACGCAGTGCGACCGATTGAACACGTCCAGCACTCAGCCCTTTTTTCACCTTTTTCCATAAAAGTGGGCTAATGTTATAACCGACAAGCCGATCGAGAATACGTCTTGCTTGTTGTGCATCAACCAAGTCCATGTTGATCGTACGCGGCTTTTTAAACGCTGCCTTAATCGCCGGTTTCGTAATTTCGTTAAAAACAACGCGGCAGGCGGAATGATCATCGATATCAAGACTGTGAGCAAGATGCCATGCAATTGCTTCTCCTTCGCGATCGGGGTCGGCTGCAAGGTATACTTTTTTCGCTTTTTTTGCGGCACTTTTCAGTTCTTTGAGCACTGGTCCTTTTCCGCGAATCGTAATATAACGCGGCTTAAAGTGATCATTCACATCAATGCCCATCTGACTTTTCGGCAGATCGCGAACATGCCCCATTGATGCCTTCACTTCATATTTTGAACCAAGATAACGCTTTATTGTTTTCGCTTTAGCGGGAGATTCGACAATGACGAGATAATCATTCATGATTGTTCTCCCCCTTTCTGTGAATAGTCAAATCTTCACTAATAGTAATGATTGATGAAAGCTTTGTCAAACATTAACAGGACTGCAAGGTCAATGATCCGTAAGGAAAGCCGAATCGCCGGCCTCTTTTCGTAATATTATTCCATTCTCCAATTTAATTCCTGGATAATATCCTGCCAATCACAGACCAGTTTCGCGCCTTGCTGAATAAGACGATGCGTTCCACCACAGGTTTCCTTAAAAATAGAGCCCGGAACCGCAAACACATCACGACCTTGATCAAGGGCTTGATCAGCAGTAATTAACGAACCGCTCTTTTCTTTTGCCTCAATCACTAATGTTCCCAATGTCATTCCGCTTATGATTCGATTTCGTTCTGGGAAACGCCAACGTTCCGGCCGGGCATCAGGTGGATACTCACTGATCACAAGCTGCGCAGCACACATCTGTTTGAACAGGAAATGGTTCTGCCTTGGGTAAGGGTGGTTCAGTCCGGAACCAAGCACGGCAATCGTTTGATGCGCCAATGCCTGCTGGTGCGCCATCCCATCGATTCCCATCGCCATTCCGCTGACAATGGTCCACCCACTCTTAATTAACGGAACGACAATTTTGTTAATAATCTGAAGTGCTTCACGACTTGGATGCCTCGTACCTACTACACTTAGCATTTTTGTTTCATTTAATAACGAAACATTTCCTTTGGCATAGATTAAATACGGCGGGTCAAAAATATGCTTCAATAATTTAGGATACGATGAATGTTGAAAGGATATGGGGGTAATCTGCTGTGCGTGAAGCATTGACAGCAGTTTATTGGCGTCTAGCTGATGAAGATCGTCAACAAAAATCGTTGCTTTTGCTTGAGATAAATGAAAAAATTGCTGGATATCACGTGTTGAATAGTTGCGGAAGCGGATTAAATTCGGATCTCGTTGCAACAGTCGCCAAATCATCTTTCTGCCCACTCCGCGACAATGATTGAGGACAATTAATTCACGTGTAAAGTGATCCATGGACACACCTGCCAATACAAAAAAGTAGTGTACAATAAAAACGATTAAACAAATAAAAGAAGGGATCAAGCGAAATCAGGTAAGCGATTAGAGCATGAGGGCACCTAAGCGGAAGTAGCAAACGGCAGTCAAAATGAGGTCAAATTATTTTTTCATTCTTTTTTTTCTGAAACTTGTTCATCCACAGTATAGATGAAATCAAATAATTCCGCAACGATTTGATAGAGTTCAGGCGGAATCGTCTGTTCCAAGTCGAGCTGCCCAAGTACTGAGACAAGTTCAGGGTCTTCTTGAATAGGAACATGATGCTGTTTCGCCTCCATAATGATACGCTCCGCCAGTTGATCATCTCCTTTAGCAACGACCCGCGGCGCCTGATCTTCTCCTTTTTGATAACTCAGTGCAACAGCTTTCTTCTTTCGTTCAGAATGTACCATTATATTTCCACATCCATACGATAAGTGGTTTGGGTGAGCGGTTCAGACACTCTTTTTTTTAGCTGTTCATCAATTTGGGCAGACTGAGACAAGGAAAGCAATCGGTAACCCAAGGCTGCAAGCCGTTTACTCAGCAGAGATTCTCCAGCTTTTAAAAAGGGGCGCACATCCATGTGATCATTTTGTATATTGATTGACAAGCAGCGATTTTGACTATACAGCGTGATCAAGGTTTCTTTCAGATGTGCGAGGTCAAGTAATAGTGCAATGGTGCATGAATCCGGATCCAACTTTCCCTTTCTGTCCCGTTTGCTTTCAAGATATACCGACACATTCGTCAGCGATTGATTATGGGGAACGGGAATCTGCAAAGAAAACTGTGCAACAAATGGATCAGCTGCTGCCAGTTGCAATTGTTGCCCGGTAATCTTTTGAACAATCATCTGCGCTGTTTCACGAACTGATTGCGGCATTGTCTGATTTTGGGAAACTGCAACCAAGTGCCCCTTCAAGGTATCCAAAGGCAAACTGCTTTCTTTTGTCTGTGCCTCTTGCTGTTGACCGATCCGAAATTCGTAGTCGAATCCCAATTTCTTAAGCATCGTGAAAAATAAGTTTTCCCCATCACCTGCATGAAACGGTTGTTTAATTTCCGAATGTTCTGTGACAAATGTGAAAAAGTTTTCAAAAAATTGTTGTGGCGTTTGTTTCAGACTCATCTTGTTTAACAGTATAGCAAGTGCTTTGGGTTCATTGGCCCCAGCGATAAATGAAGCGACAGCTGGTCTAAGATCGTTTGTGTGAGCGGTGCCTGCTTGGGTCGACAGATATTCCGTTAACAACGTACCGCTCTTCTCAGCACCGATTTGATGCAAGAATTTTGCAATCGCCTGTTGCGGAGGGAAGTCGATGAAAGCGTGCAGTGCGGCTTTCAACTTTTGGATGGCCGGATGATCTGACTGCATCTGCTCAACCACTTGAATCAACTGATTGAGCTGCGTCTGTATCGGATCTGACCCTGACAATGCCCGGGCAGCTTTAAAAAAGGATTCTGAAAGCGGCAGCTGCTTCTCTTGCAGCCAGCGAACTGCTTGCAAGTCTGTCGCTAAATCCCGACTCATCGATAATAGCGCACGCACATGCTGAATCGGTTCTCGCGAGACCGGCATGTTGTGATCGAGAAAGAATTGAACAATTTTTCGGGTCAATCCATCATTTTTCAAGTCGAGGGCCTGAGTGACCGAATCAGCTGCATTATGTACATGTTCCGTAAACGATGCAGAAGGTGTGCGCGCAATCAGCTTCGCACGCACTTCATTTGGCTTTTGCTCAAGCTGAAATAAGTATTCCTTTCCCATTTCCAATGGCGGTTCCACAGCTGCAACCTTTGCCACGATTTGCTTTGCACCAAGCCGGACAATGGCGGTTCGGTCGGGAAGCAGTTCAAGAACCTTGCCGCGCAGTATTTGTTCCGGAGCATAGGCACCGATCATTTGGCTTTGACTGATTGCATAAGGCTGGAAGTTCACACAATCACCTTCTCATAGGCGTGTTCACGATTTAAGGGGCGCAAAGGTCATTCGGTGTTCCGGACATGTGCCTAAGCGCTCGATCGCCTTTAAATGAGCTTTTGTTCCATATCCTTTATGAGATGCAAAATCGTATCCGGGATAAACGGAATCAAGATCACACATCAAACGATCCCGCGTTACTTTAGCCAGAATGGACGCTGCTGCAATGGAGTTGCTGCGCGCATCACCTTTGATCAGTGACGTTTGCGGAATGTCTAGCGGTAGTTCCATCGCATCGATCAGCAAATGATCCGGCTGGCGATCCATTTGCTTGACTGCCCGTACCATTGCTTTTTTGGCCGCTTGATAAATATTGATTGCATCGATTTCCTGAGCCGATGCAATTCCGATCCCGTAAAACGCTGCGGATTCACGTATTTGATCGTATAAGAAGTCCCGTTTTGCCGCAGTGAGTTGTTTTGAATCGTTAATCCCCGGTATCACCGTCTCAGGTTTGAGCACAACGCAGGCTGCCACAACCGGGCCGGCCAGCGGACCGCGACCTGCCTCATCAATGCCGGCAACTCGTTGCGCACCAGCCAGCCGAGCTTCGTTCTCAAAGTGATTCATTTGATGGTACCGTTCAACGAGAGCTTGCAGATGTGCGCGTTTCTTCTCCCATTTAACCAAGAGCTGCCGGACACCCGCACGCGAATCGGTACGAAGCTGCTGCTGCTCCTCTTCACTTAGACTAATACCATCCGATAATCTCGTTTTAAGTTCAGCAATCGTCATTCGTCTCATTTATTTTCTTCCCCTGTATTCTCTATATCGGACGCAGTTACCTATCTATTTAGCACTTCAGACACCATTCACGGCCATTCAAGTGTTAATGGTCCAATTTTTTGTCCTCTAAAATCGCGAATAATTAGCTCAGAAACGCGATCATAATTAATCATACCGCCGCTCATTAAGCAACCTCTTTTTTTACCAATTTGATCAAATACCTTGATAATTAGGTTCTGATCGTCCACTCCATCAAGTTCAGGAAGATCGGTTAATTGAAAACGCTTTGCAAAAGCTTCTCGATAATAAACGAGCATTGTTTTTATTAAGAAGAACGCGATTTCTTGAAAATCAAGCAATTCCTCCTTAATTGCACCGGTTGCCGCAAGACGGAGACCGACTTGTGGATCATCGAATTTCGGCCATAAGATCCCCGGTGTATCCAGCAGTTCCATTGTCTTTCCAACCTTAATCCATTGCTGAGCCGTCGTCACCCCTGGACGATCGCCGATTTTTGCGATCTTTTTCCCAGCAAGACGGTTAATCAAGGTCGATTTCCCAACATTAGGAATACCTAAAATCAAGGCGCGATCTGCATGTGGTCGGAAACCTTTGTCCTCCAATTTCTTTCTCCTTGTAGCAGTCAACTGGCGGACAGCTTCTGGAATCATGGAAACGCCTTGTCCGGTTTGACTGTTCACCAAATGAACTTTTAAACCATGCCCTTCAAAATAATTCTGCCATGCTTTTGTCGCACGTCGATCCGCCATATCCATTTTATTCATCAGCAAAAGTCTCGGTTTCCCTGTTGCAATTTCGTCTACCAGTGGATTTCTTGAAGACATTGGAACCCTGCTGTCAACCAGTTCGATCACAACATCGATTTGCTTGATTTTCTCAATCATCTGTCGCTTTGCTTTGGCCATATGGCCGGGATACCATTGAATCGCCATTATATAATCCTCCAATCTAAATTTTCTTCAGTTCGGTTATGCGCTTCAGTAACGTCTGTCCCATCCGCAAATACTCCGGAGACGTAAATAATATCGGTTTCAGAAAAAAAGTACAGTCCGAGAGCCTCCGCGTACACTCCATTTCCTAGGGTACCTTCCTTGGCTCGCTGATCCTGCAAGCGTCTCGCCTTTCGTATCTGTGGCTGATTTATTAAAGATCTTCTACTTCTTCTCCGTAACCGTCAAACGCAAATTTTATGACTTCTTATCTCGTAAAAAAACGAAGAGGCTCGGTCACCCCAAGCCTCTCCTTTTTGTTTCTGTGTACTTTGACGTTCAAATCGCTTATCTGCTCTTAATACGTGCTTTTTTACCACGCAGAGCACGCAGATAGTACAACTTCGCACGACGTACTTTACCATGACGAACCACTTCGATCTTATCGATCTTCGGCGAGTTCACTGGGAACGCACGTTCAACACCAACACCGTAAGAAATCTTACGTACGGTAAACGTTGCGCTAATGCCGCTGCCATGACGTTTGATCACAACACCTTCAAAGACCTGAATACGTTCGTGTGAACCTTCAACGATCTTTACGTGCACTTTGAGCGTATCGCCAGGACGAAAATCCGGGAGATCTGAACGCAGTTGTTCTTTGGTAATTTCATCAATAATATGAGACATGAGGAATGTCCTCCTTCCGCACAAATGCTCATGCATCCTTATAGAACGCAGCGGAACATCGTATTCACTGGCAATTGCCACGCATTCAATCATAACATAATTAAAAGATTGGTTGCAAGCTTTTTTGTACCCATGCATCGGTTACTTATTGTCAGAATCCTTTTCCCATGCACGCAGCCATTTTTCTTCTTGATCGGTTAAACAAAGTCCTTCAAGCAGATCCGGCCGTCGTTCATAGGTTCGGCGAAGCGATTCTTTTAAGCGCCATTCCGCAATCTTTTCATGATTCCCCGAGAGCAGTAGATCAGGGACTTTCATTCCTCGAAAATCAGCCGGTCGGGTATAATGCGGATGCTCTAATAAGCCGGTGGAAAATGAGTCTGTTACTGCCGATGTATCATTTCCCAGTACTCCAGGAAGAAGACGAACAACACTGTCGATCATCGCCATTGCGGCAAGCTCCCCGCCAGTCATTACAAAGTCCCCAATCGAATATTCATCGGTTGCCAAGTGTTGCGGAATTCGCTCATCAAAGCCTTCATAATGACCACAAATAAAAATAAGGCCAGACTCCTTTGAAAGCAACTCTGCATCGCGTTGCTTAAATGGTTTGCCCTGTGGCGAGGTTAAAATAATGCGCGGTTTTGCACATTGCTTACTGCGTACCGCATCAACGGCGTCAAACAGTGGTTGCGGCATCAGAACCATACCTGCTCCGCCGCCAAACGGGTAGTCGTCAACCTTATTATGTTTGTTCGTCGTGAAATCTCTGAAATTTGTTACCCTAAAAGAAACAGCACCTTTTTCCGCTGCTTTACCGATGATTGAGCTTTGCAAGACACCGTCAAACATTTCTGGAAAAAGGGAAAGGATGTCAATCTTCATGGTCAATCAACCCCGGGATTAAGTGAACGATCACTTTTTTCGTTTTCATATCGACTTTTCTCACAACATCGCGAATATAAGGAATTAAAACATCCGCTGCACCGGTATCCACAACCCAGACATCATTTGCACCTGGAGACAGAATCTCTTTAATGGTTCCCAGTTCTTTTCCTGTATCGGTGATTACGTCCATACCGATGATCTGATGATAATAAAAGTCGCCTTCCTCAAGCTCAGATAATTGTGCTTCTGTTACAAACAGTGAGCACCCTTTATACTTTTCTACATCATTAATCGATGGAAGGCCTTCAAATTTCAAACAATCAAATTGTTTGTGTTTCCGGTAATTGCTTACCTTCAGCGGCTTATAATCACCGTTTTTCTGATCGCGTACATAGAGCGTAGCACCTTTTGCATAGCGTTCGTCCGCAAAATCGGTAGCGCTGATTACACGCACCTCACCACGGATTCCCTGCGTGTTTACAATTTTTCCAACATAAAGCCACTGAACAGCCATTGATGAGCCTCCTTGGGTATAATGCTGCGGGGTTATGTATGGCGAAAAAGAGAAGGGCACATTCCCCTTCTCTTTTTCTTGGTTATTCTCGGATTAAGAAACGGGTTTTTATACCGTTCGCATTGCCAACCGCGGAAATGATTGATCTCACAGCCTCAGCAACTTGACCGTGTTTGCCAATAATTCTTCCCATGTCCGGTTTGGCAACTGTAAGCACATAGGTCGTCACACGGTCCGGCGTTACCCGTTTCTTAATCTGAACATGTTCATAATCATCAATGAGCGGAAATACAATGGCTTTAATTAATGCTTCCATTCATCTGCCGCCCTCAATCATTATTTTTGTAGTTTCGCAAGGTGGAATTTCTCCATAAGCCCTTCTTTAGAGAACAGGTTGCGCACCGTGTCCGACGGTTGGGCACCTTTTTGCAGCCAATCCAGTGCTTTTTCTTCATCAACCGTGAACGATTTCGGTGTTGCTACCGGATTGTACGTACCGATTTCTTCGATAAAACGACCGTCACGCGGTGAACGTGAGTCTGCAACAACAACTCTGTAGAAAGGACGCTTCTTAGCACCCATGCGTTTGAGACGAATTTTAACTGACATAATCGAACAACTCCTAATTTTAATCAAATTTAATGGACTTACATAAATGGTAAATTAAAAGGATTGCGTTTCTTGCCTTTTGCCTTGCCCATAAACTGTTTCATCATTTTTTTCATGTCCTTGAACTGTTTGAGCAGGCGATTGACATCAGCGACAGAGGTTCCGCTCCCGAGTGCAATCCGCTTTTTGCGACTTGCATTAATAATCTCCGGCTCCGTTTTCTCATGGGATGTCATGGAACGGATAATGGCCTCTGTCTGATCAATCTTTTTCTCGTCAATCTGCATGTTTTTCATGCCTTTGAACTTATTTGCTCCAGGCATCATCGCAAGCAGATCTTCGAGTGGTCCCATATTACGAACCTGACCAATTTGCTCAAGAAAATCGTCAAAGGTAAAGCTCACCGAGAGCAGCTTTTGCTGCATATCGCGCGCTTTTTCTTCGTCAATTGTTGCCTGAGCTTTTTCAATCAGCGAGAGGACATCGCCCATACCAAGAATTCGCGAAGCCATGCGATCCGGATGAAAAGGTTCAAGTGCATCCATCTTCTCGCCCATACCGACGAACTTAATCGGCTTACCAGTGACTGAGCGAATCGACAAGGCTGCTCCGCCACGTGTATCGCCATCAAGTTTGGTCATAATGACCCCTGTGAGATCCAAACGATCATTGAACGCACGGGCAACGTTAACGGCATCCTGTCCGGTCATCGCATCGACGACAAGAAAAACTTCATCTGGATGACTGACTTCCTTAATCTGGTCCAGTTCATTCATTAATCCTTCATCAATGTGAAGCCGACCGGCAGTATCAATGATCACCAAATCATTGTGATCCGCCCTTGCCTGATCCATACCTTGACGAACAATATCAACCGGGTTAACTTGATCGCCAAGTGAAAATACCGGAATGCTTAACTGTGCCCCTAACGTCTGTAACTGCTTTATCGCTGCAGGACGATAGATATCTGCTGCAATCATCAGCGGCTTTTTATTATTGTTCTTTCGAATATGGTTGGCAAGTTTTGCTGCAGAGGTCGTTTTACCTGCCCCTTGAAGGCCAACAAAAAGAAGCACCGTTGGCGGTTTCAAAGAAAAGTTCAGTTTGGTCTGCTCGCCGCCCATCAGCTCGGTAAGCTCTTCTTGAACGACTTTTATGATCTGCTGACCCGGGGTCAGACTTTTCATAACTTCCTGACCGACCGCCCGCTCTTGAACCTTTTTAATAAAGGCTTTTACAACCTTAAAATTAACATCGGCTTCAAGAAGTGCAAGGCGTATTTCACGCATCATTTGTTTGACATCATTCTCGGAGACTTTGCCTCTGCCGCGAATCTTTTTCATCGTCGCTTGCAATCTGTCCGAAAGACTTTCAAATGCCATACTTCTCACATCCTAATCTAAATTCTCCAGTTCATTGAGAAAAGAATCTAGTTTTTCACGTTCTTCACTATTTAAATGACCGGATAGTGCCCTCATTTTCGAAATTACGGAAAGGCGAACCTCATGTTTGCGAAACAACCCAAGCTTTTCCTCAAACGCTTCGAGAGCATGTTCCGCCCGCTTCAAGTTGTCATGAACAGCTTGTCTCGTTACTTGACTTTTTTCCGCAATTTCCCCAAGAGAAAAATCATTGAGATAGTAAAGATTGAGATACTCCTGTTGTTTCGGGGTGAGAAGCGGCTGATAAAAATCATATAGGGCGTTAACGCGTAAAACCTTCTCAAGCATAGCAAATCCCCTTGACTGTAAAGGCTTTTTACTTTACTGGTAAATCATACAGTTTTTTCGTATCCGTGTCAAGTTTTCTTAATGAGGAGTGCATTATTGGTCTTCCGTATCTTCGTTCTCATTCTGAAAAAGTTCCGAGAATAGTCCATAAAGGAAAGCATCTGCATCAAACGTCTGTAAATCATTCAGCTGTTCGCCGAGCCCGACTAACTTCACTGGAATATCCATCTCATTACGAATGGCAAGTACAATACCGCCTTTTGCGGTTCCATCTAGCTTTGTCAGTGCAATTCCGGTGACCTCTGACGCTTGGCGGAAAAGTTTTGCTTGGCTTAATGCATTCTGCCCGGTCGTCGCATCAAGCACGAGAAGTACTTCATGCGGCGCTCCGGGGCACTCTCTTGAAATGACGCGCTTAATTTTTTCAAGTTCCTTCATTAAATTCACTTTATTTTGCAATCTTCCGGCCGTGTCACAGATAAGCACATCAACTTTTCGCGACTTAGCGGCCTGCATGGCATCATAGACAACAGAAGCCGGATCGGATCCTTCTTGATGCTTTATGACGTCAATACCGGTTCGGTCGCCCCAAACTTGAAGCTGCTCAATGGCTCCTGCCCTGAATGTATCGGCAGCAGCCAGCAGTACATGTTTTCCCTCATTTTTCAATCGCCCGGCTAATTTACCAACCGTGGTCGTTTTTCCCGCGCCATTTACGCCGACCACAAGGATCACTGTCAAACCGTTCGGATTCATGTTGAGTTTGGTTTCTTCATTGTCTTTTGTCAAGAACTCAGCAAGCACTTCAACAATAACGTCCTTCAATTTGTCCGTATCTTTAATGTTGCGTGCGCGTGATTCATCTTTGAGCCGATCCACTAAATCCATTACCGTATTCATGCCAACATCGGATTCAATGAGTATTTCTTCCAGCTCATCGAAAAAGTCCTCATCAACCTTGCGATATCTTTTGACAAGCTGATTCATGCGCTCGGCGAATGTTTTTCTTGTTTTCGTTAATCCATCCTTGAACTTTTCGTTCATTGCGGTGCTTTTTCCTGTTAATTTATCTTTCATTTTATTAAAGAAGTTCATCTTTACTCCTCCTCGTTATATGCGCGTTTTGCACTACGCGTGCCAAAACGTGTTAGCTTCCCACAGTAAGTAATTCCTCCGTATCTTCCAAGCGTACCGAAACAAGCCGCGATACACCGGATTCCTGCATCGTAACGCCGTAAAGCACATCCGAGCGTTCCATTGTCCCGTGTCTGTGCGTCACCACGATAAATTGTGTTTCGGCACTGAACTTTTTCAGAAAGGCGGCATAACGGTCCACATTGGCATCATCAAGTGCTGCTTCCACTTCATCTAAGACACAAAAAGGTACCGGACGAACCTTTAAAATGGCAAAGAGAAGCGCAATTGCGGTTAGTGCGCGCTCACCCCCTGAAAGGAGCGAGAGTCTCTGCAGCTTTTTGCCAGGCGGTTCAGCAAGAATATCGACGCCGCTTGTCAGCATATCCTCAGGGTCAATCAACTGTAGATCAGCGCGTCCACCGCCGAACAGTTCTTGAAAAACAGTTCGAAAATGTTTGCGAATCTGTGTGAAGGTTTCTGTGAAGCGTTTTTCAACCACTTGATCCATCTCAGTCATGACATGGTTCAGCGTCTCACGCGCTTTCAGCAGATCATCTCTCTGGCTGGTCAAAAACTGATGGCGCTCCTGAACTGCTCTGTGTTCGTCAATGGCGCCAAGATTGACCGTCCCAAGCTCCTCAATCGCTCGCTTAATCAGTTTGACTTTTTTGCGCGCATCGGAAACATCCATCGTTAATGTGTATTTTTCTTTTGCAGCTTCGATCGTAAGTTCATACTCATCCCTTAATGTATCTAAAAGATGATCCAGTTGAACATCCATTCGACCGAGATTCACATTCTTCTCTTGATATAACGCAGTGATTCGGTCCAGTGTATCGCGCCGGCTTGCAATCATTGACTCGTCATCTGCAAGAGCCCTTTGACGTTCTTTGCGTTCTTTGCGCATCGACGTTAATTCATCAGCCAGAGCTGTTTTTGCTTCTTTTGCAGTGGCAATACGTTGTTTTAATTTATCTTCATTCATGTGCTGATCGGCCATTTCAGAATCGATCCCTTGCATCGATGCATGCAATGCTTCAATCGATGCCTCAAGTTCATCCACTTTAGCCTTTGATTGTGCGGCACGTTCTTTTTGGTGTGCTGCAATCTGAATCTGTTCAGCAAGTTTAACTTTAAGCGACGTAATTTCCGACTGCAAGGCCGCTTTCGAGGAATCAATATCTTCACGGCTCTTTGTCAAGCTGCTAATCTCTGCTGTAAGATCAGTACCTTTCTTTTCGTATTCGACAGACAATCGGTCAATTTCAGCTAACCGAGCATTGACTTTCTCGTGTTCTAAGTTGAAGTCGCCATTCTCTCTAGTCAGCAAGTGATATTTGTCTTGACCTGCTTTTTCTTCTGCTTCTGCTTCGCGTTTCTGAACCTCGATCTCACGATACTGATCCAGTGCCTTCTGCAGCTGTGCATGAATTTTATTTGTCTCAAGTTCATCGGCTGCAATTTGATTTTTAAGTTCTGAGAAATCTTTATGTAATTGGTCTCTTTTCCCAGTCATTTCTTTAATTTGACGGCTGAGTTCATCAAGTTCCGTACTTCTGCCGATCAAACTTGCTTGCCGCTGTTTTGCGCTCCCCCCGGTCATCGCACCTCCTGGCGAAACAACATCGCCTTCCAAGGTGACAATTCGGTAACGGTAATTCACGAGCCGAGCGATCTGATTTGCGCCCTCCAAATGCTTTGAAATAATTACCGTTCCGAGTAAAAAATCAATAATTTTTTGATACTGCGGCGCACAAGTGACAAGGTCCGAACCAGAACCAATGAAAGCATCGATTTGTTGCAGATTTGCGCGCTCTGACCGTCCAATTGATTTCGGGCGAATCACCGACAATGGCAAAAATGTTGCACGTCCGGATTTGTTGCGCCGAAGGAATTGTATCGCTTGCCTGCCCGCTGCTTCATCTGAAACCACAACATGTTGTGAAGAAGCTCCTAAGGCCGTCTCAATAGCAGTACTGTATGCTTTTTTCAGCTGGATTAATTCAGCGACAGCGCCATGAATGCCCGACAGACGTTTGCGGTTCTTTAGGATTACTTTGACGCCTTGGTAATAGCCGGCATAGTCGTCTTTCAAGGATTCGAGCAGTTCCCTTCGTGACTTTGCCTGATCAATAAACCGGCTGATTTGATCCACGGCATCACGCTCTTTCACATAGCGTTTTTGCCCTTTGTCAAGTCGTGTTTGACACCGCTCATAGTCCACTTGCAGCTGTTTCCCATTTCTTTGCATTGCTTCCAGTTTCTCAACAAGCGCCTTCTTTCGCTTCCCTGCTTGTTCAGCAACTTTCTTTACTTCTTCAGTATTCGTTTGAATGCGAGTCTTTTTCGTCTTCAAAGATTCAATTTGGTCCGTTAGGTAGCGGCGCTCATTGCGCATCGATGCTTGTTCATTCAGAATTTCAATATAGTCGCTTTTCAGTTTCTCGATTCGTTCATCTAAATTTTGTTCAAAGCCATGAAATTTTTTTTGTTTTTCAGACAGCTGCTTTTGAAGTTCTCTCTGAATCGATGCTTCTTGTTGATCCTTTGCAAAAGCCTCTTTGACGTGTCCTTTTTCGCGGACTAATTGTTCCTTTAACCGGGTGATCCGATCCTTCAATTCTTCAGCACTGCTTTGTGCATGTTTATTCCGTTCATTTAATACTTGCCGATTTCCAAGCAGCTTTTCCAGTTGTTCACCTGCCTCTGCCCATGCGGTTTGCTTTGCTTCAATCGTTCGATCAATTTGCTCAAGTGCCAAGCGATTGTCCCGATACATGTGATCATGCTGATCGATCTCAGTACTCAAAGCTTCTTTTTTTGTCTTTAATTCGTCAACCTGCTGCTTTGTTTGTGTCCATTCACGATGAAGTGTTTCAATATCATGAGCGAGCAGAGCAATATCAACCTCTTCAAGTTCGCTTTTTTTCGCTAAATAATCCTTGGCTACAGAGGCCTGCTGTTCTAGAGGTTCGAGTCGTTCCGCTAATTCATGCAAAATATCCTCAACACGATTCAAGCTGTCTTCAGATTCATTGAGTTGTTTTTCTGCAGCCTGTTTGCGTAATTTATATTTAAGTACGCCTGATGCTTCTTCAAAAATGCGCCGCTTCTCATCGGCTTTACTATTTAGAATTTCGTCAATTTTTCCTTGGCCGATCACTGAATACGCTTCTTTACCTAATCCGGAATCCATGAACAAGTCAACAATATCCTTTAAGCGGCAACTTTGGCGGTTGAGTTGAAATTCACTTTCCCCGGATCGAAAAACTCTCCGCGTTACACTAATTTCGCTGTAATCCATTGGAATGTAGCGATCACTATTCTCTAGAGTAAGGGTAACCTCAGCCATATTAACCGCTTTTTTGGCATCGCTTCCTGAAAAAATGATATCTTCCATCTTCGACCCGCGCAGGGATTTGGCCGACTGCTCCCCAAGCACCCAGCGGATCGCTTCAGTAATATTGCTTTTCCCGCTTCCGTTCGGCCCGACAACTGCAGTCACGCCTGGAACAAATGCAACCGTTGTCTTATTGGCAAACGATTTAAAACCTGAGACATCCAATCGTTTGAGGAACATCTCAATCCCTCCGTTTCATTCCGTCATTCATCTTCATTGATTTCGTCTGCTTCTTTCTTCCATGTGACAGAGCAAGTTGGGCTCACCATCAACTGCTCCTTTGAGCATACCCGATTCTCGCTTATCCTGTAACAAAAGCAGCCGAGATCTCCCGGCTGCTTTTGTTACTCGGCGAGATTTCTCAGCGCCTTTGATGCCGCGCTCTGCTCCGAGTCTTTCTTTGAGTGTCCCTTGCCCTTCCCGATCACTTCGCTATTGAGCAACACATGAGACGTAAACTCGCGATGATGGGCCGGGCCCTTTTCTGAAATCAGTTCATAATCCAGTTCACCAAGATTTTTTCGTTGAACGGTTTCTTGAAGCTGACTCTTGTAATCCATCACATGGGAAAAAGAACCGTCGCTGATTCTTGGATATACGACTTTTTCTAAAAACCGCTCAACCTCTTGAAGTCCCTGATCGAGATAAAGCGCACCAACAAATGCTTCGAATACATCCGCGAGCAACGAAGGACGTTTTCTTCCCCCGGTTACTTCTTCACCTCTGCCAAGAAAAATCATTTCTTCGAAGGAAAGCGAAGAAGCAAATTGAAACAAGCCCGTTTCGCAGACGATTGCAGCGCGAAGTTTTGTCATATCTCCCTCAGACAATTCAGGATAGTTCTTAAATAAGTGCTGCGAAATCAGTAGCTCTAATACCGCATCCCCAAGAAATTCGAGTCGCTCGTAATCATCCTGAGACTCTCGACGGTGCTCATTCACATAAGATGAATGCGTAAATGCTTGTTTTAATATTGATTCATTTTGAAAGGAAAAGGAAAAATCATCAAGAAAATGATGCAACCTTTTCGTTACTTCTTTTTCGTGGCTCAGTTCTTTTTTTGAACTTGGCACACACATCACCTCCGATAACAAACGCAAAATCCATTCTTCCCAATTCAATAAAAAATAAGAAGTCCCGCCCTTATAAACGGATTTATAAAAACGGGACCCATGGGTTTAGAGAATCTCAGGATTTATGGTTCTCTATGTAAGATACGACGTCACCGACGGTTTGAATCTTTTCCGCATCTTCATCGGAGATTTCCAAATTAAATTCATCTTCAAGTTCCATGACAAGTTCTACAATGTCAAGTGAATCTGCGTCGAGATCTTCTTTAAATGAAGCTTCAGTCTTCACGTCTGCTTCGTCTACGCCCAATCGATCAACAACGATCTTCTTGACACGTGTCAAAACATCTTCTGCTGCCATGTCTTCACCTCCTCTCGAGGGGCACCTTCCACCTGGAAAACATCTGCAGTTTCTTTCAGTGCGACATTTCTTCTGTTGCCCAAGCCTCTTTTTTTCAAGCATACCTCAATTATTTTATTGCATTGACATACCGCCGTCAATACTTAATGTTTGCCCCGTCATGTATTTGCTATCTTCTGATGCAAGGAAGGCGACAACATTAGCGACATCCTTTGGCGTGCCAAGTTGGCCAAGCGGAATCTCCTGTTTCATCTTGTCTTTTACTTCTTCAGGCAATTGATCCGTCATATCGGTGACGATAAAACCAGGTGCGACGGCATTAACCGTTATCCCACGAGACGCGACTTCCCGCGCTGTAGATTTGGTTAAACCGATGACACCCGCCTTTGCGGCAACATAGTTCGCTTGTCCGGCATTTCCTAAAATGCCGACGACAGAAGCTACATTAATAATTCTTCCCTGTTTTTGGCGCATCATTGGCCGAATAACCGCTTTTGTTGCTAAAAATACACCTTTTAGATTGGTATTCAAAACCGCATCCCAATCCGCTTCCTTCATGCGCATCAACAATCCGTCGCGCGTAATTCCTGCATTATTAACGAGTATATCGATCTTTCCAAAATGCGCTATCGCTGCTTTTATCATTTTTTGAACCGCTTGCTCATCGGCTATGTCACATTGCCAGACAAGCGCTTCGCTGCCTGTACTGCGGATTTCTGCTGCGGTGTCCTCTGCTCTTGTTTTGCTTCCTGAATAATTGACAATGACAGAAGCGCCGAGTTGCGCAAGCTTTAACGCAATTGCTCTGCCAATACCTCTAGAAGCGCCCGTGACGAGGGCAATCTTTCCTTCAAGTGCCATGTTTAGGATACACGCTCCTTCAGTTTTTCAACTGCATTTTGCAAACTTTGAACGTCATGAACTTGGATGGTCGTTGCTTTACGATTAATCTTACGAATTAAACCGGAAAGTACTTTCCCGGGACCAACTTCAACAAATGTATCAACGCCCAATTCAATCAGCCGCTCAACGCTTTCTGTCCAGCGTACCGGCGAATAAATCTGTTCAATTAAATGATGACGAATTTCATCCGCTTCCGATTCTTCTTTAGCCGTGCTGTTTGCAATAACAGCAATTTTCGCATTCTGAACCGGAAGGTGATCCAGAACGGCTCGCATGTTTTCGGCTGCCGGTTTCATTAAAGCGGAGTGAAAGGGACCGCTCACTGAAAGGGGAATCACGCGACGAGCACCGGCTTCGACTGCACGTTTGGACGCTTGCTCAACGCCTGAAACCGTTCCCGAAATGACAATTTGTCCCGGACAGTTAATATTCGCCGTTTGTACAGATTCTCCTGCTTTTGATACATCGGCACAAAGGGTGGATAATTGATTTGCATCAAGTCCTAAAACGGCTGCCATTGTTCCTTGACCTGCAGGCACAGCGGCCTCCATTAAGCGTCCGCGTTCTCTTACCGCCTGCACGGCATCCTCAAATCCAAGAACTCCGCCGGCAAACAACGCACTGTATTCTCCAAGGCTGTGACCGGCTAAGTAATCCGCTTTAATGCCTTGCTTTTTCAGCAATGTATATAGCACTGCACTTACAGTCAGTAGTGCCGGTTGTGTATTCTCGGTTTTCTTTAATTGATCATCGGGACCGTTCATGATCAGCTCGGTTAACGGAAAGGATAAACGTTTGTCGGCCGCTTCAAACATTGCTTTAGCTTCTGGATAAACATCCAACAAATCTGCACCCATGCCCACTGACTGTGATCCTTGCCCCGGAAAAACAAATGCAATCTTACTCACAACACATCAACCTCCACTAGAATGATTCATCGTGGCAAAACAAGCGAAAGAGCAGCTGAACGCTCACTCTTCCGCCCGCTCTTTTCCTCCGTGCGCACGAAACATCGTAAATACACCTTTAAAAACATGATCTCGACCAGAATAGCTATTGACTTCAACGATTGTTCGCACCCGTTCCTTACGCATGACCTTGGCTTTCGCGACCACGCGCTCACCGGATTTTACTGGCCGCATAAATTGAATTTCAGCTTTCGATGTCAGAGCCAATGCGTCATTAATCACTGCTACAGCAAGCGAATTGGCCTGTGCAAACAAATGATGTCCACGCGCGATCCCCGTTCTTGAAAAAACAAAATCAGGGGTAATCTCAAGAATCGAAATGGCACTTGCATCCAACTGTAGATCAAGGATATCTCCAATCACTTCTTCTTTATGAAGGGCTTTAACATCATCGAATTGCCGTTTGGCGACGTGTTTAATTCGCTCCCTGAGTTCAGGGATGGATAGTTCCATTCGATCAAGGCGAATCGTCTGTACACTCACCGAAAACTTCTTTGCCAGTTCATCATCAGTAATAAACGGATTCTCATCAATCGTTTTTTTTAACGTTTCCTGTCTGTCTTTCTTGCTTTTTCTCATCAACTGGCCACCGCCGTCTCGTCCTAACTGCCAGCAATTTGGAGTTAAGACTAGGTAATAATAGTTAGTATATCATAACAAGCGTACCGGTGACAGATTTCCAGTAAACAAGAAAATCTATCAACTATACGATACGCTTCCTCTATTGGTTTCATTTTTACCGGGCATTTTATTGATCCGTCGTGATTCTAAAAAGCTTTTCCACTTTACTTTCGCAAGCAGAGATTTAACTGGAACGTAAAAAATCTACGGATAGGCTTAATCTAAATGACTGGATTCCCCGAGGCCCATTTTTATGAGTGGCTCGCGCAGCAAACGAAAGGTGTCCGACTTCCAAAAAGCTTCAGAATGAACCAACCGGGCCGCATCATCTCGTGCCGCACTCAACGTTCGATAGTCATGTACGAGATCCGCAAGTTTAAAGGATGGCACGCCGCTTTGCTTTGTTCCAAAAAAATCTCCTGGACCGCGCAGCTTCAAGTCATAGCCGGAAAGCTTAAATCCATCCGTTGTCTCGGTCATCATGCGCATCTTTTCTCTACTCGTCTCAGATTTAGCATCTGCAAGCAGAACACAATAAGACTGTGCGCTCCCCCGTCCCACGCGCCCGCGCAGCTGGTGCAGCTGCGATAGGCCAAAACGGTCTGCATCATAAATGATCATAAGTGACGCATTTGGAACGTTGACACCGACCTCAACAACAGTTGTTGATACAAGAACTTGCGCTCGATGCTCTTTAAACGCTTCCATCACTTGATCCTTTTCTTCAGGAGTCAGTTTTCCATGCATTAAGGCAACCGAATAATCAGGCAGTGCCTGAGTCAGATACCCATGTACATCGAGTGCATTCTGTACATCGAGCTGCTCTGACTCCTCGATTAATGGGCAAATCACATAGGCTTGTCTGCCTTGATCGAGCTCGTGTTTCATAAAACGAATCACTCGGTCCATCGCATTGTCTTGGACCCAGTACGTTTTAATTGCTTTTCTCCCGCCAGGCAATTGATCGATGGTCGAAACATCCATGTCGCCAAATACCGACAAGGCAAGCGTACGAGGAATTGGGGTTGCAGTCATATAGAGAATATCCGGCTCTTTGCCTTTAAGCCGCAAAGCCCCTCGCTGGCCCACGCCGAATCGATGCTGCTCATCAGTGATTACAAGTCCCAACTGATGAAACTGAACCTCCGGCTGGATCAAGGCATGGGTGCCAATCAGAACTTGAACCGTTCCCGAGCGCGTCTGTTCAAGCAGTTCCCGTCTCTTTTTCCCGCGAACGCTCCCAGTCAGAAGACCAACAGAAATGGAAAAGGGACGGAACAGTTCACGCAGTGTTTCCGTGTGCTGCTCCGCAAGTATTTCAGTTGGCGCCATTAAAGCGCCCTGATATCCGGCACATACCGCCGCGTAGAGCGCTATGGCAGCAACAACCGTTTTCCCTGATCCAACGTCACCTTGAAGCAAACGATTCATCGGCGCAGCATGGGCCATATCGTGCAGTATTTCAGACAGCACCTTATCTTGCGCTTGCGTTAAGGGAAAAGGCAGAGACGTTATGAATGCCTGCAACCGTTTTGAATCGATAGAAAATGTAATTCCTGTTTCTGAAGCTCGCTTTATCCGTTTGTAGGCTTTCAATTTCAATTGATAGCTGAGAAATTCCTCATAGACAAGTCGTCTTCGCGCCTGATGTAAATGCTGCTGATCCTCGGGAAAGTGGATTGTATGGACCGCCTGCGCTTTTCCTGCTAATTTATAGGCTGCGCGCAGTGAAGCCGGGAGATTTTCCTCTATGAGGTCTGGAAATTGTTTAAATGCCTGTCTCACTAATGTACGGATGCGTTTAACAGAAACCCCTGCTTTTACCGGATAAACCGGAGCCCATTGGGCGTTTTGATCAGGTTCACCTTTGTGAAAATCAGTTGCAGTCAGTGTTGCACGATTGCGCTCCCATTTACCAGTAATTGTTACCTGATCGCCGATCGATAACATTCGTTTCAGATAAGGCCGATTGAACACGATTACCGATATCAAATAGCGCCCGGTCAAGACACGAACGCTCAATCGAGACTTTTTCTTCCCGTAATAATTGAGCAGCGGGTTGCTCTGCACTTTTCCTAAGACCGTGGTTTGCTCCTGATCTTGAACTTCAGCAAGATCTTTGATTTCATAATTGTCATAGCGATAGGGATAATAATTAAAAAGATCGTCAACGGTTCTGATTCCGAGTTGTTCCAGTTCTTCCGCCAGCCGCGCCCCGACACCGCGAAGCTCTGTAATTGGACATTTAGAACGCATCGCTTTCATTATTCTTTTGGCACAGACCGCTTGGCATTGATCCCGAAAATTCGTTCTTTCAGAGCACGGCCGGTCTTGGTGTCGGCAAGTCCTCCTAGCGCCGTCTCTCTCAAAGCGGTAGGCATCATTCGACCCACCCGGTACATCGCATCAATCACTTCATCACAAGGAATCACGCTTTTAATTCCAGCAAGTGCCAGGTCAGCGGCAACAAGGGCACTAGACGCACCGATTGCATTACGTTTCACACAAGGTGCTTCGACCAATCCAGCAACCGGATCGCAAATCAGTCCAAGCAGATTGCCTAATGCAATTGCCATTGCATGGGCGGATTGTTCCGCAGTTCCGCCAGCCATTTCGACCGCCGCTGCAGCAGCCATGCCTGTTGCCGATCCGACTTCTGCCTGACAACCGCCGGCCGCACCGGAAATGGACGCATTATTTGCGACAACAAAACCAAACGCCCCCGCCGTAAATAAAAAAGCGATCATTTGATCTCTCGTCGGATTTAGTTTAGGCTGCAGACCAAACAGAACGCCCGGTACAACGCCGGCCGAACCCGCCGTAGGTGTTGCACAAATTGTTCCCATGGCTGCATTGACTTCATTGGTCGCCATCGCTTTGCTCACGGCATCCAGTACAACCGATCCGGATAACGACTCATTGTGCTCGATATAGTGTTTCAAGAGTCGTGCATCACCTCCGGATAAACCGGAGCGTGACTTGATTTCTTCATGCAGCCCTCTCTGAACTGCTTTTTCCATAACGGTTAACTGACTGGACATTTTTTCGATAATTTCCGCACGATTTTTACCGGTTGTTTCAATCTCCGTTTGAATCATCACTTCAGATAAAGGCAAATTTTGACTGTTTGCCTCTTTTACTAGTTCTTCGACCGTTTGAAACATTGAAACATCTCCCCCTCCCGATACAACTCATGATCAAGTTAAAACAGCAACATTCAATATATTGGGAAGATGCGAAACCCCGGTAACTAAATCATCCCCGATTTCTTCATCCGTTTGAATCACCATGAGTGCTAAACTTCCTTTTTGTTTCCGTGACACCTGCATATAAGAGATATTCATTTCATAGGTTGCGATCATTCCAGCAACTTCAGCTACAGCACCGTAACGGTCATGATGCAGGACAAGCAGCGCCGGATTGCTCCCGGACAGGGAAACGGAAAAACCGTTCACTTCATTTATTTCTATTTTTCCGCCGCCAATTGATACCCCGACGATCTCCATCATTTCACTGCCATCAGTCAATGAGATGCGCACTGTATTCGGATGGTCAACAGGGGTTTGCTTATCTGCTGTAAATGTAATCTGCATGCCCTGTTTCTCAGCAATGCTTAATGAATCAGGAAGGTTTGGGTTACGCTCATCAAAGTCGAGCAGACCGGCCGCAATCGCCACATCCGTTCCATGTCCTTGATAAGTTTCAGCAAAAGATCCATAAAGGGTCACCGCTGCTTTAATGGGTACCGTGCCAAGCAGCTTTCTAGCAACTCGCCCTATTTTTGCAGCGCCCGCAGTATGGGAGCTTGATGGTCCCACCATTACAGGTCCGATAATATCAAAAACACTTCGATAGTTCATCTTATTTGACGCTCCTCATGCTTGCAAAGTCTGATTCTCTGACTGTTCTTGCTTCTCAACCAGTCGAACCCCTTGAACGAAGATGTTGATGGAGGCGGCATTGAGGCCGAGCATCTCGTTCAAACTTTCCTTTACTTTCGTCTGAACATTGCCCGCCACCTCTGAAATTCGCGTTCCGTAACTAACAATAATGAACATATCAATTAATAAGTTCTGTTCCTCGTCAAAACGGACAACAATCCCGCGGCTTAAATTATCTTTTTTTAACAGTTCTGTAAAACCATCTTTCAATTGGTTCTTTGATGCCATACCAACAATACCATAGCAATCCATTGCTGCGCCGCCGACAATTTTTGAAATGACATCAAGCGAAATGTCGATCTGGCCGTAGTTATTTGTTATTGAAACACTCATATATGCTGCCTCCAAATTCATTTTGCACTAAAACAAATGCGTCGGTCCACCGTGATTGGTGCGTTTCATCCACAAACCGATTTTACTTAACGTTATTTTACACTAGCCCAGACAAATTTTAAAGCAAAGGTCCCAAGTCCCCCGCTTGTCATCGAAAACAAGCGGACAGATTCAGTTGCGTGACATCTGCGATCGTGTTAGTATAGAGTTATTGCTTTATTGAATTGCTATGGTCAAGGAGGTCATATTAATGGGACGTCGATGCTTTGTAACCGGCAAAACAACGAAGTTTGGTCAAAACCGTTCATTTGCTGAAAATAAATCGAAGAGAACATTTAAAGCGAACTTGCAAAAAGTACGTATCTTGGTTGACGGAAAACCAAAACGAGTTTATGTTTCGACAAAAGCGCTTAAATCAGGCAAAGTTGAACGTGCTTAATCTGTAACAATAATGCATTGATGATCGTCAAAAGAGCCGAATCTTTTATAGCATTCGGCTCTTTTGACTAGTTGCTTTAGCAAAAAAAGACACCTCGTTTGAGATGTCTTTTTTTGCTCTGCGAGCCGATTATCCCTTCTTAAAAGAACCGAGGAGGGCTCTCACAATACTCGCTAAGAATCTTGGCAGCTTAATCGTATAAAATTTCATTGCACTGCTCCTCCTTGTCTCATGCGCCGACATCCATAATCACGTGCTTCTAAACTATATGAGTGGATGAGAAAAAGTATGCCCGGCTCCGGCAGCTCTTCTAATCGCGACATTGCATCATCAGCAGACAGCCTTTCGAAAAGGAAACGGTAAACGAATCTTCTTCGGTCTCATTGCTGATGCATCGGCTTGATCCCAAAGGAAGTACAGCATCTTGAAGCGGATACTTTAAACCGGACAATGTCAGCCCCACAACTTTTTCAGTCAGCGCAAGAAATGAAAGATAACGATATGATGAATTGCTCCTTATAGGGTATGTGCCCGGAGTCAATAATGTGATTCTGTTGTTCTTATCGACAATCGCCACATCAACCGATTGACTGACCGCCTTCATCAATAATTGCACGCTTGCCAGTGTATGATCCATTCGTCCGCCCGTCGCACCGAAGATTAAACAGTGCTCAGGCTTTCGGTTTAATGCCCAATCAAGCGCCAGCTCGAGATCCGTCTTGTCTTTTTCCGGAGCATAGGAGACAAGCAGCACGTGTTGTCCATTGACTTCCTCCCGCTCCTCGTCACTGAGTGAATCAAAATCACCGAATGCAATCATCGGTTTGATTTTCTGCCTTAATAAGACGATCGTCCCATGGTCCGCACCAATCCAATCATAATCCGAATATTCCGGTGCACGTAAATCGGGTACTAACACATCCGGTCCGCCAGCAACAATTGCTAGTTTCATACGTGTCTGCATCTCCTTATCGCAAATTCAAAAAAAACGAAGAATTATTGATATTTCTTTCGCTCACGCTCTTTAAGTTCCTGAAAAAATACACCGTAATGCGCATAGCGTGTTTGATCGATTTCTCCCGCAGAAACAGCTTCTTTCACGCGGCAATTCGGTTCCGCCAAATGGGTGCAGCCTCTAAAACGGCAGCCGTCCCGGTAAGCGGAAAATTCTGGAAAGTAGTTTTCCAAATCAACGGATGCAATCTCTGGAATTTCAAGGGAACTGAATCCCGGTGTATCGGCAATGTAGCCGTTTTCTGCAATTGGAATTAATTCAGTATGACGTGTCGTATGCTTTCCCCTGCCCAAAGCTTGTGAAATCGATTGGGTTTCAATGTTTAAGGAGGAATTAAGATGATTGAGCAGCGTTGATTTCCCGACACCGGATTGTCCGGTGACCACACTGATTCGCTGAGCCATTTGTTTCTTCACCTCGGAAATTCCTTCATTAGTGACACTTGAGATAAAAAAAACAGGATACCCGATACGTTCATATCGATTTATCTGCGCCTTGAACTTGGATAAATCATTCGCGGATAACAGATCCTTTTTTGTAAAACAGATCAGCGAATGAATTGCATGTGCTTCCATAGTAACGAGAAATCGGTCGAGCAGCTGACAGTCAAAAGACGGTTCCATTACTGAAAAGACAAGAATGGCTTGATCAATATTAGCAATTGGCGGTCGTTTCAATGCATTTTTTCGTGTCTGGATCGATAAAATGTAGCCATCGGTCGGCTTCTCTGCCTCATACGTAACGCGATCGCCAACAAGCGGACTAACCCTTCGTTTTCTGAAAATGCCGCGTGCTCGGCATTGAATATCCTGATCTCCATTCTTAATGTAATAAAAACCGCTTAAGGCTTTATAGATTATTCCTTCAGGCATCGGTAATCTCCTAACTTTTCGCTTACGCCCCATTAACGTGATCGCGGATAGTCAACTGTTCCTGTTTTTTGCTCTTTTTCATCAATTAATACACGGTAACTTCCTTTTTCATTCGGATTGATGGTGAACGGAATTGTATAGGTTTTCGTTTCCGTAATTTCTTCATCAATGAATGGAAATTCAGTATGGTTGGCATCGGTATAGTAGATCTGTACCCGGATCGGTGACGGGTTTTCTGATTGGTCGCTACTGTTTGGGTAAACCACTTTGATTGGCTGATCGATCTCTTTAGGCTTCAATTCGCTTCCTTTAGAAAGTGAAACATTGATCTCCGCTCCCTGGTTCACCTTACTTCCGGCATCCGGATCCTGTTCAAGCACACGGCCTTCTGCAACATCATCGGAATAGTCCCCCTCGGAAAAGTCGGCGACTAATCCCCGGTTTTCTAAGAGTTCAGAGGCTTCTGCTTTGGTCTTGCCCCGCAAATTCGGCACGGTTGCTTGCGGTGCTCCGGTGCTATACGTGAGCTCTAAAATTGTTTTTGACGGAATCACTTTTGTTCCCTTAACAGGATTTTGACGGATAATCTGATCAACAGGAATGCTTGTCGACTCCTCTTCATGCCAGACAACATCCTTATAGCCGGCATCTTTCAGCGCTTCTTCAACCGTTTCCTTGCTGTAGCCGACATAGTTATCCATCGCGACTTTAGAAGCTCCTTTACTTACCGTCAGCGATATTTCCGTGTTCTCCTTTACCTCAACACCTTTCCCAGGACTTTGACTGATCACCTTGCCCGATGCAATGGTTTCACTGACACGGTCCGTACGAATCACCTTTAGCTTCCGATTCATTAGCGTTTGCTTGGCTGTTCCATAAGTTTGTCCGGTAACATCAGGGACCTGAACATTGGATACATAGAATAGTTTCGGAAGGACTGTAATCCCAATAATTAGTCCAGCTGTGATCAATAAAATCAGTATTCCCGAAATGGTCAGCCATTTCTTCGCTCCTGATTTCTTTTTTCCTTCATCCTGCGTCTTTTTGGATGAAGGCTTCATTTTCTGTTCTCGAAGCGCGCCCGTACTGTTATTAATCGGAGTCATCTTAATTGTTTTTTCTAAGTCTTCTTCCGTGCGCTCCTTATCTGGTAATGGGTCAGCGATAACTAGCCGTTGCTCGTTAGCACGGTCCGGATTTAGTGCCGTTGTCAAGTCGTCAAGCATCTCTGTGACCTGCTCATACCGATCATCCGGGTTTTTAGCCAACGCACGAATCATTACGTTTTCAATGGATTGCGGTATATCTGAACGAAAGTCGCTTGGATAAGGCATCGGCGAATTTAGGTGTTTTAAAGCGACGGAAACCGGTGACGCCCCTGGAAATGGAAGTTTTCCGGTCAAAAGTTCAAACATGACGATTCCTAACGCATAAATATCGGATTTAATTGTCGCTGTGCCACCCTTCGCTTGTTCAGGCGACAAATAATGTGCTGATCCCATAATTGAATGCGTGTAGGTAATTGTCGCTCCGCTTACTGCAAGCGCAATGCCGAAGTCAGTCACTTTTACTGATTCTGACTCATTGATTAAGATATTCTGCGGTTTAATATCGCGATGAACGATTCCGTGCTCATGCGCATGACCAATGGCAAGCAGAATTTGTTTCATTATATAAATGGAATCATCAATAGAAATCGGCGAATAATTTTTAATGAACTCTTTAAGCGTCATTCCCTCGATGTATTCCATGACAATATAGTAACAATCTTCCTCTCCAATATCGTAGATCGCAACAATATTGGGGTGCGATAAACTCGCAACCGACTCTGCTTCTCGATGGAATCGGCGCACGAATTCTTCATCACCGGCCAGCTCTGGGCGAAGGGTTTTAACTGCGACAAGGCGGTCCAAAATTAAATCTTTTGCTTTGTATACTACGGCCATCCCGCCTTCGCCCAGACGGGAGATGATTTGATAGCGTCCACCTACTCGTTTACCAATCATTGTTTTTCACCATCTCTGTCATTGGAGATGAGAATCACTGAAATATTATCCTCGCCGCCGGCGTGGTTTGCTTCCCTGACCATCATCTCCGTTTTCTCCTCCAAATTCATTGACTTACTCATGATTTCTGTTAATCGTTCATCCGTTAATTTATTTGACAAACCATCCGAACAGAGCAGCACATGCGACCAACTTGACCACTCTACAATCGCCGTATCTAGTGCAATGGTTGGTTCGGTCCCTAGCGACCGCATTAATATATTCCGTTTTGGATGGCCTGCTGCTTCATCCTCAGTAATTTGACCTGTTTTAAGCAATTCATTGACAAAGGTATGGTCTTCAGTAATCTGCTTCAGCGGTTGAGAATGCTTCCATATGTATATCCTGCTGTCGCCAACAGACGAAACAGCAATAAATTCATTCGTACACAAGGCCGCCGCAAAGGTTGTGCCCATCCCTTTGCACGTGTCATGTGATTCTGCATGTTCATACAATCGTAAATTAATGCCGCGAACCAGATGATTCAGCCAAATTTCAGCTTCCTCACGTGTAAAGGTGCCCTCATGTTCCATAAATCGCTGAGCCGACAAGTCAACAGCCATCTTGCTGGCAACCTCTCCGGCAGCGTGACCGCCCATTCCATCTGCAACAACCGCTAATAAGCAGTTCTCGCCCTTATAAACGCCTACACTATCCTCATTATGCGATCTAATCTTGCCGGGATGCGTGCAGTAAGCTGTTCTCACCTGAATCACCTCTTTACGCAAATCAGTTATCCTTACGTTCAAGACAGCAGATAAAAAAGCCGTCTGTATCAAATTGATATGGGAAAATCTGAATCATTCCCGGCTTACGCGATGCTCGATCATCACTTAAAACACTTGGCAAGCGTTCGAATAAAGTAGAGTCTGTTCTGTACTCTGGATGCCGCTTAAGAAACGCAAGGATTTGCTGTTCATTCTCTTCTTTCTGAATCGTACAGGTACTATAAATTAATCGACCACCCGGTTTAACCAAAGGCGCAGCTTCCTCTAAAATTGTTTGTTGAATGGGGAGGAGTCCGCTGATTTCCTCAGCCGTTTTGCTCCATTTAATTTCCGGCTTTCGCCGAATGACACCTAACCCGGAACAGGGCACGTCAAGCAGAACGCGATCAAATGCAGCTTCACCAAAGGTATCTCGAGCCGCTCGCGCATCCATCGCACGTGTCTCAATGTTCTCAAGGCCCAATCGCTTGGCCGCCTGATCGATCAGCTTTGTTTTATGCGGATGCAGGTCAAGGGCAAGGATTTTGCCTTTATTGTTCATCCGCTCGCCGAGATGCGTTGTTTTCCCTCCCGGCCCGGCACAAGCATCCAAAATAAGCATACCGCCTTCTGCCCCCACACAATCGGCGACCAGCATCGAACTCTCATCTTGAACCGTGAACCATCCTTTTTGAAACGCTGCGGTTGCAACGGCATTCCCGCTTGTAACAACGACACAGTCCGGAGACAACGTTCCGGGAATCGTCTGGATCCCCTCTTGAGCGAGATGTTCCATTAATTCTTGACGCGAAAGCTTCAAACGATTGACGCGCAGACACAGATTTGGCGGTTGATTATCTGCTTGAGCCGTTTTAACTGCTGTATCCAGACCCCACTGCTCCCGCCAAAGTTTAAGCAGCCATTCGGGATGACTGTATTGAATGGAGAGCCGTTTTTGTTCCGGGGTAATTGAAGATAAGCGAGGCACCCCTTCCCGCATGAGTCTGCGCAATATCCCGTTGACAAATCCGGAGATCCCGCGATGTCCACGTTTTTTTGCAATTGTTACCGATTCGTTAACGATGGCATGATCCGGAATACGGTCTAAAAATACTTTTTGGTAAATGGACAGTAAGAGCAGCACTTCTACCCATGCATCTAATTTCCGTTTGCGATTAACAAATGACGATAAGTAAAAGCGCAACACAGATTTCTGCTGCAGGACGCCATAAACCAGTGTGGTAACAAGCCGTTTGTCATTCTCCCGCAGCTGCCCCGCATTTAGCGCTTCATTCAATGCAATCTGACTATACGCATGCTTTGTTGTAATCGACAGGAGCAGGTCCAATGCCATCTCCCTAGCCGTTTGATGACTCATGATGGTCCCCCAAGCACAGTGCCTACAGACAACGGTTTCCCGCGCAAGAAGTCTGCCGCGCGCATTCTTTTCTTTCCCGATGGCTGACACTCCGTTATTTTCACAGTACGTTTGTCACCAGCGGCTACGAAAAATGCATCAGCATGGCATGCAACAACGGTACCGGGGCATTCGTCAGTTGTTCCGTCCGTCATCTCAGCTGCGAAAATTTTAAAGTTTTTTCCATACAAGCTTGTAAATGCGCCGGGAAACGGATTCAGACCGCGAATTTGATTGCGAATCTGCTCGGCGCTGCGCATCCATTTAATTTGTTCGTCCTCACGCTGAATACTTGGTGCATAGGTTACACGCGCCTCATCTTGAGGTTGCGGTGTCAGTTCTCCTGCTGCAAGTTTTGGAAGCGTCTCCATGAGAAGATCAGCACCAGCAGCGCTCAATTTGTCATGCAGGCTGCCGAAAGTGTCGGCTGATTCGATTGGTACATGGACTTGAGTCAAAAGATCACCGGCATCCAATTTTTTAACCATGTACATAATGGTAACGCCGGTCTCTTTTTGACCATCAATAATTGATTGTTGAATTGGCGCTGCACCACGATAAGCCGGAAGAAGGGAAGCATGAACATTTATGCAGCCAAGCCTTGGTTCTTTCAATAAAGATTCAGGCAAAATCTGTCCATAGGCGGCCGTGATGAAAAGGTCCGCATGATAAGCTAAAATGCTCTGAACCGCCTCTGGATTACGCACACGTTCCGGCTGTAAGACCGGAATGGAATAGTTTTGAGCAAGAAGCTTAACCGGCGGCGGGGTTAATTGATGTTTCCTTCCTTTTGGGCGGTCCGGCTGCGTGACCACGCATACGACTTCATTATTCGGGTCCTCAATCAAACGCTGAAGAACAGGAACTGCAAAATTCGGTGTTCCCATAAAAACGATTCTCATTAAATCATCCTCTTTATTATTCAATCACATTATGATCATTTCGTTACTGCACACGATCGTAACCATCTGCGCCACTGCTTGCATCTATACTTACATTAAGGTGACGGGATTAAGGTCAACCGTCAGCTGCAATTGTGCTTTGCCTGAATCCTGAAAATGCTGCATAATTTGATGCAGCACAGGCATAAGTTCAGGTTCTCTTTTGTATTTTACCATGCACTGATAGCGATATCTATCCTTTATCTTAGCCACAGAAGGGACGACCGGTCCATAAATTTGCGAAGTATGGGACAATTTTCGCCTCAATATCGATGCAATACGTTCTGCAGATTCAGCAGCCTTCGCCGGTTCCGGATGAGACAGGCTGATCAGAACTAAATAGTAAAACGGCGGATATCCGGCTCGCTTTCGCAACAGCATTTCTTGCTGATAAAAGGCTCCGTAGTCATGATGGGCTGCATCTGTCACTGCATAATGATCGGGCGCATAGCTCTGAATGACCACTTCGCCAGGTAACGCATGCCTGCCTGCTCGACCGGATACCTGTGTTAAAAGTTGGAACGTTTTCTCAGAGGCGCGAAAATCAGGAAGATGCAGTAATGAATCAGCCGCCAGCACGCCGACCAGCGTCACTTTGGGAAAATCCAGTCCCTTTGCAATCATCTGGGTGCCAAGCAGAATATCGGCCTCTTCTTTGCCGAAACGACGCAGCAGCTTTTCGTGACTGCCTTTTTTTCTCGTTGTGTCAACATCCATTCGAATCACACGCGCTTCCGGAATCAGCCGATTGAGTTCTGCCTCCACCTTTTGAGTACCCGTACCGAAAAAGCGCATGGCATCACTGCTACAATTTGGACAAGCCGCAGGAACCGCTTGTTCATAGCCGCAATAATGGCATTTAAGCAGTTGCTGGGCACGATGGTACGTGAGCGAGATGTCGCAATGCGGACATTTGACAACCGCACCGCAGGAACGGCACATCATAAATGTAGAGTAGCCGCGTCGATTTAAAAACAACACACTCTGCTCTTGTTTAGCTAACCGATCTTTTATTTTTTCAAGCAGTTCTTTTGAAAAGACAGAGCGATTCCCTTCGCGAAGCTCTTCACGCAAATCGATGATATGCACCGATGGAAGCGGACGATGATTCACCCGCTCTTTTAAACTTAATAATGTATAGACATTCTTTTGTGCGCGAGCGAATGACTCTAATGCAGGCGTCGCACTGCCAAGCACGACAGGGCAATGGTGTTTTTTAGCGCGATGGATTGCCACGTCCCGTGCATGATAGCGCGGCATGTCCTCCTGTTTATAACTGGATTCGTGTTCCTCATCAATAATGATCAGCCCTAGTTTTTTAAAGGGAGCAAATACCGCGGATCGCGCGCCGACAACCACCTGAACTTTTTCTTCACGAATCTTGCGCCACTCATCATACTTCTCGCCTCGACTCAATCCACTGTGCATCACAGCTACATGATCACCGAAGCGCCCTTTAAATCGGCTCACCATTTGCGGTGTCAACGAAATTTCAGGAACAAGGACGATTGCTTGTTTTTCCTGCTCGATGACGCGCTGTATCGATTGCAAGTAGATTTCCGTTTTACCGCTTCCCGTAACCCCGTGACACAAAAAGACCTTGTGTTCTTCATTTTGCATCGTCGTTAAGATCGGCTCAAGCGCATGCGCTTGTTCTTCCGTTAAAGAAAGTGGCTTTGTTCGGTCGACCGGACGATTATAGGGATCACGAAATTGTTCGATGTAGCCATGCTTTAACAGCCCTTTTTCCGCCAATTTCATGATTGCTTCTCGACTCAAGCCATGCTTGACTAATTTCTGGATGGTTTCATGAAAGTGCTGAAGATCGGGCTGCTTCAGTAAAAATTCAAGCACTTCTTTCTGACGGTAGGAGCGCTTGCCTAATTGATTCAGTTCGTCTTCCAACAATGAACGAGGGACCTCCACCGTAACAGCAGCTGCTTTTTTTGCTTTTGCTTGATTCTTAACGAGCTGTTGAACGGAGATCAGCCCATGCTTGATTGCCCGCTGCATCCGTTTCGCCCATTCAGGATGAGCCTTTATGATTTCAGACCAAATCGGCTGTTTGACCGACTGAAGAAATGCGGCAAGTTCAGGGTCCTCCTCAAGCAGCCGTTCAATCTGATCGATCACAATTAATTTTTTATAGTCGGCTTTCATCGCAGCCGGAAGCATTGCCTGAAAAGCGGTCACCGTCGAACACAGGGTCTGGTTTGCCAACCATCCGCCTAACTCAATCAGTTCCGGCGTAAGCACCGGAACATGATCTTCAACCGAATCAAGCCCTTTTAATTGTTTAAACTCGGATTTCTCCTTTAAGGCAGTTACAAAGCCAAGCCTTCGCGTCCTTCCAAACGGAACGGTTACCCGCACGCCTGGTCTGACAAGTTCAGCCAAGTCGTCTGGAATACGATAGTCAAACGGGCGATTTACCGGCTTTGCAGGAATATCAATATAGACCTCAGCAATCACTTTGACCCACTCATTTCGAACAGACCTGAGAGCGCATTACAGATGTGCCGAGCAACCTGCTGTTTTTGCATCCTTTCCAACGCCTGTTTTCTTCCGTCAGCAAAGTAAAGGGTTACTTTATTCGTTTCTGAGCCAAACCCATCAGAAGCATGGTTTGCCACCAGCATGTCCAAGTGCTTTGATTTAAGCTTTTTCTTGGCATAGTCCTCTAAATGATCCGTTTCCGCTGCAAATCCGACCAAGAGCTGATCTGTCTTGTGCTCACCAAGTGCCTTCAAAATATCGGGATTGCGTACCATCGTTAGGGTCATCGGTCCGTCCGACTTTTTAATTTTCCGAGATGCCACATGCTCAGGGCGATAATCAGCCACTGCAGCCGCCTTAATGACAGCGTCACACGTTGCAAACCGCTGCATTACCGCGTCATGCATCTCCTGTGCTGAAGTCACATGAACAACCGTCATCCCTTTTGGGTCGGCGAGCGATGCGCCGCTGATAAGCGTCACCTCGGCACCGGCTTGGCGTGCCGCCTCAGCAATTGCGTAACCCATTTTCCCACTGGATTGATTGCTGAGAAAGCGGATCGGGTCGAGTGCTTCCTTCGTTGGTCCAGCGGTCACCAATAGTTTCTTTCCGGATAGCTTTTGAATTGAAAATTGGCTTTCGATTTCATGCACGATATCGGCAGGTTCCGTCATTCTTCCTGCCCCTACCCAGCCGCAAGCAAGATGCCCCTCATCGGGACCGATCACATGATAGCCATAGCTCTCAAGCAACTGAAGATTGTGCTGAACAGCAGGGTGTTCATACATATTAACATTCATCGCCGGTGCAACCCATATCGGAGCCCTTGTAGCTAACGCAACAGCGGTAAGCATATCATCAGCGAATCCTTGCGCCAATCGCGCAATGGTTTGAGCTGTCGCCGGTGCAATGATCATTAAATCTGCTTCATCCGCTAAATCAATATGAGCAATCTGTCCTTCTTTTTCATCTAAAAAAACGTGATCATAGACCCGATGCCTCGTTAGGCCTTGGAACGTGACAGGTCCAATAAATTGCTTCGCCGATTCAGTCATTACAACGGAAACATCTGCGCCGGCTTTTTTTAGCCGACTTGCTAAATCAGCTGATTTATAAGCGGCAATGCCGCCGCAAATGCCAAGTAAAATCTTTTTTCCTTCCAAAGTCATTTGATCACTTCCGTTATTTTATGTGCTTTCTATGCTAAAAGATCCATTGAATGGTTGATTCTTACAAGATCTCGAAATGCTCTTCGTTATAAAGATTTTCGCCAAAACGTTGCACAGTCCGCCTTATCTGAAATATTGAATGCAATGATTTTCTGGAGCAATGAGAAATCAACTGGATGATCCCATGGGATGCGCACCAATTCCTTGCTGTGCGTATAACCGGCTTGCACAATTTCATCAGAGAAACGATCAATCGCGATCCGCTCTGGAGCAACGGCTAAATGACGCTTGGCTGTGCTAAAGCCAACAATAAATGTACCATGATCAGTATACATCGGCTGATTCCATGCAATTTTGTGCTTTAACTGTGGGAATTGCTGCGTGACCCAATCTAGAATCTCTTTTAATCGTGCCTGATGTTGCGGATGATCGATATGTGCCAAATAGTCTGCAAAAGTGTCCATGTTGTACTCTCCTAAGTCATAAATGATATACACGAATTGCACAGTTTTTCTGCCAGTAACGCAGAGAGAATCGTTCTCCAAGGTTTGTTATATATAAAAGGCAACAACCTTAAACCGGTTGTTGCCTTAAGTGTGCAGAACACAACATTAGCGTTTGCAAGTCAGCAAACCCGCATTGATTTCTTCCAATGCCTGGCCAACTTCCTTAACCGAACGCGGATGTTCCACCATTAAATGACCGCTTCCCTCTTGCAACTGGCGCGCGCGTTTTGCAGAAAGCGTCACAAGCGTATACGTTGAATCAATCTTTTCAAGCAAGTTGTCGATGGACGGATAAATCATCATTTCCCGTCAACTCCTTCTTTGTTCATATATTTCTCAATCAGACGGTCCACCCTGCAATGCTCGGCGAGTACAATCGCTTCAATACGGTCGCAGGCTTTCTGTACTTGATCGTTTTCCACAACATAATTATAATTCTGCATCAGTTCCATTTCCGACTTGGCGACATTCATCCGGCTTTCAATTAATTCGGCTGTTTCGGTTCCGCGGCCGATGATTCGACTTTTTAGTTCGTCCAAGTTCGGCGGAGCGAGAAAAATAAACAGTGCCTCCGGAAATTTCTTTTTTACCTGAAGTGCTCCTTGAACTTCGATTTCAAGAATAACATCCTGACCCGATTCAATCATTTTGTGCACGTAGTCCACCGGTGTACCATAGCAGTTGCCAACATATTCGGCCCACTCAAGTAACTTTTCCTGTTCAATCATCTTTTGAAACTGCTCACGCGTCTTGAAAAAATAGTGAACACCGTCAATTTCGCCTTCGCGCGGTTTACGCGTCGTCGCTGAAATGGAATAGTTTAATTGTGTGCCGCGTTCGCGCAATGTGCGGCACACGGTACCCTTGCCGACACCGGATGGTCCGGAAAGAACCACCAGCAAGCCTTTCTCTTTAAAACTCATCACTTTGCCTCCAAGCAGTCGATCAAACAATCATTTACTCTATATTTTGCACTTGTTCGCGTAATCTTTCAATCTCATTTTTAATCGTCACAACAAAACGCGTCACTTCAGCATGATTGCCCTTTGAACCAATCGTATTCACTTCACGGTTCATTTCCTGAATCAAAAAATCAATGCGTCTTCCAACCGGTTCCTGCTCATCCTCAGACAAGAGATCGGAGCATTGTTGCAAATGACTTTTCAATCGTGTCGTTTCCTCGTTAATCGCTGTTTTGTTTATAAATAAAGCCATTTCATTCATTAATCGGTCTTCATCAATCGCTTGATTTTTTTCCAGAAAAGCAGCAACAGAAGAACGAAGTCTCTGCTCATACTGAGCGTGGATTTGTGGAACAAACGCCTCAAGCGCATCAACAGCGTGATGAATCGTCTGCACACGCTGCAACAGATCCAGCCGCATTGCCGCCCCTTCTTTTTCACGCATACGGATCAAACGCTCGCAAGATTCGTGAACGGCTTCTAGAATAAACGGTTCAATAACCTTTGCCGACTGATTATCCGCTTCCCTTAGTGAAAAGACGCCCGGCAGCTGAAGAAACGCATTTGCATCTGAAATGGATAAGCCGCTGCGCTTTTCAATTTTTTTTGCTGCACGGATATATTGGTCGACGACGTCCCAGTTGGTTTCAACTCGGGAAGCGATTGCCGAACTGCCCGCCACAGACAAAAATAATGAAAGCGAGCCGCGATGCACATAGAAGCGTATGATCTTTCGTACTTGATCTTCAAGATAAAGGAGCGGCTTTGGCGCGTTGAACGTACACTCAAAATAGCGGTGATTGACCGATTTAATCTCGCTATGCACTTGTGCGGAACCTGCATATTTTTCGCTCAACCCAAATCCGGTCATACTCTTAATCATCCGATCACTTCCACTTGTTTATTGTATACAACTTTATAGAAATGAAGCAAGTCCCAAAACGACCGTACGAGCCATTTATTTCGTTTCGCGTGCCGGCTGATTGCGCATTTTTAGCACAAATGATTCATCCGGAGTGATGTAAACCGTCTTTTGATCCGTATAGATCACAAATCCTGGCTTTGCACCACTTGGCTTTTTCACATACCTTACTTTTGTATAATCGACAGGAACACCGCTGCCCATTCGTGATTTACTGTAAAATGCAGCTAAATGAGCGGCCTCCAACAACGTTTCTTCACTCGGATCCTGAGACCGGATCACAACATGGGAGCCTGGAATGTCCTTCGTGTGCAGCCAGATCTCGTCACGCGCTGCTGCTTTAGTCGTCAAATAATCATTTTGTTTATTATTCTTCCCGACTAGGATTAAAGTTCCGTCGGAAGCATAATAGTGATCGAGCACCGGTTTATGCTTGCTTTTCCGCTCTTTCTGCCTGTGTTTCTTTTTCAAATAGCCCCCATCAACCAATTCCTCACGAATTTCCTCAATATCTTTTAGTGAAGCGGATTCGATCTGCTGCACCAACCCTTCAAAATAGGCAATTTCACGTTGGGTTTCGACCACCTGCTCGGCAACCACATGTTTCGCCGTTTTCGCCTTATTGTATTTTTTAAAATAAGCTTGCGTATTTTCAGAAGGTGTACGGTTCGGATTCAGTTTAATGGTCACTTTTTCTTGATTCGGATCATAATAATTGACGACTTCAGCGCGCTGATCGCCGCGTTTGATCTGATGCATGCTTGCGGTCAAAAGTTCGCCATACAACCTGTACTTGTCCGCATCCTCAGCATCCCGCAGCGTTTTATTTAGTTTTTTTAATTTCGTTTTATATTTTTTTAATTCGTTTGTAATAAAATGACTGAGATCTCCGGCCTTTTGCCGAACGGCGTCCGTCTGCGCTTTAACCATATAATAGCGGTTAAGCATTTGATGCACCGACTTGAAAGTCTCCGTTCGATCTGAATTCAAACTGAGACGCAGAACATGAAAGTCATCTTTTCCACGTTCATTGAAGAAGATTGTTGGCTGATACTTGTGCCCTCGGATTTCCGACTGGATCTTCTCAAAGGCCGCTGCAATCGCATCCTTGTGCGGGAGACCTGCTCGACGAACCACTTCAGCCGCGATTTGAGGCGAAAAACCGCTGACAATACCGACAATCTGCCGATCAATTTTTCCTGTGTTCCATTCAATTCTGCTCGTTAAATCGCTGCCCGTCATCTCAAGCGGGTTTAGTTTAGCTTGGTCGGGCGGCGACACGTAGGTTTCACCAGGAAGCACGGTACGAAAACGGTTGACTGCCGGTGTCAAATGTTTCATGCAATCAATAATCCGCTTGCTTTCTTTATCAATCAAAATGACATTGCTGTGGCGCCCCATCAATTCGATAATGAGTTGTTTTTCCGTTAAATCACCGAACTCATTGCGCGACCGCGCGTCAATGTGTACAATCCGTTCAAATCCCAGCTGCTCAATCCGCTGGATCACACTGCCCTCAAGATGCTTGCGAAGCAGCATGCAGAACATCGGCGGTTCTTGCGGATTGTCGGCAGACTGTTCCGTCAAATGCATTCGAGCAAATGCTGCATTTATCGAAATGAGCAACTTGCCGCGCGCGTGTCGCGAGCGGAGATGAAAGATCAGATCTGTGGGTGTCGGCTGATAGATTTTGGCAATCCGTCCGCCTGTAAAGTCCTGAAGTTCTTCAACCGCAGCATGCGTAACGATACCGTCATAAGCCATGGCGTATTCCTCACTTTCAAAAAAAAGCGGGGCAGAGCCCTCGCTTTTCAACTTCCGATTAAATATCGAATTCCATTGTCTCACTCATAATGCCTATGCGTCAAGGTTGAGCAATCATGAAACAAGCGGGAGTTTGATCATCACTTTAAACAAGTCCCCGTCTAAATCCAGTTCGAAAATTCCATCATGCAGATCGATAATCGACTTGGCGATGGCAAGCCCGAGTCCCGATCCTTCGGTATGTCTTGACGCATCTCCGCGTTTAAAGCGCTCAAAGAGTTCATCGACATTACGTCCAAGTTCATATTTTGTGATATTTTTAAACGTAATCACCGTCTGATTCTGCTTCTTTTCCAATTCGATATAAACGCGCGTTCCTTCCATTGAATATTTCAAGATATTGCCGATTAAATTATCAAACACGCGCCAGATTTTTTGACCGTCGACGTTAACCGGGATTCGATCATCCGGCGTCTTTATCCGGAATTTAAGGGACGATTTTTCGATGGCTTCATCGTATTCAGCAAGCGCCTGAGTAAGCAATTCACTTAAATCAACTTTTGTTTTTGTCAACTCAACCGCCCCGCTCGCCATTTTCGAGGCCTCAAACAAATCGTCAATTAAGCGTTTCAATCGTTTCGCTTTACGGTCAATGATCGCTACATAATCGTGCCGTTCCGATTCACTTATACCTGGTTTTCTCAATAGATCATTATAGGTGATGATCGACGTCAGCGGTGTACGCAGGTCGTGACTGACATTGGTAATCAGTTCGGTCTTCAAGCGCTCACTCTTAAGCTGCGCATGCCGTGAAGATCTGATGCCGCCCTGCATCTGATTGATTGTGCGGCTCAGCCTGCCTACTGTCCCTTTTCCATGTGTCGAAAAGTCGATTGGATCACCACCTGCAGCTACAACCTCTGCCTGTTTGATGATACGATTAAGCTGAGCAGCGCGGTGCAGAATGAACCACATCAACGGCATTGCGGTGCAGAAGAGAATGAACAGAGTAAAAGCAAACACATTGTAGACAAAACAGAACATTGTAAACATGCCAAGAAGGAACAGCGCCGCAAGGGATACAAGTACTTTTAAAACAGTAAATGGCGGCCGCAGCAGTTCTTGAAAAATCATACCGGTTTGCTTGACGATGCTGTTGTTCCAGCACACCTGCCGTTTTAATGGATCGCGCAGCATCTCTGCCAGCCATTGTACCTGATAGAGCAACGTTGCGACAGCTACAGCAATTCCTAACCCAATCGAGAAAAACCCAGCTGAGAAGCCGATGCCGCCAATGACCCCAAAATAATAACTACTCGAATAGTTTTGACCCTTAATCATTTCCAAGATGCCAAGAAAGATATAGCTTTCTATGGCAAAGAAGATCAATCTGAGTTCGATTGGTATGCGCGCATACCAGTGATGGATTAGCTCAATATCAGCAAGTGAACGGATTGATCGTTTGAAGCCAATGAAAAGTGCCGCAGCAATCATCAGCACCCCTAATACAAGTAAGCTAAAACCTGTATTTTTTTCAGACTGGTACTGTGCATATCCACGCAACAGTTTCAACGGTGCATTTTCTGCGACAAAGATCCTTCCCTGATAGTCATCAGCAGAAAGCTTCAACACGCGATCAACAATTTTATCACTGTTCCCAGAATTTTGATAAGCGGATAAATCCGTAAACTTTTTCTCAAAACGGGTTGGTGTTTCCGTCCCTTGATCTGCAACATGTCGAACATTCGTCATTCGTTCACCTGTTCGTTTATTGACAAAATCGTAGTGAAATACCTTCGTCAATTGCTTAAAGTGCTGCCGTTCTTCATCAAGCGATTGATCATACTCATCCATTTTTTCCACACGCTCATCGCGTATTTGTTTAACCACATGCTGGTCGCTTTTAAAGTTTTGTTGAATCGCTTTTACTTTGCGACTTTGTTCTTTCTTATAATAACTGACCACGTCTTTATCATTATTTTTCTCTGCTTTTGCAATCACATCTTTATATTGACCGCGCACGTTGGCCAACTGTTTTTCCAGGCTTCCGTAGCGGTAGCGGAACTCGTGGATATCCGAATCGGTTACCGGCAACTTTTCGACAGTTGCCTTAAACGGATAATTAAGCTTCAGCAAAGCCAAATGGTGCTGAAAGTCATAATAGCTACTCATAAAAGCATCTGTTTTTTCAAAAGAACCAAACATGGCGTTGTGACCTGTTGAAAAAACAAAAACCAACAAAGAAAGACCAACAATCAATAAACCAGTAACGAGCTTCGCAACCGTATTATTTTTCCATTTTGTAGCCAATGCCCCACACCACCTTCAGGAATCTTGGATTTTTGGGATCAATTTCGATCTTCTCACGAATCTTGCGAATATGTACTGCAACGGTATTTTCCGCATGGTAGCTCGGTTCCTGCCAAACCCGTTCATAGATTTCGTGAATGGAAAACACGCGTCCGGCATGGCGCATCAAAAGATCAACAATCCGATACTCAATCGGCGTCAGGCGAATGGGTTCACCGTTGACCATCAGCCTTTTTTCCGCTTGCTCCAAGACTAGCCCATTTAAATTGATCGTTTCCTTCTTCCCTTCATAGGTCCCCAGCGTGACATAACGGCGCAGCTGCGATTTCACGCGAGCAACAAGCTCCAATGGATTGAACGGTTTGGTCACATAATCGTCCGCTCCGACTTGAAGGCCGTTAATCTTGTCCATATCCTCACTCTTTGCGCTGATCATAATGATCGGTATATTCTTTTGTTCGCGTATTTTAAAGGTTGTCTGAATCCCGTCCATGCGCGGCATCATAATATCAAGTAATATTAAATGCACCGTCTGACTGCGCAGAAGCTCGATCGCCTTCAGCCCATCCTCTGCCTTGAGTACATTCATCCCTTCATTCGTCAAATAAATCGCGATGACATCACGTATTTCTTTATCGTCATCGACAACAAGCACATTATATTTTTCCAATTGCTTCGCTCCCCCGCGCTAAATCTTACTCCATTCATTGTAAAGGGCGGTTCTTAAAAAAGACAATGGGAAAAAATGAAGGATTTCTTAAGAGAGGCCGTGTGAGAAAAAGAATCGAAGCGATGTAGTTCCAGCTATTGCGCATTGATTAGTAGCATGCCATAATACTACTATTCAATAAATAGTAACTTAGGGGGATAAAACGTGAACCAGTCTAATTACATTCGTGAACTCAAGCAATTGCTTCAAGATCGAATGCCTACTGAAGAGTTAAAAGAAGTGCTTTCTGATTACAGCAGTTTTTTCATTTCCGGACGGGAAGAAGGGCGAAGCGATCAACAAATCGCTGAAGAACTTGGAACGCCAGCCATGGTCGCCCAATCGCTCATTGAGGATCAAGAAAAACTTGATCATCGAGCAACAAAGAAAATAGCTGATCCCGGTCGACGTTTTTTCGCTTTTATCATCGATGCCTTTATTTCCATTTGTCCATCGATTCTCGCTTCTTTTTTTATCAGCTCAATCATCGCACCGGCACTGTTTGTACTGTTTACTTCTTATCCAAGCCCCGCTCTCGGACTGTCCGTTTATGCTGGAACAGCATCCTATTATCAAGATAAAACGGTTACCGTGCATTCGGATTCTGATCAACAAACAACAACGACCAAGCGTGAGTACGGCAAGCCGTCCACCTCCGTCATCACCATCAGCTACATGCTTATTGCATTCTACTTGCTCTATGGACTCATTTGCACATGGCTAATGCACGGACAAACAGTCGGAAAAAAACTGATTTGCCTTCGCGTACGTGCTGCATCCGGAGAACCGGCATCGAAGTCGGCTATCTTTTACCGAGAATTTTTAGGAAAAACGGTCATCAATTCCATTCCGATCATTCCACTGATTTCGCTGTTTACATTGCTGTTCACAAAAGAACACAAAGCACTTCATGATATGCTCGCAGATACTCGTGTTATAAAATTTTGAGGGGAACACTAATGGATACTCAGATGAAAAAAGGCATCTTAGAGATGTGCATTCTTTTTAAGCTGAAGGATGAACCGCTCTACGGCTATGAACTGATGAAATCGGTACGTGAGATTTTCCCCGATGTTTACGAAGGTTCTGTTTATACGATTTTGCGACGGTTAAAAACTGCGGGGTATACGGCCATTACTCAAAAAAAGTCCGCTTCCGGACCGACAAGAAAATACTATGGGATCACCGATACCGGTCAGGAATACCTGCGCCGGAGTATCGAAGAATGGCGGACGGTTGTATCTGGAGTGTCACAATTTGGGATTAAATTTAAAATCGAGTAGCTAATTTTGATTATCATGATGACCAGAGGTTTATACACCTGTGTCAACTTTATTTTAAAAAATATCAACTTATTGGTTACTTCGTTCGATTGCCCATCAATGGCGATAAATGTTGCAATTTCCGTCGCCTCACCAATCGATAATAATAAGCATACAACCCGGTTTTTGTTTCGAGCTGCCGTCGAATCGGTCAACCCAATTAATCTATTTTTCATAGGTTTTTTCACCTATGTGCAGAGTGTTCCATTCGCTTATTCCAATAACGTCCACATCGAACTCGCACTGTAAAGATTTGTCTTGGGAGGTAGTCAACTCATGTTGTCTCCCAATCCTATATTCTTAAAATTCAAGTATATGAAAAATACCTATAGATAAAATGCTCTTTCTCAAATGTCCCAACAACAGGTACCATTTTATAATTATCATTTTTTAGTTAGCTTTCTTTTAATATTTTGTGACCTACCAAAGATCACTGAACAAACAGGATATTCCTGAAATCCAAAGCACCGCCGCACCAACTAACCACAACAATAATTTAGCTCCTTTACTGAAGCAAAAGATCCCATAGCAAAGATTTCCAATTGTTATACCCAGTATAAATAGTGGATTAAAGATAAATTCTTTTTTATAAATACTCAATAACACCAGAACCAAAATTGAGACTAATAAACCAAAACAAGCTACTTTCACTGAATCATAAAATACTTTTTTTGTCATTTGCGGAACCTACTTTCTCACGCGAAATTATCAAGTGCACCGCCTTGACTATTCTGTATTTTAAAAAAACTATCGTATTTTATTCTTACTACATAACTTACTGCTATATGAAACGTGCCAATCCATATCGACGGACTTTAACCCACACCTCATGAACCATACCGGAAATTGCAGCAGTTAGTGCACCTACAGCACCCAGTAACAGGGTTTACGGAAAACTTTTTAAGATAAAATCCGCTTATATATTATTTACGATTTTCGATCCCCAAGTTTCAACAATGTTGGCAAGTAGCCTATGAATAAGATAAAGTACATAATGATATCCGGAACTTTTGAACCCGTTAAGGCATTGATAAAAACTACTGCAATTGTAACCAATATTAAAGCTAAATTTAAATATTTTTTAAGAGGCGTATTAAATTGTGGCGTACGGATTATAAAGGTTATCAATAATATAGTGTATAATAAGATAGTAAACATACATATTGTCTCCTCTTCAATGAAAAGTCCATTTTGAAAATTTGTTAATAATTCCTCCCTAAGGATCTGTCTTAATTAATATATTGGGTTCAAAAACAAATCGTTTTAAACAATTGCTTTATTATATCATCATTCTTGAAATACAGTCTTATTCTATAGGAATCAAAAAAGAGAATGCTTAATTAAATAGCAAACTCTTTTTTATCTACTTTTACTTATTTATTGAGGCACTACTTTTGAAGGCAATACAGCATAGTTAAGATCCATTCTAACTCCTTTACCGCGATTTACTGATAACATTAATTCGCCTAACCCAACTAAAGCGCCGCCCGAAAGCCCTACAAGTGTTGATGCAATTAATGCAGGCGGATATTTAATAACTCTTGAAATTGCTGCAGCCGCAGCATAAGAACTGCCGCCAAAAATTAAAAGTTCAGCAACAGTAAATGTATTGGTATCATTTAACCATACTCTAATTCCCCACCAATATAATTGATAGCCATTTTTACCTGCTGAATAGTCACTCTTATATTTTTTGTTTCAAAGTAGTTCCTCATTAAAAGTCCTTTCCAATAAGTCTATTGAGATGACCCGTAAATTGATTGTAGTTTCATCCTGCTCATCAACTTTAGAACAAAGTTAATTATTCTTCCGATCGTTCATACCGATCATCATAAAGAACGCCATGAGCTATGCATATTTGCCAGTTAAATAGTCATACCACGTTCACCCCTTTTTCCATCCACTCAATTGTTATCCTTGGCTTGATATAAGCCAATTCGATGCTTTTGTGACTCGTGACGTTTTTGTTGTTGAATGCTGTTCGAGGCCGGATCTTTTGTCCATTTTCTGTAATCCTTCGCTTCTGCAATCGAATCCTTCTTTAATCGCATGAATTCTTTTTCATTGTAGACTTCACGAATTTTCGCATCTTTATAATTTCTAAAGTCGCTGTCCTTAAAAGCAGAGAAAATCAATAATTCATGTGCGTCAAGGTTATAACTATAGGTATATTTGCTGTCCTTTTTAAAGTGGATCTCATAATAATAACCGCCCATTTTCAGATCCGGAAATGCCCTGTATCTGGCAATGTCTGCGGTGGAAAATCCTTGCTTTGCCAGGTAATTTATGAAGGATGGATAGGTTTGAGTAGCTTCCAGGGATAAACATATAGCCAGTTAACATAGGGAATCGCGGATAGAATGAGGCCAATCAGCCATTTCCAGCATTGCCTCCAGGAGCGATAACAGTAAATCGTCAGTCCGTTAATGAACAAGAAGAGAAGTGTGAAAATAATGGTTGCTGCAAGCATACTGTTAGAAAAATCAATAAACGAATTCAGGCCAACATAATTGTTTAACGAGAAAAAATAAAGGGTGAGCAGGAGAAATAGAATGAGGAGGCGTTTAAATGGTTCACTATCAGTACCTTCCGTTCTTTTTCTTTTATTGTAATCTATTTTTCACGAGGAAAACCCGCATACTTTATCGATAAGTCCGCATATTTTGATGCGCGGTCACGCATCAATCCGCACGTCATTCAAAACCACCCGAGCGAATGGGTGGTTCGCTTACTCCAAATGCGGCTTTGAATCATCAACCTTGTGCTTAAATGGACACTTCGGCTGCGCGTTTGATGCACTGTCTTTTGCCTGATCAGAAATCACATTCTTTCGTTACCTGGAACAGAATCGAGGCGCAAAATAGTGTTCGTCCGTCTTATGAGTCTTTAATTAAATCTGGCGAGAGTAAATAAGCGGAGATTTTCCGGTTATTTGTATCCTGGCACTTGTTTCACAGGTACATAAGGGTAATTTTTCCGCTTATGCACAGAAAAACCCTCCATTTTCACGTTTTTCGATTCGATAAGCGGAATTTTTCCGTCTATTTCTCAGATTGGGCGCTTAACTGATCGCCCAACCGTACAGTACGAACCGGGAATTAGCACCTTATATGACTGATCATCATACCAGCAAGGCACAACCTAAATTTTCTTTCCTTGTAAAAAAAAGTGTCTCAAAGTCAAAAACGGACTTTAGAGACACCTTTTCCTAAATGATTATGTTTCATTAACTTATATTATTTCTTTTGCGTGCGCCAATCTTCTGATGTTGGATCCGCATACCACAGTTTAAGCTGTTCAAGCTGTGCACCGCTGATCTTGCCCTGTTCCTCAGCCAGATGAATCAACGTATCAAAATCGGTAAGTGTATTTAATGCTACGTCCTCATTTTCAAAATTAATGGTTGCTTGCGGTAATTGATATGTAAAAATAGCGGCAACGCCAAGCACTTCTGCTTCCGCTGCTTCAACCGCTTGAACTGCGGTTAATACACTTCCGCCGGTTGAAATCAGATCATCAATGACAACGACTTTCTGTCCCGGATTAATGATTCCTTCGATTTGTTTCTTACGGCCATGTGATTTTGCTGAAGAACGAATATAAGCCATCGGCAGATTCATTTTTTCAGCAATCAGTGCCGCATGCGGGATTCCTGCCGTTGCTGTTCCGGCAATCACTTCTGCATCCGGATAATTCTCTTTAATGAGTGCCACAAATGCATCGATCACATCGCCGCGAACGTCTGGGTAAGCCAGTGTTAATCGATTGTCGCAATAAACCGGGGATTTGATGCCGGATGCCCATGTAAATGGATCGTCCGGACTCAAGACGACAGCGTTTATTTTCAAAAGATCTTGTGCAATTAGTTTATTGTTTTCCATGTTTGGTTCCTCCAATCATCAAGTACCCGCTGATAAGCCTCTGCGGGGTCGGCCGCGGCTGTGATGCTTCTGCCGACAACGATATAGTCGCTTCCAAGGTTTCGTGCCTGCGAAGGTGTCGCGACGCGCTTTTGATCACCTGCATCATCATCGGTCAATCGAATGCCCGGTGTCACCGCGAGAAACTCGGGAGAAGTTTGATTCTTTATCTTTTGTGCTTCCCAAGCCGAGCAGACAACGCCGTCCATTCCGGAAGAATAGGCAAGCGAAGCATACTGAGTGATGACCTCGTCAATCGGTCGTTTAATTAACAACTCATTTTCAAGCATTGTCTGATCGGTGCTCGTCAACTGTGTGACGGCGAGGCAGATCGGACGGCCTGATCGTGCGCCTTCGCCGAGTCCTTCAGCAGCTGCGCGCATCATTTCAGCGCCTCCTGCAGCATGGACATTAATCATATCCGCTCCAAGAAGAGCCAGCCCCTTCATTGCCCGGTAGACCGTATGCGGAATATCATGCAGTTTCAAATCAAGAAAAACCGAATAGCCTTCTGACTTGAGTATACGAACGATGTCCGCACCATTTTGAAGATAAAGTTCCATGCCCACCTTAACATAGCAGCCGGGACGATGGATCTTCTTGAGCATCTGTAACATCTCATCATTCGATGCCACATCCAAAGCAACGATCAGCTTTTTTTCCTCATTCATTTCTTCCAACTCCTTCCAATGAGTTCATTTATATCGGTAACACCCATTGTATTCAGTTTTTCAGGCAGCTCTTTAATAATTTTCGGGCAGACAAAAGGATCGACAAAATTCGCTGTCCCTACTGCGACTGCACTTGCTCCCGCCAGGAAGAATTCAATGACATCATCGGCATTCTGAATGCCACCCATACCGATGATTGGAATCGTCACTTTTTGGCTGACCTCGTAGATCATACGAATCGCGACCGGTTTAATTGCCGGTCCGCTCAATCCTCCGGTTAAGTTAGCGAGCACCGGCTTTTGAGTGTGCAAATCGATGCGCATGCCAAGTAGCGTATTGATCATGGATAATCCATCGGCTCCCGCTGCTTCCACGGCTTTCGCCATCGCGACAATATCTGTAACATTTGGAGAGAGCTTCACATATACCGGTTTCTCCGATACTGCTTTTACTTTATAGGTCAGTTCTGCGGCAACCTCAGGCACCGTTCCAAATTGAATGCCGCCGTGTTTGACGTTTGGACAGGAGATGTTCAGTTCCAACGCATTAACCGCCGGATGCCGCGATATCTTTTTCGCCGTCGCTATATAATCGTCAACTTCGCTGCCGGCAATGTTGGCAAGCACCGGCACCTTTTGTTTTTCCAGTCGAGGAAGCTCATTTTTAATGATCTGATCTGCCCCTGGATTCTGCAAACCGATTGCGTTCAACATCCCACTAGGCGTTTCAGCAACGCGTGGTGTTGAATTGCCGAAACGTGGTTGCAAAGTTGCCGCTTTAATCGTCACCGCGCCCAATTCATTCAAATCATAGAGCGCGCCGTATTCAGCACCAAAGGCAAAGCAGCCGGATGCGGGCATGACCGGATTCTTCAAATCGAGTCCAGGCAAGTGAACTTCTATCATAATTCGACCTCCCTTGCTTTGAAGACCGGGCCATCACAGCAAACGCGCCGGTATCCTTTAGCGTCGTTCGGATCCGTTGTCTGCGTGACGCAGGCCATACATGCACCAATGCCGCAGGCCATGCGCTGTTCGAGTGAAACAAACAGCGGTTTGTCGGTAATTGTTTGTTCTAGAGCACGCAGCATTGGTGTCGGTCCGCATGCATAAGCAATGTCAAATGGAACCGTCTCAAGTAGGTCGGTGACGCGGCCGCATCTCCCGTAGGTTCCGTCTTCAGTCATCACAAACGTTTTGCCCAATTCTTCAAAATTCGTTTGATAAAAAACATCTTTTGCCGAACGAAAGCCGAGCACATGGGTAACCTGGATGCCACGTTTTGCCAATGCTTGAGATAACCCGTAGAGTGGCGGAACACCGACACCCCCGCCGATAATCAGTGCGCGAGCCGGTGCCGGTGCTTCCGAGACAGGAAATCCATGTCCAAGCGGTCCGAGCACATCCACGGTATCGCCAGTTCGCGTATGCGTCAGAAGCTCGGTTCCGGTCCTTAAACCGCCGCTTCGGTAAATCAGTGTCAACGTGCGGCTTTTTACATCGGCCGAACAAATGCTGATCGGCCGCCGCAAAAGCGGTGCTACGGCATCAGTTTTTCCACTGATCCGAACGTGAACAAACTGACCCGGCTCAGTGATCTGCTGAACCATTTGCCCTTGTAGCTTTAATTCAAAAATATGATCCGCTATTTCTTCATGCGCCATAACACGCATGTCTTCCTGTATCATTCGCCGACACCCGCTTTTTGTTCGATTCTCTTCGATGCCGTATGGTCTTCCATCTGCGGCATACACTCGGTTTGAAACGCGAGCGATTCAAGAACCGTCAGCAGAGCCTCGGTTGTATCCAGCGACGTAAGACAAACCACACCGTTTTCAACAGACTCGCGCCGGATTCGGAATCCGTCCCGCGCCGGACGCGAGCCGCGCGTCAAGGTGTTCACGACAAATTGCGCACCGCCATGGCGGATGACGTCCAGCAGATTCGGCGCTTCCCCGCCAATTTTATTGACAGCGGTCACCGGTAGATGCCGTTCAGAAATCAGAGCAGCGGTGCCTTCCGTTGCCAAGATGTTGTAACCAATATCATAGAAGCGTTTAACCAACGCCAACGCTTCTTCTTTATCTTTGTCGGCAATCGTAAACAACACCGATCCATGCGACGGAATCGTCATTCCGCTGGCCAGCAATCCTTTGTACAATGCTTTTTCGAGAGTTACGTCCTGACCCATTACTTCACCGGTTGACTTCATTTCAGGACCGAGCGTCACATCAACCCTGCGCAATTTTGCAAAAGAGAATACCGGTACTTTTACAAACACGCCCCGCTGCGGTTGCGGATGAATCCCCGTCTTATAGCCAAGCGACTTCAGCGTTTCGCCGAGAATCAGTTTGGTCGCCACCTTGGCCATTGGTACTCCGGTAATTTTGCTTAAGAATGGGACGGTACGGCTGGCACGCGGATTCACTTCAATGACATACACATGCGCTTTGTGAATGACAAACTGTATGTTCAGCATACCGACAACCTTTAAGCCGCGTGCGATTTTAATCGCTGTATCGATGACTTCTTGCTTCACAGCCTCACTCAATGTTTGCGTCGGATAAACGGCAATCGAGTCTCCGGAGTGTACACCGGCACGTTCGATATGTTCCATGATGCCGGGGATATAGACGTTCTCACCATCCGACAATGCATCAAGCTCTATTTCTGTGCCAACAAGATAGCGGTCAACCAGTACCGGATGATCCGGATTTATCAAAACGGCATGATCCATATAATGCTTAAGCGAGGTTTCGTTATAAACGATTTCCATCGCGCGGCCACCCAGCACATAAGAAGGACGCACCAGTACCGGGTAGTCGAGCTTATTAGCGATTTTTACCGCTTCTTCTGTGGAAAATGCCGTATCTCCGGCAGGATGATCGACATTCAGCTTAAGCAGTAATTGTTCAAATCGATCACGGTCTTCAGCCTGATCCATCGCATCTAAGGTCGTTCCAAGAATCTTTACACCATTGGCTGCTAAACCTGATGCAAGATTGATGGCCGTCTGGCCGCCGAATTGGACAACGACGCCCTTCGGTTTTTCCAAATCGATCACGTTCATGACATCTTCAAGGGTCAGTGGTTCAACGTACAGTTTATCGGAAACACTGAAGTCGGTCGAAACGGTTTCCGGATTGTTGTTGATCATAATTGCTTCGTAGCCTTGTTCTTTAATTGCCCAGACCGCATGCACCGTCGCGTAATCAAACTCGACTCCTTGCCCAATCCGAATCGGTCCCGAGCCGAGCACAATCACACTTTCCCTTTTCGAAACAAGCGATTCGTTTTCATCTTCGTAGCTGCTGTAATAATAAGGGGTTTCCGACTCAAATTCGCCGGCACAAGTATCCACCATCTTGTATACAGGAATAATGCGGTGTTCTTTACGCCACTTTGTAATCGCTGTTTCCGTTGCTTTCCAGCACTGAGCGATTTTCCAATCGGAAAAACCGTGTTCTTTTGCCAGACGCAGCACTCGTTCATCATAAGGAGCTTCTTTAAGCTGCCCTTCAAGCGCGACGATGTTGGCGATTTTGCTGAGGAAGAAGCGATCAATATGCGTGCATGCCCAAATTTCTTCAATATCGGCACCGCGCCTCAATGCTTCTGCAATGAGAAACAGTCTGCGATCATCTTTTTTCTTGATGATATTGAACAAGTCTTCCATGCTCATTTCGTCGGTTTCTTTCAGTTCCAGATGTAGCGTACCGTTTTCAAGTGAACGGACCGCTTTTAAAATCGATTCTTCAAAGTTGCGCCCCATGGCAAGCACTTCACCGGTCGCTTTCATCTGTGTACCGAGGGTTCGTTTTGCATCATCAAATTTATCAAATGGCCAACGCGGAATTTTGGTCACAACATAATCCAAGGTTGGTTCGAAGCTCGCATAGGTCGTTCCGGTCACCGCATTCTTGATTTCGTCGAGATGATAGCCGGCGGCAATTTTTGCTGCGACTTTGGCGATCGGGTACCCTGTCGCTTTAGAAGCGAGTGCCGAAGAACGGCTGACGCGTGGATTGACTTCAATAATGTAATAGCGGTCGCTGCTGGGATCTTGAGCAAGCTGTACATTGCACCCGCCTTCGATTTTCAAAGCACGCACAATCTTTAGCGATACACTTCTTAAGTGCTGCAAATCGCGATCGCTCAATGTCTGGCAAGGCGCAGTAACGATCGAATCCCCCGTATGAATCCCTACAGGATCAATATTTTCCATGTGGCAGACGGCTATTGCGCCGTCATTTGCATCCCGCATCACTTCAAATTCGATTTCTTTGTAACCGGCAATGCTCTTCTCAATTAAGACTTGATGAACCGGGCTCAGCTTTAATCCATTTTCTGCAATCGTATTGAGTTCTTCATCGGTTGTCGCAATTCCGCCGCCTGTACCGCCTAGTGTAAATGCCGGGCGGATGATCACCGGAAGCTTCACCTTCTCAACGAAAGTCCGTGCTTCTTCAAGGCTCGTAACAATCTCACTTGGCGGAACCGGTTCACCAAGCGCAATCATCAGATTGCGGAATTTCTCGCGATCCTCCGCCTGTTCGATGCTTTCGAGATTGGTACCAAGCAGTTGGACATGCAGTTCATCTAGGATACCGGTTTGATGCAGCTGAACGGCAAGATTTAATCCGGTTTGGCCGCCTAATGTGGCTAGCAGTCCATCCGGGTGTTCTTTCCGAATAATTTTACTTACAAATTCAACCGTCAGCGGTTCAATGTAGACACGGTCAGCGATGTCAGTATCCGTCATAATCGTCGCTGGATTCGAATTGACGAGAACAACTTCAAAGCCTTCTTCTCTTAATGATTGACACGCTTGTGTTCCTGAATAATCAAATTCTGCAGCTTGTCCGATGATAATCGGCCCGGACCCAATGACCAGTACTTTTTTTATATCTGTACGCTTAGGCAAGCGAAGCACCCTCTTTCTTGTTCGATTCGATCATGCTGAGAAATTCATCAAATAGGTCTTGGCTGTCGTCCGGCCCTGGCGATGCTTCTGGATGGTACTGGACGCTGAATGCCGGATATTTTGTGTGGCGAAGTCCTTCAATCGTACCGTCATTGATGGCGCGATGGGTAATTTCCAAATCAGTGCCGACAAGAGATTCAGGTTCTACGGTGAATCCGTGATTTTGTGAGGTGATCACAAATTTTCCAGATCGAAGATTCTTAACCGGATGATTGACACCGCGATGTCCAAAACGCATTTTCACTGTGTTTGCACCCGAGGCTAGTGCAAACAGCTGATGACCGAGACAGATTCCAAAAAGCGGGACTTTCCCGAGTAGTTCATGAACAGTATCAATCGCTTCGGGAACTTCCTTAGGATCTCCAGGTCCGTTGCTTAAAAGCACACCGTCAGGATTTAACTTAAGAATATCGTGAGCTGAGGTTTGATAAGGAACAATGACCACATCAAGATTACGCTTGATACACTCGCGAAGGATCCCTTGTTTTGCGCCAAAATCAACGAGAACGACCCGTGCACCTGACCCAGGTGCCACGTATGCTGATTTTGTTGATACACGACTGATTTGATCGGTCGGGAGCGGCCATTTTTTCAATTGTTCTGCTACGGCTGACGGATCTGCATCCGCAGAGACAATTTTTCCGCGTAATGTACCATGCTCGCGAATGATCTTGGTTAATTTTCTTGTATCAATTCCCTCAATGCCTGGAACATCATACTCATCCAGCCACTCGCTCAATGATTTTTCCTTTTGCCAATGAGAAGGCGTCTTTGATACTTCCTTTACAATAAGCCCTGAGATGCTTGGTCGTGCTGATTCGTTATCTGAGCGATTAATCCCGTAGTTGCCGATGAGCGGATAGGTCATGGTCACAATCTGACCACAGTAAGACGGATCAGTAATTAATTCCTGATAACCGGTCATTCCTGTATTAAAGACGACTTCGCCTTTCATTTCAGAGCTGCTTCCAAATCCTTCACCGATAAATGATGCACCATTTTCCAAAACCAACTGTCTTTTCAATGAATTGTACTCCTTTCGAATAACGAACTCAGAGGTCTTTGTTTCAATGACCACTTAAAGCATTTCAGGGACGCGTTCAGCATGCCGTGAAGTAGCAGTGCTGTTGAGCGTCCACTCTAACGCAGCCATACGCGCGGATACACCGTTTCGAATCTGCTTAAAGTATCGGGAGCGGCTGCATTCAACCAGTGCATCATCCATCTCTACGCCACGGTTGATCGGTCCCGGATGCATAATAATACTGTCCGGTTTCATTCGCAGTGCACGGTCTTGCGTGAGTCCGTAACGCGCGTGGTATTGTTCTTTGCTCATCTTCATGGTGTGTTGGTGACGCTCGTGTTGTATACGAAGCATGATCACCGCATCAGCTTCCTCAACCGCTTGATCGACCGTCACATAGGTTCCGGGCAGCGCAGAATTGCTCCATTCTTTTGGGCCGGAAAGCAGGACGCGGCAGCCGAAGCGTTGCAGCACCTCGGCATCAGCATTTGCAACTCTGCTGTAGCGCAGGTCACCAATGATCGCGACTGTCCGTCCTTTTAAGTGAGTGAACGCTTCGCGCAGAGTCAGTAAATCCAGCAAGGCTTGAGTCGGATGATTTCCTGTACCGTCTCCAGCATTTAGAATCGGAATATTAATCGTTCTAAGCTGCTCGTAGTATGCCTCCTGCTGATGGCGAATGACTACGGCTTTTGCACCGAGTGATTCCATCGTCCGAACCGTGTCGTAAAGGCTCTCGCCTTTTTGTGCACTTGACGTTTTACTGCTGAAATTAAGGACTTGGAAGCCAAGACGTCGTTCAGCCGTTTCAAAGCTGAAGCGCGTACGCGTACTCGGTTCGTAAAACAGATTAGCAACTAATGTATGGTTTGGTTCAAGCCATCCTTCATCACTCATGGCATTGATTTGCTCTGCACGGTCCAATAGTGAATGGATTTCTTCTACCGATAGATCATTCAAGCGAAGTAAATGAGCCATTTGAAAATCCCCCTCTAAGCGTTATTCTGCTTCTTAACACATGCAACCATGTGCCGTTTTCCCCTATAAAGAAACCTCGGCGAAGCCTCAGTTGCCCTTATACTGTAATCCATAGCCTTTTCCTTTCTTATCGTACAAAAAAACCTCTTTGTCATTTTTCGACAAAGAGGTTTTGCAAATAAGCCGTATCGTTCGCTCAAGCCACTCTTTGTCAGTCTCACGGGACTGCCTTTTAAAAGGTGTTCGATGTGCTTCCATGGATCTCTTTATTCATTTTTTGATTCAATCGTAACCTTATCACTGCCATCCACTTCACTGAGTTGAACCGCAATTGCTTCTTCTTTGGAGGTCGGAACATTCTTACCTATATAATCGGGCCGGATCGGCAATTCGCGATGCCCTCGATCAATCAGTACAGCCAGCTGGATACGTTGTGGTCTTCCCACATCCATCAGAGCATCCATAGCGGCGCGGATTGTCCGCCCTGTAAACAGGACATCATCGACAAGAATCACTGTTTTCGATTCAATGGACATTGGCAGAATGCTGCCAAGCAATGTAGGGTCTAGCATTTTATCCTTAAGGTCATCTCGATAATTCGTGATGTCCAGTTCGCCGACGGCAACTTCTTTTTTTTCAATCGATTTAATTCGTGCAGCGAGCCGATTCGCCAGGTAGATGCCACGCGTTTTAATCCCGACTAGCACAACGGAATCGACACCCTCATTACGCTCAATCACTTCATGCGCAAGCCGTGTCAGCGCTCGGCTTATTGCCTTTTCATCTAAAATTTCTTTTGCATCCACGAATCGTCACCTGCCAATTGTTTGCGATTTCTTAGCGGATCACTTTTCCATTTTTTGCCTCTGACAGCATAAAAAAAGTCTTGCTGTTTCGAGCAAGAGACCGCAGTGTTGTCAATCATTGACAAACATCACCTTTCTTAGTCTCTCTGGACTAAATTTAAAAGGAATTCATTCAATTCATTTAGGCTACGAATAGTATCGCAAAACCGCTACAATTTGTCAACGTAAAAAATAATTCTTTTTCTATGAATAACGCCCGCTGCGCAACTCTTCCAACAAACGCGCCATATCGTCCGGAAGCGCTGCGCAAAAGCGCATCTGTTGGCGGGTCACCGGATGGATAAAACCAAGTTCTGCTGCGTGTAGTGCTTGACCGTTGATCGGCAGCGTTTTTCGCGGTCCGTACTTCGGATCTCCTGCAAGCGGGTGACCGATATAGGCCATATGAACGCGAATCTGGTGTGTGCGGCCCGTTTCAAGCCTACACGCAACAAATGTATAATTCGAAAATCGTTCAAGAACTTTAAAATGGGTCACTGCATGTTTACTGTTCTTCTCAGTGACCGCCATTTTTTTTCGATCTTTTTCCGAGCGGCCAATCGGAGCATCAATGATTCCTTCGTCATGAGGAAGATTTCCGTGAACGATCGCCAGATATTTGCGTTTTGTTGACTTATCTTTCAGCTGTTTCGCTAGCGAGCGATGGGCTTGATCCGTTTTAGCGACCATCAACAGACCCGAGGTTTCCCGATCGATTCGATGAACAATCCCCGGACGCAAGATTCCATTAATCCCAGAAAGATCCTGGCAATGTGCAAGTAAAGCATTGACAAGCGTGCCGCTCATATGTCCCGGCGCCGGGTGAACCACCATTCCTCTCGGCTTATTGACCACAATCACTGACCCATCCTCAAAAACAATGTCGAGCGGAATCTGCTCAGGTGCGACATCCAAGGGTTCAGGCTCTGGCAGGTGGATTAAGACTTGATCACTAAAACGCAGCTTATAACTGGTTTTTACTTGTGAACCATTCACGCGAATGTCACCATTCTTAATTAATTGCTGGATCCGATTTCTCGATTCTGAGGCAAGCTTCCCGCTCAGCCAACGGTCAATTCGTTTCCCTTCATCTTCGACTGTAATGGTGTTAGTCATCGCCTTCATTGACGCTCCTTCTTTCCATCAAGGAAAAGATAGATGATCAGTAGGATCACCCCAAGAAACAACGCGGAGTCTGCGAGGTTAAACACAGGAAAGTTATAACGGATCAGATAAAAATGAAGAAAGTCGACAACTTCACCGCGGAAGAGTCGATCGACGAAATTGCCAAGTGTCCCACCAATGATCAAGCCTAATGAAGTACCCAAAAGTGGTTGTTTTCTGCCAAGTTTCTGCATGTAATAAGTGACAATGATTAAAACAACCGCGGTGATGATGAAAAAGAACACAAATTGACCTTCTAAAATACTCCAGGCAGCACCATTATTGCGTATCGAAGTCAAATAAAAAAAATTGGGAATCATCGTGATACTTTGACCCAGAGCCATATTATGTACAACCAACCCTTTTGAACATTGGTCAATAATCAAAATAATAAGCGCAAGTGCATAATAAACCATTAATGAATTCCTCCATTGCGTGAAAGTATGCGTTAATCCAATTTATTTTAGCATAATTATCACTAAAGAGATATGTACACAGCGGGCTTGGAAGCTGCCCGCTGTACAGAGCACACTAATCGTTGTCTTCATTCTCCGCAGCCCAATGGTCATAATGATGATTTTTCAGAACCGTTATTTCATCATCACCCGAAAATCCGCCGATATCTGTTGCGGCGAATGCTTCAAATTCTTCGACAAAACCGATCCCTTCTTCATCATCACTGTATGGTGCGTCTTCAAAAACGCCTTCTTGATCGTTGAATTGTGCAACAAGATCAAATGCATTTTCTTCATTAAAACGGTTGCTCTGAAAATCGTTCACATCTTGTTTTTCCAAATCTGCAATGACCGATTCCTCCACGGGACGAAGCCGATTATGATGTGTACGGTCTGAATGACTGACCTGTGTACGTGCGGTTGGGAAAGCATTTAATCGTGCACGGGGAATTCTTTCGCCGGTTTTCTCATCGTACCCATAGATACCCTTCTCGATTTTTTTCAGTGCATGATTGATCTCTTCCAGTTCATTCCGTTCCATTTTGTGAAATGCCAGATCCTTTTCCCGGTCATAGAGCTGCGTTGCCGACTCTGCCGGATGATTGTCGTACTGTGACAGTTCTCCAGAAGCGATATCCGAAACCGATCCGAGTTCAGCGGCTGTCTCCTGATCACTGTGCAGTTTGTGCTCCAGTTCGGATTTGCGTTTCATAAGTCTTTTTCTGATTCTTCGATAGCCAAACATCACTATAAAAAATCCCCCTTTTTCACCCGCGCACATCAATTAGTGTGGAGTAAAGGAGGATTTTTAGCCCGCGTATTTTTTAGATGTTTTGGGAAACATTTACTTAATCATTACATTTAGTCAAGCGATACGCCGGGGTAATCATGTTGTACCGTTTCTGCACAATGTGCACACAAAGTCGGATGTTCAGGATCCTCTCCGACACTCGGCAATACAGCCCAGCAGCGTTCGCATTTTTGTCCTTCTGCTACTGAAACCAAAACAGCAAGACGATCGTACTGATCTGCAGATTCAGGAGCACCCTCACAATCCTTAACCAATACTTGAGAAACGATCAGCAATTTGTCTAGATCCTCAATGTTTTTAAGAAAAGCTGTTTCCGGTTTCGCATAAAGGGTTACTGAAGCCTCCAGAGACTTGCCGATTTGTTTAGCATCACGCGCTTTTTCCAGTGATTTAAACACATCATCGCGTACAGCAAGTAATGCTGTCCATTTCTTTTCCAGTGCTTCTGCATCGGCAATTGGTTCTTTTTCCGGCATATCCGTCAGTTGAACATATTTGGAGGCATTCAACGCATCCGGGATATGTTGCCAAATTTCCTCAGCAGTATGTGGGATAATCGGCGAAAGAAGCTTTGTCATCGCAACAACGGTTTTATAAAGAACGGTTTGTGCTGAACGGCGTACCAGCGAATCCTTAGGCTGAACATAAAGCGCGTCCTTCGCGATATCCATGTAAAAAGCACTGAGATCAAGCGAACAGTAGTTCTGCAATGCTTTATACACATTCAGGAATTGATAGTCATTGTAATTGTTCAGGCATGTATCAATAAAATGATTCAATTTCACGAGCATATATTGCTCCAGTTCCGGCATATCTTGTGTTGAAACGATTTTGTCAACGGTAAAATCATTCAGGTTTCCGAGCATGAAACGAACGGTATTTCGAATCTTCCGGTAAACTTCTGCAACCTGACCAAGAATTTCATTGGACACGCGCGCATCCGCCTGATAGTCAACGGAAGCAACCCATAGTCGGATGATGTCGGCGCCATACTGCTGCATCACTTTCATCGGGTCGATGACGTTGCCCACCGATTTGCTCATTTTAAGTCCTTTGCCGTCAAGCGTAAATCCATGACTCAGCACTTGTTTGTAGGGTGCATGGCCGGTGACCGCTACCGAAGTCGCAAGCGATGAGTTAAACCAGCCGCGGTACTGGTCGGATCCTTCGAGATATAGATCTGCCGGGCGCCGCAGACCTTCGCGAGTTGTCAGAACGCCTTGGTGCGAGGAACCTGAATCGAACCAAACATCCATAATATCCGTTTCTTTCTTGAAGATACCGTTCGGACTATGTTCTGAAGTAAATCCTTCCGGAAGCAAATCTTTGACATCCCATTTAAACCAGACATTCGAACCGTGTTCACGGAACAAGTCCGCCACATGCTGGATGGTTTGATCAGTGATGATCGCTTCTCCGTCTTCTCCATAAAATACCGGAATCGGAACGCCCCAAGCGCGCTGGCGAGAGATGCACCAGTCTTCGCGATCCTTGATCATGTTCGTCATCCGGACATCGCCCCATGACGGGATCCAATGAACTTCATGAATTGCACTGAGAATATCATCTCGGAATGCTTTGATCGAAGCGAACCATTGTTCCGTCGCTCGCCAAATCACCGGCTTTTTTGTTCTCCAGTCATGCGGATAGGAGTGGGTAAACGTGCCGACTTTCAACAATGCGCCGACTTGTTTTAGTTTTTCGATGACCGGTTCGTTGGTTTTCTCATAGAACAGCCCTTCGAAACCAGGCGCTTCATCAGTCATGCAACCGTGATCATCAACCGGGCACAAAATATCCAATCCATACTTTTTGCCGACGTAGAAGTCGTCGGCACCAAAACCAGGTGCGGTGTGCACACATCCGGTACCGGCATCCAATGTGACATGATCGCCAAGAATCATCAGTGATGGGCGATCATAGAACGGGTGTCGGCATACGACGTGTTCCAATGCTTTGCCGTTCACCGTTCGAAGTACTTTTGGCTCATTCCACTCAAAGGTTTTCGTCAATGTCTCCACAAGCTCGGAAGCGACCACAAATTTGCGATCCTCAACTTGAACAACGCTGTATTCAAATTTCGGATTGACAGCAATGGCTAAGTTCGATGGCATCGTCCAAGGCGTTGTTGTCCAGATGATGACTTCCTCATCATTATTTAAAACACCTTTACCATCCGTGACATGAAACGTAACATAGATCGAGTATGATTTAACATCCTTATATTCGATTTCTGCTTCAGCAAGTGCGGATTCAGAAGAAGGCGACCAATAAACCGTTTTCTTATCTTTATAGATATATCCATTTTTCGCCATTTCTCCAAAGACCTTGATCTGTTCCGCTTCAAATGCTTTATGAAGTGTCAGATAAGGATGTTCCCAATCCCCGCGAACACCCAGTCTTTTAAATTGCTTCTTTTGCTGTTCAACTTGACCCAAAGCATATTCTTTACATTTTTCACGAAGATCAGCAACGGACATTTTCTTTCGATCAATACCTTTTTTCGCCAATTGCTGCTCGATTGGAAGTCCATGTGTATCCCAGCCGGGAACATAATAAGTTTGATAACCGCTCATCGATTTGAATCGGTTAATGATGTCCTTGAGTACTTTGTTTTCAGCATGACCAATATGGATATTTCCGTTTGCATACGGAGGGCCATCATGGAGAATAAACGTTGGTTTGCCTTCGTTTACTTTTAATGATTGTTCATAGATATGTTCTTGATCCCATTGTTCTTGCATTTTGGGTTCTTTCATCGGAAGACCGCCGCGCATTTTAAATTTTGTTTTCGGCATCAATAATGTCTTCTTGTAATCCATAGAAATACGCCTCCAGCTTTCTGTTATCTATTTTTTACTATATAAAAAATCCTTCCATCCCAAAGGGACGGAAGGACCGCGGTACCACCCTAATAGCAGAGCAAAGAATAGTCTGCCACTCATGATTATCTTAACGCGAATCAACGTCAAGTACTACTCGATCTCACTCAAGATCGTTCATACCCGAACTCAAGGGTGATCTTCCTTGCTGCCGTCCACACCGGGCTTACACCTTCCCCCGGCTCGCTGAGTGGCCATGCAACAAGTACTCTCCCTCTCACAGATTTATTATCCTTTTCATTCCATGTTGCTCATAAAAAATGGATTTAAGCACAGTATATGCAATTCGTCGTGCTGCGTCAAGCCTGCGTTTGAATCATTCCGCTGCCTTCTGCTTCATTGTTTGCGTCTTCATCGTCTGATTTAATGCTCATGCTTTTCCAATCATCACTTTTCAGCAGTTCTAATTGCGCTTCAATAAGCATCTGGAAGCGTGTTCGGTAGACATTGGCTTCCTTCTTCAATTCCTCAATATTCAGTGTCACTTTACGTGATTTCTCAAGTGCCTCATTGATGATCCGATCAGCATTTTTTTTCGCTTCCATCACGATCAGCTTTGCTTCTTTGTTTGCGTTTTGCTTGACTTCTTCTGCCGTTTCCTGAGCAACGAGAATACTCTTATTCAACGTTGTCTCAATGTTGGAAAAGTGGCTCAGTTTTTCACTTGTATTTTTGACTTCCTGCTCGAGATCCTTCTTTTCACGGATCAGCGCTTCGTAATCCTTGATGATTTGATCAAGAAAATCATTAACTTCATCTTCATCATAGCCGCGAAAACCGCGTGTAAACGTTTTGTTATGAATATCCAAGGGTGTCAATGGCATCCTGGCCACCTCCGTATCAATTTACAAATAATTCGTTTAGTTTAGTCTACCATATTGTAACCGAATTTTGTTCTTCTTTGTCAAACCTCCGCAAGATATAATTTTACTTCGCCCATGTCCCCTGAGCGAGATCACATCGCCCTCACAAATATCAAAATTACGTTTTTCAACAATTTCCCAGTTTACTTTTGCCCAGCCGCGCGCAATCGCTTCGGACGCTTTCGCTCTTGGCAAATGATAGATTTCAGAGAGCAGCGTGTCCAGTCTTAACGAAGATACGGTCCCCTCTGAATAAGTCCAAGCATCGTCGGTATGTAACAAACTTTTTTGGGAAATTGATCGGCATGAAACGCTCATCCTCCCAACGGATGTAAGGTGAAGCATAAAATAGGGTTCCAGTTCTTTAACACAAATAAATTGCGCCTGTCCGTCTCCAATCAAAAGATCGCCGATTTTGTTTCTGGAGATACCCGAACCTAAGAGTGCGCCAAGCAATTCAGGGTGAGCAATTGAGCCAAATTTAGCAGGATAACGAACGTCCAGGTAAGCAAGCTGAAAGGGATCTGTATCCGGTTCAACATAAGGCGGAAGTAACAAAGCACGTGCACGCTCCGCATGTCCATATCCTCCGAAAAAAGACAAATGAACAGCATCGTTTTTGCCAATTAAAGACTTCAATATTGTCTGCTGTCTTGGATCCATAAAGTCGGTTAATCTCGGAATATATCGCTGTGACACCTGGTCGATCAAATCAAGGAAATGATCGATCAGTGCACGTTCTTCGGGACGAAAATGTTCATAAACAGACATAGAACGGCCTCATCCGAAAAGATACGCCAAATAAAAGATTCCGCGCGTTGCAAGCTTTAATATAAGGAACGCAATAATTGGCGACAGGTCAATGACACCGCCGATTGGCGGTATGATGCGCCTAAACGGCTCAAGAAACGGCTCGCATACTCTGGCAAACAATCTGCCGATCGACGAATCCTGAACACTCGGGACCCAAGACATTAAAATGTAAATAATTAAAATCCAAGAATAGATATTAATAACTTGTGCAAGAAAAGCTGCTATGATCAAACGATTCACCTCAATGGTATTAGTGTTCCGGCCAGTTGCTGATCATGCCGGATATATCAACCTGTTCCGGAGCAAAAAGAAATGTATTCTTTCCAATTTTGCGAATCTGTCCATTCAGAGCGAAGGCCGTTCCCCCGATGAAATCCAAGATACGCTGCCCTTGATCTTTACTGGTTCCTTGAAGGTTGCAAATGACCGTTTGTTTGCTTTTCAAGTAAGCAACAATCTCTTCAACCTCTTCAAAACGCTTCGGTTCAACAAGCACGACCTTGGTTTGCTGATGGACGTTCTGTATCGCAACAATTTTTCCGTTTTTTTCCACAGAGCGCTGATTTTGAACCGGTTTTTCCTTTTCTTTATCAACAGTTGCTGCTGCAAAGTCTTCTGAGCTGTCCACGGTTTCCTCAAGATCAAAGAATTGTTTCAATTTCCCTTTCAGACCCATGCTGCTCTTCTCCTTTCATGCGTTTCCCACCAATGCCGTGCCAATTCTGATAAATGTTGCCCCTTCTTCAACAGCGATCTCATAATCATGCGACATACCCATGGACAGTTCCGAACACGGTGCATAACTAATCTTTCGGTCGCGAATCTGATCACGCAGCTCACGCAGTCGACGAAAAACATGGCGGATCACATCGATATCTTCTGTATTTGGTGCCATGGTCATTAACCCAATCACGCGCAGATGTTCAAACTGCGCCAATGCATCAATAAAAGTATCCAACTGGTCTTCCGTAAGGCCATGTTTCGACGCTTCGCCGGAAACATTTACTTCGACAAAACAATTCAGGATTCCTTCCTCAATCCGTTTGTTTAACTCATTCGCTAATTTTAATCGATCTAAAGCATGAAAATAATCGATCTTCCCCACAATATCTTTCACTTTACGCGTCTGCAGGGTGCCGATCAAATGCCAAATGATGCGATCGTCCTGAAGGATCGTTTGTTTCTCAAGCAGCCCTTCCTTACGATTTTCTGCAAGGTGATAAATGCCGCAATCAACCGCTTCTTGTGCTCGTTCTAGCGACACATATTTTGTGACTGCGATAAGCGTAACATCCTCTGTACTGCGCCCTGATCGTTCGCAAGCACGGGCAACCGCCGTTTGTATGTTTCTTAAGTTATCTGCAACTCTCACGACTCAATGCTCCTTCTTCTTCATTCCGACATACCCCATCATGCGACCTGTTTTTCCAAGATCATGCCGATAAGAGAAAAATAAGTTTGGATGGGCGTATGTGCTGTATTCGGTCATCTGAATCTGCCGCTCAGGGATTCCGCTCTCAGCAAGTATGGAACGGTTGAGCAATTTGAGATTCAGCAAATAATGGCCATTGCCGCAATTACGAACAGAAGGTGTCCAAAGGGATTTTCTGAGTTTCTTTACCTTATCAATCACCTGCTGATCAACCTCGTAGTCAGAGCCGATCGAAGGACCGATCACAACATGAAGTGCATCAGGTTTTATGGATACCGCGCGGCAGATTTGCTCAATCATTTGGCCGGCAGCGCCGGCTACTGTACCGCGCCAACCTGCGTGCATGATGCCGACAACATCCGGATCTTTCGCATAGTAAAAGATTGGAACACAGTCCGCAAAACATAAAGCAAGCAACAGATCCGGCTCGGTTGTAAACAAACCGTCCACTCCGGGAATGACCGTGTCGAGGGATTGTGCCCCTGATCCGGCCGATGTCGCATCGACCTGAGCAATTTCAATCCCATGAACCTGCTCAGCACATACCCACTGCTCAAGTGGAAAGCCGGTTTTTCCAGCAATAATGCGGCGATTCGCAACAACATGTTCCGGATGATCGCCGACATGAAGCCCTAAATTCATTGAGTGAAACGCGCCTTGACTCGTCCCACCGGAGCGCAGCGTAAAACCCGCATAAAGCGCATGGCTTTTGGACACGACCGTCTTTAAACAAAGCAATGGATCTTTTTGAAAAGAAAAGGGTTCACTCACGATTTGCCATCCTCTCTCATTCAAAGGACCTTCCTTTAGCTTTCATTTTACCATAGACGGCAAAAAATCTCTTTAATTGTTTAATTTTCGCCCTGAATTGAAGAATCATGCTCGTTATAAAAGCGTACCAAAATCACATCAGCACCGATGCGTACAATGTTATTCCAAGGAACGACGATGTCCTCATCTTTTCCGAAGATCCCCATTATTTTCCCGGCACCTGGTATAATCAAGTTATCAATTTTCCCTGATGACAGATTCACATCAAGATCGCCGATATGCCCCAAGCGCTTACCGTTCTCAACATTCACCACTTCTTTTGTTTGAAAATCCGATATTCTAGGCATTTTATTCCTCCTCTACGGTCCCATCCTTAATATATATGGCGCTGCAGGCGTATTGAGAAGTAAAAAATTGCCCCGATCATTGCCTAGGAAATAGTGTTTATCCGATTCAATTCGACATAAACCGGGCAAAGACCGGTCTTATATAAATGATTTGAACTTTTGTTTTATGTAGCGTGTAGCGAAAGTTCCTACTTCCGCAGGATGCGGTGACTTTCGCGTTGCATACAGGACGTATGTGCAATTAGCGAAAGTTCCTTTTTTATGACGCTAATCGTCGTACCACAAAGCAACATCACACTTTCTTTGCTTGCAAAAAAACACTTGCATAGCAGCAAGTGTCACGGTCCAATTTCTGCGTTCATTTCCTTAATCGCCATTTTTTCCAGTCGGGAAACTTGAGCTTGTGAAATGCCAATTTCCCGAGCAACTTCCATCTGCGTCTTTCCATAAAAAAAGCGCATCGCAACAATCCGCTTTTCTCGATCATGCAGCTTGTTCATTGCTTCTTTAAGTGCGATATTATCGACCCACTCTTTATCCTTATGCTTTTCATCGCCGATTTGATCCATGATAAAGATTGGATCTCCGCCATCGCTGTAAATTGGCTCAAACAACGAAACTGGGTCTTGAATTGCATCTAAGGCAAAAACCACATCTTCGACAGGAAGATCAAGTATTTTTGCGAGTTCCTGTGTCGTTGGTTCTTGTGAGTGTTTCGCAATATAGCGTTCTTTTGCCTGAAGCGCTTTGTAAGCCATATCCCGCAGAGAACGGGAAACACGAATCGGGTTGTTGTCCCTCAAGTAGCGACGAATTTCACCGATAATCATCGGCACCGCATAGGTTGAAAAACGAACATTTTGACTTAAATCAAAATTATCAATAGATTTCATCAATCCAATACATCCGACTTGAAATAAATCATCGACCGATTCGCCGCGATGATTGAAACGCTGAATTACACTCAAAACCAATCGTAGATTACCATTCACTAATGTTTCCCTTGCTTCAAGTGTTCCTGACTGAAGCTCAGTGAACAGCTTACGCATCTCTTCATTTTTCAGAACCGGAAGTTTCGATGTGTCCACTCCGCAGATTTCCACTTTATGCCGTGCCATAAAAATGACCTCCCACTGTCGAAAACTTGCGATAGCGGGCTGATGAAAGAATGTTTATCGATGATTGCATCATCTTGAACGGCTTCTTTTTCAACCTTGCTATATCCTCAAGTATTTCCGCAGGCGTCCATTTTATGCACGTGAAAAAATGTGTGTACGGCGAATGCGTATTGCTAAGCCATTTTGCTGAATTCTTTCTTTAACCGTTTAATAATCCGCTTTTCAAGACGTGAGATGTACGATTGCGAAATACCTAACTCATCAGCGACATCTTTCTGTGTTTTTTCTTTGCCTCCTGCAAGGCCGAACCTCAAGGTCATGATCTCTTTTTCGCGATCATTAAGCATCAGCATCGCTTTTTTCAGCAATGTCCGGTCAACCTTTCGCTCCATATTTTTCGTAGTCACGTCATTTTCAGTGCCCAGCACATCGGACAAAAGTAATTCATTTCCATCCCAATCAACATTTAACGGCTCATCTAAGGAAACCTCAGAACGCGTACGGTTGTTGCGGCGCAAGTACATCAATATTTCATTTTCAATGCAACGTGACGCATAGGTTGCGAGCTTGATCTTTTTTTCCGGATTAAACGTATTGACAGCTTTAATGAGCCCGATGGTTCCAATACTGATCAAATCTTCAATGTTAATCCGCGTGTTGTCAAACTTTCGAGCGATATAGACGACCAGACGAAGATTTCGTTCAATTAACGTTGCGCGCACCTTTGGATCACCTGAAGGAAGCTTTTTCATTAATGCTGCCTCTTCTTCTTTGCTTAGTGGCGATGGCAGTCCGTCGCTTCCTCCAATATAATAAATCTCATTAGGCTTGATCCCTAGCTTTATTAATACCCAGCGCCATAACTTTAAAAAACCGAATTTCATACAGACTCAACCTCCCCGTTTTTGTTATGAAGCCGTTTTAATGATTTTTCCGTGGAGCAGCATGTCCGGATGCAAAATACTGTTAAAATCGCCTGATGAACTCAGCGCATGATCGGTAAAAGCGACTAAGGCTTTCCTGCAGGCCATTTGCTTATTGTCCTTATAAATCACAACCTCGTCCGGACGGATTGCAAGCGTCAGCTGGCTGGAGCCGTCAACCGCTCGGTAAGGAATCCACGCCAGACGATGTCGCCACTCTTCCGGTATCGACTCAAGCTGAAGAGGCTCTGAGGTCTGTCGATTTTGAATAAGCGCCTCAGGAATACAAGAGCTGCATACACTCTTCTCAAGAAACATAACCGGCGTTTGTGTCAATGGATCAACCAGTTTGTTCCCGCTGTCGATCATTGCTTTAGCATGGATCCAGTCGTCAAAGAAACGTATGGACACCTGGGCAATGGTACTGCTGTGCCACTTTCTGACAACCGTTTGATCCAAACGCTTTTTCGCAAAATACCACAATAAAGGAAAGCCAAGGACGACGAAAATCCAGCTGATTGGATCCCCATAATTCATAGTGTTTAAAAAGCGACTGTTCGCATAAAATGAAGCGTCCTGAAAGAAGTAATGGGCCGCGAACAAGCCACCGCCAATAGCGAACGCAGTAAAATAAAATGCTGCAAGGTTTTGCATAAAAACCGAGAGACGGCGGTAGCCGAAAGCCGTGAATATAATCAGCATCGAATAGACGAGTTTTCCCAGCGGATGCTCGACAATGAAGGCTGCTGGCGTAAACAATACGAGAACGATGGTGGAAGCAATGAGCGCGCCCAGCCATAGACGAAGCCAGGTCATTTGACGTTTCAGCATCAGCGCCGTTAATTTCAGCAGACAAGCATCAATAAACAGGTTAAGCGCCCAAACTGCATCTAAATAAACGACCAACATCCCACCTTCTTTGCGTGTTTAGGAACAGTATACGGGCTTTAGTGAGGAAAGTCTGTCAATCTGTGGTCGGAAATTAATTGTTATTTTGGCTGGTTTTGTCGCACGCTGAAGGAGAAAGAACAGAACTTCCGCAGGATGCGGTGACTTCCGCGTTGTGCACAGGACGTACACGCCTTTAGCGGAAGTTCCTTTAAATTAGCGAAAGTTCCTTTGGGAAAGTTTCTTCATACACGTGTGATGGGCTCGTGTCTTGTTCGGTGGTTGAATCATCGCTCCGATTGCTCGCTTGCCGCGGGCGCACCGCGAGCCTCCTCAGACAGGCAGGACGGATCACTGAAAAACTGGGCGTTCCCTTTTATTTTCCAGCACCGCATGCGCCCTGGCAACGCGGCAGCAATGAAAATACAAACGACCTGTTGCGCGAATACTTTCCTAAGGGTCAAGACCTGAAGCAAGATGCCGATGCCGACGTCCAACAGAGCGCTGATGAACTGAATCACCGTCCGCGCAAATGTCTGGGATGGCGCACGCTTTTTGAGGCTTTTTATCGTCGGGTGTTGCACTTAGTTTGACAATTCAAGCCTGTAAAAAAGCCTGCGAACAGGGGAACTATGCTTCCTTGTTCGCAGGCTTATCTGCTTGAAATCATGGATTAGGGAGAAAACAAAAACGTGTTTCGCGATACCGTATTACTCGTTTCTTCTGCGGCGATTGCGCAAGAACGTCGGAATATCCAAAGTATCTTCATCATCAATAACACTGCGCGACCTTCTGCTGGAAGGCTGAACGACAGGTTTTACAGACTCATCATGATGGTCACGTGCTTTTGCAGTACCCTCATTTTCCGAACTTTGTCTTCTCCGCATGAAAAGATCCTCTCCGGAAGAAGACGCGTTGTTCTCTTCAAATCCTGTCGCAATCACAGTAACAACAATTTCATCATCCAGTTCTTCACGGATGACGGAACCAAAGATCATATTGACCTCTTCGTCAGCAGCTGTAGCTACAATATCAGCAGCTTCATTGACTTCATAGAGGCTTAGATTTGTACCGCCTGTAATATTCATCAAGACGCCTCTTGCTCCATCAATCGACTTTTCAAGAAGCGGACTGGATATCGCTTTTTTGGCCGCTTCGGCCGCACGATTTTCACCAGAGGCAATGCCGATCGCCATCAGTGCCGAACCGCCTTCGGTCATGATCGTCTTCACATCTGCAAAGTCCAAGTTAATCAAGCCGGGTACGGAAATCAGATCTGAAATTCCTTGAACCCCTTGACGGAGCACATTATCAGCCTCTCGAAATGCATCAAGCATTGGTGTGTTTTTATCAACAATTTCGAGCAGTCGGTCGTTGGGAATGACAATCAGTGTATCCACTTTTTCCTTCAAATTGGCAATTCCACTTTGCGCCTGTTTTGCCCTTTTTCTTCCTTCAAAGGTAAACGGGCGCGTCACAACGCCAACCGTTAAGGCGCCGACTTCTTTTGCAACTTCAGCAATGACCGGAGCTGCACCGGTTCCCGTTCCACCGCCCATTCCCGCGGTGACGAAAACCATATCGGCACCTTTAAGTACTTCTTCAATCTGGTCATGACTCTCTTCCGCCGCCTTCTTGCCGACCTCAGGATTCGCTCCGGCGCCTAGACCGCGTGTCAGTTTTTCGCCAAGTTGAAGTTTAATATCTGCTTTAGATAATTTTAATGCTTGCGCATCCGTATTGCCGCAAACAAATTCAACACCTTGAATGCCACTTTCAATCATTCGGTTAACCGCGTTATTTCCACCGCCGCCAACGCCAATGACTTTGATTTTGGCTAAATGTTCCATCTCCGTATCGTGATCATACATTGTTCATTTCCTCCCATTTAATCATACCGCCGCCCGATCAGTCAAAGAACAGATTAAACCAATTTTTCACTTTGGTTGTTACGCCTTCACGCTCTTTCGGGGCCTGTTTTGATTTTTTCTGTTTCTGCTGCTTCTGTACAGCCTCATAATGTACTGCTTCAGGAGCGATGGCTGCTGCCACCTCTTTGCCCTGTATTTTGACATTATGATAGGCGAATTGAATGAGTCCGATGCAAGCTGTATATTTCGGCTCGCGTACACCAATGTAGTCCGGTGACGCAATACGGACGCTGGAATTGAAATGATGTGCCGTAAGATCGGCAACGCCGGGCATCGCTGTTACTCCGCCTGTGAGGACAAAGCCTCCCGGTAACTCTTTAATTCCAATCCGATGCAGTTCTTCTTGAACAATGTCAAACATCTCACCCATACGCGCTTGAATAATTTCAGCCAAGTCTTCCTGACTCATGGTTTGCTTCTTATCACTGCCAATTTTTGAAACGCTAAACGTATCTTCATCAGACGCTGCACCAAGATAGGCAACGCCATGCTTGATTTTCGTCTGTTCTGCTTCATCCATTGGAATTTTTTGTATGATAGACAAGTCTTTGGTCACGTGATTGCCGCCAATCGGAAGCTCAAATGTAGAAATAAGCGTCCCCTGATCGAAAACAGCGACACTAGTGGAGCCGCCGCCGATATCGATCAGAGCAACACCCAAATTTCTCTCATCTTCAGATAACGCAACCGAGCCAAGAGCGAGCGGCTGGAGACAGATATCCGAAATGGTCAAACCCGCACGTTCTACGCAGCGCAGCAGGTTATGAAGTAAAGTTTTCGACCCGGTGATGAGTGTCCCTTCCATCTCAAGACGCACACCGATCATACCTCTTGGATCATGAATTTCATCTACGCCATCAACAATGAACTGTTCTGGTATTACATCAACAATCTCTCGTTCAGGAGGAATCGACATCACTTGTGCAGCGTCAATAACTCGCGCGATGTCCTCGTTGCCGATTTCATGGGTTTCTGCTGAAACGGCGACTACGCCGTGACAACTGCGGAGCTGGATGTGGTTGCCTGAGATGCCGACAACCACACTTTTTATATCAATGCCGACCATGCGTTCCGCTTGCTCAACAGCATTCTTGATCGACCGAACCGTTGCGTCAATATCGACAATCGATCCTTTTTTAATTCCGTTCGAGACCGATTCTCCTACGCCAATAACATTCAGCCTTTCTCCTGCCATCTCGCCGATCACGGTTTTTATGCTGGACGTTCCGATATCCAGACTGACAAAAACATCCTCACTGTTCATTCTGTGGCACCCCCTTTTTCTCTTGAATCTCTTTGATGCTTTCTCTATTCAGGGATGATTGGATCGAGCAAGCGACATATAAACATCTGCGATTTGTGTTAAAAGACATTTCAGTCAACCCAACATTTTCACTGTTCCTCGATTAATAGAAACAAACCCTATTGTTTGTATTCTACACATTGGAGCAATTCCCTTTTAATTTAATCGTCTAAAATAACCTGATGCATGACAGCATCTGCTGGTCTTAGCCCTTGCTTTTTAAAGCAAATGCGCTCATAATCAGCCAAAAAGTATTACTCATTACTAATAGTCTTAACTATTTAATAGTCTACACCAAGATGAATAACTAGAAAAGATCTATTTAACTATTTCAACAAAGTATCCGTACTTTGTTGACGTTTTCACGGTTTGTTTGAGCTTTCTTGTGAAGATTGTCCTACGTCTTCTGGAACAAAATAGGAGCCGACACTAAGATGGATCGTTCCGCGCTGATCTTTGGGCAGATTGGCTACAATTTCCGGATACAGTTTAATATTTTTTACAAACGTTCGCGTGCTGGCGACCACTTGGTTTCCATCATTCATGTACAAAACAAGATCTTCATTGTTTTCTGATGCCTTTATGTAGTGAATATCAGAAATGTTATGTGCCATTTGTTTTGATATGCCCGACAAACCTTCAGCAACCTTTTTTATCGCGTCTTGCTCTGAAAAGCCAATGAGTACCGGTGCGTCAAAAGGAAACGTTCCTTTTGATAGTTTATTCAGCATCGCACCATTTTGAAGGATCGGGTAGTAGCCGTCGTTTTTCTGCAGGTATGCCTTGCGCGTGTATTCTCTGATGCTTAATGTCACATGGTTGGGAAATTTCTTCTTAATCGTAACCGAGCGAACCGCCGGCAATTTTTTAATTTTGCGTGTAACGGCCTTTTCCCCAATATCCCATATATGTGTTTTATTCGAGATGCCGCTCGCTTTTATGACGCGCGCACTGCTCGTAATTTGTTCCCCCTGTACGGTAATCGATTGTACCCGGCTTAACGGAGATTGAATATAAACGACGATGAGGACCAAGAGAAAAAAGACAGTCGCATAAAGCGCAAAACGCCGATTTGCTTTCTGTTTTCGCTCTTTTTTTAATTGGGGCAGTCGATCTTCCAGTGCGACAACCTTTTTCTTGTCCATGGGACATGTTCCTCCTCATTTGATGGCAAGACCATTTTCTATGGCAGCACCATGCTCTGTCTTTTTCTCATGAGTCTATTGTATTTTTTTTTGTGAAAAACAGCAAACCCTGCGTTAAGCAGGGTTTGTTTCGCACATATAGCGGACGCTTAATGTGCGTGTTTGCTGACATTCAGCAGTATGCCGATCGATACCAACATTAAGGTTAATGAGGAACCGCCGTAACTGAGGAACGGCAGCGTAATTCCGGTAACGGGAATTAAACCCGTGACAACCGCAATATTGATCATGATCTGTATGGCGATCATCCCTGTAATGCCTACCGCGAGCAATGTTCCAAACAAATCCGGTGCCTTCATCGCGATTAAGATGCCCCTCCACAAAAGAAGAAAGAAAAGCACGAGTACAAAGGATGCACCAATGAAACCAAGCTCTTCCGAAACAATCGAAAAAATAAAATCCGTTTGCGGCTCAGGAAGATACTGATATTTTTGTCTGCTCTGGCCCAATCCAAACCCAAGTAAGCCGCCCGGGCCAATCGCAAGCAGCGACTGGATGATTTGGAAGCCGCCCTGCTTCGGATCTTGCCACGGGTCAACAAATGAGGTCAAGCGCTTAATGCGGTATGGAGCAGATACAATTAGGCCCACAAATCCAAGAACTCCGAGTGATCCCATCATGACGAAATGCTTAATCCGCGCTCCGGCAATGAAAATCATGATCACACAAGTCAGCACAAGAACCATCCCTGTTCCTAGATCCGGTTGGAGCATAATAAGCCCAAAAGCAAGGAGTACCGGTAAAAACGATCGGACAAGCCCTCTCCAGAAGTTGGGAAGCAACGATTGATGTTCGGAAAGAGACTTGGCTAAAAAGATAATCAGCGCCACTTTCGTAAATTCAGAAGGCTGAATTGAGAACGCGCCAACCCCTAGCCAGCTACGTGCCCCGCCTCGCGCAAGACCAACGCCTGGAATTAAGACCACGCAAAGCAAAACATAGCATGCGATTAAAGCAAGCTTTGCCCACGCCCCCCAGAAATGATAGTCGATACGCATCACAGCAAACATTAATCCGACGCCAACGACAGCGAAAAGCAACTGTCGTTTTAAAAAATACAAAGAATCGCCGAATTGGCTTGCAGCTTTAACGGCACTAGCACTGTAAACCATCGTAAGCCCAAGGATGAGCAAGGTGAATGCGATCCCAAGCAGAATGAGATCCGGCGACTGACGATACTTGCGCATGTGCAACACTCCGTTCAGATCGGGGACCCAAATTGCCGACACCAAACCTTACCCGGCCTGTCCCCTTATCTAAACTTATTCACTTCTGCGATAAAAATGTCACCGCGCTGTTCAAAAGATTTGTATTGATCCCAGCTTGCGCAAGCAGGTGAAAGCAAGATGACGTCACCCGGTTGTGACAATGCGAATGCTTCAGGAACTGCAGCCTCAACATTTTCCACTTCTTTAATGAGCGGTATCTTGGCTTTCAAACAGGCATCTTTCAATTTTTGTTGGGTTTCTCCAAACAAAAGTACTGCTTTAATCGGCGCTTTGACAAGATCGGGAACCAGAACATCAAAGCTATTCCCACGATCAAGTCCACCAGCAAGCAATACAATCTCTTTTTTTGGGAACGCATGCAACGCTTTTGAAGTAGCAATACTGTTTGTTGCTTTTGAATCATTGTAGACCGTACGTCCTTGGACAACCCCGACATATTCCAGACGGTGACGCACGCCCTTAAAAGAGCGTAGAACATCGGCCATATGCTGAACTGAAACGCCGTATACACCTGCAACGGCTACTGCAGCCAAAGCATTCATCAGGTTATGCTCTCCAGGAAGCCCCATCTCTTCCACTTTCATGATCGCCTGATCTTTGAAATAAATCGTTTCTTCTGAAACATATACACCATTTGCTACTTTTTGTTTTAGTGAAAAAGGTACTTTTTTTGCTTTTGTTTTCTCGGCGATGAACTGAACTACCCGCTTGCTGTCTGCGTTATAAACCAGCGCGTCATCTGCCGTCTGATTAACCGTAATCTGTGCTTTTGCCTTCGCGTAGTTTTCAACGGTTCCATGATAATCCAAATGATGGTCGAAGATATTCAAGACAACCGCAACATGCGGGTGAAAATCTATCGTCCCTTGAAGCTGAAAGCTGGAAAGTTCGGCGACAATCACATTTTTCTCGTTCGCCTTTTGAACAACCGAAGTCAAAGCCGTGCCGATATTTCCGGCAACAATTGGTTCATAGGCGGATCCCTTCATCATTTCGCCAATAAGCATGGTTGTTGTGGTTTTTCCGTTTGATCCGGTAATGCCAATAAATTGTGCATCGGCAAGCCGACCGGCGATTTCAACTTCCGTAACCACGGGGATACCGAGCGTTTCTGCACGTTTAATCATCGGATTTGAATATGGAATCCCTGGATTTTTGATCATCAACGCCGTCGTTTGATCAATGAGTTCTAATGGATGGCCGCCGTCAACGATCCGTACACCCAGTTTGACAAGCGCCTTAGCGTGCTCATTCTGGCTTAAGTCGCCACGATCATTAACGGTCACATCGGCGCCAAGTTCATTCATCAATTTAGCGGCAGCATATCCGCTTTTGGCTAACCCGAGCACAAGAACTTTTTTATTTGCAAATGTATCCAATGCTTTCAATTGATCATCCCCACCTTCAAATAGATTCCAATTACAGCAAGGGCCAGCCCAACCAGCCAGAATACCGTAACAACCTTCCATTCAGACCATCCGGTCAATTCAAAGTGATGATGAATCGGACTCATTTTGAAGATACGCCGTCCAGTTGTTTTAAATGAAATGACTTGTATAATGACAGACAATGTTTCAATCGCAAACACACCGCCAATAATGGCCAGAAGAATTTCTGTATTTGTCAAAATCGCCATACCGGCAAGTGCACCGCCGATAGCAAGCGATCCGGTATCGCCCATGAACACACGAGCAGGATGGGCATTAAAAATGAGAAAACCCAGCAGCGCACCCAGCATCACCATCGCAAAAACAGCAACACCAAGATTCATGGCGTACCATGAAATGACGGCATACGCAGCAAAAGCGATGATGGATAGCCCGGTCAGCAATCCGTCCATGCCATCCGTCAAATTCGTTGCATTTGGAACACCGATCAATAGAAAAACAACAAATACCGGATAAAACCAAGAAAGATTGATCATAACATTTGTACCCGGGAACGACAGATAAGTCGAATAATCATAGGAGGTGAAAATGAACCAGAAAACCACAGAAATAACAATTTGCGCGGCCATTTTCTGTTTCGAAGTCAGTCCCATATTTCGTTTCATGACAATCTTAATAAAATCATCAAGTAATCCAACAAGCCCGAACCCAAAGGTCACAAAGAGCAGCATGTAAGTTTCCGGTGTTGTTACATGGTATTTAAGGCCCATAACCAGAATTCCGATGAGCAGTCCAATCAAGAAAATAACACCGCCCATTGTTGGTGTTCCGCTCTTTTTTTGATGACTCTGCGGCCCTTCCTCACGGATATACTGACCAAAGTGAAGTCTCCGCAGCATCGGGATAAAAAAAGGTGCAAAAACAAGGGTTACAAGAAAAGAGATCGATAAACCAAATAATAATGTCAATGTCATAAATCCTTTCGCTCCTTTAAAATACGCGGCATACAATTATCTCGATCATATCAAAAGATTCGTTAGTCTGCAGGCGCTTCTGCCTGAAGATGGCTGGAGAGTTGTTCAAGTGCCATTCGCCGCGACGCTTTAAACAACATAACAGTCCTCGCATCCAGAAGCGATTGAAGGTACGGAAGTGCTTCTTTCTTCGTTTTATAGACGCGAACCTCAACGGCAGAATCGCTGCTTTGTTCGCGTAAACCATCAGCAATCCAAGCCCCTTTGTCGCCAATGGTAACTACATGTGTTAACGGTGGCGTCAATTCTGCTGCAACACCTTTATGCATGACTTTCTCATTTTTTCCAAGCTCATACATATCGCCAAGCACAGCAACACGCCGATCATATCCAGACAAATTTTTCAATGTTTCAAGCGATGCCTTCATTGATGTCGGATTCGCGTTATAGCAATCGTTAATGAGCAAAGAGCCGTTCAGTCCGTTTATTCGTTCAAACCGCAAATGGGTCAGTTGCAAATGTGCGAGCCCATGACGAATCGTGTCAACTTCTGTGCCGATGACTCGAGCAGCTGCAAAGCTGAGCGCTGCGTTTTTCACATTATGCTTGCCAAGCACCGGCAGATCAAACGGATGTTTCTGTCCTCTTAGAGAGAATCGCGTACCCGTCAGCGACTCCTCGACATCCTCAATATGCCAATTATTATGATCGCCATAACCGCAACGCACAATCTGAAAAGCGTTGGTCTGAACAGGGGCAAGCAGCGGTTCGTCACCGTCAATGATCAGCGTTCCATGTTTCTTCAAGCCATTTACGATTTCGAGTTTTGCCTTAGCAATGCCCGCACGGCTGCCAAGATATTCGATATGCGACTCGCCGATATTCGTGATCAATGCAACATTCGGTTTGGCGATCTGGCTGAGAAAAGTCAGTTCGCCAAAATGATTCATCCCCATTTCCAGCACGAGAACCTCTGTGTCCTCAGGCATCGCAAGGATCGTCAACGGAACGCCGATATGATTATTCAAATTTCCTTGCGTTTTAAATGTCCGAAACGCGCCTTGAAGGATGCTGTAGAGCATGTCCTTGGTCGTCGTTTTCCCATTAGATCCGGTAACCGCGATGACCTTTGGCTGCACTTGATTCAGATAACTCTTCGCCATGTTCTGAAGTGCTTTTAACGTATCGCGAACGAGAAAGAGAGGAAAATTCGCGGGCAGATCCTGCGGAAGAGGCTCCCTTTCCATCCAGAGCGCTGCTGAAGCTCCATTTTCAATGGCCTTATTGATGAACTGATGACCGTTGAAATGATCGCCGATTAAAGGTACAAAAAGGCTGTTTCGATGCGGCTTGCGGCTGTCTGTCATGATCGCCAAGCGACCGATCAAATGATCGGCAGATCCGATCGATTGAATCGCTTGACCTCTGATTATATCGATACCAATACTCATTGGTTACGCTCCCTTAATGCGAACAGTACGTCCGTTTATTCATTCCGATTCAATCGTTCAAGAATTGCTTTGCGTGCTTCTTCTCGATCGTCAAAATGGTGTTTTGTTGTTCCGATAATCTGATAGTCCTCATGCCCTTTACCGGCGATCAATAGAATATCTCCGCTATCAGCTTCATTTACCGCATCGCGAATGGCTTCTCGGCGGTCGGGAATTTTTCGATAGTCCCGACCCTTTACGCCGGCTTCCATTTCCAGCAGAATTTGCTCGGGATCCTCGGTTCGCGGATTATCAGCAGTTAGAATAGCAAGATCGCTGTTATCCACAGCAATTTTTGCCATAATCGGTCGTTTGCCACGCTCACGATCACCGCCGCAGCCTGCAATCGTAATCACACGCTTTCGAGCAAATTCTTTGATCGTGCTCAGGGCATTTTCTAAGCTGTCCGGGGTATGCGAGTAATCGACAATGACTGTGAAATCCTGACCGGCATCAACGGGTTCAAATCGTCCTGCCACGCCTTTAATTTGTTCCACTGTATGAATCATAGCTTCTAGAGCGATCCCTGAAACGGAACAAGCAGCAAGCGCCGCAAGCACATTATAGACACTGAATTTGCCGATCAGTTTCATTGAAACCGGGTAACTACGACCGGCGTTTTCTAGAATAAACGCCGTTCCCGATGGATTAATTTTGATTGCCTTCGCGCGAAAATCTGCGGAATGATTAATTCCGTAGGTAATCACATGAGCCGCAGTCATGTGTTTATAGACCTCTGATGCAGGATCATCTACATTCAAAACTGCAGCCCTTTTCTGTCCAATGCCGTAGCAATTTCCAAGCTGCGAAAAAAGTAGACTCTTTGCATACATGTAGTCTTTCATCGTTCCATGAAGATCCAAATGGTCCTCAGTTAAATTCGTAAAAACACCTACATTAAAGGCGCAACCATGTAATCGACCATCATAAAGCGCGTTCGAGGAAGCTTCCAGAACGACCGAGACTGCCCCTTCAGCCTTCATTTTCGCTAAATTTTGATGAATTAAATGGACTTCAGGTGTAGTATTCTGGACCGGAATCGATTTATTTTTATAATGCATACCCATTGTACCAATTAAACCGGTATTTATGCCGGCCGCTTCTTGAATTGCCTGCACAAGGTACGTAATGGTTGTCTTCCCATTCGTTCCTGTAACACCGAGCAGAAACAAATCATGGCTCGGCTGCCCATAAAAATAATCCGAGATCATGGCCAGTGCACGGTGCGTATCGTTCACCCGAATCACCGGGATAGAAACATCAACTGCATCTTGAGCAACAATCGCTGATGCACCGCTCGCTTGCGCTTGTTGCGCAAAACGATGGCCGTCAACGTGATGACCTTTTATACAAAAGAATAGTGATCCGGGCTTTACCAATCTCGAATCAATCATAAGCTCATCAATCTCAGGGTTTCCTGCTCCTTCTTGTCTGAAAATATCAAGTGCCTTCAGGCAATCGGAAAGTTTCATTATTTGACACGTCCCTCGTCATCTTAATGTCAAAGCGGTGCACTGCTTCAGCACACGCTGAAACAGCGTTTTTTCAAGGTTAATGCATGATCAAGACCAGGCACAGCCCCCCGCTTAGTTATGTATGCTCGGGGAGCCGGCATTACGCGCACCGGCTCCCGAACGTCCATTGCTTATTTTAATCGTCTGCCTTCTTTTTGTCACCTAAGTACACCATTATTGTTGAACCTTGTTTGACCTTAATTCCTGGTTTCGGCGATTGCATGGTCACAACATCGCCATCACCTTTTGTTTCAAGTTTTAAGTTAAACAGGGCATTTCGCAAATCGTTTTTATCCATACCCTTAAGATCCGGAATTTTAATCATCGGCTGATCTGGATAGCGCACTTCTTTCTCAAGACCGCCTTTTTGTTTCTTGACCCCCATCGCACTCAGACTGTCGCCAATGATTCGTCCGGCAATCGGTGCAGAGACGGTACCGCCAAATTGAACGGTATTTTTGGGATGGTCAATTGAGACATAAACAGTAATTTTCGGATTATCTGCCGGCGCAAAGCCCATAAAAGACACAATATAATCATTACTCAAGTAGCGTCCCGTTTTCGGATCTACTTTTTGTGCGGTACCTGTTTTTCCTCCTACACGATAGCCTTGAACAAACGCATTTCGGCCGGTTCCTTGAGCAACAACACTTTCAAGCGTATCTCGCACCTGCTTGGACGTATTCTCAGAGATCACTTTTCGCTTCATGACGGGTTCAATGCGGTTGATGACCTTGCCGGTATCTGTGTCTACCCACGCTTTTGCAAGTTGCGGCTGATAGAGGTACCCGCCGTTGATCGCAGCGGATACTGCAGTTATTTGCTGAATCGGGGTGACCGAAACCCCTTGACCGAATGCTGTCGTTGCAGCTTCCAGCGGTCCGATCTTATCTTTGTTGAACAAGATCCCTTTCGCTTCGCCTTGAAGATCAATCCCCGTTTTGACGCCGAAGCCAAATTTATCAATATAAGAAAACAATTTGTCCTTCCCGATTCGCTCGCCCAAAGCGACAAAACCAGGGTTGCAGGAATTCTGAACGACTTCCAAAAATGACTCGGAGCCATGCCCGCCTTTCTTCCAGCAGTGAAGATGTGCCCCGCCAACCTCAATAGAACCTGAATCATAAAAATGATCCTTTTTAAGGTCAACGGCTTTCTCCTGAAGTGCTGCTGAAAGCGTGATAACTTTAAATGTTGAACCGGGTTCATAGGTCTTCCAAATCGGCAAGTTGTGATTATACACGTCCGGTGAAACGGTCTTATATTTTTCGGGATTATAATCTGGTTTCGATGACATGCCGAGTATTGCACCGGTATTCGGATCCATAGCAATCGCCAAAGCACTATCCGGATGATAAGCAGCAACAGCATTGTTCAACTCGCGCTCTACGATGGACTGCACACGTGAATCAACGGTCAGCATTAGACTCGCACCGCTTTTGGGCGGAATATACTCATCCTTGAGATCAGACATTCGATTCCCGTTCACGTCTGAGAAAAAGGCAACATGTCCGTCTTTTCCTTCCAAACCTTCATTGTAGTAGGATTCCAGTCCGGTAAGACCTTGATTGTCAATGCCGGCAAACCCTAGTACATGGGCCAAAAAGTTTCCTTTTGGATAGTCCCGTTTAAAATCTTCAGCAACAAAGACGCCTGGAAGGCCCAGTGCTTTCACTTCGGCTGCCTTCTCATTTGAGATTTTTCTTCCCTCGGGGGTAATGCGGACAATGGACTCGTTTTTTGAGATTTTCTCATACGCGCGCTTCTTGCTCATGTTCAGTACAGAAGACAGCTGATCCGCTGTCTTATTTTTATCCTTGACTTGACGGGGGACAACCAAGACAGACGGACTGCTCACATTAGTCGCCAGCACCTTGCCTCGAGTATCCAAGATTCGTCCACGTTCGGCCTCATAGGGAATTTCTCTGCTCCACGAATTCAGTGCGTAATTCATCAGCCAATTATTTTCAAAGATCTGCAAATAAGCAAGTCTCGCAATAAAGATTGCAAAAGCAATCAATCCAATCGTCAAAAAAAACAACAACCGTCTTTTGACGGTCACGTTCGAAATACGCACAGGTAAGCCTCCCTCCTATCTTCCTTGTCCTACCCATATGAGCAGTTCAAGAAAAATAGAACGAGCTTCCAATGATTTACGGGTTATCTGAGGTTCCCGACTCAGAAGCGGACGATGTTGCCGGCACATGTGATGCACCTTCCGACGAGTTCTTCTTTTCGCCTGTCAAAGTGACGGTCAGCGTGCGTCCTGCTTTCAACTCTGCACCTTTTGGAATACTTTGATCCGATGCAAAGCCATTGCCCTTAGTCACGAGCTTAAGCTCTTCCAAATCCGCCAGTTTCATGATATCGGCCATAGACCAACCGCTTAAATCAGGCATCTTCTTTTGCACATCGCCGGATAAGATGAATTTACTGCCGGCGTACACGCGTTCTCCCGGATAAGGCAACTGATTTCGAATCGTTCCTGAGCCAATTTGAATCGGAACGATGCCTTTTGCCTTTAGAGCATTCGCCGTTTCTTCCATACTTTGTCCGGTATAATCGGCCGCTTTGACAGAAGAAAGTTTGGTCTTCTCCGTTGCCGTGCTTGCTTTTTTGTCTACTTGAAGATATTGAAGTGCACTGGTCATCACTGGGCGCACAATGTCGGCCACCGGCTCAGGTCCCAGTTCGGTTGCTTTAAGCTGCGGTTGTTTGACTGCAACATAAACGATCAACTTCGGGTCTTTTTCAGGTGCCATACCTAGAAAAGAGTGGATGTAATTATTTTTGCCATATAAATAGTTCCCGTTTAAGGAGATCTGCGCAGTGCCTGTTTTGCCAATAACGTCATATCCAGGGAGATCATAATTCAGGCCGGTCGCACTTGTCCCGTTGACGACATTTTTGTCTGTTACTACTTTGCGCATCAGCGCTCGAGTCTGTTCAGCAGCTGAGGCAGAAATCGGATGTCCAGTAACAACCGGCTTGTGCTGCAACACGGTCTTGTTCGTCTCTGGATTCACAACATGATCGACGATATAGGGACGCATCATTTTCCCGTTGTTTGCAACCGCAGTCGCAGCTTGAACGATCTGCATCGCTGTGAACGCTGAGGCTTGTCCAAATGAAGCCTCCAATTTATCTAGTCTCCAGCGCCAATTGACAACGCTTGAGCGCTCGCCAGGGAGATCAATGCCTGTTTTTTGCATGAAACCAAATTTACGCAAATAATCGCTCAGCTTGTCCGTTCCCAAATATTTATCGGTCAACACTGCCATCCCTACATTTGATGACAATTCAAATCCTTGGTCAAACGTGATCGTTCCCCAGCCTTGACGCCGCCAATCATGAATTGTCCCGCCATCTGTTTTGTAGTCACCGGATGCATAGGTCGCCGAACCATTGTACACGCCAGCGTCAATGGCCGATGCTACCGTAAATGTCTTCATGACCGAACCAGGTTCGTAAGGAAGTGCGATCGGTGCATTGCTGAACTGCTTAATGTCGCGCTTATTCGGGTTAAAAGTCGGGTAACTGGACATTGCCAATAGTTTCCCTGTTTTAGGATCAGCTACAACACCAATTATATTTTCCGGCTTGTATTTTTCCTGAACACTGGACATCGTTTGATCCAAAACCGTTTGAATTCGTGAATTCAGCGTCAGATAAACATTTTTGCCAGGAACGGACTTTGTCATTTTCTGTTTTTCATCCGGGATGGGAACACCGGTAAGGCTGCGGTAATAACGAATGGATCCGTCTTTTTCCGTTAAATAGTTGTCCAGTGATTGTTCAATGCCAAACACACCTTTTTGCTGATTTTTTTCCGAGTTCATTTGCGTAAAACCAAGTGTGTAGGCAGCACTTGACTGATTCGGATAATAGCGCTTCGATTCCGTAATATAACCAATCCCCGGAAGCTTTAATTGATCAATGGCCTGTTTTGTCTTATAGCTCAGCATCTTGCCCTTAGCTCCGAATTCTACCTGATAAACATTTTTATTGAGTCTTTGTAGAATATCCGAGACCTTCATTCCTAAGATCGGTGCCAGCTTCTCTGCTGTTTTTTGCTTATTCTTCACATAGTTATCACTTTTCGGGCTTAAAATCGCATACAACGTGTAAGCAGGAACATCTTCAGCAAGAATTCGTCCGTTCGAAGAATAAATGGTTCCTCTTTTTTCATCGACAACCTTATACTGCGACCACTGTTTTTCACCGAGTTGCAAAAGATTATGGTTATCAATTTTTTTCCCCTGAGCGATGTAAACGAAGCGCCCAATAATGACAAAAAAAGCCAGCATGAAAATCGTGCCGACTATTCCTGTCCAAAAGCTTATTAATCTTCTTTTGCTTTGATTCATGGGAGCAAACCACCTTAAGGAAGTACTTTGACGTTTTCAATGTCCAGTTTTAACCCAAGTTCCTTTTCCGCAAATCGAACAATGCGTTCCGGCGAACTTAAGCTGTCCGATTCTGCTTTCAATTGCTGGGTCACTTTTGCTTGTTCATCAATTTTCGATTGGAGAGAAGCAACATCTTTTGATGCGATGTACAATTTTGCTTGATTCGCAACGAGCAGTAGTGCCATAGCAAAGATCATGATACCGGCCATCGCCCACAGCGCTTTCTCACCCTTCGTCACGCGCCGGGTAATGACAACTTGTCTCTGGCGCGGTGCCGCTTCAACATACTCCTGCCTTTGTACTTTATACGCTTGCTGACTGAGATTCATTGCTCCTCATCCTCCTCAATAGATCTGATTTTTTCTGCAACTCTTAGCTTTGCGGAATGTGATCGACGATTTTCTAAAACTTCTTTCTGTGAAGGTATTATCGGTTTTCTGCTCACTTTTTTCAAAACTGGTAAAAAAGTTTTCGGTACAACTGGCAACCCGGGCGGCAATTCCGGGGGATCGCTGTATTTTTTGAAAAACTGTTTGCACAGTTTGTCCTCAAGTGATTGAAAGCTGATCACCGCAATTCTCCCGCCAATTTTCACCATGCGGAGCGACTGAGTCAGGGCTTCGTCAAAGCTTCCCAACTCATCATTGACGGCAATGCGCAAGGCTTGAAAGACACGTTTTGCCGGGTGGCCGCCTTTTCTGCGTGCCGGTGCAGGAATCGCTTCTTTAATCAGTTCCGTCAGCTGCTCGGTTGTCTCGATCGGGTGCTGCATACGTACTTTCTCAATTTTTCGTGCAATTGCTTTTGAGAACCGCTCTTCCCCATACAAGAAGAAAATTCGAGACAATTGCTCAAATGGCCATTCATTGACAATAACTGCCGCCGTTAAGGGCTGTGATCGATCCATGCGCATATCAAGCGGTCCATTGTGCTGATAGCTGAAACCACGATTTGCGTGGTCAAATTGCGGTGAGGATACGCCCAGATCAAACAGTATGCCGTCTACTTCCAACACACCATGCTGATGAAGTTCTTGTTCTAAATGTCTAAAGTTCGATTTGATAAACGTGATTTTTTCTGCGAAGGGCTTCAAGCGTTCGGAGGCAGCTTGAAGCGCCTCATCATCTTGATCAAATGCGTAGAGACGGCCTTGATCAAGCTGCGAAGCAATCGCTTCGCTGTGTCCGCCGCCGCCAAGCGTACAATCCACATAAATTCCATTTGGATTCACATTCAGTTCGTTAACTGCTTCATTCTTCAATACTGTTCTATGTTCAAACACTGCTACCGACTCCTATCTCAAAGAACACAAGCAGTTCATTGCCCTTAGAGGTCCAAATCAAGCAAGCTCTCCGAGATGTCATTGAAGGATTCTTCAGATTGTGCGAAATAGCGGCTCCACGTTTCTTGATCCCAAATCTCAAGACGCGTCGATACACCGATGACCACACAATCTTTCACTAATTTCGCATACTCACGGAGACTGTTGCCGATTGATACCCGACCCTGCTTGTCCAACGCGCTTTCACTGGCTCCCGAAAAAAAGAAACGCGTGAATGCACGTGCATCTTTTTTTGTAAAAGGAAGTGCCTTAAGTTTTTCTTCTATTCTGTGCCATTCATTCATTGGATAAACAAAAAGACACTGATCAAGGCCACGTGTGATGACAAAAGAGTCCCCGAGTTCATCGCGAAATTTTGCTGGAATGATGAGACGGCCTTTTGTGTCTATGTTGTGATTGAATTCTCCCATAAACAATAGAGCCGCCCCCTCTTTTGTTTTTACTTTACCACATTCCCCCACTTTCCACCACTTTATTTTTTATATTCGCTTAATTAGGGTTGTAATCCTTCCCAAATAAGAAAAACCGGGCTTGTCCGCCCCTTACTTCTGCAGACCGGTGGCTTTCGCGTTGGGTACAGGGCGTGACCGCGGCTGATCCAGAGTCGCTCCTCAGGGACCCGCATTTGCGCCGCTTAACTTTTAAAAGTTGTTTACTATGTATAAAAAAAGATCAGGTTTAACAAGAAACCCGATCTGAACGCTTGTACGCGAGTCTAACATCATGCATCGCGTCCCCTGCAACGGAAGTCCCAAACCATCAGCATGATTCTTTAATGGGGCGGCTTTCAAGATTCTTTGATCGCTGGAATTTCCTTCCTTGCCTGATCAACAACTTTGAATACATTAAGCAGTGATTCATAATTTTGTTTCATAACTGTATAATCACTTTTTAACTGCTGATAGGCAGATTCCAGCTGCTGCTTTTCGCGAAGCAGCTTTTCCTCTTCCTCAACATCAACATCACTTGACTGTTCCTTTAAATCAGTAAGAAAACGGATTAATTGATCGATTTCCGATTCAGAAATGTGCCGCTTCTGTTCCGGTATTTCGGCAAACGGATCCTTAAGTGGCTGAGATTCTAAATCTCCCTTTTTCTTCTTTTTTTTGCGCGCTTTGCGGATGGCTTTTGCTTCCTGCAATTCTTGCTCATATAACTTGCGAATCGATGAATTCCAACGAAAGCCGCAGGCTGCCGGCGTACGAGAGAGTATGCTTCCGGCCTCGGCAAATCCGGCAAGTTGTGTGCTGCCTTCTTTAATATGGCGCAGAATGATTTCTGCAAGTTTGACATCTTCTGCATGCATCCACGCGTCTTGTCTTATCGATGGCATTCTCTTCCCTCTTTTCTCTTAAATCTTGTTTGAGCTGTGCTCTTGTTTTATACCTTATGCTGTTGATAGGATCGGTAGAAGAAAACCGGCTTTTTTCTTTTGAGACAAGCGATAAAAAAGGGTAGAAAAAACCGGGCAAAAAGTGCCCGGTTATTGCTCTGTATGCAGTTTTTAACCATCAATTTTGTACCTGACGGGCGCCCCAGCTGCTCGCTTGCTGCGGGCAGTACGGGGGCAGCTCGCCTCAAAATGCTCGCAAACGCTTTTCATTGTCTGCACGTTTTGACTTTTGTTTTTCCAACGAAAAAAGAGCCGCTTGGGCTCCTCGCATGAATAGAAATTATTTCTCTACGACTTCTTCACCTTTATATGAGCCGCATGACGGGCACACACGGTGAGCTAATTTATATTCACCACAGTTGTCACACTTTACCATGCCTGGAACGGCCAGTTTAAAATGTGTACGACGCTTGTTTTTGCGTGTAGTAGACGTTCTTCTTTTTGGTACTGCCATGGATGACACCTCCTCAGACACTAATTAATCGTCAAAAAACTTTTTCAGTTTTTCCAACCTTGGATCAATCTGGTGCTTCGACGTTTCCTCATCAACAAGCGCCCAGTCATTCCCGGAGAGATGATCCTGAGCACGCGCTTTTTCACTGACTACTCGCATTGGTTTCTCAACCATAATTGCTTCAACGAGATAAGGGGTTAAATCAATTTGTTCATTCTCAATGGTATGGACAAATTCTCCCTCATCTTCGCTTGCATTCCCCGCCGTTAATAAAAATGTTTCGGCGCTATTGATTTGAAAGGGATAATCAACATCCTCCAACGTCATGGCACATGGGAGCACCATCGTTCCCGATAACCGCAGATGGAAGGTCAATGATCGTTTTGAAAATTCAACGACACCCTTAACCTCAACAGGTGATATGCTTCGTATTTCAGGATCCGAGCGAAACAATTCCAGAGGTAATACAACTTCTTTGTTAAAACTCAGTCCCTCATCTCGATACTGCATCAGATCAGGAACGGACCATGTTAAAGACATACTGAACCACCTCTAGACAACAAATGTTATTATAAGCCCCGCATAATAGAATGTCAATCCGCCGAGCTGCCTTAGTTAAGATTATCATAATAAGCGGACCCAGAGCAATTTCTCTTTTATTCGATGATTATGATAAAATGGGAACATTCATGATCTTGATTTCAAAAAGGATGAACGCATAATGATTATTGCCGGAATTATCGCCGAATATAACCCATTTCATAATGGACACCACTATCAGCTTGACACACTAAAGAAACAACTGCATCCTGATGTTGTCATTGTCGTCATGAGCGGGGATTTCGTACAAAGAGGCGAACCGGCACTTGTTTCAAAATGGCGACGCACACAAATGGCACTTCAAGCAGGTGCAGATCTTATCGTTGAACTTCCTTATGTCTATGCAGTCGGTAAGGCGGATGTTTTTGCTCGAGGCGCAGTCGCCATTCTGGATCGGCTCGGCGTAAATGCTTTACTCTTTAGCAGCGAAGATGGAAAAATTGCGCCTTTTATGAATACCCTTTCGCTGATTGAACAACATCAAACAGACTATGACACGAAATTAAATGAATCGATGAAACAGGGATTGAGTTACCCAAATGCCCATGCAGCTGCTTATCGAGCTATAGCCACTGACAAATCAATTGATCTCGTCGATTTAGCAAAACCGAATAACAGCCTTGGTTTTCAATACATCAGAGCCATTCGGCAGCGAAACAGTACGATAATACCGTACACCATTCCGAGACGTCAAGCACAGCACAACGATCAGAGCTGGGATCAAGCGAATGCTATAGCCAGCGCATCAAGCATCCGCAGCCATCTTGAGCAACAATCAATACAATCGATTAGCGATAAAGTACCTGATTTTGTTGCAGATCAACTAGAATTGGCTCATCGCGAGCAAGACTACGGAACTTGGGAACGCTTCTTTCCCTATTTGAAATATAAATTGATCTCCTCAGACAAAGAGCGGCTTCACGCTATTTATGAAATGGAAGAAGGCATTGAACATCGTTTGCAGTCGCAAATTCGTCATGCACACTCTTTTCAAGCGTTTATCTCGGCAGTTAAAACAAAGCGGTATACATGGGCGCGTCTGCAACGTCTCTCGGCACATATTTTGACGGATACACTGAAAAAGCAGGCGATTTCACTTGCTCTAGAAAGTGAGCCCGATGCGATCCGTCTGCTTGGAATGAACAGCGTCGGACAAGCATATCTGGCGAAGATTCGAAAGAAGATCTCGGTTCCAATTCTTTCCAAAATCCGCAATCACCGTTCAGATATGGTAGAACTCGATCTCAAAGCAGCTCAGATTTACGATTTCTTAACGATTAAAGACCCGACAAAGACAACCTACAGTGAAACAGGACATCCTCCGTTTCGCTATGATGAAACAACAGGACGATTTCTCAATGAGTAAATCGTCCTGTTTCAATCATATATGCGTCATTGTTCCAGATACTCAATGGCTTCTTTAAATGTCGCGACCTTTACAATTTTCATTCTTGTATGGATATCTTTTGCCGTCTTCCGAGCAGTCTCATATTCATGATCGGCCGCAGGGGCAAAAAAGATATCCGCACCCGATCTGGACGCCCCGACTACTTTCTCAGCAATCCCTCCAATGGGTCCGACTTGGCCGTTTAAGCCAATTGTTCCGGTGCCAGCAATGTCTCTTCCTCTTGCAAGGTTTTCCGGGACCAACTGATCGTATACTTCCAGTGTCATCATCAGCCCGGCAGAAGGTCCGCCAATATTTTCTATGTCGAAGTTTACTTTAGGACTCACCTGAACTTTGACATGATTATCTTGGTAGATTCCAATCCCCCAGCCTCTGCCTGCCCCAACATATTGTTTTGGGAATGGTGCAGATCTTACGGTTACGTTCCTGACTCGATGACCGCGCATTAGCGTCACTCGATAGGTGTCGCCAAGCTTCTTCATCTTTATTACGCGATCCATATCCTGCACAGTTTTAATGGTTTGACCGTCTACCCCTGTAATCAGATCCCCTGTCTTAAGCACTTTGCTGCTTGGCATCCCTTGCATGACACCGAGGACGAGTACTCCGGCTTCCGTTAATTTCGGCGCCTTGCCCGCAGCTTTGTAAGCAACATAGGCTGCTGACTGCTGGGCACTGCTCATATAGTTTTGCTGACGCAAATTATAATCCTGCTCATCCTCTTCAGGCATTTTAACCTGATTTTCTTTAACCAACGTTGTGTATTTATTCCGATCGAATTTCGCCCATAAGTATTGGTAAATATTCGCTTTTCCTAAATAGATATAGACAAGACGGTAGGCTCCGTCAACTTTTTTTGCTCCGGTCACCTGAACCATTTTCGCCATTGATTCTGCTTTTCCCGGACGTTGCACATAATAAGGCGTACTGACAAAGTTAAGCCCGAGGAGCACAACAGCAGCAATGATCAAGGTCCACTTTATCACTCTTCTCCGCAAAAAAACGCCGCCTCCTTCAGTTACAAAATTTCGATTGAGAGAATCACCTTTGTGATTATATGTAGTATGCGCTTATTTATTTTTGATCATCGATTGGTCTATCAGCGAAGATCGAAACGTATAGTTAGTGTCATAACGGACAAGTCATAGATACGCTGAAAATTGCAGGTGAACCCAATCAATGAATCAATCAAAAACATTTACTTATTTGCTTGCGACCGGCTCAGTTTCCCTTGTCGCACTTATGGTTTGCTATCCCGAAGTTGCTGTCGGCGGTTCGATCAAGGGATTAACCATTTGGTGGAACCAAGTATTTCCGGCATTATTCCCATTCTTTGTGCTTGCAGAATTGATGATCAGTTTCGGTGTTGTCAATTTTGCCGGTATTTTGATGGAACCACTGATGCGGCCGATTTTTCGCTTACCGGGAATCGGCGGGTTTGTTTTAATGATGGGAGTTGTCTCTGGCTTCCCTGCTGGCGCACGCATCACAGCCGACCTTTATAAAGACAAGAAACTAACCAAATCCGAAGCAGAACGGTTGGCGAGCTTCACAAATTTCAGCAACCCGCTCTTTATTTTTAGTGTTACCGCTGTTCAGTTCTTTCACCAAGCCTCACTTGGGATTATTTTCGCGCTTTCCCATTATCTTGGCAATCTTTGTGTCGGTTTAACCATGCGCTTCTTCAGTAAAAGCAAAAAAAAGACAAGTACCATCCAGGTCCGCTCACGATTTGTATATGCACTTGAGCGTATGCACCAAGAACGTCTTGCGCGCAATCAGCCGTTCGGGAAAAAAATAGGCGATGCCGTCGTATCATCCGTTTCGACACTGCTTGCCATCGGTGGTTTCATCGCTCTTTTTTCAATGTTGTATCAATTATTCCTCAACATTGGTGCAATCAACCTCTTGGGAGAAGTCCTCAGCATATGTTTCAAATGGATTGGCTTTTCACCCGAGCTTGGTTCAGCGGTGATTCCGGGGCTTTTCGAATTGACAATCGGCGACAAATCGGTTGCCGAGTTAACATCGGTGCCGCTCATTGAACAAGTTGTCGTTGTTTCTGGCTTGCTTGGCTTTTGCGGCTTTTCCATTCAAGCCCAAGCAGTCAGTATTCTTTCTCAAGCAGGACTCCGTTCTCGTCTGTTCTTAATAGGACGCATCCTGCAAATGATCTATTCATCCATCGCTGCATTCTTTCTCTTTCACGTATTCCCTACAAGCAGCGGCATTGAAACAACAACCGCGTTCAGTCAGAACGTAAGTGCTCTGACACACCACGCAGTTGTTTGGGGACCGACGCTTACATTCGTTATGCTCATTATCTTTATCGTGCTCCAGTTGCACAGGGTTTGTTCACACAGTCATCATTTAAATGGATGACCTGCCGCTGCTGAACTTTGCTTCTAACGCTTGCTCCACCTGAGCGGGTACGAGTTCATGAACCGATCCATGGTACATTGCAGCTTCTTTAACCATACTTGAACTCAGAAAAGAATACCGATTACTCGTCATCATAAAACAGGTTTCAATTTTCGGGTTCAAATGTTTATTAATTGAGGCAATTTGCAGTTCATATTCAAAGTCGGAAATGGCGCGCAGCCCTCTCAACACAACGCTGACCTTTTTCTTTTGTACATAATCCACAAGGAGACCTTCGAAAGAATCAACCGTCACCGAATCCAAATGCGCTGTAGCTTTCTTGAGCATGTCGACACGTTCCTCAACCGTAAAGAGCGGGTGCTTAGACGCATTATTCAGTACAGCAATAATGACATGGTCAAAAACCGTAAGCCCGCGTTTGAGAATATCTAAATGTCCATAGGTCACCGGATCAAAACTGCCCGGATAAACCGCAATTCGTTCACTCACCCGAAACACTTCCCTTTTCAGATCGGCAGATATAGATCGATACTGCCGTTTGCCCCTGATAGGTTCGATATTTTTCCCGACTTAGCCGTTCATGAAAAAATTCAGGAAGCTCAATTCCCGTTTCATGCTCTGCAACAACAACCGCATGGTCAGCCAGCAAATCCTTTTCAATGAGTGTTTCGATGTCCAATCGAATGTGTTGCTTTGCATAAGGAGGATCTAAAAAAACCAAATCAAATCTCATTTGATCATTGCTTAGCTGCTCCAGAGCACGTGTTGCATCAAGTTTAAGCACTTTCGAACGATTCTCACAGCGGCATAGCGCGATGTTTTCACGAATCGTCTGACATGCTGCTCCCGCCCGGTCAACAAAAACTGCCGCACGCGCACCGCGACTGAGTGCCTCAATGCCCAGAGCCCCGCTTCCTCCATAGAGATCAAGAACAGCACCTCCATCAAAGAAAGGACCAATCATATTAAAAATCGTTTCTTTTACTTTATCCGTCGTCGGGCGTGTCATTCGCCCATTCACAGCTTTCAGCCGTCGTCCTTTGTTTTCTCCTGAAATCACTCGCATGAATCGACCCTCCACTTGAAGATATACCGGATAAGAATCAATCTTCCATAGACGATTGATCTTACTAGCCGAAGAAACAAAAAAAACGCATGTCCGCCTCAGCCCTGTCACACACACAATCAATTACCATGTATATAATTTCATTGCATGGTGAATACTAGCTTTTGGCAACATCCTAGAGAGATGTTGGCCCAACCGCGGATGCTTACGTTTCCCCATAAGTTTTCCGCCGGTTTCTCCTCTCCCATTGTCTTGCATCTTTTTTGATGCGTAAAGACAGCCCGCAGTTTGCCTGCGGGTTTTTTCTTTTTTTAAATTTACTCCATTTTATCCGCCACGTTCATGACAATCATCGCTTCAATTGCGGACCACTTCATTCCGCTTGTCCGCTGCTGTTAAACGCTAACGATCAGCGTACTTGCTCGCGCATAAGCCTCTCGTCGCGTTCCTCAGCTCTGCTTTTTCCCTTTTCATAGGTCGTCCTAACCTCTTGCATATGCGACACATCCACTGCTTTAACAAATTTTAATTTAAGCAGCTGATTCAAGGTTTTTTTTGTTTGCTCATGATCGCAATAAAGAAGCGCATATTTCATTCGTTTTGAAATGTAATGCACATAACCATAACGCCGAAGCACACGTAAATATTTTGTATTATAAAGCCAGACAATAATTCCGTCTCTGTTCTGAATCCCCACTGAAACACACCACCCCTTTGTTTCCGGTCCTTTAAGGGTTTATACTCAGGAACAATCCGCACACGCGCTTAATGATCCATAAGCAGAAACCCAGCTTCTCTCTGAGCATCATCGAAACAATAGAAACGGATGTCTTAACGTTAATGACAGCCGCATTTTCCACCTGATCCGCAGCCGCTGCCACACGAGCGGTCAAAAAACGGATCTCCAGTCGGTACTTTTATTGATTTAGAAACGGCATATGCCAAAACCTTGCTTAATTCACCAAGGAGATCGTTTAACTGTTTCTCCTGCTGTTTATAGGCCGCAATCGAAGGATGCGTGTCAAGCTCACGCTTCATTTGCATCATTTCTTTAATCACTTTCTTGTAATCGGGATGATATCTGCCAAACCGCTGCACTTCATCGTACCGATCTCTCACTTTTAAGAAAGCACGAACAAGTTCTTGCGCTTTTTGATCACGTTCAACATTACGTTTGCTCTCTAAATAGCTCACATAGGGCTCCGACTGAATCATCATCGCAGCAAGCTCGTCTGCCTCATCCAAAAGCGAGATATTTTCCAATGTTCCAATCATCTCGAACACCTCCAGTTCTATTAAAATATACAACAAATGGACGCAAAGTGCCATTCATCGATTCGAATGCCGGCCGATTGGTTGGACTATGCTTTCTTTTCCGCCATGGCCTCCGCCATCGCAACGAACATACTCATCATACTCGCCCGCTGATTAAAACGATCCAACCGCTGACTGAATGTTCGGCCATAAAAAAGATCCGCCGCTGATTTAAGTCTTTGGACTTCCAACGGCGATCTGCTCAACGTCCGGTACCATTCCGGATGCATGCGCACAAATAGTTTTAGATCAGCATTCTGGTCTAAATAGGCCTGAATTTCTTTTCTCATCGGGCTCAATCCCTTCGAAAGAAAAATGGATTTTGTGCAGGTGCAGACGGATGTTCGGTTTGATTTGGCTGTTCTTGATTGTTGGTGCTATTTTGTGGATCCTGATCGCTATTTTGACGAAACTGCCCGATAAATGATTGAATGCCGGTGATCGCACCGCTTATGGTTTCAAGCCTTTCCTGCCACTGTTTTGTATCAATATTATCCACAACCTTCAAGACTTTATGAAAAGAAAACGCTGGATGACTTTTTTCATCGTCATCTTCACTTGATTTTTCTTTTAAGCCGTATTTTTCCCATACCTCATGAGATTCGCCGAAAATGACCCAATCATCAAACACATCTCTCCACTTTATGTCATTCTTATGAACATATGCCACAATCTCAGGATGATTTCGAAGAAATGTTTTAAAGCGACCAATCGCAGCGTTTGTCTTTTCCTCTGCCATGAGGACACACTCCTTCCCGTATCGGAACTCCTACATTTATCATAGTCATCCCCTGAGAAAATGGTGCATCAGTACATGATAAAAAAGCCCTTGGTCCATGCTTATGGATTAAGGGGGGTGACAAAATCTTGAGTATAATAATTTTTATACGATCCAACGCCCAGTTCTGTAAATACGTCGTTTAAGAGATTTTTACGATGATCAATGCTGTTTAACCAGCCAAGACTTACCGCAGCCGCATCGGGATACCGGGCAGCGATGTTCTCTCCCGCCGTTTGAAAATAAACGTTTTGCCGATCAAGACGTGTCTTAAGGTCGCCCGACCACTTTGAATCATGTGAGAAGTAATTTCTGGTTTGCATTTCTTTACTATGCTGATAGGCTGCCTGATGGGCCTGTTTATTCCACTTAAGCATAGGCTTGTTAAAACGCAAACGCATGACATTGCTGATGTCAAAGATCTCTTGGTCTTCTGCTTGATTTACAGCTATCCATTCTTTATCATTTAAGTTCGGTGTTTTCGGCAGCTGTCCTTGATAGGTCATTGAATAAGGATGCTGCGCGGCGAGAACACCCGTCGTCATATAGCGGACACCAATCAAACGATCCGAGACATGATCAAAGTTTAATTGTACCCAGTCCTTGCCAAATTTCATTAAGGGACGAATCATCATATCCTCTTCATTTAGCTCAAAATTTATTCTTGTTCCATTATAATTGAAGGAAAGATCGGCTTCGATCGGCACCTTTTCATATATTTTTTGAGAAGCTTCGCCGATGGCGAATGGATTTAGTTTCAGTTGTTTTCCAAGTGCATAGATCGTTGTGACGCGATCCGTTTTCACATCAATGCCTACTTGTACATAGTTTTCACTTTCTCTTCCGTAGATAAACCAGCGGTAGCCGAACTTGGTCGGATCAACACGTTCCGGCTTTCCAAGCATTTTGCTCAACTGCTTCTCCGACTTGCCCATGAGCGTATGGATACCGCTTTCCGGTACCTTAAAGCTCGACTTTGACGGCAGAGACAACTTTTGATTTGTCGAAGGGTGATCCGGATATTCAGAAGGCAGACTGACCAAGCTGATTATGAAGGTACCCGCAAAGACGGCTACGGCAATGAAAAAGATAATCACATTCGTTCTTCTGATCTTCCATCCCCCCTTAATACTTGGCAACCTCTACCATTATAGCAAGTCTTGCAATTTACAGATAAACGATCCGCTCCAGAGCACGGTTAAAGGGGTATTGCCCAGCTATTTATCTGCGGCGCGGTCACGATACAAAACAATCCAGACCTGTCCGTTTCTTCCCGATGCATAGCCCACCCCGATGCGAGAAAGATGCGCTGATTGCAGAAGCTTGGCATCTGCTGTATCACGCAGAATCTGAGCAGCGTCCATGGGTCTTCTATTGCGCTGCATTTTCAAGACATGAACACTGCCCGGATGATAACCCAAGTCGCTCAACATCGTTTCAATGTTCCCCTTTTCCGCTGAATCTTGGGATGCAAGTTGCTGCGCGACGATGCGTGACGCACGAAACAAGTCCCAATCCGGTTCAGCAGGCTTTTGATGGGATGCGTTACGTTGCCGCTGAACCTGATTAAGTATCTCTCGTTCCTGGTCAGCGACTGGAGAAATTTGACGTTCCTCTTGGGTGGTCGCGGTTGTTTTCGCCGACACAGGATGCCACGCTTGTACGTAGAGAATCATGCCCGCGACCCAGAATGAGAGAATAATAAGGATTGTACAGCTTTTTTTAAACGAGACTGGTAGTTTCAACTCGGCTTAACCTCCCTTGACTTTCCAGTCCCATTCTGTCCCATTCCTCACATTGATAAACCCGTAAACGACCGATATATCATTTACTTTAACACTTTTAAAAAAGTTCCATCCGAATTATTGTTCCTCATTCCTTTTTTAGGCACTTTGCCATGTAGAACGCATCGACCATGGCTCCATCTCGTTGAAAGGCTTCTTTGCGTATCCCCTCTACACTATATCCTGAAGTTCCAAAAAGCAGCAGAGCGGCTCGGTTCTCATAACCCACACAAGCTTCAAGACGAAAAATATCATGCCCATGTGCCCATTGCTCTGCCTTCTCGAGAATCATTTTTCCATAACCATTGCCTCGAAACGCCTTCAACACGCCGATGCTTAGCGATGCGCAATGCTTTATTTCAGGTGCTGAATGACCCTGTATGGCAATAAAACCTATCATTTGCTTCTCCTTTACCGCAATAAAACAGGTGGTCTGCGATCGATGGCGCTGAACAGGTTTGCATTGATTAAGCCAATTCGATTCAAGCCCAAGCATCCAGGTTTCTTCATGAATCGGTCTGTACACGTCGATCAACTGGTTGGCATTTTGTTCATTCACTTCAATTAAGTTCAGCATCGCTTGCCCTCCTCATCATCAATCATATTAAATGTATGAACGTGGAAGAGGACATATGTTAGGCCGTTGCAGTGATCCAAAGGTCTCATAGCGCAGCTGCAGGTCAGGGACCATTCCAGAGGAACAGGAGGAGACCGCTATTTTCTCGAGCTTTTTCTTCACTGTAAAAAAGAGCCGAAAGCATGCGCCTCCGACTCATTAATGATGCAATAAGTAGATCATAACAATGCTGCAACGATCATCAATAAAAAGAGCAGCATCATATAATTCAGTGAATAAACAAACATCAGCTTTGCCCACTTAATGGTATCTTTCGCTTTAAACCCGTATATCGCCAGCCCAAGCCAAGTAAAACTTAAAACCAATGCGCCTATAATGTAGATCGGTCCAAGCTCATAAAGAAGAAACGACGTTGGAACTAAAGCAGCTACATAGACAATCATTTGCCGCTTGGTTACCTCAAACCCTGCAACAACCGGAAGCATTGGAATTCCCGCCCGCCTATATTCTTCAACGCGCTTCATTGCAAGTGCAAGAAAATGGGGAGGCTGCCAAAGAAATAGGATAAGAAACATGATCCAAGGAATCGGCGAGTTAAGCGAAGGGTCAACGGCTGCCCATCCAATAATGGGCGGAACCGCTCCGGCTACACTGCCTACGACGGTATTCATCGAATGGCTTCTTTTCAGCCACAAGGTATATACCAGAACATAAACAAGCAGGCCCAGTAACCCGAATGCCGCTGCTGTTATTGATGCAGCAAGAAGCGCAACAAGGCCGAGCACGGACAAGGCAACCCCCATAACTAGTACGGTCTTTCCTGTCATTTTTCCGGTTGCCGACGGACGTTCATGCGTGCGCTCCATCAACGGATCAATGTCCCGATCAATATAATTATTCAGTGAACATCCTCCGCCAATCACAAGTGCTGTTCCAATGAGAACGAAGAGAATCTGCGGCCATACATCAAGCCAACTTGCTCCAGTAAAGTGCATCGCCAGCATAAGCCCGGAAAAAGTGGTAAAAAGATTAGAATCAACGATGCCAATCTTTACGGTCGTCAGTACATCGCGTACCATATCTCGCAAAGGCGTTGTATCATGCGATTCAATAGCCTGGCTAGAGGAGTCGATCATTTTCATCATAGAATGCCTTCTTTCTTATGCATAAAGGGATAAGCTGTTTTTTTATTAAATAAACCGTGTTGACTAACAGCAAACAAAACGCGTCGTCTAACACATCGTTCCCATTTAATTATAAAGGAACGGCTCCGATTTGTCTTATGTAATACTCAATGATTTACATCACTATTTTTCATTCATTTATCGGATTTTTGATGAAAATGCAGCCTTTTTTAAGGCCAAAGCCTTTGAATTTGAGCGAAATATGCAAGCAGCTCGGCAAAATTTGATAGAATGGAACCATGCGGTTAACAAATCGCAATCTGCAAAAACAGAAAATCAGGTGATTCTATGCGTTCTACATGGTTAAAAATGATCAGCGTTGCCGGTACACTTGCTGTACTGATTGTTGTATTGATGGGGGCACTCGTAACGAATACCGGCTCGGAATATGGCTGCGGAAATAATTGGCCGCTTTGCAATGGAAAAGTCATTCCGGATGCGCAAACCCACCATACTTGGATTGAGTATAGTCATCGCGTTGTTTCAGGACTAGCCTCACTTCTTGTCGTTGCCCAAGCCGTTTGGGTATGGATTCGTTTCAAACACGTATGGGGCATGCGTTTTCTAGCTTGTTCCTCTGTCTTTTTTATTTTTTTACAAGCATTTCTTGGCATGGCTGCCGTCGTTTGGGGACAGTCCTCCGTTGTCCTTGCACTTCATTTTGGTATTTCACTGCTCTCATTTGCAAGCATGGTTCTTTTGACCTGTCTCGTTTTTGAACAAGTCAATCCGAATCGTTATCGGATCAATCTCTCCGTGCGGACGCCAATGAAATGGAATTTTATTTTATTAGGCATTTATACTTATCTCTTGGTTTATTCAGGTGCTTTTGTCCGCCATACCGAATCAAGTCTGGGATGTACCGATTTTCCGCTCTGCAATGGGCACTTGTTCCCTGAACCATGGATGAGTAAGGCAGGGGTTCAGTATTTACATCGCGCCCTTGCATTAATTTTGCTTGTCTGGTTAATCGGAACACTGATTGCAGCAATAAAGCGGTACAAGAGTCAAGAACAACTATCAAATCTGCTCTTTATCATTCTTATTTTGGTATTTCTTCAAGCGGTAGCAGGGATATTCATTATCACCACGAAGATGAATTTACTCTTTTTATTGCTTCATGCATTCTTTGTAACCGGATATTTTGGCATTTTAACCATCCTCATTTTGTTTGGCTGCCGTCCAGAAAAAAAATAATAATGCTGTACAACAAGAAAAGAGCCGGGGGAAATTCCCCCGGCTCTTTCTTATCCAATTCTTTACATTAGCTTAACTCAATCATCAAATCCCCAGTTTCGATTACATCGTTCTCATTAACATGTATCTTTTTAACGGTCCCATCCATTGAAGCCTGGACGGTTGTTTCCATCTTCATTGCCTCAGTAACGAGCAGATGGTCGCCCTTCTTCACACGCTCTCCGGAAGATACAAGAACTTTAACGACCGTACCTGGCATGGAAGCACCAATTTGATGTGGATTATCTTTCTCAGCTTTTTCATGCGCCGTTTCAGATGATTGGACATTCACATCTTTCACCGATACTTCGCGCGGCTGTCCGTTTAATTCATAGTACAAAGTCCGCGTTCCGTCCTTTTGTGGATGGCCGATTGAAATTAATTTAACGACAAGCATCTTACCTTCTTCAATCGTTACCGATACTTCTTCACCTAAACGAAGGCCATAGAAGAAGGTCGGCGTACTAAGCACCGTATTTTCTCCAAACGTATCGCAAAAATGCAGATAGTCTGTATAGACCTTAGGATAAAGCGCCGCAGAAAGCACTTCATGAAATTTAAATTTACGTTCAAATTTTTCTTCAAGGCGTGCCTGAATATCGTCAAAATTAATCGGCTCAAGATTTTTTCCTGGTCGATCGGTCAACGGCTTTTTGCCTTTCAGAACAATACGCTGCAATTCCCTCGGAAAACCCTGATACGGCTGGCCAAGTTCACCCATAAAGAAGTTAACCACAGAGTCAGGGAAGTCAAGCGTCTGGCCTTTTTCATAGATGCTGTCTTCATTGAGATTATTTTGCACCATATACAAGGTCATATCGCCAACCACTTTGGAAGATGGTGTCACCTTAACAATGTCGCCAAACAGCAAATTGACACGCCGGTACATATCTTTAACTTCTTCGAAACGGTCGCCTAGTCCCACCGCAATCGCTTGTTGCTTCAGATTGCTGTACTGACCGCCTGGCATCTCCAACTTATAAATCTCTGCATTCGAGGTTTTCATGCCGCTTTCGAACGGGAAGTAACAGGCGCGTACTTTTTCCCAATAATGACTGAGCGATTCCAAAGCGTCAATTGATAGGTCCGGTCTGCGGTCATTCGCACTGAGCGCATAATACAGCGAATTGACACTCGGCTGAGACGTCATCCCTGCCATCGCTTCAATCGCAACGTCAACAATGTCAACACCCGCTTCAATGGCTCGGACATAAGTATAAATACCGTTTCCGCTTGTGTCATGTGTATGAAGATGGATCGGAATATCAACCGTATCCTTCAATTCGGCAATCAACCGATACGCTGCCTCAGGTTTGAGCAGTCCCGCCATATCTTTAATACCGAGAATATGTGCGCCGGCGTTTTCAAGTTCCTTAGCCATCTTTTTATAATAATCAATCGTGTATTTGGTACGTAATCCATCAAGAATGTCACCGGTGTAACACATTGTGCCTTCGGCAATCTTCCCGCTTTCAATGACCGCATCAAGGGAAACACGCATCCCCTCAATCCAGTTCAGGCTGTCAAAAACACGGAACACATCGACACCATGTTTTGCCGCTTCTTTGACAAATGCTTTGATGAGGTTATCCGGATAATTCTTGTATCCGACAGCATTCGATCCGCGTAAAAGCATTTGCAGCAAGATATTCGGCATCTTGGCTCTGATCTTATGCAGCCGTTCCCAAGGATCTTCTCTTAAGAAACGATACGCGGTATCAAAGGTTGCACCGCCCCAAGCTTCTTCTGAAAACAAATGAGGCAGAAGATGTGCCGTTTGTGCCGTGACACGAATAATGTCCTTGGTCCGCATCCTTGTGGCGAGCAAGCTTTGGTGTGCGTCACGGAATGTCGTATCCGTAAGCAGTACCTTTTTTTGTGCTTTAACCCATTCAGAAACGCCTTTAGGGCCCTTCTCTTCTAAAATTTGTTTTGTGCCGCCCGGATAGGGATCCGATAATTTCACATCCGGAATTGGCGGAACATCAAAGATCGGTTTCTTATTCTTTGCAATTCCCGGATAACCGTTAACCGTTACATTGCCAATATAGCTCAGCATCTTCGTTCCGCGATCCAATATTTTTTCAAAAACAAACAGTTCCGGTGTTGTATCAATAAAGGTTGTCGAAACATTGCCCTCGAGAAAATCAGGGTGTTTGACCACGTTAATTAGAAACGGAATATTGGTTTTAATCCCGCGAATCCTAAATTCCTTTAGGTTACGCAGCATTTTTACCGCAGCACTTTTAAAGCTGCGCGCCGATGTTGACAGTTTGACGAGTAGCGAATCATAGTAGGGTGTAATCACGGAACCTGTGAACGCATTGCCAGCGTCCAGACGAACACCGAAACCGCCCCCGCTCCGATAAGCAACAATTTTACCTGTGTCGGGCATAAATTGGTTGCTTGGATCTTCTGTTGTAACACGGCATTGAATCGCATAGCCGTAAGTATGAATCTCTTTTTGTTCTGGAATCAGTACCGGATCCTCGTGAAGACCATAACCTTCAGCAATCAGAATCTGCGAGGAGACAATATCGATTCCGGTAATTAATTCTGTTATTGTATGTTCAACCTGAACACGCGGATTTACTTCAATAAAGTAAAACTGGCCATTTGGCGTAACCAAAAATTCAACCGTTCCCGCGTTTAAGTAATTAACACTCTTCATTAGACGAACGGCAGCTTCACAAATCTCATGACGTAGTTTCTCACCTAGTCCTCGACTTGGTGCCACTTCGACCACTTTCTGATGACGGCGCTGAACCGAACAGTCCCGCTCATAGAGATGAACGATCTCGCCTGACTGATCTGCCATAATCTGAACCTCGATATGACGTGGGTGATCCAGATATTTTTCAACGTAGACATCTTCTTTTCCGAATGTCTGCTTTGCCTCGGAGGTTGCGCGTGCATAAGCTTCCTCAACACCCTGCGCACTGCGGACAATACGCATTCCGCGTCCGCCGCCGCCGAGCACCGCTTTAATTATAATTGGGTAACCATGTTTTTCACCAAAATTTTTGACATCTTCAACAGAAGACACAGGTCCACCCGATCCAGGGATAACCGGGATATTTGCATTAAGCGCTGCTTCTCTGGCAGCAGCTTTATCACCGAATGTGGTCAGATGTTCCGGACGCGGACCGACAAAAATAATGCCTTCTTCTTCACAACGGCGCGCAAATTCGGCATTTTCAGAGAGAAAACCGTATCCTGGATGAATTGCATCCACATGATGCGTTTTTGCCACTTCAATGATGCTGTCAATATCTAAGTACGCTTCAATCGGATTTTTTCCTTTACCGACCAAATACGATTCATCAGCTTTATAGCGATGATAGGAGCTGATATCTTCCTTGGAATAAATGGCAACCGTTCGGATACCGAGTTCCGTACAGGCACGACAAATTCTGATTGCAATCTCACCACGGTTAGCAATTAGCAATCGTTTAATTTTTCGCTTTAACATTCTCTCTCTTCCCTTCTATTTGGCTCGACCTTTTTAAATTAACAAACCCAGAGATGTTCATTAAAACGCAGATTGAAAAAACCATTGTGATCAGCGAAGAACCACCATAGCTGACAAAAGGCAGAGTTACCCCGGTAATCGGTAAAAGACCGGTAGCAGCTCCCAAATTTACAAACGTTTGAATTGCAAGCATACTTGAGATCCCAATAGCAAGCAAACTGCCGAATACATCTTTGCAGCGGATTGCGATCACGAATCCCTTAAACACAAGATAAGCAATACATAATACAACAAACAAAATACCTAATAAGCCAAGTTCTTCCCCAATGATTGAGATAATGAAATCCGTTTGGGGTTCCGGCAAGAAGCCCGTTTTTTCAATACTCTGACCAAGACCTCTTCCCGTCAATCCTCCTGAAGCAATAGCTATATATGAATTGATCAACTGCCGACCCGTCTTATCCGCAACGGAAAACGGATCATAGGCAGCTGTAAATCGCCCGAGTTGGTTGCCGCTTAATGCAAAATGGTAAACGCCGATAACCGCGACAGCAGAAAGCGAACCCAAAAAGAGTAAATGCTTCGTTCTAAGTCCTGCACAAAGCACCATCACCGTGGATATCATCATCAGAATCATTGCTGTACCAAAATCCGGTTGCTTCGCAATCATAAAAAAGAAAATCATAATAACGATGAGTGGCGGCGCAACAGATGTTTTGAAATCAGCGATCATATTCTGTTTATTCGAAAATACGGAAGCTAAATAGAGAATAACTGTAATTTTTACTAATTCAGCAGGCTGAAGATTAAACGATCCAAGTCGTAACCATGATTGTGCATTGTTAACAGTACTTCCCAAAGCATATAACAAGAGCAATAAAAAAAAGGATAGAAGAATCATCGGTTTTACAACTTTTCGATACGCCTTATATGGGACAACCATCCCCACAATGCCAACCGGCACCGCAAGAGCCGCCCATCTCAATTGATGAACAAAGAAATAGCTGGCCGGCTGCGGCGTAGAAAAAAAGATACGTGCCCAAACCGAACCCGCGCTATAGACCATGATCAACCCAAATCCGATCAAGAGCGACATGGTTACGAGTAAAGAATAGTCAATATGATGCAGCAGCTTTTTCAACGTAAGATCCACCCTATCTGATCCATTGTCATTACATCCAAGATCAATCGTTCTCGGAAGCAGGTTTCGAACAACAGGGTTTTCATACCTGGTGAACTGTGATAAAAAAGCCCAAACCTCACCTTCAGTTAGGGTATGAGTTTGAGCGCTTTGCTATTATTTATGTGTCGATGCCTCATGAAGGGCAGACACCTGTCGTTCAAGCGAACTCAGAAGTTCTTTTCCTTCATCTGCACGGACAACACCGAGACGCACCGCAAAATCAATTTCACGGGACAGACCGAACATTTGTGTGTCCAGCACTTCTTCGTACAGGGGGCACTGGGGCATCGTCAAGTTTTCCATTTGTACCCCGATCAGTTTCAGAATCTTCTGCGCGTCGGCCTGCAGCAATTCATAGGCTTTTTCACGTTTGCCTATCTTAATCTCGACTGACATATCTGCTCCCCCTTGTCTCAATTACTTGCCTAAAGTTTATCTTAACCTCTGTCCTGATAAAATGCAAGATTAATCACAGTCTACAAACGACCACCTGCGGGTTTGCAGTAGTCCGTGCGATCATTGCTTCGATTTCATTCCAAAACCTGCTATACTTAACTTAAGGAGGTTTTTTTCATGCAAGTCAAGTGTGCATTATGTGAAAAGATCTGCCAGCTGGATGATCAGTCGGCGATCGCAAAACGGCTAAAAAATAGACCGATCCACACGTATCTTTGCGATTCTTGCCATAAAAGAATCAGTGAACGAACGCGAGCACGCTGGGCCACCGGCAAATTCACACTGCACCTGCCTTCACACAGTAGCAAAAAGAAGGTTGGGCGTTCTTAAAAGTGTACGGTCCCATCGTATTCGATGACTGAGATCAAGTTCGTAACTAATTTTCTTAAAATAAAGCGATGCATGTTCTGCTCCCCCTATAAGATGGACACTAATCAGTCCGCTTAAGGGGGTTTTATATTCACGGAAGCTCCGCTGATTTTTCGACAGCCGCAAGGCCAAATCATCGGCTTTCTTTACTTGCAAAAAAACTCGGTGGTTGAAATCCGATTAACGATCGGATTTTCAACCACCGAGCAAAGCGTTTCATGCTGTGTTCAGTTTTTCGAAAACAGATCAAATCCATGATAAACTATTGATCTTATTTAATCAGCCGTTATACTTTGGAATCTTGCTTCCTCGGCGTTCAAAACGTTCACGTTCGCCCTTGTTCAAAATCTTCTTGCGCATCCGAACACTCTTAGGTGTAATTTCACAGTATTCATCATCATTCAAGTAAGAAAGTGAATCTTCAAGGGACAACTTACGCGCCTCTTTCAAAGTTACGGTTTGATCCTTGTTCGAAGAACGTACGTTGGACGCGTGTTTTGCTTTCGTAACATTCACAGTCAAATCATTTTCACGGTTATGTTCGCCAACGATCATGCCTTCATAAACATTAACACCGGGTCCGACGAACATCTCACCGCGATCCTCAAGTGCAGCAAGCGAATACGCCGTCGTTTGTCCTTGATCCATCGAAACCAGCACACCATTTCGGCGCCCGCCGATTTCTTCTTTGATAAACGGAGCAAAGTGATCAAAGGTATGGTTCAAGATACCGTAACCGCGTGTATCCGCCATAAACTGACGATTATAACCAATCAAACCGCGAGAAGGAATCATGAACGTCAGACGTGTCTGCCCCGGCTGTTCCTGACGCATATCTTTCAATTCGGCTTTGCGTTTCCCCATCGATTCAATGACTGCACCGACATATTCCTCCGGTACATCAATTTGAACGGATTCATACGGTTCGCACAGCTTGCCGTCAACTTCCTTTGTAATAACGCTCGGCTTCGATACAGATAGCTCGTAGCCTTCTCGGCGCATTGTTTCAATCAAGATCGACAAGTGAAGTTCCCCACGTCCAGAAACGATCCAGGAGTCATGCGAGTTCGATGCCGACTCAACTTTCAAGCTGACGTCGCGTTCCATTTCCGCCATGAGCCGATCTTCAATTTTTCGGCTTGTCACGTAGTCCCCTTCCTGACCTGCAAAAGGACTCGTATTAGGCAGAAAAGTCATTTTCAAGGTTGGTTCGTCAATGCGAAGCGGTTCAAGCGGATCAACGTGATCCACATCATTAATGGTATCGCCAATATCAATATCGGAAACACCGGTTATAGCGATAATATCACCGGAGCAAGCTTCTTGAATCTCCGTCCGTTTCAGGGCGTGATAGCCAAAAAGCTTGGTGATGCGGAACTTTTCAACACTTTCACCGGCATTTTTAACGAGTACAGCATCTTCTCCGACCTTGATCTTGCCTCGATAAATTCGGCCAATACCAATACGGCCGACATAGTCATTATAATCGAGCATCGTGACTTGGAACTGTAGGCTTTCGTCGCGATTGTCAACCGGTGCCGGAGCATACTTCAGAATCATATCCAGAACTACGCTCATATCTTGGTCAACATGTTCAGGATCTGTTCCTGCAACGCCATTTACCGCAGATGTATAAACAACCGGGAATTCAAGCTGATCCTCATCAGCTCCCAGATCAATAAACAAGTCAATCACTTCATCAACGACTTCTGCCGGACGAGCCATTGGCTTATCGATTTTGTTTACAACAACGATTGGTTTCAGATGTTCTTCCAGCGCTTTCTTTAATACAAAACGTGTTTGCGGCATGCAGCCTTCATAAGCGTCAACAAGCAGCAGAACGCCGTCAACCATTTTCATAATTCGTTCCACTTCGCCGCCAAAGTCTGCGTGTCCCGGTGTATCTACAATATTTATTGTATGGTCTTTGTAAGAGAGACTCGTATTCTTCGCCAGAATGGTAATGCCGCGTTCCCGTTCAATTGCATTTGAATCCATTGCCCGTTCATTAATGTGCTGATTTTTACGGAACGTCCCGGATTGCAACAACAGTTTATCCACTAATGTCGTTTTACCATGGTCGACGTGTGCAATAATCGCGATATTCCGCAATTCTTCCCTTAATTTTGTCATTTATTCCTTACTCTCCTCATCTTTTCCAATCGCTTCGCATAAATTAGCCGAAACATACACATGCAAATCATTTTCTCACAAGTCGCGTTCTATTGTCAATTTTTTCTGTGTCTATTGAAATTTTGTTTCGGCACGTCGGCAAAGCTTTTGTGCTTTTTTCGCTTTCGCTTTATGATGAACTTAGGAGGCGATTCAATGTTTCGTATCGGTTTATTCTCAGTCATCCTATGCACCACTGCAAGCTTGGGCGGAATCGTTGCAGGAATGATCCTCGGCCAGCCAATGCTTACTCTTCTCTCAGCATTTGCGGTCATTTTGTTTATGTGGGTCGGTTTTATGCTGAAGGCGATCCAGCAGAGAAGCCGAGGGCATGATTAATGATTATGCCCTCCATCAGGTTCACAGATGAACTTCCCACTCTGAATCTGTTTGCGTACATGTTCTGCAATAAAGTGATGGAGTCCCGGTCGAGCCGCAAGCACTGACGTCTTGCTCAGAATATTAAGCGGCTGACCATCTGCCCTAGAATAACTGCCGCCGACCTCTCGAAGCAGGATCAAGCCGGCACCGTAATCCCAAGGCGAAAGGCGCATTGTAAAATAGGCATCCAAATAACCGGCCGCTACATAAGCGAGTTCTAGAGACGCCGCTCCATAAGCCCGAGTCCCGCTGCACCGTTTAACAATTTCCATCATGGTTTCCTCGTGGATCATCCGGTTAGGCTTCAGCCAAGTCGCGCTAAGATCAATCAAACTGTTTTCAATCGTTACCGATGTCAGTGTCGCCAGCCTTTTCGTATTCTGATAAGCACCCTGGCCGCTTATACAATGGAAGAGTTCATCAGCCATCACATCGTAAATAAAAGCCGCACGCCCCTCCCCTTCCTCATATACGCCAATAGAAACAGCAAAGAAGCGCTTCTGCATCACAAAGTTCAGCGTCCCATCAATAGGATCAAGAAGCCAAAGCACACCATCTGTATCAGCCACTCCGTCACCGAAACCCTCTTCAGAAACAATTCGATCCCCAGGATACGCCGCACGGATCTTTTCAATAAGAAATTTTTCAATGTGACGATCCATATTTGTTACCAGATCATTATGTGCACTCTTCTCGCTGACTTCCAAAGGTGTTAACAGCGATGCACGCAGCTGTGTACCTGCCTCTTTGATCCATTGAATAACTTGCCGCTCAAGCGCGTCCCAGTCATGTTCCGTCATTTTTCTGTCAACTCCTGATTCTACGTGTTCCATTGCCTGTAGATTACAAATCGATATCGATTCCGTCCGGCATACCATCGTCTCATTCAATAGTACATCATTTAGCTGCAAAAAGAAAAATCACCGATTTCTGCCGGTGATTATATCCTCTCAAAAACCGTTTATTTTTCTTAACCTTACCCATGGATCTGATCAGCCCCTCAAATCTCCAACAAAAGCATTTCGCGACGCAACCGTTCCAGTTTTTGTTTGCATCGTACAATTGTTTTATCATCCTTATTGACAAGTGCTCGATGCAGTACAGTAAGCTCGCTGTCGATTGCGATCCGTACTTGTGGAATTCTTTTTTCTGCATCCTTCCTGCTCAGTGTCTGGTTAAGCTGTTTCATGGCAAATGCCACTTCCCTTCATTTTTTGCCGTTCACAGGAGCGCGAAATGAATCAGAATCTTATCAAATTACGGATTTGTTGTTTCTTTAGTTTATGCGAAAATTTATGTGTATTACCATTAAAATGATTGTTTTTCAGAAGCACTAGATATAAATAATCCGGTCAAGCTATGGTATGCTAGTTTAAGATTTTCTACATAAAGGAGTGTAAAACGATGCCTCAGGATGGTTTTACTACGCTTGATTTCAATTGCATGCAGCTGCCTGGATTGGACGAACGGATGAGCGCCATTCGCCAACAGATTCAACCACAGTTCCATCGAATTGCGGATCAACTCATCCCGTTCCTGAACGAAAAGGAACGAGCCGAGCCAGCTTTCTGCGCCCATATCGCACGCCACGCTAGACGAACGGTTCATCCACCGGAAAGTACATGGCTCGCACTTGCACAGGATAAACGGGGCTACAAAAAGCATCCCCACTTTCAATTCGGTATTTGGCCGAATCATCTCTTTTTTTGGCTTGCTTTTATTGACGACTACCCTTACAAAAAGGAACTGGGTGAAGCGATGCTCTCGCATATGCCGAACCTAATGCAAACGTTTCCGCCTTCCTTTGCTTGGTCTTCCGATCACACAGCTGCTGATTACACGCTGCAGGGCGAGCTTACTGCGAACGACCTGCAGCAGTTATTAATCCGTCTGACCAAGGTAAAAAAAGCGGAGCTACTCTGCGGCGTTGTGATTCCGAAACAGGAAGCAATTGCAGCGTCCGAAGAGCAGCTGATCGCCTATTTAAAGGAACAGATTGTTAAACTGCTTCCACTCTATGAACTTGCTTTGCACAGCACCATTTAAAAAGCATCCACTTTATAGAAAAAACCCTGAGCACTTGTGCTCAGGGTTTTTCTTGCTTTTATTTTGCAATATGAATCGGATGGCCAAGTACTACATCTGCTGCTTCCATCGCAATTTCGCCTAAAGTCGGATGGGCATGAATGGTGAGAGCAAGATCTTCAACGGTCATTCCTGATTCAACGGCTAAACCAAATTCAGCAATCATATCGCTTGCACTTACGCCAACAATCTGCGCACCAAGAACCAAGCCATCCGAAGCACGTGAAACAATTTTTAAGAATCCGTCCGACTCGCCAAGTGAGAGTGCGCGCCCATTTGCCGCGAACGGAAATTGACCCGTTTTGACTTCGTACCCTTCTTTTACTGCTTCTTCTTCAGATAGTCCAACCGATGCGATTTCAGGATCAGAGAAGACAACGGCAGGCATCGCCCGGTAGTCGACCTCTGAAGCGATTCCGGAAATTGCCTCAGCAGCAATCTTACCTTCATAAGAAGCCTTATGGGCAAGTGCCATTCCTGAAACAATATCGCCGATCGCATAAACCTTGTCGTTCGAGGTTTTTCCTTGTTTATCTACATGGATCAAGCCGCGTTCACCAAGTTCAACACCAGCCAAATCAAGGCCAAGATCTTTCGTATTCGGACGGCGTCCAACCGTCACCATGACATAGTCCGCGTCAAAAGTCTGAGTCTTACCCTTTACTTCGGCAGTAACAGAAACGCCGTTTGCTGTTTCTTCCACACCTTTTGCTAAAGCTTTGGTAAAAACAGAAACGCCTTTTGCCTTAAGTTTCTTTTTCACCGGTGCAATCAGCCGCTTTTCAAAAGCAGGTAAAATAGACGGTGAGCCTTCAAGAATGACAACCTCAGTCCCAAATCCAGCAAGAGCCGAGCTGAGTTCGATCCCAATATATCCCCCGCCGATAACGACTAATTTTTTTGGAATCTCTTTTAGAGCAAGCGCACCTGTCGATGACAACACACGACTGCTCCACTTAAATCCGGGAATTTCAATTGGTGATGATCCGGTGGCAATGATACAATGATTAAATTTATACCGTGAAGATTCATAGCCGTGATTGACGCGCACGACATCAGAATCAACAAACAAAGCTTCGCCTTCAACGCTTTCAATATTATGCGCTTTAAACAGCCCTTTGACACCGCTGGTTAACCGATCAACGATCTGTCCCTTCCATTCCTGGACTTTGTGAAAATCAACATGAACATTTTCCGCGCTGATGCCCATTGATTCCGAATGATTCATTTGCTCAAAGCGGTGACTTGCTGATATTAGTGCTTTTGATGGGATGCAACCGACATTCAGACACACCCCACCGACATGCTGTTTCTCAATAACAATGACTTTCTGTCCCAGCTGCGCAGCACGTATCGCTGCAACGTAACCGCCAGGCCCAGCTCCTATGACAACCGTATCCACCTCAGTCGTAAATTCACCTACAACCATCTCTACCCCTCCAAAATAAGTCGTTGCGGATCAACTAACAGCCTTTTTATTTTGTTCATTGCCCTCTGAGCAGTTGCGCCGTCAATTAGACGGTGATCAAAGCTCATAGACAGAGCAAGCATTGGTGCAGCAACGATCTGTCCATCGCGTATGATGGCTTTTTCAGAAATTCTTCCGACCCCAAGAATCGCGGATTCCGGCTGATTGATCACCGGTGTAAACCATTGGCCGCCTTCTGAGCCGATATTCGATAGGCTGCAGGTCCCGCCCTTCATCTCTTCTGCAGTCAGTTTTCCGGTACGCGCTTTTTCTGCCAGTTCTTGGATCTCACTTGCAATAGCATACATCGATTTCGCTTCAGCATGCTTTACTACGGGCACAACAAGTCCGGCGTCCGTATTTGTAGCGATACCTATATTGTAATAGTGTTTGTAAATAATTTCCTGACTTTCTTCATCAATCGATGCATTTAATATCGGAAATGCTTTGAGCGCAGACACAAGTGCTTTTACAAGATAGGAGAGATAAGTCAATTTGACGCCAAGCGCCTGTGCCTCTTCCTTATATTGTTTTCTATGTGAAACAAGCAGCGTCGCATCCACTTCATCCATCAACGTAACATGTGGTGCGGTCTGTACGGAATGCGCTGTTGCCCGAGCGATCGCCCTGCGGATCCCCATCAATTTTTCACGCGTTTCAAGTCCCTTGGAAACCGCCGTCTCGTTTGACTCGGCAGCTGTTGCTTTCGTCTCGCTTTCCTTTGGCGGCTGCTGCGACTCAGTAGACGGTTCAGTTATCTCAGATTCACTGATGAAGCGGTCAATATCCGCTTTCAGTATGCGGCCATTGCGTCCTGTTCCGGTTATTTGTTGCAGATTGGTCCCGCGATCTCTTGCATATTTTCGAACGGATGGCATTGCGATCACCGATTGACGATTTTCCACGGCTTGATTTCCATCTGCTATCGCCTCATTTTGAGGATCAGGCTTAGAAGCCGGTTGTTCAGAATCCTTTTGGCTCACCTGGGCACCTTGAACATCTTCTTCCTGGGTTACTGTCGCTTGCGATGCATGATCATCATCCGATTGAAGGGTGATCACAACGGTGCCCACTTCAACCACTTGACCTTCTTCTGCATTGAGTTCCAGCACTTTTCCGTTAACAGGAGAAGGGATTTCAACAACTGCTTTATCATTTTGAACCTCAGCGAGCGTATCATCTTCACGCACGATATCGCCGGGTTTCACAAACCATTTTAAAATTTCGCCTTCATGGATTCCTTCACCAATGTCAGGCAGTTTAAAAAAATACGCCAACGGGGGTTCACTCCTTTCACCGATCTGGTTTTCCTGTTACCTTCTCTTTAAAAGTTGACGGTTGCTTTCGCTTGTTCAATAATATCTTTTTCGTTCGGCAGCCATACATCCTCAGCAGAGGCAAACGGAAAAACAGAGTCCGGTGCGCTCACCCTGCCGACCGGAGCCTCAAGATGCAGCAACGCACAATCATTGATTTCAGCAATAACTTGTGCTGCAATACCTGCTTGCTTCTGCGCTTCCTGAACCACAACCGCACGATTCGTTTTTTGGATCGACTTGACGATCGTCTCCGTGTCGAGCGGGCTTATTGTCCTAAGATCGATTATTTCACAATCAATGCCCTCTTTTTGCAATTGTTCCGCTGCTTTCAATGCAGTGCGCACCATCGCACCATACGTAATCAATGTAAGACCGCTGCCCTCTCGAACAATTTTCGCCTTGCCTAACTCAATCGTATAGGCTTCCTCAGGCACTTCCTCTCGAAAAGAGCGGTACAGTTTCATATGCTCAAGAAAGAGAACCGGATCGTTATCGCGAATTGCGGCAATCAGCAACCCCTTCGCATCATAGGGATTTGATGGAATGACAACTTTTAGTCCCGGACATTGGGCAAAGAGTCCTTCCAAATTATCTGCATGGAGTTCAGGGGTTTTTACCCCACCGCCAAACGGGGAACGAATCGTTACAGGCGCATGGTAGTGCCCGCCGGATCGATATCTAAGCCGTGCCAATTGAGATGCAATACCGTCCATCGCTTCAAAAACAAATCCGAAAAATTGAATTTCCATAATCGGTCTGTACTGCTGGAGCGCAAGACCAAGCGCCAAACCGGCAATTCCCGATTCAGCAAGCGGCGTATCAAATACGCGATCCTCGCCAAATTCATCATAGAGTCCCTCGGTTGCCCGAAATACACCGCCGTTTTTTGCAACATCTTCGCCAAATACAAGCACATTATCGTCTCTGCGCAATTCCGTTCTCATGGCATCAGTGATCGCCTGGATCATCGTCATTTGTGTCATCGCTGATCCCCTTCCCTTGCGCTGTAGGCATCCAGCTGTTCTTGGATATTCTGAGTAGGTTTTTCAAACATAAAGCCGAGCAAATCGGTCACGTTTTGTTTCGAAACCCGATCTGCTTGCTTCAACGCTTTGTCAACATCCGTTCTCGCTTGCTCAGCCGTCTGCTCTTCATCTTCCTGTGACCAAAGTCCGAGCCGTTCAAGGTAAAAGCGGAAACGAATTAACGGATCTCTCTTTTCCCATTCCCCTGTAAGTTCGTCCGTCCGATATCGAGTTGGGTCATCACCCGCCATGGTATGCGGGCCGTAACGGTACGTTAGCGTTTCAATCAACGTCGGTCCGTCTCCGGCGATGGCATGCTCGCGGGCCTTTTTGGTCGCGGCATAAACAGCCAGCGGATCCATGCCATCGACTTGAATTCCTCGAATTCCTGCAGCAACTGCTTTCTGTGCCAACGAGGCGGCTGCCGTTTGTTTTTCAACTGGTACCGAAATGGCAAAACGATTATTTTGACAAATGAAGATTGCTGGCGCTCGATACGCGCCGGCGAAGTTCATGCCTTCATAGAAGTCGCCCTGTGAAGTTGCCCCATCACCAAAATAGCAAAAAGCAACTTGTTTTTTCCCGCGTTTTTTCAAGCCCAGTGCGATACCTGCAGCTTGCGTACATTGTGCCGCAATGATAATTTGCGGCATAACCGCTTTTAATTCTTCGGGATATTGCCCGCCTTCAAAATGACCTCTTGAATAGAGAAAAGCTTTGTAAAGCGGCAGCCCGTGCCAAACAAGCTGTGGTATGTCCCGATAAGACGGCAGCAGCCAGTCTTCCTGGTCCATCAAAAACGCGCTTGCCAGCATTGATGCCTCTTGTCCGGCGACTGGTGCATAAAAGCCGAGCCTTCCTTGTCTATTGAGTTTAAGCGCGCGCTGATCCCAAACCCTCGTATAGACCATACGCCGCATTAATTCCTTTAATTCATCATTGCTAATCTCAGGCCTTGCTTGTTCATTGATCACATGCCCCTGAGTATCAAGAATCCGTAACGTTGGAAAAAAGTCTTCAATTCTTCCAGAATCGTTTACAGGCAAGTCCATCACCTCTTCCCTCAGTATGCGTGGTTCTTTTCAAACTTACTAATGAGACATTCATCACTTAACCGCTTTCATTAAAAAAGAAACCACTCAAAACGTAACGCCTTCTCAACAGCTCCCCTGTCCAACCAAGCTTCTGTACTCATGTACGAACAAAACGACACGCGAGAGCGTTGATCACTTTTTTCTAAACTCAGTTTATACTACATGATTCGTCCAAGTCAATTGGAACGAATTTGTGGGGATGTCGCAATGCAAGGTTGTTGACTTTTGATCAGTAAAGTAAACATCTGCGTCTTTTAATGATAAACTAAGCATTAGAAAGTTTGTTCAGCGAGCCCAGTGTTCGTGAACGTTTAAAGGAGTGCTCATAAATGATTACAATGGATGATATCATTCGGGAAGGCAACCCGATTCTCAGACAAGTCGCAAAGGAAGTCCCGCTTCCTGCTACAGAAGACGAAAAAAACACGTTAAAAGAGATGCTTCAATTTCTAAAGAACAGTCAGGATGAAACGATTGCAAAAAAATACAGCCTGCGCGCCGGCATTGGCCTTGCAGCACCGCAAATTGCGCTTAGCAAGCGGATGATCGCCCTGTATTTGGATGATGAAAATGGCAAGCACTATGAGTACATGCTTTTCAATCCCAAAATCATCAGCCATTCGATTGAAAACACCTATCTCGATGGTGGCGAAGGCTGTCTTTCCGTTGACCGCGAAGTCCCCGGCTTTGTACCACGTCATGCGCGGGTTAAAGTGAGCGCCTTTGATCCAGAGGGCAAACCATTGACGCTTCGTCTTAAGGGTTACCCTGCCATTGCCATTCAGCATGAGATCGACCATTTGGATGGCATACTGTTTTACGACCGAATCAATAAGAAAGATCCGTTTAAAATTCCGGATCATGTGGAGGAAAAAAACATCTATTAATCCGCAACCTTCGCGATCTGCACGTCGGCACAGGACGTCCTTTCACAGGATGCGATGACTTTAATGCCGCTTAACGCAATACCACAAAGCAAAATCAGATAATTTCTTTGTTTGGAAAAAAAAGAGACCGTCCAGCGGTCTTTTTTGCATTTGATTACAGCAACCCTATTTCTTTTAATCCATAATAAATGCCGTCTTGATCGACCGGCGTAGTCACTCGCTTTGCTGATTTTTTTGCAGCATCTACAGCATTCCCCATAGCAATGCCGGTGCCTACATAAGCAAGCATCTCAACATCATTATTCCCGTCCCCGAATGCGCAAGCATCTTCGGGGGTAAGATTCAAACGATTCAACAGCTGTTTTATTCCAGCCGCTTTAGAGCCGCTGCCCGGGATAACATCCACGCCATACTCATGCCAGCGAACATAACGGAACGCATTAAACGGGGTTTCTTTTAGAAAACGCGAATTATCTGCCTCTGAATAAAAAAGCAATCCTTGATAGACGGGATGATCCTCAGCAAAATGAGCATCTTGCTCTGGAAATGCAATAGGCAATTTCAAGCTTGCAATCCCTTTCTTTGCTTTCTCATCAACAGGGCCGGCCATTTTCATCGTTTTCTCATTGACTAGAGTCATGGACCAGCCAAGCTCGTCAGCCTTTTCGACAAGAGCATGCAGCGCTGAATCCTGAAGTGGATTCGTATACACCGCTTCATCTTGATGAACGACATAGGAGCCGTTAATACTGATAAACGTATGGATATCCAGCTGTGCTCTGAGGTCCTGGAACATAAACGGCGCCCTGCCGGTTGCGATCGCAGTAATCACCCCGTCCTTTTGCAGCCGGTGCACGGCCTCTACAGTCGATTCCGGAATCTTTTTATCATAGTCATACAATGTATCATCAATATCAAAGAAAACAATTTTCGGTTTCGACACGTGAAAAAATCCCCCTTTTTTTGGATCGAATCGATTCAAGTGAACCGTTCGTTCGATTCAAAACCCTCGTTCCATTATATCAGTTTAAACAAATAACGTCGGCTTTCCGGTATGATTTTTCGAAGATCGTCAAAAATAAATCTAAACCGTTTCACATCGCACTGACAAGCATTCCTTCAATTCAGAAGCTAGACAGTGAAAAAGATCGCCATTTCATATATAATGATTTGTAGAACATTTTTTTGTTGGAGGGAATACGTATTATGATTTACAAAGTATTATATCAGTTGTCTAAAGATGAAATCCCTGTCAGGGAACAGACAGAGACCCTTTATCTTGAAGCAGCGGACGTTCGTGATGTCCGTAAAAAACTTGCAGACAAACCATACAACGTGGAATTTATTCAACCGCTCACCGGCAAATTCCTTGATTATGAAAAAAAGTCTGCCGCATTTAAACTGGAGAATCTGTAATTTATGAAATTTGTTAAGAACCATCAAACTGCCGTTTTTTCTCTTGGCGGATTGGGAGAAATCGGTAAAAACACGTATGCTGTTCAATTTCAGGATGAGATTATCGTTATTGACGCAGGGATCAAGTTTCCAGAAGATGACCTTCTCGGTATCGATTATGTCATTCCTGATTACAGCTATTTAGTCAGGAATGCCGATAAAATCAAGGGTCTGTTCATTACTCACGGCCATGAAGATCATATCGGCGGTGTTCCCTACCTGCTGCGTGAGGTCAATATACCTATCTATGCTGGAAAGTTAGCCGCAGGCTTGATTCGAAACAAGTTGGATGAGCACAATCTGCTTCGAACCACAGTGATTCATGAAATCACGGAAGACGACGTTATTAAGTTTCAGAAAACATCGGTCAGCTTCTTTAGAACCACACACAGCATTCCCGATTCCTATGGCGTTGTCGTAAAAACACCTCAGGGAAATATCGTTGAAACCGGTGACTTTAAATTTGACTTTACTCCGGTCGGCGGTCAAATCGCCAATTTAACCAAAATGGCTGAAATCGGCAAGGAAGGCGTTCTTTGCCTTATGTCGGATTCAACAAATGCGGAAGTTCCCGGTTTCACCATGACCGAGCGTGAAGTTGGCGAAAATATTAAAGATATTTTCCGCAAGGTTGATGGACGGATCATTTTCGCCACATTTGCGTCAAACATTCATCGGCTTCAGCAAGTCGTTGATGCCGCGGTAGAAGCTGGCCGCAAAATTGCCGTGTTTGGCCGTAGCATGGAAGCCGCCATTACCATAGGTGAAGAACTCGGCTATATCCATGCCCCTGAGGATACGTTCATCGACCATCAGCAAATCAATCATTTGCCCGATCAAGAAGTAACGATCTTATGTACCGGCAGCCAAGGCGAACCGATGGCCGCATTATCACGGATCGCAAACGGCACTCATCGGCAAATCCAGATTCAGCCTGGGGATACGGTGATCTTTTCCTCGTCGCCGATTCCGGGAAATACAGTAAGTATTAACCGGACCATTAACCAGCTCTATCGTGCCGGTGCCGATGTTATTCACGGAAAACTGAGCAATATCCATACATCTGGTCACGGTGGTCAGGAAGAAGAAAAATTGATGCTGCGCCTGCTCAAGCCAAAATTCTTTATGCCGATCCACGGAGAATACCGCATGCTGAAAAAGCATGTTGAAACCGCACATGCTTGCGGAATCCCATACGATCATTCATTCATAATGAGTATTGGCGATGTACTTGCTCTTGACCAAAATTCTGCGACTGTAACTGGCAAGATCCCTTCCGGCACCGTTTACATCGACGGAAGCGGAATCGGTGATATCGGTAATATTGTTCTTCGTGATCGCAAGATTCTCTCCGAAGAAGGTTTAGTTATTGTCGTTGTTAGTGCAGATATCGAAGCCCATAAGCTGCTTGCCGGGCCTGACATTATTTCACGAGGATTCGTTTACATGCGTGAGTCCGGGGACTTAATCAATGAAGCACAAAGCCTTTTGACTCAGCGTCTACAGGAAGTCATCCAACGCGATTCCTTGCAATGGTCACAGATTAAAAGCGAGGTCACGACTATTTTGGCACCATTCCTCTATGAACGTACACGGCGCAAACCAATGATCCTTCCAATTATTATGGAAGTTGATGAAAAAGCAAACAAGCAAATGGAAAACAGCAAATAACACGGTTTTCTTATAAAAATGAAGCACAGCAGCCCTTTCGGGCCGTTGTGCTTTTTCTTATTTCATTATTCATGATGTTTCTGATCCGCTACATTCCAGCAGCGAATGCGCAAATAGCACACCAGCGTACCTATGCTAATCACAAGAGAAAAGACGAAGAACCATCCGGATTTCGCCCAGTTGGACAATCCCGAATTCAAAACAATATCCGGATAAACAAGATAAGGGAAATGAGAAACCGTATAACCGTATAAAGCAAAGAAATATTGAAGCATAACAAGAAGGAAGGTCCACGGATATTTTCTAAGAAACACTAAGGTAACTGCAGCAAGCAAACAGATCAGTGAGAGGACAAACGGCCATAAACCATCCAAAGCCGCACTGAAATGTTCAGGGTTTTGCGATTCCAACCCCAGAAAGACAACACCACTGGCCAATACCGTCGGCATGCTTAGAAACAGCGCGTAATTTCTAAAATGTTCTGTGAGCGGTTCGTTGCCCATTTTCCAAGCGAACTGTACAAGATACATGGCACTAATATAGAAGATACTGACAACCGCAATCAGCACAACCGACCAAAAGTATACATTGAACAGCAAAGATCGAACAAACGCGTGAAATGCTCCTGTTCCATAATCAGCAAAGCCGCCCTCACTAATCACAAGCGCAATACTCAGAACGACGGGTATAAAAATTCCGATAATCCCATTGCCGCTTGAAAACACGCGACTTGCCGTACTTCCTCTCGGTAACAATTCAGCAAATGCAAAGAACGTTCCTTTTACAACGGTAAGAACGATTGCAAAGCCACCGCAAAAAACAAGCGGGGTCTGAAAATTAAGAAGGATTTCCGGAGAGAAGCCAATCACAGCCGCAAAGATAAGTACAAAGCCGATATTCATGAATTCCGAGGTTGGTGACAGCCACCTTTGGAGCGGCGCGTAAAACCGTCCCTCACGTCTCAAGTACTGGCCGTAAAACAAGTAAAAGCCCATACCGAAATCTATTGATGCCGCAATCATATATCCGTACATTATCGTCCAAAGAATAACTAGAAACACTGCTCCAATCATATGATCTGTACGCTCCAGTCTGCAAACACGCTTTCTGTTAAGTCTGCCTCCCCATTATACCAAAGAACCTTTGCGCTTCACGAAAGGATACACTGAAACGGTACAAATATGCACTACTGCTTTGTTCAATTGGTCTAATGTATTGTGCCGGCTAAGCATCAAATGAACAGACCTTCCGTCAAGATTCATGAGTTCCTCTTAGTCCCCTACTCCACGATCTCCCCTTCAACAAAATTAAAACAGGACGATACTCTCGCCCTGTTTTTTCAATGACAGCAAATCAGTTGTTGAAATAGTCAAAACTCGTGTTTTGCTGCTCCATGCGGATCATCCATCCTTCGTTTTATTCAGAACCATCAAAGGACAGTTTCTCCCTTGTTGAAAAAAATATGCATCTTAGTGTGTAAAGAAAAACGATCCGCCCAAGTTTCACTCAACGAATCGTTTTTTTATTTTCTATCACTATCACTCATTGCAAATTGAAATCTCCGGAATTTGTTCTCACTCTGATTTTGTATTTGCCGTCGCCTTTTTGTCCGATGATGAGGTGATCTGTTTTTTCTTTATAGAGGAATCCGTCCAGATTAACTTTGCCTTCTCCTGACCCGCCGCGATAGTCAACGGACAATGAATCTGGATCCTGCGCAAAATTAATATCGATATCACCGCTCGCTACTTGCGCATCAATATCTCCGGACAATTGGTGACTTTCAATGTCTAGGTCGCCCGAATTAGCTTGTGCAATCAGAGATCCGCTGTACCTTTGAACATCAATATCTCCGGAGGCCGTTTCAAGTCGCGTGGACTTGGCAGTCAAATCGGACACGTCAAGATCTCCACTGTTTGCAGAGACACGGGCTTCGTTCTGGGCTTGATTATGCTGCATATCAATATCACCACTGGACGCCTGAACGATAAAATTCCCTCTAGACTTATTATTTTTAGCAGTGACATCTCCGGAGCCGGAAGTTAAAGACAAGTGTCCTGCCTGTAGGTCTTCAATAGAAAGATCTCCTGAGCCCACATCAACAGTAATTTGGTTATACGCCTGCTCCGGAACCTCGATGATTAGCTTTGACCAACCAATAGTGAAGGTGAAAAACGATTGATTCCGCACTGCAGTCACATGAAGAGCATCGCCTTCCTTATTGATCGCAAGCTTAACCCCTTGGATCATTTGCTTATTGCCCCAGCCCTTCACCTTGGCAGACAATTGATCACGATTTGTTTTCTTTACTTCAACATCCAGCGAGGATACGTCTACATTTATTTTCTTTATTCCATTGACCGATGCTGTTTTTGTTTGTGCGCTTGCTTTGCTCGTTTGGAAAAGATCTGTTGTTTGAAAAACAATCAATCCTCCTATAGCGCCGATAAGAATGAGTGCCAGGGCAATATAGATAATTTTTTTCATGATCGCTTCCTCCCTGTTATGAGATCCATGTTAAAACGGACATAACCGACACATGCGTGCCAAAGAAATTTACCGATGTAGCTCAATGCGATACTGAGCAGTAAGCCTACTCCGCAGCAAGCAAGCGATACGAAGAAGGTGAATAAAAAAGCATCAAAACCAGACTGAAAATAGGATAAAAGCGAAAGCAGCGGGCTAATCACCAGACAAATGGCACCAACCCATAGACCAATAAATCCGAAGAAAATGCCGAAAGCAGGTCCTGCAACAACCACCAGATTAAAAAAAATCAGGACCATAGCGAGCAGCAGCGAGCGCGTGGCTGACGTTGCCCCACCCTGTCTCGCCGGATTTGTGGCATAATAATCGGCAAGTTCCGCGTTAGCAATATCTTTTGGATCACCGAGTTCTTGAATGATTTCTTCTTCTGTTTTTCCTTCATTAGATCCAATTGTGAAGTGTTCTTCAAAGTCCACTAGAATTTCATCACGCTCTTTTTTAGGGAGTTCTCTCAGCAAGTGGTTCAGGTTACGAAAAAAATCATTTTTCACCATGTCCCGCTCCCTCCTTAATAAATTGATCAACCGCTTCGGAAAATTGTTTCCATTCGTCAATTAATGCATTCATATACTGCTCCCCTTCTGCTGTAATGGAGTAATATTTTCTTGGCGGTCCTTCAGTTGACTCGCCGAGATACGTGGATAGATAGCCTTCCTTCGTCAGACGTCGAAGCAGCGGATAAAGTGTACCCTCAGCCACTTCAATTTTTTTCGAAATGTTCTGAGCAAGTTCGTACCCGTACTGGTCTCTACCATCGATAAGCACAAGCACACAAAGTTCCAGAACACCTTTTTTGAACTGAACATTCAAGTGATTCATCCTTTCAAATCAAGATATATTTATTGATCACTACTGATTTTTATCTAATAGATGTCCAAAAGATAGCGTGATCGACTCGTTCATTCCATATGTATAGAATAATACACTCTACTGATTAATGCAATATAGTCGGTCATTTTTTTACTTACCACATAATAAAAAAGATCCGAACGCGCGTTGGAGCGTTTGTCGGATCATTTTCTTACTCATTTATCGGAATTTGAAGTCGCCGGAACTTGTCTGTACTCTGACGGTGTATCTGCCGTCGCCTTTCTTGCCGACGATTCGGTGGTCGCTTTTTTCTTCATAGAGCATATCCTTAATACGCACAGATCCGTCGCCTGATGAACCACGATAATCCATCGTAACGGAATCCGGTTCCTCTCTCTTGCACTTAAAGTGTAAATTCAAGCCAGTAAAAAAATCGGAGCTAAAAAAATTATTTCGCTCCGAAAGATCTTTCGTTTTATTTTGTTAAAAACCTTCTCGAATATACGTACTGACAACTTTAACTCCTTGAGCAAGTGCTGCTTCATCGGGCTTAAAATCCGCTGAATGCAAGTTCGCTGTTTTTCCAACACCGAGCCAAAACATAAAGCCTGGAAAGTCACGCAAAAAATATCCGAAGTCTTCGCCGGCCATTCCCTCATCACAAAGTTCAAGAGGATACTTGTTCTGCCTGCAAAATTGAATAAACGGATCAACATATTCTTTACGGTTAAAGACCTGATAATAGTTGGCACCGTAATCAATCTCACCTTTACATTGATAGGCGGTTTCTACCGCCTGAACATGGCGCTCAATATCGGCTTTAATTGCCTTCATTGTTTCCTGATCAAGCGTTCGGATTGTCCCTTCAACACGCGCATGTTCAGCAATAATGTTCTGCTTTGTGCCCCCGGATATTTTTCCAATTGTTAACACAGCTGAATGAAGTGGATTCACGCGCCGTGCAACGATGGTTTGCAAACCCACCACAAAATGGCTGGCAGCTACAATGGTGTCATGCGTCAGATGAGGACTTGCAGCATGGCCTCCCTTCCCAAAGAAATCGATAAACAACTCGGAAGTATTGGCGAACAGAATCCCCTCCCGTGTCGCTACCGTTCCTGCAGGAAATTCAGGAGATACGTGTAATGCGAAAATCGAATCCGGTTTCCAGTTTTGGAATTCGCTGCTTGACATAATAGGAAGTGCTCCTCCCGGTCCTTCTTCAGCAGGTTGAAAGATAAATAATACGTCTTCCTTCACCGGATGAAGTACAACATCCTCAAGCGCTCCCAATGCGATTGTCATGTGAAAATCATGTCCGCAAGCATGCATATTGCCTACATTTTTGGATTGAAAGGAATAGCCGGTGTTTTCTTTAATCGGAAGGGCATCGATGTCCGTGCGGAAACCGATGACCTTCGTTGGGTGGGTTCCAGCCACGCGGACAAGTAACCCGGTCTTCCACTTTTTAATTTGTATACGCCCTTGAGGCAACTGTTTTATTTGATCAAGCAGAAACGCTTGCGTTTCCACCTCTTCAAAACCGAGCTCCGGAATCTGATGCAATGCACGTCTTACAGCAACATAGTCCATATTTGGTCCCTTCCCATTTTTCAGGCGGTTACCCGCATGATTATAATTGACGCAGTTCCTTCATGATCTCTGTTTTTGAACGCGTTTTTTCATCGATTTTTTTCAGGACACGAGCAGGAGCGCCGACAACGACCGTATAGTCCGGAACATCCTTGGTAACGATGGCACCGGCAGCGACTACAGCGCCTCTACCGATGTGAACACCTTCCAAAACAACGGCATTCGCGCCAACAAGGACATCGTCCTCAATAACAACCGGTTGTGCCGACGGCGGTTCCACGACGCCAGCAAGCACTGCCCCTGCACCGATATGACAATTTTTCCCTACTGTCGCGCGTCCGCCAAGCACTGCGTTCATATCAATCATCGTTCCTTCACCAACCACAGCCCCGATATTAATCACTGCACCCATCATGATGACTGCTTGCTTGCCGATTTCAACCTTTTCACGAATAAGCGCTCCCGGTTCAATACGTGCCTCGATCCCTTTAAGATCAAGGAACGGCACTGCAGAATTCGCCGCATTGTTTTCGACAATATAATCTTCAATTTTATCTTTATTGGCGGAAAGTATCGGTTCAATCGCTTTCCAATCGCCAAACAGTGTTCCCGCTTGTCCACTAATAAATGATTTAACCTCTGCTCCAAATGAAAGTGAGCGTAGATCACCTTTTATGTAAACTTTTACCGGTGTTTTCTTTGTGCTGTTTTGCAAAAAAGAAATAATTTCATGTGCATCCATTTGTTTCATAAGAGTCCCTCCATATAGTCGTTTCACTTGATATATTAACGAAATTCAGGAAAAAAGTCCACGTTTCACCAGTTCAATAAAAGCATGAACCTGTTTCAAGCGCTTCGCTTTCTGATCATAGAGCAGCCAGTTATCACGAACAATCGCTTTTCCCTGATGATCCTTTAACGGAATGCGCTGCACGCGATCTTGCTCGGTCAAACTAATTGACGGCAGCACCGCATAGCCGATGCCATGTGTAACCATCTGTTTGCATGTCTCGATCTGATCAACCATAATTGTACGGCTAGGCGGTCTCAAATTTTGTGAATGCCACCAATTTTGTATCACTTGATCATAGCTTGAGTCACTGCGAAATTGAACATAGGGACGATCATCCAAATTTAATTCTTCTAATCGCGTAATTTTTGAATCAACGAATTGAAGCGGATCAGAGAAAAGATGCAGTTTACCCCCGCTCCAATTCGGGGTCCCACGAACAATTGCCGCTTGGCATTCACCGCGATAAATTTGCTCCAATACCCCACTTGACCAACCAGTTGTCAACGAAATCCTCACATGAGGGTACTCATCAACAAAGGTCTTCAATACATTTGGGAGCCAGTACTGCCCGTTAACAGAAGACACCGCTAATTTTAAGGTCCCATAAATTTCAGATGCGTGAGCCAGTAGCTCCGCACGTGTTTCCGCCATCTTTTCCAGTGTGCTGCACACAAACTCTTTAATCCGTTCTCCTTCAGCAGTCAGCATGACACCACGTCTGGAACGAACAAACAATTTCGCGTTCCATTCCGATTCAATGGCATGAAGACGCTGGCTTAGTGCGGGCTGAGAAACAAAGAGTCGTTCCGAAGCTTTGCTCATGGTTCCTTCTTCAGACAACACGACGATGAGTTCCAGATCAGTGAATTTCATACCCAGTCCTCCAACAATTTAGTGTCTATCTGATTCTTGATCATACCACAAAATGGTTTAATAAAACCTTATCTAGTAGACAAAAAAAATAGTCATGATATAATGTCTATATAATTGGTAGATTTTACATTGTGAAGGAGGGACATGCACATATCTCTGGGTACCCAGAGATATGTGCATCCCAGGAAATTAGTGGTATTTATTCAGAAAAAATCGAAGAAAAAAGGCAAAAATTATTAAACACCGCAAAAAAATATGGAACGTACTCCAAACAGACATTGAAAGTCAGTCAGGAACTTGACCAACTGATTATTGAGATTCAAGAGAAGTATTCACCATTGCGTGAACATGGTGCGTCATTCTAATCAGATTAGTCAAGCATTTTCCAAATCAATGAATGAAAATTCTTTCCGGTGTACAGCCGTTTTTATTTTTTTGAATATGTAAGCGCTTTTTTAAATATCGGCAAAAATCGCCTGCACAACATTAATACAGGCGAGAAATCGCTTTATGTACCCAAAACAATTCCGGCACTTCCCGTACGGTCCCCTCTTTTTAAAGAACCCATTTCAATAAATGATAGATTAATGCGCCAATCAGCGCGGTAAATGGCAGTGTAATGACCCACGTAACGACAATGTTCAGAGCCATCTTCCAATTCACACCGCGAACACGTTCAGCAGAACCAACGCCTAAAATGGACGAAGTAATGACATGAGTTGTACTGACTGGAAAATGGATCATTGTAAATCCGAAGATGATGGTTGCAGAAGTTAAATCAGCTGCTGCACCGTTAATCGGTTGAATTTTCATAATCTTGCTTCCTACCGTATGAACAATGCGCCATCCACCAACCGATGTTCCCATTGCCATCGCCAGACCCGCTGCAATACGTACCCAAAGTGGAATTTCTACCTCAGTCAAATAGTTGGATGCAACCAAGGCCATTGTAATGATCCCCATCGTCTTCTGTGCATCATTTGTACCGTGAGCAAACGATTGAAGGGCAGCGGTAAAAACCTGAAACAATCGAAAACGGCGATTTGTTTTGACAAGCGAAAAATTGTGAAAGATGATTGTAAACAGCTTCATTACAATAAAACCGATCGTTATTGCAGCGATTGGCGAAAAGATTAAGGCTTGAAAAATTTCGATAAACCCTTTATAGTTCAGCGCTCCAAACCCAAGTGCTGCGATCCCTGCTCCGGCAAGTGATCCAATAATTGCATGCGACGAGCTGCTTGGCACACCAAATAGCCAAGTAACTAAATTCCAAAGAATCGCACTGATCAAGGCGGCCATTACGATAATCAGGCCTGTTGTTTCATCTTGAATCGAAAAAGGATCAATAACGCCTTTGCTGATCGTTTGCGCAACTCCGGTAAATGTAATCGCTCCGAGAAAGTTCATGACTCCTGCAAGGATGATCGCTGCCCGCGGACGCAGCGCACGCGTCGATACAGAAGTGGCAATGGTATTTGCTGTATCGTGGAAACCGTTAATAAAGTCGAAGATAAACGCGAAGAACACAATCATCAGCGTCAACGCAAACAAACTTTCCATGATCATTAAACCCTTTCGTTGTAAAAAATGAATAAACAGTCGAACAACAATATTTTAATTTACAAATAAGTGTCTTCGCTCAATACAAGATTAAGCGTTTCGCATCATGATTGTTTCGAGTGTATCGGCGACGTCTTCGCAGCTGTCTGCAACGCTTTCAAGCATCTCATAAAGTTCTTTATATTGAATAATCTTGATCGCATCTTTTTCATTTTTAAAGAGATTCGTAATGCACTTTGAAGTCAACTCATCGCATTGCGTTTCATACTCATTGATTTTAATCACACTATTACGGATACCAGACAAATTTTTCTTGCTCATCAAGGTAATCGCTTGATTGATCTCTTTGCATGAGTCAAAGAGCAGACCAACAAATTCAACCATAAATTCATCAGCATGAGAAATTCTGTAAATTTCCAATCTCATCGACCATTCTTCAAATCCGTCAAGTACGTTGTCCATTTTCATTGCCAATTCCAAAATATCCTCACGCTGCAGAGGCGTCACAAATGTTTTGTTCAGCGCAATGATCAATTCATGAACGTACGAATCTCCTTTCCGTTCAAAGCTCTTCATTTTTTGAGAAAATTCGTGCAAATCTGCTTCGCTTTTGATTTTACTTTGATCAAAATACTTTGCAGCATCTTCTAGATTCAGTGAAATAATCGATAGCATGTTTAAAAACTTGTCATTTTTCGACAAAAAGTGCACAAAGTCCACCTCTCCATTCCGTAGTCCTGACATTGTAACCCGCTGCTAAAAATGAGCCCAAACTCCATTTTAACAGAACACAGTAGATTTACAATCTGTTTTCGTTTCCTTAAAATAAGATTAACATAATTTTCGACAAGCGGCACTTGTAACAAATTAAGAAAGACTAAGCTACGCCTAGTCCTTTGCCATTGAACTTGTGCCTGACGGGCACTACAGCTGCTCGCTTGTCGCAGGCAGTCCAAGAGCCTCCTCAGACAGGCAGGAATCTGCGGGGTCTCGCTGGCACGCATCAACTAAGCGCGATCCCGCTGGCGCCAGAGTACCTCCGCTTTGATTCTCGGTCAAGACACGGGTCTACTGGCTTGAAGAGTGGGCAAAATCTTATACTTTCTTATCCTGTGAGAAAGGAAAACAGCCGGAACCGAATTCATACAGGCTCCAGCTGCTTTACGATACACATTCAGCGTGCAATTAGCGCTTTTCGTTTTGTAAAATCGACATCTTTATAGTAAGTATTTTTCACGAGAACATTGGGACCTAGGCATTTTACCGCCGGACAGTGACAATTGAGCGATTGAGCAAGCGGCGTTGTCCGCCAGTATCGGTAAGCATCTTCCAGCGACGTTGTTTTAATATTGCCCAATGCGGGCGCATCAGCAAAGTCGGTAACAATAATGTCTCCATCAAAGATATTAACGTTCAATCGAGAGCGTCCGTCCGGATCATTTCGTACGGTAACATTTTTCTCATGATACAGGCGATCGAGCAATGCAAGATCTTTCTCATTTTTATTACACGGATAAAAAGGCAGGGTTCCGAAAAGCATCCAGACATCCTGATCACGACAGTCAAGCAATCGATGGATGCCGGTTCGTATTTCATCAAGCGAAGCGACCTGAAGACTGCTTGCGAAGTCACTCGGGTACATGGGGTGCACTTCATGACGCTGGCAGCCCATTTCGACCACTTGTTCATGAATCCGTTCGAGATGAGGCAATGTGCGCTTGTTGATCATCGTTTCCGCCGACACAATGACACCGCGAGCGGTTAGTTCCCGCGCATTTTCAATCATCCGATTAAAGAAAAGCTGCTGTGCCTTGACATTCGGCTTTTTTTCCATTACCGCAAATCCAATTGATGAATAATCCTCAAAGCTACCATAATTAAAGGAAATATGCAGTACATCAAGATAAGGAATAATCAATTCATAGCGAGCCAAATCGAGTGTCAAATTTGAATTGATCTGAGTTCTCAATCCGCGTTCGTGTGCATACTTTAAGATGGGCACCACATACTCTTTCACAGACTTGAGCGAAAGCATTGGTTCTCCGCCCGTTATACTAAGCGCATGAAGGTCTTTGGCTTCATCAAGACGCTTAAAAATCAGGTCCAAGGGTAGTGCATCGGGATCATGCTTCCGTAATGTATAACCGACCGCACAATGTTCGCACCTCATATTACAAAGTGTTGTGGTCGTAAACTCGACATTGGTTAGTTTTAAATGTCCATAATGCTCCATATCAAAATAAGCTTCCCACGGATCATTTTCAGGGCTGATTGGCGCTATCCGTAAGTCTTCCAGTGTTGTCATGCAAAGTCGTATCCTTTCACTATGAATTCATCACACTCATACTATACCATACTGAAAAGATATTTTTATAAATTGTCACATGTTCAACCATTTTGGTTATTGACATTAGGCAGTTTGCACACCAGACAGATGTTTTGAAATGTAGTTCTTCGTTTCATTAATCCCGCTTCCTTCAATGACAATTAAGCATTCGTGATCATGGGAGAACAGGATAAAGGAAAGTAACTCAGACAGGCGCCGAACCTTATGTGCCTCATTATTACCATATACATAAATGTTTTGATTCCATTGCGTGCAATAGGCGTAAAAATCAATGAACTTATTTAACTTTAGTTCTGCAGGGTTGAATTTGAAAGAAACGATGTTTGGCATCGCTGCTGGCACTTCCTTTCACATAATTAAGGTACCTTTATTGTCACACATTTCGCTCAAATTCTGAACGGGGTTTTTTTGTCGAGGAAGCACTAGTTTCGATGAAGCTTTTCACAAAAAATCGGTTGACAAATCCACTTTATACGCTATTAATAAAATAAATAAAAAAAGAACCAGATTTCATTTGTAGCTGAATTCTGGTCATGGGTTAATAAAACAACCCAACGATAATCAAAAGAATGAACATCACAACAATGAGAAGAAACATGTTGCATCCTCCTCTATTTTTCTATAGTTTATGTGACATCACGCCGTGCTGCATCGGCGTTCGCACATTTTCCGACAAATTTTACGCCGCTTTTTTTTGCTTCGTTTCTAACGAAAAAAAATTGCCAAAGCAGCGATTTCATCACACAACTGAGGCTAAAGCATTCTCAAGCGAGTAAGAAAAACCGGGCAAAAAACGCCCGGTCCTTTTTTGTTTAGAGATAATCTTTAATTCTGTATTCCTGGCCGTGAACCCCTTTGTAGTATTCAGGATACATTTCTCC
>NZ_JFZC01000088.1 GCF_000648615.1 Sporolactobacillus terrae DSM 11697 | reverse complement strand
TTCTCCAATTTTTATTTGGACCTGTGACGCTGTATCATACGCGTATGATTAACCCGGAGGGTCATGCCTGTTATCCGTTGGATAACCTTCTGAGGTTGAGAAAGCACATGCGGTATTCGCCAAATGTTGAGTATGAAACAGCAACTTTAGCCAGCCGTATGACTTGTCGGGAGGTCGTGAAGACTTTAGCAACGTGGACTCAGGTTCAAATGAGTCACACTACCGTCATGCGCTGTGTTCGAGCCGTCGGCGAAGCTCAAGAAAAGCAGGATCAGGAGCTTGTCATCCAAGCAGAGAATGGAGAATTAGATGGAAAAAGGCAGCCGAATTTTCTCTTTGCGGAGGCTGATGGAACCTTTGTCCGGGGATTGAAAAAGCGCCAACATATTGAAATCAAGCATTTCATTTTATATGAGGGTTGGGTGAAGAATGGAAAACGGCGGCTCCTGAAAGAGCCTTACGCGGTCATGACAAGCAAGGGACTGGATACTTTTTGGGAACAGGTTGGAGCCGCAGTCGAACAGCGCTATCGCTTATGGCAGACACAAGTTGTCGCTAATAGTGACGGAGGAGTAGGCTATGACGAAGCTCATTTTAAAGATGCTTTTTGTGGGTCACACAAACGTATTTGGGTTCAACTTGATGCGTTTCATGTTGCCCAATCCCTTATTCGTTCACTACACGGTGATAAGGCATGGATCACCCGTATACAACAGGCGATTCAGAGAAAAGACCGTACAGAGGTCATCCTGTTACTGGATACGTATGAAAGTAATTTAGACGAGGATGAGCGTATTAAGCAAGTCGAAAAGGTAAAGCAATATCTGATAGGACACTGGGATCGTCTGTTTGACTGGCGAGAAATTATGGCGAAAGAAACGCTTCCCGAAAATGCGGGGAGATTGGGTGCTATGGAATCCAATCAACGGCATTTGACGTTCCGCATGAAAAAGCGTGGCATGCACTGGGGTGAGTCGGAAGAAGGCATGGTTAAGGTTATTCAAGGTATACGTAACGGGACGTTAAAAGCGGCGTATCTTTCTTCGTTCATTCCGACCAAACGCGACGAACGAAT
>NZ_JFZC01000087.1 GCF_000648615.1 Sporolactobacillus terrae DSM 11697 | reverse complement strand
CGTGAAGTTCCGGATTAGCCAGTAGAGGTTGGCGGCAACATCCTTCGCGTCGTGCATGGTACTTTTCCTCGGCCTGTACGGACGAGTAAGTACCATCACCCTGTTGATTTCGTTTCAATTCACGACTGATTAAAGTGGACCCCATTGTCAAGACACATATTTGAAAAATTTAAGGTGGGTATTTGATGGCCTTCCCCATCCTAACCTTGAGCCCTGTTTCCTTTGGGGTTCTGTCCAGGGCGACCGCAGGGAGGGCGTAGCCGATACCCCTTGACAGGTTCTCAAAGGAAACAGACACTTTCTCAAGGATGGGGAGGGACGCACCTACCCCTGATGATAAACAGAAACCGGTGTTTGATAGCCGAGCGACTGGTGTGGCCGTTCATGGTTATAAAGATTCAAATAATTGTTAATGCCTCTGCGAGCATCTCTTGGATTTACAAGCCAAGGACGCGACCGCACAGGCAATTGCAGACGTACTAAAGAAAAAAGGCTTAAAGAATGTCACGGCAGACGATGTCGCTGCAGCGATCGACGAAGCGAAGTCGAATGGCGAAGATACTGTGAAGGAACAGGCCGCATCTGCGCAGACGGCTACGGCAGCGGGTTGCAACGTCGTGCAGAGTCCTGTGCAGAAATAACATAGGTTTTACCGCCCGGCGAAAGTCGGGAATACATAATTATGATAAAATTAAGTCTGGTTAGAAATATAAAAAATTGCGTTAAAGTGATCATTTTGATTGATGCTTTTAAACGCTTTGTCATGGCTCGGGAGATTTTATGGAAAAGTTCTGCAAAATCTAATTTTCAAAATTAAACAATGCAGAGGAGATAGTTAAATGGGATATTTATTCTTAGTCTTGGCTATTGTTGGTGAGATAATAGGCACAAATTTATTGAAAATGTCTGCCGGTTTTAGTCGCCTGATACCTACTTTAGGTTCATTAGTATCTTACGGATTATCCTTTTACTTTTTATCCCTTACGTTAAAAAGCGTTGATTTGAACATTGCCTATGCTCTTTGGTCTGGGTTAGGAATTGTATTAACTAGTTTAATAGCGGTTATATACTGGAAGGAGCCCATTAATTTTTCGAGTATCTTAGGAATTGGGCTGATTTTAATTGGTGTGGTGGTCCTAAATCTACATGGCGCTAGTCATTGATAAACTAATGTTGGCACACATATAGTAATTATAATGCAAGAGCTGGGCTGGCGAGACAGTTAGAAATGGGGGGGATTGCGATTAGGCGGTTCCCCGTTTTCTTTTTGCATAAAAAATCCCACGCTTTCGCATGGGAATGGGGAAAGATTAGGTTATCTTGATATACCCTTTCTATAAACTATTAAACTTCCGTTTGGTTTTTTATTGCTGTAATGATTTACCACAGTAGCATACGCGATCGTGCGTGCTACCGCATAAAAATACGGGGTCACGCATGAAATGTGCGGTAATCATGCCTATGAATTGTATTATAATATATTTAATGAAAACATAACACAGACGCAGGAGAAATATTGCAATTATTTCATTTTGATTTGAAAAGGGGGAGTCTCTTCTTTCATAAAGGAAATAAATTATTTGTTAAATCATCGTAATTCAAAAACCAATAACCAGTAGTATAAGGAAGAAAATCAAAATGCCTCAAAAAATCTTATCCAATAAAATACTATTGTCATTCATGGCTACTATTTTGCTTTTATCTATAACACTTCCTACCACATCACACGCTGCCACTCCAAAATCGATAAAATCATTTGTGACACCTTCGCATGAATTAAATAAACAAAAATTTTCTTCTAATAATAAACCACTAATTGATTTTGATAATAATGAATTGCAATTTGATAATAACGGAAATCCAGTATTTACTCCAGAACAAGTTACTGCGATCAAAGAATATGCTAAACTACAAGGTTTGTCTGCTCCTTCTTCAACCCCAAGTGGATACGCTCCTCGAGTTGGCGGTACTAAAGTTGCTTACACAGTCGCTAAATGGATTGTTGGAAGTGTTCTAGGTAGAAAAGCAGCCGTTAGATTTGGTGAAGCCCTTAAACACATGGAAGGACCATTAAGAAAAGTAACAGCTGCTGAAGAAGGTGGTTTGAAAAAAATAGAAGACATTATATATGATGGACTTCGGGCAACTGGAATGCAAAAAAAGGCTTCAAGAACCCTAGCAGCCGGTATCAGAGGCACTTTGAGCTGGTTAGTTTAATAATAAAAGGTGGGTGAAAATGAAATGCCCTTTTCACGTTTTGACATAACACTTTCAAACAAAAAGAGTCAAGAAGCTCTAGAAGCAATTTTATATCAGTATAGAGACATCATTGATGACTTAAATGATGAATTGCAACAAATAAACCCGAATTATAATCCATCTGGGAGATATATTGTTGAGCTAGGACTATCTCAGGATGAATCAAGTGAGATTTATCAATACTTTGGTATAAACAGTAATAAAAGCGAAGAAGAAAGAGTCAAGTGGTTGAGTGATTGGCTGAAAAAAAACGTTCATGAATGTCAACCCGATTATGTTCTTCGAATGGTAAAAGCATTTACGGTAGATCTTGAAGATTGATTCAAAACAAACTGGTTTATTAGCTATAGCTTGGTAATTTGTTCCTCCCACTGTCTTAGTCTTACTGAGACGGACTTTTTTTGAAATGAACAAACCTTTAGACATATAAGCAGAAGGTGAGAAATGCCTTGGAACACAGTCGACGCCTGATGAATTATCGAACGAGATCGGAAAAAGTTTTAAAACGGCGGAAGGCTATTTAAAGAAATACTGTGCACAGCTTACTAAAATGAGATGAACGCAAAATACCCATCCACCCCCACAATGGACGGGTATTTTTATATTAAGTCTACCAAGCTTATATGATATAATTACAGACAGGCAATAGATGAAGCATATGAGCGGATGCGGTGACGCCCTCTGAAAGGGGGTGGAGCCTATGACAGTATACCAATCATTAACATTAATGATTAGTTTTGCAGTGCTAGTGCTGATGCTGTCAAATAAAAAGAAATAATCCGTCTCGTATGCCATTCACGGTGGCTAAGACGGATTACCCTCAATTTGTGTAATTTGTTCAAGCATCGTTCCGCTCTTATTGCGGATATTGCCATCCCGTCAGTGTTCATGCACTGGCGGTTTTATTCTACATTCCTTATGTCTACATTATACACAAAAATTCCTGATTGATGCAAAAATTTATAATCAAAATCCTAGCATTGGCCAGTGTTTTTGTTATTTATCCGTCATCCTCGTTTGTCTCGAGTAGGAGTTATGATTGAGCTTCCTCCTTTAACTGCCTGCGTCT
>NZ_JFZC01000086.1 GCF_000648615.1 Sporolactobacillus terrae DSM 11697 | reverse complement strand
TAAAGGACATGACTTTCGCCAGGACAGCGATGCGTCCATCGCACATGCTGTGAACGAATTAAATCACCGACCTCGCAAATGTTTGGGCTGAAGACTCCTTTTGAGGTCTTTTATAATCAGGCGTTGCACTTAGTTTGACAATTCAAGGTATTAAAAAATCCCTCTACAAAGGGATTTTCGGGTGCTCCACCATCTAGTATCGGATGGTAAATATGGAGACGGTGGGCGTGTAACTCATCTCAAAAAATGCCGCTTTAATACATAATTTTCGAGCTATAAAACGCACTTGCCCTTATTTTGCCCTCATTTATTAACGGAGGGAAATCTTATGAAAAATTGGAATGCATCTGAAGCAATGATCGAAGAAAATAATCGTGCTCTTGTCGCTCTTAGAAAATACGAAGAAGAGCACCGATACAGTTTCGCTGATCGACATGTTTATTGGGCGGTCACTAATGAGATCGAACGGCTTGAAAAACAAAACGTTTGGCTTGCTGAACGGTCTTAAATGGTAAGATAAAGAAAATTGTTCTTTCTATATAAAGAGGCGATCATATGGCTAGATTGCATTACAACAAGCGAATTCCAATTATCAAGAACCTGCTTTACCTGAATTACAGTAGCGGCCGCGGCTGGTCCCTTTCATTTGGCCCACCCGGTGTAAAAATAAATTACGGAATCAATGACCATAAAAAGCAAGTATCTTTTGGTAAAGGCGGTTTCCGATACCGAAAAACTATTTCAAGTGGACGTCAATCCGTCAACAGCAAGAACCGATTAGGTATCAGCCATCGAGTGCTAAAATAGATAAAATGGTGAGTAAATATGTAAAACGGCATTATGACCTGTCCAGCTGTGTTATGAAAGCTCTAGACACAGACCCCGAAATGCCTTCTGCATGGCCCCACGGAGTTCAAATAACGGATAAACACGGACATAAAGAAATCGCCTATTTTGATTATCATACGAATGAAGTAAGAGCATTTTCATTTCCCGATTAGTCTTCTTTCTCATACTTAAGTATGAGATTTTTTTATAAAGAAGTTTTGAAAACCGTTGATTATTATAACACATGTGTCATAATAGAAATATGGACGGAGGTGAGAAAGTGGTTGATAAAATAATTGATGAGATAAGAAGTACCGTAACAACGCTGGCCGCGATAATCGGTGCCTATTATCTCATCAAAGATCA
>NZ_JFZC01000085.1 GCF_000648615.1 Sporolactobacillus terrae DSM 11697 | reverse complement strand
CGAAGCGTATCGGCGTTCGTTCCGTCCTTCATCGGCTCCCAGTGCCAAGGCATCCACCGTGCGCTCTTTATAACTTAACCACTGCATGCGCGATGAGCGGCGAATCTCTTCGTCAGCTTGTTCCCTGTGATCCTCATGTAATTAAGGAACTTCTGCTAAAAACGTGTACGTCCTGTACACAACGCAGAAGTCACCACTTCCTGTGGAAGTTACATTCCGGTTCTCGGAAACGACGCTTCCTCGATCTTCTTGCTCCTAGCACATGCCATTTATGATTCGTCGCTTGATCGAAAGATCAATTGAATAATCATTTTGGATGTTTCTTGACTTTGTTGCTTGTTTTCGTTATCCAGTTTTCAAGGTTCATGGCTGCCTTTCGGCTCGCCGGTGAAGGAATGCT
>NZ_JFZC01000084.1 GCF_000648615.1 Sporolactobacillus terrae DSM 11697 | reverse complement strand
GAAGCGGCGATTCAGCACCGAAAAGACACGAGTCCATCACACATGGTTGGAGATTAAGGACCGGGCGTATTTTGCCCGGTTTTTCTTAGTATCAAGCCGTTCGCGGAGGAATGAATCCGAGAACGCGTATCAAACCGTATGCAACACGTATCGAACGAATGGGATGCGCATTAAACCTGAAAAGGGGTAGCGAATCAAAGCATTCACTTGCATTTCACAGCATCCCTGATAGAATGTGGGGAGACATAGGAAGAAATCGATGACTGCCTAAAACTACGCGCGTAACGTTAACTCTGCAACTGCGCCGGTGACTCATGCAATGATCAGCTCGTTGGAGGATTGACGAACAAATGACAAAGGGATTGCTTTGGCTCTGCACTTCAGTACTATTAAATGCATTTGGAAATGCGCTGACGGTGAAGGCGGCGTTTGGCTCGGCGCCATGGACGGCAGCGAGTCTCAATATTTCGAGCGCTACAGGTTTGACTGTTGGAACCGTACTGATCATTATGGGGCTTGTGGTGCTCGTGGCGGACGACTTGCTCAGACAGCATTGGAACGGGATCAAAGATGTCTTTAACTTTCTGTATATGATGTCGTTCGGGTATTTGATCGATTTGTGGCTGCTGGTGATGCAGCCGATTACTGTAAATAGTTGGCTGCTGCGCGTGATTGTCTGCGTGATCGGCGTACTCTGTATCGCAGCCGCGCTATCCATCTATTTCAAGGTGAATCTGGTCTTGCATCCATTTGATGATATGCTGAAAATTTTGCGTGAAAAGTATCTAAAGGGTAATGTGGTCTTGGCACAGCGGATTTCACTCGGCATTCCGCTGGCTATTGGTCTTGCGGTTGGACTTTTTCGTCATGAACTGCTTGGCATTAATCTCGGCACCTTAATCAGCTTCCTATGCATGGGGTATTTTATTCTCTTCTTTGACCGTTTCCTCCCCGTGCATGTGAACCGCGAGGCGGTGCTGCATCACCGAATGCATCGAGCGCATCCCGCAAAATAGTCTCAAGTAAAAGGCTATGTGTAAAATGTTTCTCGGGGGATAAATTTGATGTGGGCGTAAGAGGATGCGATGGCATGCAGTTCTTTCTTTATTTCTTTTTAGTCCAATTTTGACTGGACGAAAAGGAGAAGGCTCCTTATTCTAAATGTATACCGACCAAGGTGAATACATCAGGAATAGAGGCCTTCTCTCAATGGATAGTATAAAAGATTTATTAGAAATTTGGAAGAACCAAACGAGCCTTTTGGCGTTTGAGGAAGAGGCAACCGCGATTGACTTGACATTTTTTAAACCGAGACTAATAATAAATGTACGAAAATAAAAAAAGCAATGAAGAGAAGAAGTAGTGCCTTTGCTTTTTCACAGAGAGCTCCGGTTGGTGAAAAGGAGTATCAGCAAAAGCGCGAACATGGCCTCTGAGCTGCGTGACTGAATAATGGATTTTCCTGAAGTAAGCCGCGACGAGTTAAGGTTCTCGTTATAAAAACCGGAGTTTATGCACGCCTCGTGCATGTACTCGCTGAGACCGGTCATGTGAATGCCCGGTAAAACAAGGTGGTACCACGGAAATGAACCCCCGTCCTTAGTCGTTCGATTAAGGGCGGGGTTTTTGATTGTTCGATTTTAATTGGATCATTGTGGAAAGATAGAAAAAAGGAAAGGTGATTGTGATGAAGCATGCATTGGTATTTCAAACCGACTTTGGACTTGTGGACGGAGCGGTCTGCGCGATGTACGGCGTAGCGAATTCGATCGATCCGACCTTGAAAATTTATGATCTGACGCATGATATTCCACAGTATAACATTTGGGAGGCTTCTTACCGTCTGCGCCAGACCATTGATTATTGGCCGGAAGGCACGGTATTCGTGTCCGTCGTTGATCCTGGCGTCGGATCGACACGCCGAAGCGTGATTGCCCGAACCCAACGCAATCAATACATCATTACACCGGACAATGGGACATTGACGCATATCAAACGCATTGAAGGGATCGAGAGTGTGCGCACTTTCGATGAGAAGGTAAATAAACTGCCGACAGCCGGCGAATCGTTTACGTTTTTCGGTCGTGATATTTATGCATTCAACGGAGCAAAGTTAGCGGCAGGGCAAATTGACTATGAACATTTTGGCAAAACGGTTCCGGTCGAGTCGCTGGTTGAACTGCCGATTGTTCCCGCATATCGTGAGGATCATCACGTACAAGGAACAATTGATGTACTCGATGTCCGTTTCGGTAACCTGTGGACCAATATCGATCACCAGCTCTTCCATGAACTGGATGTGGCACGCGGCGATCGGTTAGCGGTCAAGATAAAGAATGACACACGGACAGTCTATGAGAATACGGTGGTGTTTGCCCAATCATTTGCCGAGGTGGCGATCGGCGAGCCGCTGCTGTATATCAATTCGCTTGAAAATATTGGTGTGGCAATCAATCAGGGTTCCTTTGCTAAAGCGTACAACATCGGTACCGGCACAAATTGGCGCCTGTCGCTTTGTAAGGCGTGACGCTATATCGATGAGCAATAACCGTTAATGGATTGGATTAAAAAGAAAAGTGCTTCCGGCGTATCCAGGAAGCACTTTTCTCTATGGACAAATGGCTGTAAAAAAAGGCCTCGGCTTAAACAATATCCAGCGGAACTTTGCGTGAGGGACGCGGGAAGGTGCGATCAAGTTCCTCAATTTCTTCCGTGGACAAGCGAATTGCCGCGGTCTGTGCATTCAGCAGCACATGTTCCGGTCTCGCTGCTTTCGGAATAGCAAGAATTCCATCGCGCTCCGCATGGCGCACCGTCCAGGCAAGCAGAATTTGAAGCATCGTTGCCGCGTGCGCTTCTGCAATTTGGTTCAGCGTACGGTTTTTCAAAAGTTTTGCTTTCAGTGAACCGGCTTCGGCGAGCGGGCAGTAGGCCATGATCGGGACCTGGTGCGCGCGCAGCCATGGCAGCAAATCGACTTCAATACCGCGGGAGCCGAGATGGTAGAGCACTTGGTTGACGGCGCAATTTTTTCCACCGGGTACCGACCACAGTTCTTGCATAGCTTTTGTGTCAAAATTGGAGACACCCCATCGTAAAATTTTGCCTGCTTTCTTCAATGCTTCCATGCCGCGCACCGTTTCCTCTAACGGTGTTCCGCCGCGCCAATGAAGCAAATAGAGATCCAGATGGTCGGTTTTAAGCCGTTTCAAGCTGTGATTGCAAGCTTCAGCAAGTTTTTCGCGCGTTGCATGACTTGGATAGGCTTTGCTGACGAGAAACAAAGCATCGCGTTGATCGGCCAATGCTTCGCCAATGAGGGATTCGGAGCGTCCTTCGCCATACATTTCTGCCGTATCGATCAGCGTCATTCCAAGCCGTACGCCAAGCCTAAGTGCCTCGATTTCCGTATCGCGTTTGCTCCAATCCTCGCCCATATGCCAAGTGCCTTGTCCGAGAATCGGTAGTTTCGTGCCGTCGGGAAGTGTCAGACGGCGTTTGCCGACTTCTTTTCTGATTGTATCAACGGTTTCGTTTTCCAATGATGCTCAGCCTCCTTGATCAATGGGACTTTCGGTTCAGCCATTTCAGACCTTCACGTTTGCTCAACGGCTTGAGCGGATGCTCATGAATAAAGCGGCCAACGGTATCGGGAGCGGTCTTTGCGTATTCACGTAATGCCCATCCGATCGCCTTTTTAATGAAAAATTGATCCGAATCTGCATTGAGTAAAATGTAGCGGAAGAGCAGTGCTTCATCAGTCTGCGCTTTGAATTTCAATTGGAAGAGCAGCGCGGCACGGCGCAGCCACAGATGATCGCTGATGATCCAGGGTTCGGCATAACGCTGGATGAGCTGCGGATCACGAGCAAACAGTGGACCGCAGCATTGCGGGGCGATGCAGTCGACCGTGTCCCACCAAGACTTGCTCGTGATCATCCATTCAAGGAGCGGTAAATGCTCGCGGTTGAGCTGTTTTTTAAGACGAACAAGCAGATCCAGTGCGGCATAGTGGCATTCACGATTTGGATGGCTCCAAAGTGTTTTGACAGCAATCTCAATTTGATTTGCTTCCGGTAGACCGTATTGCTTGATAAAGTCACGCACAGCGGCACGCCGTTCCGGAGTCTTAATGCCGAAAAAAGGGAATTGATCACGCATATAGCGGGCCATCGCCCGTGCATTTTCCTGATTTTGCTTTGCCGCGAAACTGCGGAGCAGCGGCTGAAGATCATAGCTCATGCCAATCGCCTTTCTACATTCCGGCGACGCTTGAAACGCATCGCTTTTCTTTCACTCTATCATCCCACAAATTCCATTACGTGACGAATGATATGATCAAAGCTGAGCTTCGAGTAGTCTTATTGTAAAATAGAAGGGTCCATTAAGTTTGCGAGAATGTCAGACAAGGAGCTCCTAAAATGTTTTCCACCTCTATGAAAAAAATGATTCATTCGGACTATACGAAAGTCTTTCTGCTTTGTCTCATCTCTTCAGGAATGATGTTCCTTCCTTCAATTATTGCAAGCAAAGGTTTATTCACGCTGGTTGGCGATTTCAATTATCAGCAGATTCCGTTTAATATGCTCAGTAACCGGGCGATTAAGAGCGGGGACTGGTTCTGGAACTGGTCCACGGACTTGGGCAGTAATTTTATTGCTTCGTACAGCTTCTATACGTTAGGCAGTCCGTTCTTTTGGCTGAGTCTGATTTTTCCGGCTTCCTTCTTCCCTTATGTGGTCGGACCGATGTTTCTGTTGAAATACTGCATCGCCGGAGTAACCGCGTACGGCTATATGCGCCGCTATGTTACCGACAGTCGTTACGCAATAATTGGTGCACTTTTGTATGCTTTTTCCGGCTTTTCCGCGGTGAACCTGATGTTCAATCATTTTCACGATGTTGTCGCGTTCTTTCCGCTGCTGCTTGCCGGTTTCGACCGGCTCGTATCGGATCGCAAAAAAGGTTGGTTTGCTGCAGCAGTGGCGTTGAATGCAACGCTGAATTTCTTCTTTTTCATCGGTGAAGTGGTTTTTTTAATCGTCTATTACTTGTTGCGCTATGTTTGTGAGGACTGGCGGCAATCACTGTGCCGGCTGCCGCGGATCATCTGGGAAGGGCTGCTTGGGATTGGTATGGCTTGTCTGCTGTTTCTCCCGGCCATTCTGTTTACGTTGCAGAATCCGCGCTTGGACGCGTTTCTTTACGGCCCCAATGCGCTTGTTTACAGCGGATCGCGCTATCTGGCACTGATCAAAGCATTTGTGATGCCAGCCGACCTGATGCCGCATCAATCCGCCATCTATCCATCGGACTTCTCATCAAGCAGCGCCTATCTGCCGCTGTTCGGTCCGGTTCTGGTGCTCGCACAAATGTTTGCCGGAAAGGGTTGGATGCGCCGCCTTATGATTGCCTGTCTCATTATGGCTGCCATACCGCTGTTAAACAGTTTGTTCTATGTACTGAATTCCTCGTATTACGCACGTTGGTTTTACATGCCGGTACTGATTATGGCGCTCATGTCGGCAGTTGCACTTGAGCGGCGTGCGGAGATTCCGCTCAAAAAAAGCTTGCTGATTTGTGCATCGATCCTTGCGGTGCTTGCGGCGTTTCTTCTGTTCTATCCGTGGAGTGAAAGTCAGCGCAGCGCGGTTTTTCATTACGATCAATTTCTATTTTACTTCGTGGCTGCAGCAGCAGGGCTTTTGGCGACCTATGCTCTTGTCGGACGCTTCCGTCATGCGAAACACGGGTATGCGCTCATGCTGACGGTATTGGTTATTTTTTGCGGCGGACTGGGTTTGTTTAATATTTTTGCAACGCACAGCATTTATGATTATCAAAAAGGTGAGGCAGCTTATAACATGGTGGTGAGGACCGGATCAGAGTTGAAGCAGCGCTTGCCCAAGGATGAAGACTACCGGATTCGGATCAGTGATGATGGATGGAATTTGGCGATGGTCGCTGGTCTGCCAACGGTTAATTCGTTCACGAGTATGGTGAACGGTTCAATTTTTGAATTCTACCAATCGATCGGTTCACCAAGAGGGGTGAAAACGATCATTCCTCAAGAAGCGTACGGTTTGAATCCGCTGCTTTCGGAACGCTTTTATGTCAGCACGACAAAGATTGACGGCGAGAAGCCTTTTACACAATTTTTTAATGGAACCGGCTGGATCTACGTCTATGAGAATAAGGATACGCTGCCGATTGGCTTTACGTACGATTACTATGTGACTGAGAGCCGTTTTCAACACATTCCAGATGATGACAAGCATCTTGTTTTACTGCGTGCTGTCGTGATCAGAGACCGTGACGTGTCAAAGGTGAAAAATTATTTAATTCCCTTACCGGACAGCCAGTTGTTTACGACCGGAAAGGGGGAGTACTCTGAAGATTTACAGGCACGAGCGAAGGAAGCGGCAACCACGTTCACACGCGATCGGCACGGGTTCACGGCGGATATTCATGCCAACGTCGACAAGTACGCCTTTTTCAGCGTACCGTATGATAGAGGCTGGTCGGCAACGGTAGATGGCGTTCCTGTACAGATCCTCGACGCCGATGGAATGATGATTGTTCCTGTTGGCGACGGCAATAACCATATTCGCTTTACGTACCGGACGCCGGGACTTGCTTCCGGTGCAGCGATCGCGACTGGCTCCTGGGTTGTTTTTGCGGTGTATGGGTATGCCGATCGCCTTTTCTTCCGCAGACGCACACAGACAACGCGTGAGCTGACCGAATGAGCATTGTCAGGGAATGCTCCCGTGCGAAAACGTGATCTTGCCCAGTTTTTCATTTGGCGGGTGGGTCACGTTTTTTTACAATTAAAGGGTAATAAAGGCTGTGATTTTTGGTCACGCAAAAGACAGCGCATCAAACGCGCAGATGCTCTGGAGCCGGCGGGACAGCGAGCAATCGGAGCGTAGACAAAAATCAACTTGGTTTCTCTTAATGACTTCTTCGCAACAAAGCGTTACTGCGTCAATGGGTTGTATCGACAAATCACTGAATTCTTGCTAGAATAACAAGCGCGTGTCTGTTTTTAGAAAAAGGGAATGATAAAAACAAAAGGAACGGATGAAGGATGGAGGTTTTGGAAGGTGACAACAAACGGGACTGGAGATGGGCTAACCGTGAGGCGTTTTATCAATAACGTACTCACAGGACTTGCGATTGGTATCGTTGCAGGGCTGGTTCCATCCGCCTTGCTGAGCGAAATTTGCAAGGCACTGGCGCCGCATGCACCGATTTTCGCAATCGTTCTGCAAATTGTAACAACCATTATGTTTACAGTGCCTTTACTGATCGGCACGGCCATTGCATTTAAATTCAATTTGAATCCGATACAAATGGTTTCGGTTGCCTCTGCGACCTATATCGGTTCCGGCGCGCTTGTGTTTTCCTCAACCGGCGTGCAGGTAAGCGGCATGGGCGATTTGATCAACACGATGCTGACGGCAAGTTTGGCGGTTGGGGTCATCCTGATCATCGGCGATCGGCTAAAAGCATTTGCACCGCTCGTTCTGCCGACGATTGTCTGCATCGTCTCGGGCGGGATTGGGCTTTGGATTCTGCCTTTTGTACGCAGCATCACAACGCTGGTCGGACATCTTGTTGACAGCTATTTTGCACTTGCCCCAGTGTTAATGGGAATTCTCGTTGCGGTCAGCTTTTCGATTATTATTCTTTCACCCATTTCAACGGTCGCGATTGCGACGGCGATCGGCATGAGCGGGATCGCATCCGGAGCCGGAAATCTTGGTGTTGTCGCTGCCGCGATCGGAATGTTCATCGGCAGCTTGCGGGTGAATCCAATTGGGCTTTCGCTTTCAGCATTGCTTGGGACACCGAAAATTATGATTGCTGCCGTCGTCCGCAAACCGGTGATCATGGTTCCGGTGCTTTTGAATGCGGCTGTACTGGGCATACTTGCTGTTGTCTTCCAAATTCAAGGAACGCCAATCAGTGCCGGTTTCGGCTTTTCCGGTCTTGTCGGACCGATCAACGCCGTGCGCTTTATGCCGGGCGGCGCAACCGGGGCAAATCTGTTGCTTCTGATTTTCATATTCTTGATTATTCCATTTGTTTGCGGTTGGTTCTTCGAATGGATCTGCCGTACGAAGCTGCATCTCTATTCAAAAGAGGACTATATCGAAAAACCATAAAGGAAAAAAGAAGGAGCACCGATATCTGCGGATGTCGGTGCTTTTCAGTAGGGGACACCGTTTTGCTCGATTATTCCAATAATTATGAACAAAATGTGAAAAAGATATTTTTTCTGAAAATAAAGGCGGTTAAATAATTGAAAGTTGTGCCAATATTTGTATAATAATAGGTATAAGAGCAGGGGCATTGATCCTCTGCTTTGAAAGTTCTTCTCTCCTTTAGAAACCGCTGAATGTTTTTCCCCGGGGGCGGTGGATTCCACTCAAATGCTGTTGTGTCTGTGTTTATGAATACGATCAGGAAAGAGGTTATTGAATGAAAACAGAAAAAAACTACATTATTCGTCCTGAGACCATGGCGCTGGTTCCTTGTGAATTATCGGATGGAGACCGAGGCACCCTTGTGATCGAAGAATCAGCACAACGCTACGTCAAGGCGCTTCCTAAAACGATTGTCGCACAGTCTTGCGGCTATTATGGCTCTACCTATAGTGGTAGAAAAAAAGTAGCTGTGGAAATGGGCTACAAAAGTATGCCCCCGATTTGTGTTTGCGGCGAACTCGGTATTGTGTTCCTGTCTTCGATGACGGAACGTTCGGACACCTGTGCTTGGCTGTCCTTCTCACATGTCCGACAATGGTCGGACAATGAACAAAAAGGGAGTGTGGCGGTCATGCTGTCGCGCGGAAAACACATTGAGCTGCCCATGCATGCGCGTCCGTTCGGAGGGCGAGTAATGCGCGCGATGCAATACGCGCATCAGCTTCGCGAGCGAATGACTGTCTATGATGATGCAGAATCCTCAAAAACGAATGATGAGCCGAAACGGTTTGGTTTTAAAGAAAATGGCACCTTTTATATTGTAGATTCTGTTCGCGAAGATGAATAAATGGGTAAACCATGACAAAAATCCTGGGATGGCGATACGCCGAGTCTCAGGATTTTTTGCGGATAAAGAGAGTATGTGATTTTTGGTCACGCAAAAGACTGTGCATCAAACGCGCAGATGCTCTGGCGCCTGCGGATCGCGCCTTGTTGATGCAAGCCAAGGAAGACCGCGCAGATTCCTGCCTGTTTGAGGAGGCTCGCGGTGCGCCCGCGGCAAGCGAGTAACCGAAGCGGCGAGATTCAGCACCGAAAAGACATGAGCCCATCACACATGATTTAAGATTAAGGTTTTTAATGCGGCGATGAAATGTGAGGCACAGGTAGAATGCCGCGCGAATTAAGATTCGCTATTTGCCGGGAGCGAAACGGTGTCGCTATTTGCGATCAGCTGTTACGTGCTTAAAGGCGCATTGAGTTCGCGCACGACGGTCGCAACAATGAATAACCGTAAAAAGGGTCATACTAGAAGTGTTCATGACTTCGTCATATTGGTTGCGCTTGCAGAAAATGGAATAAAAAAAATATCTGTTATACTGAAACTGTAATATAACAGATGAAAAAAAGGAGAATTATTGTATGACAAAGCGTTTCCTTTTCATTTCTGACTTTGATGGTACGTTATCCGATAAAGATTTTTTTCATGTACTCATTAACCGCCATTTTGCTGATCAAGCGGAGAAGCTATATGAAGACTGGGACCAGAAGGTTATGACCGATCTTGAGTATCTCAGCCGCTTATTCAGCCGCGCTGACCGTGACCAGCAGGAGCTTGATGAAGATATTGATGCCGTTCCTTTTGATCCGGATGCCAAAGCGGTGATTGAGCAGGTCAAGAAGCTTGGCGGTGATTTTGTTGTCATTAGTGCTGGTACAGATTATTACATTAAACGGATTTTTGAGAAACAGGGTATAACAGATGTACCGGTTTATTCGAATCCCGGTGTGTATGCAGATCGAGGCATTCAATTGCAGGTAGACCCTAACGGCCCGTATTTCTCAGAACTGTATGGAATCGATAAGCAGAAACTCGCCACGGACTTGATGAAAGATTATGAATTGGTTTTTTATGCAGGCGACAGCGGCCCCGACTTAAAGGCGGCGCTGTTGACGGATACAATTTTCGCCAAAGGCAAGTTGCAGCCGCTGCTCGATCAAGAACACAGAGACTATGTTGCGATCAATAATTTTAAGGATGTTGCAAATTATCTATCCACTCATGAGGAGGCAATCATCAATGGCGGTCGATAATCATCAGATTGTTGTTCCATCATTACTCGATGTGCGCAAGGGAAATTTAGCCAATCTCGGTCGTATGCTTGCGCGTCATCAATTCAGCAAGGTTGTTCTTTTTTTCGGGACGGGTTTAATTGAGATGCTTGGCGATAAAGTATTGGGGTCGATGAAACAAGCCGGAATTGAGGTGCTTGAGCAAAAGGAAGTCGGTGATATTGATATCGATCACGTCGTAGACGACGCTTTTCAGCTTCCGGCACAAACCGAAGCTGTGGTCGGCATCGGCGGAGGCAAGGCATTGGATGCCGCAAAATATACCGCATTGTTGCGCAAATGGCCGTTTATCAGTGTTCCTACATCGACGTCAAATGATGGTTTTTCCAGTTCCAATACGTCGCTGACGATTCATGGACGGCGCATTTCGGTACATGCGAAGATGCCCTACGGAATCGTGATTGATGTCGATGTCATCAGAAATGCTCCGGAATGCTTTATCTACTCCGGAGTTGGCGATCTTGTATCGAAAATTACCGCGGCTGAAGACTGGATCTTTGAGGAAAAGAACGGCGTGACGCGGGTTGATGACTGTGCCCTGATGCTTTCGAAAAAAGCGGTAAACAGCTTTGTTCGGACTGATTTTGGTACGATTCGTGACGACCTTTTCATTAAAGAATTGGTAGATTCGCTGACCATGGCCGGGATATCGATGGAGATTGCCGGCAGCAGTGCGCCGACCAGTGGCAGTGAGCATTTGATTTCGCATGCACTTGACACCTATGGCTCGAAACCACAGCTGCACGGCATTCAAGTTGGCGTGGCCAGCTATCTCATGAGCAAGGTGCAGGATCACCGTTATGAACGCATCACCAAGGTCCTTCAAGATACCGGGTTCTTTACGTTCGCCAAATCCGCCGGGATGACGGTTGCTGATTTTGATATGGCGATTGATCGTGCTCCGGAAATGAAACCGATGCGCTGCACGTATCTGCACCGGGCGGAATATCGTGACCGCGCGCACCACATTCTGCATGAGGATCCGATTTTGCAAGACATTTTGCTTTAAAGAACAACAGACCATTTTCCTCAAGAGGCAGGCTGCTGTCTCTTTTTTTTGTGGTCTAAAAGGGAGATTCGTTTAGGCGCAGTCTTGCCCCGTTTTTCTACTGATTTAGTATTGAGAACGCCTTGAATCTCAAGGTATAATGAATGAAAAGGTTTCAATGCTCGACACCAATGAACAACCATTATGTGGAGGCAAAGAAAGGGGCTTACGGCGATGAGTACGATATTATATAATGACCGTTTTATAGACCGCAGTCAGGGGAAAGTAGATATGGAGGATCGCGGCTATCAGTTTGGCGATGGGATCTATGAAGCGCTGCGCGTATATAATGGAAAAATGTTTCTGCTTGATCTGCATATGAAACGACTGGAACGGAGTGCGCGCGAACTGCGGCTTGCACTGCCTTACGCTACTGACCATTTGGCGGAAAATCTGGATAAGCTGATCAAGGAAAATGCCATGGACTACGGTTACGTTTACTTCCAGATCACGCGCGGGGCGATTGCACGCAAACACCGGTTCCCGGAGCAGCCGATCGATACCGTGCTGACCGCCAGTGTTGAGGCGACCGATAAGGATGAGGATCTGCACGCAGACGGGATCAAGGTCAGTTTGCTTGATGACATCCGCTGGCTGCGCTGTGATATCAAGACGTTGAACCTGCTCGGCAATGTGCTGGCAAATCAAGAAGCGTTTGAACGCGGTGCCGCTGACGCGATTCTTCACCGCGACGGTGTTGTTACCGAAGGCACAACCTGTAACGTATTCATGGTGAAAGACGGCGTTTTGATCACGCATCCTGCCGACCATTTTATTTTGAACGGCATTACCCGTATCTTTGTGCTCCAGCTTGCCGAGCGGCTGGGGATTCCGGTTGACGAACGCACGTATACAACGGCTGAACTTCTGGCTGCAGACGAAGTGTTTCTCACGAGTACCGGCGTACGCGTGACTCCGGTGCTGCAAATCGATGATCGACAGGTTGCAGGCGGAAAACCGGGACCGATCACCAACCGACTGCTCGAAGCGTTTAATCAGGATGTGGAACAATTTGTTACGGCCGTAAACGCGTAAAGCAAGGCGTTTTGAAAATCAAAGAAATCATGATCCACAAGTTAATGGAAATGAGGGTTGATTCATGGCTGCGTCGATTCGCGCATCACTTCGTTCGGTTAAGCAACAATTGAATGGAAAAACTTCTGATTTTCTTGGAAGAAGTGAGGATTGCGAAAAAGTGTCGCTGTGCTGCGTCTGAGACCCTTTTTGAGATGAAAAGAGTCTGTAACGGCATTGTGCCGGGTGCAGGCTCTTTTTGTTGTGCTCTTGAAGAAAGGCGGGATTTTGCTTGAAATGGCGCGATTGGGACATTAATTTAAAAGTACGATTGATTGGCGAAGGATTTTTTAATCTTCTCTTTTGGATGTTTTTTCCGTTTATGGCAATCTATTTTTCGGATCATTTTGGACAGGAGACAGCCGGATTGCTGCTGATTTTATCGCAGGTGATCGGTACGGCGATTGGCTTGCTTGGCGGCTATTGTGCCGATCATTTCGGTCGCAAACGAATGATGGTTTTTTCAGCGGTTGGCCAAGCGGTTTGCTTTGCACTCTTTGCGCTTGCCAACTCACCATGGCTGACGTCGCCTTGGGTAACCTTCATCAGCTTTTCACTGCTTGGTCTGTTCGGCCAATTGTATCAGCCGGCCAGCCACGCGATGATCGCCGATGTTGTCCCTGAGCATGATCGAGCCGGCATTTTTGCCGTTTTTTATACGTCGATCAATGTGATGGTTGTCATCGGTCCGTTACTCGGCGCGATCTTCTTTTTCGATTATCGCTTCGGCTTTCTTGTCGTTTGCACACTGGTCAGTGTTGTGCTCGTCGGGGTACTGCAACACTGGATCCATGAGACGGTACCAATGAAAAAAGCGGCGGAACACCTGAAAGAAAATAAAAAATGGCTGCATCATCTGAAGGATCAGCTTGGCGATTACAGAGTGATCTTCAATGATCGTATTTTTCTGCTCTATATCTTAGCCGGGGTTCTGGTTGCGCAAACCTTTTTGCAGCTGGATCTCTTGATTGCCGTATACACAACGGATCGGGTGCCGCTGCAGACGCTGTTCTCATTTCGCGGTTGGCAGCTGACTGTTGACGGAAAAAATCTGTTTAGTCTAATGGTCTCTATGAACGGGTTGTGTGTGGCTTTGCTGACGGTGAGCGTGACAAAATGGATGACCAAGTTCCGGGAGCGTAATGTGTTCATGGTCTCGGCTTTTTGCTATGGGGTGGCCATGATTCTTATGGGGGCAACGATCAATGCTTGGCTGCTTCTGGCAGCGATTGTTTTGTTCTCCTGGGCAGAGCTGATGACGGTTGGCGTGCAGGACAGTTTCATTGCCAAACTTGCGCCGGAACATTTGCGCGGGCAATACTTTGCTGCGGCCGGGCTGCGCTTTTCGCTTGGTCGGACGATTGCGCCGATAGCCATACCCATGACCATCTGGTTCGGCTATTCGTGGACCTTTTTCATTCTGGCGGGCATCGCCTATCTTGGAATGATGATCTATGGCCTCATGTTCTCGATGTTTTACCGCCAGAAAATGCCGGTTGCAGAAAAAAATATTTCATAAAATATTCACTGGATGCGTAGGGTTGAAAACGGTATCAGAGCCGGCATAACGACTTTTGATGCTGCTTTTTGCATGTAACTCGATTGTGACCCAAGTGTGAGCAACCGGAGTATACACAGACACCGTAACTGCAAAAGACTCGGACTGGTTTGGACGGTCTTTCGTAAGTGACTAAATCTGAGGTATCATTAATTCAGATGCAACAATCAAATTCAATTGATTGAACGCTGGCAAGGATCATAGAATGGGACAAAGGGTATCAGAATGCGTAAAAGGAGGCTTTGCACATGGGAGAACGTGATTGGTGGAAAGAAATCGCTGTTTACCAAGTTTATCCTAAGAGTTTCAAAGATGCGAATGATGATGGAAGTGGCGACCTTAAAGGGATCATTGAAAAACTGGATTATCTGCAAAATCTCGGTATTGAGGCAATCTGGATCAATCCGGTTTACCAATCGCCGATGGTGGATAACGGCTACGACATCATGGACTACAAAGCAATTCACCCACAGTTCGGAACGATGCAGGATATGGATCAGCTGATTAGTGAGGCGGGAAAGCGCGGGATGCGCATTGTCATGGACCTTGTCCTTAATCATACCTCAAACCAGCATCCTTGGTTCCTTGAATCAAAGCGCAGCCGTACGAATGCAAAAAAAGATTGGTATATTTGGCGGGACCCAAAGCCGGACGGCACCGCCCCGACCAACTGGCGCGCAGAGTTTGGCGGTTCCTCTTGGACGTTTGATGAGCAGCGAGGCCAGTATTACTTGCACTGCTTTGCAGCGGAGCAGCCGGATTTGAATTGGGCTAATCCGGATGTGCGGGCAGCAATCTATGAATTTATCACGTTCTGGCTAGAGAAAGGTGTCGGCGGATTTCGACTTGATGCCATTACTTACATCAAAAAGCCGGAACGATTTACAGATCTGCCGCCGAATGGAGAGGATGGATTGGCACCGGTCGGACGCGCCTCGCTGAATCAGCCTGGAATCTTGGACTACCTGCACGAAATGAAGGCGCGCACCTTTGACAACTATGACATTTTTACCGTCGCTGAAGCGCCCGGCGTTCCGGCAGAACAGATTCCGCAGTTCACCGGGGAAAACGGCGTGTTCTCAATGCTGATCGAGTTCGATCATATCAATATGGGGGTCGGATCGGAACAGAAATGGTACGAGCCGATGCCTTGGTCGCTTACCGATTTGAAACAGATTGTCTCGAAAAGTCAGCACTTTGTCAATAAAAGCGGCTGGTCCGCACTCTATCTGGAAAATCATGATTCGCCGCGCTCAATCAACAGCTACCTCGGTGATCAAGCCGTGAAGGCGGGGACAATTTCGGCGAAACTGCTGGCGACCTTTTACACGCTGCTGAAAGGGACACCGTATATTTATCAAGGCCAAGAGCTTGGCATGACAAATGTGCATTATCCATCCATTGATAAATACGACGACCTTTCGTCGCTTAATCAGTACCGTTCGGCGATCCGGGAAGGGTGCTCCGAGCAAGAAGCGCTCGAAGCCGTTTGGCACTTCAGCCGCGACAACAGCCGAACACCGATGCAGTGGAGTGACCAAGTATATGCCGGTTTTTCCACTCAGAAACCTTGGCTTGGCGTGCATCCGAACTTTGTACGCGTGAACGCACAAGCGGAGCTGCGCAATCCGGATTCGCTTTACTATTATTATCAAAAATTGATTCGACTTCGTAAAAGCAGCCGGGCATTGCGTTATGGCGACTACGCGCTTTTGAAACCAGATCACGAACACGTGTGGGCGTATACGCGCAGCTGCAGTCGCGAAAAAATGCTTGTCATTCTTAACTTCAGCGATACATTGGTGGACTTTCCTTCTTCGCAGGAATTGGTACAAGCGGCAACGAAACTGGTGCTTGGGAATGTTTCGCAGCGTTTACCGGATCACGAGAATAAGATGCAGTTGAAACCGTATGAAGCACGTGTTTATCTCGTGAAATAAACACAAAAAAATTGGATCAGCGTCGAGCTGATCCAATTTTTTGCTGAAGATCATCAATGTTTTCCGAGAAGGCTTCCGGATCGCCAGCGGTCGCGCCCTGTTGATGCGAGCAATCGGAGCGTACACAAAAATCAGAATGGTTTTAGGACTAAGGGCAGCTTGGTTTTTCTCATCAGCCTACCGTTTGTTACGGTAGAGGTACATCGTAACCGGCGCGAAAATCAGGATGAGTACAGCGGAGACGACGAGTACCCAGATGATCTGCATCCCATTGACCTGACCACCCATTAATTGGCGAAGCGACGTGGTCAGAATCGATACCGGGTTGATGTTGACGAAGGCACGTAGCCAGCCGGGCATAGTGGCCGGATCAACAAAAATGTTGCTGGCAAAGGTCACCGGGAACAGCAGCGTCATGCTAATGCCCATCACGGCCTTCGTTGTTTGCAAAATCAGGCCAAGCATCGTGAACACCCAGGAGAGACTGAACGAGAAAATCAGGACGAGCATGATGCCGGCAACAACGCCGAGCACGCTGCCTGCCGGACGGAACCCGAGAATAAGTCCTAGAATGATAACAATGATCGATGCAAGTGTATACCGTACCGTATCGGCAAGAAGTGCGCCGACCAGTGGAGACGGTCCCCAGATCGGCATTGAACGGAAGCGGTCAAAGGTTCCTTTTGAAATGTCTTCATTGAGTGAGACGCCTGTATAAACCGTGGTGAAAACAACCGTCTGTACCAGAATACCGGGAATTAAGAATTGCAGATAGTCGGTGGTTGAACCGGCAAGCGCGCCGCCAAACAAATATGTGAACATGAGCGTAAACATGACCGGGAAAAAGGTGACGTCAAGAAGCTGCTCGGGAACATATTTTATTTTCAGCAAGGCGCGCCAAGTAAAGGCAAGGGATGTTGCAAAACCGTTCGGATGCGGCGGTCGCTTGTGATCGACAAGTGCCGCGCGCATTTTGTTCATTTGTTGTTCGCTATTCATTTCGACGCACCTTCTTTTTGTGGGCTGTCTTCTGCAGGTTTGCCGGTAAGCGTTAAGAACACTTCGTCAAGGCTTGGCTGGCCGAGTGAGAATTCGCTGACCCTGATTTGATGGTCGCTCAGCATCGTCAGCGCTTTTGCCGCATTATCCGTATCCGAGAGCTGGGCGGAGAGTGCCAATGGGTCGGAGGACAGGTGCACCGATGTGCCTAGTGTCGTGCTGAGCAATTGCTGCGCCTCGGCACGTGCTGCAGCGTCGATTAAGCGGACGTGCAGGATGCCAGTTCCGACGGAGGCTTTTAATTCGCTGCTTGTCCCCTCAGCGATGATTTTTCCATGATCGATGACGGCGATCCGGTCGGCAAGTTGATCGGCTTCATCTAGATATTGCGTCGTCAAGAGGACAGTCGTTCCAGTGCTGACGAGCGCACGAACAATATCCCAAATTTGATTGCGGCTGCGCGGATCGAGTCCGGTTGTCGGCTCGTCTAGAAAGAGCAGCTTTGGACGCACGACCATACTGGCGGCGATGTCGAGACGGCGTCTCATACCGCCGGAATACTTTTTCACCTGACGTTTCGCGGCGTCCTGCAAATCAAAAGCGTCCAGCAGCTCTGCCGCACGTTCCTTCGAGTCCCTGCGTGTATAACCCATCAATCGAGCAATCAGCATTAGATTCTCTGTTCCTGAGAGGTCTTCATCAACGGAGGCGAATTGGCCGGTCAGACTGACGCACGCGCGCACGGCATCCTGCTCCTTAAATAAATCATGACCGAAGATTTTTGCCGTGCCTCCATCGGGCTTGAGTAAGGTCGCCAGCATTTTCATTGTGGTCGTTTTTCCGGCGCCGTTCGGACCGAGAAAACCGTAAACCGTTCCTTGAGGAATGGCCAGGTTGATCCCGTCAACCGCGCGATGCTTTCCAAAACGCTTAACAAGATCGGCCGCCTCAATGGCAAGTGACTGATCCTTTTGATTCATCACGTTTTTCATAGTTTCCTCCAAATCATCTGTTTGAGCTGTTCAATGAACGAATACCCTTTTTTAGGTGAATCTGTGTCAATTATATGAAACTTTGCAGATAAAGGCGAATCTGAAGGCGATTGAAAAAGTGCAAAGTGACTGATAAAACCTGTAAAGTGACTGATAAACGTTTCAAAGTGACCGATAAAATTTGCAAAGCGGCTGATAAAACCCCAAAAGTGACCGATAAAATTAAATCTTGAAACGGACCGATACTGATGGAGAAATCGAATGCCTAGTCACACTGACTAATTCAGACAGCTGCTTTTGGTTATGTTTACGCATGACAAAGCCGCTGTTTTTTATTATTCTGATCTTAATGAATTTTTTTCTGACGAGGTGAACGGTTGATGGATGGTCAAGACAGTTTGGGTGCGTTTGTAACCGATGGATTAAACCTTGCGCCGCTGGGAAACGGTGTACTGAACGGAACGGTTTTTGCTGCAAAAGATGTGTTTGCGGTTCAGGGACATGTAGCTTCCGCGGGACAGCCGCTTTGGGCGAGCACTCATCCTGCTGCCGAAGTACATGCGCCGGTCATCAAAAGCTTACTGGAAAGCGGCGCGCGCTTACGCGGAATGACGGTTACCGATGAGTTAATGTACAGCCTCAAAGGAGACAACATCCACTATCCGCCGACGATTAATCCACGTGTGCCCGATGCTTACTCCGGAGGCTCCTCAAGTGGATCGGCGGTGGCCACTGCTTCAGAAGCGGTTGACTTCGCCATCGGTACCGATACCGGCGGATCGGTGCGTATTCCCTCTTCCTATTGCGGGTTGTTCGGCATTCGCCCGTCGCACGGAGCGGTTTCTTTGGAAGGCGTCGTTCCGCTGGCGCCGAGTTTCGACACGGTCGGCTGGATGGCTCGAAGCGCTGAACTGCTTGAGCGTGTGGGTTCCTGTCTGTTGCCGGAAACCGTATCAGCATCCTTCCAGCACTTTTATCAATTAAACGAAGCATGGGCTCAGATTGATCATCCGTCGGTGCTTCAATTGCTTCGCACATTCATCAAAAAGCATCTTTCAGATCTGAAGATTGAGCCGACTCAGCTCCCGCTGGCTAAACCGGCGGAACTTGCGGAAACGTTTCGCGTCCTGCAAGGCTACGAAGCTTGGCAATCACATGGCCTGTGGATCAAGCAAAATCATCCCCACTTTGCCAGCGATGTCGGCGGCCGATTCGAAGCTGCATCGAAAATGAAAAAAAATAAAGCTTACCAGCAGGCGGCAGCGACGAAACAGCAATTCACCGAGAAAATACGTGCGTTCCTCGGCAGCGATGGACTGTTAATCGTCCCGACGACCTATGGACCGGCACCGAAACGAAGTGCCGAAGCTGAAGAAAGCGATAAAGTCCGCGCGCGCACGATGCGCTTGACCTGTATTGCCGGCGTATCCGGACTGCCACAAGTGACTGTACCTATTCTTGAGTCGGCTGCCCCGATCGGCTTATCCTTCATTTCCGGCTACGGCACCGATCGGCAGTTGCTTGCGTTTGTGAGAAACGTGTTTGGCTAACTTAAAAAGAAGGTATCTAAAAAAACGGTTGTCTCCGGTCAACAGACTTTTGAGACAACCGCTTAATTTTTTGTTCATCTAGCTCTTTTTTTCGACCGGTCATGCCTCTGTTTTCTTCGGCCATTTACCGAAAAATTCAGGCGTGTCATAGTTGAAATAATCTTCGAGATAAGCTTCGCGCGTGTCGGCGAACAGCTCATCGGCGACTGCTGCGGTGATGAGCGGGAGGCTGTATTTCATTCCGGATAGTGCGGAGGCAGACAAGCCGCAGCTGATCATACCGGAATAATTGAACGCGTAAAGCCCATGCAGCAGTGCTTCGCCCTTTGTATCCCGCCCCAAGTAAGCAAAGCCGGGGCTCAGATATGGATGGGCATCGAGCACGGGACTGGCGATTGCTTCCGGTGCTTTATAGCGGTCTCCCCAGCGGAGAATGTACGGTTCCAGCGTGCTTAGTTCGGGACGCAGTGCCGGATCGGTGCGTAATCCGGTACTGATAATTAAAAAGTCGAAAAGAAAACTGCCTTTTGCGGTTAAAACACGCACCCCCTCACCTAAGGGCTGAACGTCAAGCCATGGCGAACCAAGATGCAGCGTGAAGCCCGGCCGTGCGGCAGCACGGTTAAACGTGTCGTTGGTCGGCGGCTGATTCAGGTTGAAAAAATGGGCCATGACTGCATATTTCTCAGCATCCGGCAGCGTGTGATAGTGCTCAATCAATCCCGATGGTTCCATTTGCCGAATCGGATTGACGCGCGGGAGCTGTTTACGTCGAACGAAAACATGTGCTTCGGCCGCCCCTTCGGTCAATGCGTAATTCGCATTGTCAAAAGCCGAAGACCCGCCGCCAAGTATGGCGATCTTCTTTCCTTTTAGTGCATTGAAATCAATCGATTCCGAAGTATGCGCATAGAGATGCTTCGGCAGCTTATCGCGAATTATTGCCGGCACATACCATTGCCCGCCGCCTTGGATGCCGGTCGCTAGAATGACTTTGCGCGCGAGCAGTGTCGCCGATGGTGCACCGGCGCCTGTGAGATGCAGGCGATGAATGCCGGCTTTTGCCGGGTCAATTCGTGTTAGTTTGACCTGATTGATCACCGGAAGGTTCAGGATTTGCCGGTACCAGCACAGATAATCCATCCAGTCACGACGAGCGATTTTGTCCATCGCATTCCAGGAATCTTCACCGAATTGAGCCTCCCACCAAGAACGGAAGGTCAACGAGGGGATGCCGTAATCAATCGGGGTCAGCTGTTTCGGTGTTCTCAGCGTCATCATGCGTGCGTAGGTGATCCATGGCCCTTCGCAGCCTTGTGGATTTTCATCGATCACGAGAATGTTCGTCATGCGTTTACGAATCAAGCCAAAAGCGATCCCCAGCCCGCACTGCCCCGCGCCGACAATAACGGCATCGTAGACATGACCATCGGGGTGGAGCGTTTCATGGACCCAATTCGAACAACGGTCGAGTCCAAGATAGGAAAGATCCGTTTTCACGCGTTGGTTTAATGCGTGAAGGCTCATGTTCAACAGCACCTCTATTCGAAAAGTTTTGATTTATCTCATTATTCGATTTAATCCTAACGGATCCTGAGTAGCGTTTCAATCACGATGCATCTAAATTTTCTTGCAAAATTTAGATAACATAACTAGAACAGAAATGATCCTTGCGCTATAATACTTACATTATAAAAATATTTTAAAAATTTAATGATTTGTTTTTCAAGCTGATCCGATGGAAATTTTCCGACCATGATTCACGGCTGCTTTTCTAGAGCCGAAACTGATTCACAGAATAGGAGGTGCTGAATATGAGGGTCTCCGAACTTTTTCAGATACCGATATTCAGTGAATTCAAACTCATTGCCGGCGAAAAAGGTGTCGATCGTGAACTGCAGAATGTCAATATGATGGATGCGCCGGACATTATCGACTATTTAAAGCCGAACGATTGGCTGATCACCACAGGCTATCATTTGCGTAACAATCCCGACTTTTTTTACACACTTGTTGCGCAGATGGCGGAGCGAGGCTGTGCCGCGCTCGGGATCAAGACACGCCGTTTTATGAATGACATTCCGGAAGCGGTTGTTCAGCTAGCCAATGCGTGTTCGTTTCCGCTGATCGATTTGCCTAATAGTCTTTCACTGGTTGATATCGGCAATCAGACGTTGACGCAGATCCTGAATACGCGTACAAAGGAGCTTCAATTTGCGATTGATACGCACCAACAGTTTACCGAACACATTATGAGCGGTGAGAGCACGGATCGGCTGTTGAAACGCTTGTCCGATATGATCGGTTTTCCCACGATCCTGTTGGATTCCTATTTAAAAATTATCGCGGCGTCAAATCGGGCATTCGCTCATGGAACTTTTTCCGATCGACTGGCTGATTTTGAACAAACCCTTTTTCAGCAGAAAGCAAACTTTGCTTCATTTTCACAACTGGATACCCGCCAGACTTACTCCTTATTTGTGATTTATACCTATAAGAAAAAACGTTGTTTTCTGCTTGTCTGCGGTCATGTGCCGCTTTCCGACCGGTTGCTGACACTGACCGTGGAGCAGGCGATGAACGTGTTGGCATTCGAGCTGATGAAGGATGAAGCGCTAAAGCAGACCGAGCGCAAAGTGCGCGATGCTTTCTTCACCAACCTGATCCTAGGAGCGTTTTCGACAAGCGATGAATTGATCAGCCGGGCAACAGAATTCGGTCTGGCAGACCGTCAGCGCTCGGTTTGCGTGGTCGGCGAACTGGATGCCGATGCCGATCCGATTAGTTATACGCATTTCCAGATGGAAACCGACGAGGTCTATGCCTTCTTGGAAGGGGAGATCGCCGCATTGCCGTTTGCTGCGCATCTTTTTGTCCGCGATCATAGTTGTGCCGTCATTTTTGAAGTTGTGGCCTCCGGAGATAATGGTCTGCGTTTTTTGACGCCCTATCTGAAGAAAATTCAGGAGCGTGTCGTACGCTTTTTTTCACATACGCTGTCCTTTGGGCTTAGCCATCCGTTTAGCAGTCTGGAAGATTTGCCAAATGCATTTCACGAAGCGGCGGATGCCCTTCACGCCGGCGCGCAGATGGGCAAGCGCGCGTTTCTGCAAATCTATCAATCGCGCGGAATTCGCGATTTATTGCACCGGATACCAACTGAGGAATTGAGCGCACTCTACGAGCAGACGCTGCAAGCCCTTGCCCATCCGAAAAAGGAAGAGGAGCAGGTGCTGCTGCATACACTCTTTGTCTATCTCGAATCCAATTGTCAGATTTCAGAGACGGCAAAGAAGTTGTTTGTTCATCGAAATACGGTCATTTACCGGATCGACAAATGTGAAAATCTGCTTGGCGCTGATTTGAAGGATCCGGATACCATCTTTCAGATTCGTTTCGCTTTGCGGATGAAGCCGCTGATTGAACGTTCAAGCGCAACTGGACTGCGAAACCCTTTCAAAAATTAACAAAACGAAAAGGAGGCAGGTCGGTGAACCTAGATGAATTGAATGATGCTGCAGAAGCTGTGTTTGTGCATCAGCTGGGAGGTATTTTCGAACAGTCGCCGTGGATCGTGCGTGAAGCAGCGAAAAAACGGCCGTTTGCTTCTAGAGACGACTTGTTTCAGGCGATGGCGGCAATCGTTGCCTCAGCGGGTGCAGAGCGGCAAGAAGCCTTGATTCAGGCGCACCCGCGCCTCGGTACGGCAAAGCAAATGACCGAGCAATCCGGCGAGGAACAAAAGACCGCTGGTTTGCACGATCTTCCGAAGGGTGAAGCTGAGCAGCTGAAAACGTTGAATCAGCAGTATGAAGCACGCTTTGATATTCCCTTCATCATGGCGGTGCGCGGAAAATCAAAGCCAGCGATTGTTGCTGCATTAAAAGAACGATTGATGCATGCGCGTGCAGACGAGTTTAATCGGGCTTTAGCAGAAATTTTAAAAATTGCACGATTCCGTCTGGACGATGTCCTGGAAGTGACGAAGCAGTGAAGAAGGAATAAGGAGGGGCATAATGGGCGAATTGACCACACATATTCTTGATTTGACGCAGGGAAAGCCGGCGTCAAATGTTCAAATTGATCTCTATGAGGTCAACGGGGACGCGTTGACCTTCCTGAAAAGCACGGCGACCAATCACGACGGACGGCTCGATGCACCGCTGATTGACGCATCAGCGTTCGGCGCAGGTGTTTATGAGCTGCACGTACATATCGGCGCTTATTTTCGCAACGCGAAGCTAGCCGCAAGCGTGCCCGCGTTTCTCGACATCGTTACGGTTCGTTTCGGTGTGGATGATCCGGGACGAAACTATCATGTGCCGCTGCTCGTTTCGCCGTGGGGCTACCAAGTCTATCGCGGCAGTTGAACGGGAAATTCCTGCGCAAATCGAGCCCATAAAAACCCTCCGGCTGTAACCATGTCGGAGGGTTTTTGGTTTGATAAAGGTTGCCAGTGGAGAAAACTCAGTTCTTTAGTGATGAGATGAATCCTCACCTTGAGCAACTTGTTGATCGCAGGCCGAGGGGGGCCGCAGGGAATCGTATACTCGGAAGGCTCCGGAATCGCCCGCGGTTGTGCTCGGTTGATGCGAGCACCAAATGGCATGCCCGAAAAGTAAAAAGCGAAATGCCGAAGTTAAAGCGAAATCCTCAAAAGTAAAAGCGAAACGCTGCATGGAAGAGGAACTTTCGCTAGTTAAAAATGAACTTTCGCTAAGTACGCATACGTCCTGTATGCAACGCGAAAGTCATCACATCCTGTGAAAGTATGTCCTGCATGCAAGGCGAAAGCCACTACATCCTGCGGAAGTAAGAACTGAGTTTCGCCCGATTTTTCTGATCAGCGCAGCAGATAAGCGAGCCTATCAAACTTCTTTTGCTGCGCTTGTTTCGGCGATCATTTGCTTTGAAGCAGCGTCGATTGGCTCTGCAGAAGTACGACGTCCGGCATTTAAAATAAGATTGAGAATAAGAGCGGTAAGACTTCCTGCAACAATGCCATTATTTGTGAGAATCTGAATCAGACTTGGAAAATGAGCGAATAGTGCCGGCTGCACCGTAACCCCCATGCCAATGCCGACGGCACAAGCGACGATCAGCAAGTTTTCCTGACGTGAAAAATCAACTTTTCCGAGCATACGCACACCGCTAGCAATGACCATGCCGAACATGGCCAGCGTTGCACCGCCGATGACCGCGTTTGGAATGAGGACGGTAATCGCACCAATTTTCGGAATCAGGCCTAGGGCAACCAAAGCAACACCGCAGACCACGGTGACGCTGCGTGATTTCACCCGGGTCATCTGAACCAGACCAACGTTCTGTGAAAAAGTGGTATAAGGAAAAGCATTGAAAAAACCACCGAGCAGGATTGCCAGACCTTCAGCGCGATAGCCGTGCTGCATTGCTTTTTCATCTATTTTTTTCCCACAAATCTCACTTAAAGCCAGATAGACGCCGGTTGTTTCAATCATGCTGACAATCCCAACGATTGACATGGCGATAATCGCATCAAGATGAAAGGTCGGCGCACCGAAACTGAACGGAGCGATCAAACTGAACCAGCCGGATTGGCCGACCGATGAAAAATCAACTTTTCCCATAAATGCGGCAGCGATGGTACCGATAACAATACTGAGCAGGATCGAAATTGTCTGCATAAACCCTTTAAAAAAGCGATTCATGATGATGATCAGAGCGAGTACACCGAAGCCGAGTGTCAGATTTTGAGGGCTTCCAAAGTCCTTCACGCCGACCCCGCCGCCAAGGTTGTTAATCGCAACCGGAATCAGTGTGATTCCGATGATCATGACTACGGATCCGACAACAACCGGCGGAAAGAGCGAACGGATTTTTCCGAAGAAGGTGGAAAGCGCCAGCACAACTAAACCGGCGATGAGAATGGCACCGCATATTCCAGGCATTCCATATGCTTTTCCGATGATAATCATCGGCGAGACAGCGGTGAAGGTACAGCCCATCACAATCGGCAAACCGATACCGAAAAAGCGATTTTTCCATGCCTGAAGCAATGTGGCAATGCCGCAGGCAACCAAGTCGATGGAAACAAGCAAGGCGAGTTCGGCTCCGTTAAGTCCGACCGCGCCGCCGACAATCAGTGGTACGATGACGGCGCCGCCGTACATCGCCAGCATATGCTGGATCCCAAGTGAAACTATTTTTCCTTTTGAATGGGTCTGTTCCATTCTTTTCACACTCCTCATGGTCTATTTATTGTTCGTAGGTTTCAGCTTGCTTCATGTTCTTCTTTTGCAGGATCGCCGTTAAAGGGGGTCCCGCTCATTTTAATGGATTCAGTCGGGCAGCCTTCGCAGGCGTCGATAACGTCATCGATCTGGGCTTCAGGAATTTCCTTTGTTCCCTGATTATCATCAAGCAGGACGTGCGATGTACCGTCCTCATCGTATCCGAAAATATCCGGAGCAGCACATCCGCAGGCCCCGCAAGCGATGCATGTGTCTTTGTCGACAATCACATAGTGCATAAGCTGTACCTCCTTGTTTTGCTGGAATCAAAGCAGGCATGGAAGGCATCTGATCAATCGCTTCTTAACTGGTGTAGATCTTGCCAAGTCCCATCTCCTTCAACCGTTTCCGGTAAGCGATCGATGTTTTATCCGCCATGATATGCGCTTCTGCCTGCAAATCGAGCGGCAGCTCTTCCGGCTTCTGATTCTCGACCATTTCCCGATCTTCATTAAAAATTTTTAAGTTGAACGCGCAGGCATCTTCAATCGAGAGCGTTTTATCGAAGTTTTGGGCAATTGGGCAGAAGAGACGTGTTTTGCGGGCGGAGATCGGACTTGCGGCGTTCAGAATCCAAAGCTGCTTACCCTCTGGAAAATGAACGATCAGCCGGGCGCAGAGCGGAGGATAGATGTCGTATTCACGCAGCCATTTGAATCCTTCAGGGGATGGATCGGCCATCCCTTTTGGATAATTGCTCACTGTGCTGAGGTAATCGGTGTGGATGCCTTCCGCCGTGCGCGACACTTTGTAACTCGGAACGAATGCGTTGTTGCGATCGGCAAACGTTGCGGTATGCACCCAAGCAAAGTGAGCAACATCAACAAAACCTTCAATCTGCCGGCCTGCCGATCCATTAATGTCGATTGTTGGTGCTAAAAAGGAAATATAATCTTCATTTCCCCAAATTGGAAATGGCGGCACGTGATCCGCTTCACCGGCGAGGGTGGTCCAGACCAAACCATAGCGTTCAACAACCGGATAAACGCTCAGGCAGAGCCGCGGCGATATTTTTGCCTCCGGATGGGCGGGAATCGACACGCACTGCCCGTCAGCACTGTAACTAAACCCATGATAAGGACAGACAATGTTGTCATCTTCCACCCAGCCCATGCTGAGCGGGGTTCCGCGATGGATGCACAAGTCGCGGGCAACCACCGCTTTTCCTTTTGCGCGATAAACCACCAATGCAACATCAAGCAGTGTGACCGCAAGCGGCTGATCGCTGACTTGAGCGCTCTCGGCCACCGGATACCAATAGTTTATCAGAACATTCCAGTCTTGCGGGGCAAAGGTACAATCGGTTGGATAAGGGGTTTTCCTTTTGACGTTTGTTGCCGTCATCACAAACCGCCTCCTGTTCTGTTTGATTGTTGAAAAGTTTATAACAAGTCTGAAAAAATAGGAATTACCGTGTTAAATAATCTAACAAATTTATGCCTTTTTTGTAGCTTTAGCCTACACGTTTGATTTTTGTTGTAGGATGTGACAGAAATGTGAACGGATGATTGGCGTATTTTCGCTGCAAGGCAATCGTCGCGAAAGTCACCGCATCCTGTGAAAGAAAGGACTCAGCTTACAGGTAAGGAACGTTTATGATTTTTGGTTATGTAAAAGCCAGTGCATCAATGCGCAGATGCTCTGGCGCCCGCGCTAAGCGAGCAATCGGTGCGTACCCGTGCACAAGTGATAAATCAAAGCCGCAGCAAAAGGAACTTTCGCTAAGTGCTATCTTGAAGAGCGACGGCGACTTTTTAGCCAATGTAACCAATCGATATTAGAAAAATTGGACTATTTTATAATGGTCTCATCGCTATTGTTTGCTAAAATAATCCTATTCCTAATCGGGGTATGTTAGGAGATCTAACGCAGAAAGAAGGCGAGGAGTGATGATGGATCAAGCCTCAAAGACATTAAAAGACGATCTCCGTCAAGCGATTAACTGGCTCGCGTCGTTTGGTAAAACCGAAAATGACGGGGTCACGCGGCTGCTTTACGATGAGGCTTGGCAACGGGCACAGCAGGCGCTCGCGCAGAAAATGAATAACTCAGGTCTGCTTGTGCGATTCGACGATGTAGGCAACCTGTTCGGACGATTGCCGGGTACTGAGGACAAAGCGCCTGTAATCTTGACCGGGTCACATCTTGATACCGTTGTTGACGGCGGTAAATATGACGGCGCATTCGGTGTACTGGCTTCTTTGCTGGCGGTCGATCGGTTAAGACAGCAATTCGGCGCGCCGAAACGCACATTGGAAGTTGTGGCGCTGTGCGAGGAGGAAGGCAGCCGATTTCCAATTTCCTTCTGGGGTTCCGGGAGCATTACCGGAGCCTATCAGCAGTCCGATGCGGCCGGGTTGGAGGACTCATCCGGTGTCCGCTTTATCGATGCGATGCAGCAAGCCGGCTTCGGCAAAGGCGATTATCCGGCGCCTACGCGCAATGATATTGCTTGTTTTATCGAGACGCATGTCGAACAAGGGATCACGCTTGAGCTTGAACAGAACACATGGGCGGCGGTAACGCATATTGTCGGTCAACAACGTTACACCATCACGTTGACCGGTGAGAGTAACCATGCAGGAACGACACCAATGGATCGGCGTCACGATACCGTCTATGCGGCCGCACGAATGATCGCGCATGTGATCCGCCGGGCTGAGCAAGCGCAGAATGGACTGGTCGCAACGGTTGGACGCATCAAAGTGGCACCCAATGTACCTAACGTCGTCCCCGGAAGCTGCAGCTTTACCCTTGATATTCGTCATCATCAATCCGATGTCATAAATCGTTTCAGCGGTCAAGCGGTTGCCGATTTTCGGCAGCAGGCGCGAAAAGCGGGAATTTCGATTCAAATAACAAAATGGATGGATGCGCTCCCGGTGCCGCTTGATCCGAAACTTGCGGAACTAGGCTATTCCTTAGCGCAGAAAGCGGGGATACCGTGCAAGAAAATGGTGAGCGGTGCCGGGCATGATTCGCAGATTTTCGGCAGCTACTGTCCGACGGCACTACTGTTTGTTCCAAGCCACAACGGCATCAGCCATTCGCCAAATGAATTTACGAAGCTTGATGACCTGGAAACCGGTGTTCAGATGTTAATAAAGCTTTTGCATCATTTAGCCTATTAATCTAAAAAAACATGTTTGTCCGATCTGCCACAGGCGTCGCATTGGCTTATTGAAGCGATGCTGATCTCATCAGCACGAGGAGCCAAATTTTAAACGTTCTGATTTTGCAAGAAAAATCTTACGATAAAAAAGTGAAAGAAGTGAGTGTTGTGTCGCGTTATCCTATGCTCCAGACACCGCCGAGGATGATCATGACCCCAGGGCCGGTCGCGGTTGATCCGCGTGTTCTGCGTGCGATGTCCTTGCCGATTCTTGGTCAATTCGACCCTGCGTTTACGAAGATCATGAATGAAGTGATGGTGATGCTGCGCGCATCGTTTCAGACGAAAAATCATTGGGCACACCCGATTGACGGAACATCACGCGCCGGATTGGAAGCAATGATTGCCAGTCTCGTTGAACCTGGAGATCGAATGCTTGTCCCGATCTACGGACGCTTTGGTGATCTGTTTGTTGAAATCGGCGAGCGCTATGGCGCAGAGATCCACACCTTGAACTGCCCATGGGGGACGGTTTTTGATCCGGAAGCGATCATTGCTGAAATTAAAAAGGTAAGGCCGAAAGTAGTCGCACTGGTTCACGGGGAAACTTCCACAGGACGGATGCAGCCGTTGGCGGAAGTAGGTAAGGCTTGCCGCGAGCTGGATGTTTTGCTCGTCGTTGATGCAGTTGCAACCTATTGCGGCGCGGATGTGCGTGCCGATGAATGGAACATTGATGCGCTGATCGGCGGCGCGCAAAAATGCTTGTCGATTCCATCGGGCATTGTCCCATTGACGTACAATGATCGCGTGGATCAAGTAATTAAGCGTCGTAAAAAAGTGGAACGCGGGATTGCAACGGACGCCGACCGGCTGGCCGGATCAAGCACGCCGGTTCGTAGCAACTATTTTGATCTGAGCCAGCTGCAGGATTACTGGAGCGAGCGGCGTCTTAACCACCATACAGAGGCGACATCAATGGAGTATGCACTGCATGAAGGGTTGCGGCTCGTTTTAGAAGAGGGGCTGGAAAATCGTTTTAAACGGCACAAGGTGAACGAGGCGGCATTGATGGCAGGCGTGGAAGCAATGGGGCTCCGCTTGTTCGGCGATCCGAAGTGCAAAATGCCTACGGTAACCTGCGTCTCCGTGCCGGACGGTGTGAACGCCGATGCGGTTCGTGACATTTTGCTCAACCACTTCGGCATTGAAATTGCCGGCTCGTTCGGCGCGCTGCAAGGCAAGATCTGGCGTATCGGCACGATGGGCTATGCCTGCCGTGAAGACTGCGTGCTGCATGTGCTTGCCGGACTCGAAGCAGCACTGATTCGCTGCGGTGCCAAGATTGACCGTGGTAAAGCATTGCAAGCGGCTATGGATGTCTATACTCAGAAGCAGATAGCTGTAGAAAATTAAACGCACGGTTGCTTGAATGACAGAAATGAAGAGGCATGCAAGCAAATCATTTGATAAAAGCAATGAGGAGGGGCGGTAAACGTGATGGCCTATGATCTGCTGATAAAAAACGGTTCGGTTGTGCTCAGTGATGAAGTGACGAAATTAGATCTTGCCATAAAAGAGGGGCGGATCGTTGCGCTCGGTGAAGCGATCGACGGTGAAGCGCAGCAGGTAATCGATGCAGAAGGAAAAACAGTTTTTCCCGGCATGATCGATATTCATGTTCATTTTGATGATCCCGGACGTACGCAATGGGAAGGGTTTGAGACGGGCTCGGCAATGCTCGCTGCCGGCGGCTGTACTGCTTTTTTCGACATGCCCTTGAATGGAATTCCGTCGACCGTTACGAAACAAGCGTTTGAGGATAAAGTGGCGCTCGGTGAAGCGAAATCGTGCATCGATTTTGCGCTTTGGGGCGGTCTTGTTCCCGATCATCTCGACGATCTGCAGGATTTGTTCGATTGCGGGGCCATCGGTTTCAAAGCATTTCTCTCACCATCGGGCAACGCTGAATTCAAATCCGTGGATGACTTGTCTCTGCTTGCCGGTATGCGAAAAATAGCCGAGTTCGGCGGTATTCTGGCACTGCATTCCGAGAGTGCACCAATGGTTACTTTTCTGCAGCAGGAAAAATTGAATCAAGGACGAACCGGCTTTGATGACTATGCCGAATCACGCCCGCCGCTCGCCGAAGTCGAAGCGGTTTCGCGTGCACTCCTCTTTGCTGAATTAACCGGCTGCGCGCTTCACTTTGTACATATCAGCACCGTCAGAGCCGTTCAGCGCATCCAAGCGGCGAAAAAGGCAGGGCTCAACGTTACACTGGAAACCTGTCCCCATTATTTGCTCTATAATCACGATGATTTCAAAAAGCGTGGTGTTGTCGGAAAATGTGCGCCGCCACTGCGCAGTGAAGCCGAACGGATCGGCTTGACGGATCGGCTCCTGCAGGGGCAAATCGATCTCATTTCTTCCGATCACTCCCCCTGTGAGTGGAAGGATAAAGACAAAGAAAATCTATTTGAAGCCTGGGGCGGCATCAGCGGTGGTCAATTCTCATTGCTGAGCGCGATTGAAATTGCTCTAGATCATGAAATCTCACTGACGAAGGTCGCCGAATGGACGGCGCGCCATCCCGCCGAGCGCTTTGGCTTGTCGGCATGTAAAGGAGCAATCGCCATTGGAAAAGATGCCGATCTGGCGATTGTCGATTTGAACCAAACGGAGCGGGTCACCCGTGAACGCTTGCTGCAACGGAACGCGTTCAGTTTGTACGAGGGTCGCATCTTCCCGGCAAAGGTGCTGACCACGATCAACCGCGGTACCGTCGTTTATTCTGAGGGAAAGATTAACAGCAGCGCCCGCGGTCGCTGGATCTCGGCAAAAGCATAACAACTAAAACGACGAAGCGATACCCACAATGTGCGGCATCGCTTTTTTTCGTAGGAGTCACATAATTGCTCGGGCGCCCGCGGTCGTGCCCTGTTGATGCGAGCGGCTGGAGTGACCGTCAGACAAAAGATTGTGGGCGCCAAGCCGGCATCCTGCGGAAGTAAGGACCGGGCGTAACTTGGTTTTTCTAACGTTAATGATTGTAATAAAATATAACATTATAAATCCAGCGTTTGTTTAAATTAATTAATTTTAGAAAAACATTTAGTTGTCTTGACTAATGACGAGCATAATTTTCTGTACTAATCTATATATTGTGAAAATTAATAACGTTAGTTGTTAGGAATCCGAACAATGAAGCTGTTGAATCCGTTGCGGAAAGCGGCGGATCGTGCCGAGCGTGTTTGTGCATTTAACTGAAAGAAGGGTTATGGATGGAGAAAGCCAGTCAAGCTATTTTCACAGGAACGGTTTCAAGCGCCAGTCACCGTCTGTACAACGAAGATTTAGCACCGGCACGCGAGCGGCGCTGGACGACTTACAGTCTGCTCTCGATGTGGATGTCCGACGTGCACAGCATCGGGACCTATACGTTCGCGGCGGGGCTCTTTTTTCTCGGTTTAACCGGCTGGGAAGTGCTTGTTGCGGAAATTATTGGTGCAGTTGTGGTGATGTATTTGGCAAATATGACCGGTGTTGCCGGAACGAAGCTCGGGGTTCCTTATCCCGTGCTCTCGCGTATTTCCTTTGGTGTGTTTGGAGGGAATGTGCCGGCTTTGATTCGCGGGATCATTGCGATTTTCTGGTATGGCATTCAAACGTATCTGTCTTCGGTCGCCGTTGTTGCGATCCTGCTTTTGATCTTTCCAGATATGAAGTCGATGATGGGGACAACTTTTCTCGGACTGTCTGCTCCTGGCTGGATCGGTTTTCTGTTCCTTTGGGCTTTGCAATTTTTCATTTTTAACTATGGAATGGAATTTATCCGAAAGTTTGATAACTTTTGTGGACCGGTTGTCTATGCGATGATGCTGATCTTAATCGGATGGATGACGTTTAAGGCGGGCGGCAAAATCGATATCGGTGCCAGTCCGGTAAAGGTTTCTTCCGGCCAAGCAATTGTCCAATTCTTCAGTGCCATTTCGCTTGTCATCGCATACTTTTCAACCATCATTCTCAATGTCAGCGACTTTACTCGCTTTTCTCCATCAGTAAAAACAACAAAACGCGGCAATTTCTGGGGACTTCCTGTCAACTTTACGGCCTTTTCGCTGGCCAGCGTGGTGATCACGGCCGGAACTATTACCGTTTTCGGAAAGGCGATTACCGATCCGGTGCTGCTGATTCAGCGTGTCGACAATCCCTTTTTCCTGATCGTCGGTGCGCTGGTTTTCATCATTGCCACAATGGGGGTTAACATTGTGGCGAATCTCGTTTCGCCGGCTTATGATTTTGCCAATGTTGCGCCGAAACGGATTAACTTCCGGCGTGGAGCGATGATTACTTCGGTTCTGTCGGTGGTGGTCATGCCATGGCAAGTGTATGCCAATCCAATTGCCGTAAACTATTTTCTTGGCGGTCTAGGCGCTTTTCTCGGCCCGATTTTTGCGATTATTATCGTTGACTATTATTTAATTAAACACGGGAAAATCAACGTTCAGGACTTGTATCAAGAAGGTGCCGATCATGCCTATTGGTATACAAAAGGCTATCATATGAAAGCATTTGCTGCGTTTCTGATCGGTGTCGTGATTACAGTTCCTCTGGCATTGTTCCCTGCATTTTCAGCAGTCGCTGCGTTCTCATGGCCGATCGGCGTCCTCGTGACAGGCGTTGTTTATCGCATATTCATGCCAAACCACAGCTTGGTAAAATCCGATGCAGCGGTGACGGATGCGCAGTAAAGTCAACCATTTGCTACGAGACGAACCAAAATAACAAGTCGCCTCAAACGTCATTTTTGACGGTGAGGCACTTTTTTTGCTCATCGGGTCTGAGAAAAGTGTGACACATCGCTTCGAATAACCATCGATTTCCTGTCACAAAAAGAATGGTATAATAGAAAACGGATTGTATAGAACGGGGGACGATTTCAGAGATGGATAAAACACCGCTTTTTCTAGAACCTGCGCTTCATGAAAAAATCTGGGGAGGATCGCGTCTGCGTGATGTGTTCGGTTACACGATTCCAAGTGAAACGACCGGCGAATGTTGGGGCATTTCCGCGCACCCGAACGGACCGGCCGTGATTAAAAACGGAACGCTTTCCGGAAAAACCTTGGCCGATGCCTGGGCATCAAATAGAGAGCTGTTCGACAACTACTCAGGCGACGACTTTCCGCTGCTGACGAAAATACTGGACGCGCGGACGGATCTGTCGGTACAGGTACATCCGGATGACGCCTATGCGCAAACGCACGAGCATGTACCGTTCGGAAAAACGGAGTGCTGGTACATCATTGATTGTGATGAAGATTCGGAAATTGTGTACGGCCATACGGCGCAAACACGTGAAGAATTTAAGCAGGACGTTGCTGAGAAAAAGTGGGACAGCCTGCTGCGCCGTGTCAAAGTGAAACCGGGCGACTTTTTTTATGTGCCAAGCGGAACGATTCATGCCATCTGCGGCGGCTGTCTGATTCTTGAAACGCAGCAGAGCTCGGATACAACCTACCGCGTTTATGATTATGACCGTCCGGGTTCAGATGGAAAACCGCGCGAACTGCACATCCAGCAATCGATTGATGTTGCCAACTGTCCGCATGTTGACCCAAGTCTGACCTACCATGTTCGTCAAGAAGCGGAGGCAAAGTTCACCGAATTGCTTCGTGAGCATCTTTTTACCGTATCGCATTGGGATGTACGCGGCCGCACCGAACCAATCCAGAAGAATTGGCCGTTTCTGTTAATGAGTGTTCTTGATGGGAAAGGCACGCTGCAAATCGAGGGCACGCGCTATGATCTGAAAAAAGGCGATCATCTGGTTGTACCTGCTGCGGTTCAAACGCTGCAGCTGCTCGGCACCATGGATTTGATCGTCTCCAATCCGGTATAACATGAGGCGAAAGCGAAAAAGGCCGACAATCTTGGTCGTTGGCGCTTCACATTCAGATGGTGCGCTTCCGTTTGCAGGTGTGCAGATTGCCAACCGCGCGCACCGCAACCGTAGAAAAGCGGCGGTGGTCAGCAGCTGCACTCAAGGAACGGCGCGTGTATTTTTTCTGCACAGCAGCGGGGAAACGCTTGGAGAAGAGGAACTGCCGATTGTGAAACGGAGCATCATGCGCAGCAGCGTGATTTTACTGCTGCAGCATGCGGCGGTCGGTGTTGCCCTGCAAGCAGCGGCGATTGCCAAAACGCATAATGTGAATGTGATGATCGATCCTGATCCGATGCTTGCCTTGCCGGAAAAGATCAAGCGGGCAGCGGATCAATTGCTGCAGGCAAAGCAGCAACGACGCGCCACTGTGAAAAAATGGAAAAAAAGACGTATCAAATAAAAAGGAGCAAGGGGTTTACGGCCTCTTGCTCCTTAATCGTTTCAATTAGTGCTTTTTCAGCAAATCATAGATGGTTGCAAAATCATAATCACCTTTTCCCTGCTGCTGGCAGAGTCCGTAAAACGCTTTGACCAGATTAGATAGTGGCAGCGCAAAGCCATGTCCGTATGCTTCTTCAGAAGCCAGTTCCATATCCTTATAGATACTGTTGACTTTAAAATCGGCATTCTCGAAGTCTTCCTTCAGCATCTTGTTTTCCTTGAAATGAAGGATCGGTGCTGCGGTTGGCCCGGCGAAGAGCGATTGAATGACGCCTTCCTTGTCCAGACCGAGACGCTCTCCGAATGCGACTGCTTCTGCAAACGCGGCAACCGATTGGCCGAGCATCAGATTGTTGACAAGCTTCATCGCGGTTCCGGCTCCATTCGCTCCTTTATGATGGACGGCTTTGCCCATCACATTGAGCAGCGGATGAACTTCTTCAAGATCAGCGGCATCGCCACCAACAAAGAAGAGCAGTTCGCCCTTTTCAGCCGGTCCCGTTGATCCGGCAACCGGCGCGTCTAGAAAGCGAATCTTTTTCTCGTTCGCACGCTTTGCTAACTGTACCGACTGTGTCGGACTGATCGTGCTGCTGTCGATCCAAAGACTGCCCGGCTTCATGCCGGCGAGCAGTCCCTGTTCGCCATAGGCAACGGCATCAACTGCTTTCGGATCGGCAAGCATCGTGAACACGATGTCTGCTTGGCTGCCGACTTCCTTAGGGGATGACGTACCCTTTGCGCCTTTCTCAATCAGTGGCTGCATTTTTGACTGGGTACGATTGTAGATGACAAGATCATTTCCTGCATCGAGCAGGCGGCCGGCCATGCGGCTGCCCATGAGTCCAATTCCGATAAAACCGATCATTCGTTGGTTCTCCTTCCTTGCGGTACCGCAAAAGCAGTACCGCCGCGTGTCAACGTCTTTTCTACAAAAAGCATAGCACACGCGGTGGAAAATACACATTAAATTGCCTTATCTCAAAGGTTCGGCATCAACAGTGTCATGTTATAATGAGAACAGCTATTGCTTGAAAAACGGAGGTTATTTTTTTGATTGAACTTATTGCTACTGCAGAGTCATTGGAGCAGGCAGAAGCGCTTTTGGACGTGGGCGCGGATCGGCTTTACATTGGTGGGCATCCCTTTGGTCTTCGCCTGCCGCAGCCGCTCAGTCTCGAACAAATCGAAGACGTGATCAAGCGAGCGCATCAGCGCGGCAAGAAGGTCACGGTTTCGTGTAACGCCTTGATGCACAATCAGCAGATCGCGCAGCTGCCGGACTACTTGCAGAAGTTAGCCGATTTCGGTGCCGATGCGGTTGCAATCGGTGATCCGGGCGCGATGTTTACACTAAAAGAATTGAAACTGGAACTGCCGTTTGTTTACGATGCAGGAACACTTGTGACCTCGGCAGAACAAATCGCTTTTTGGGTCAATCAAGGCGCTTCCGGGGCGGTTGCCGCTCGCGAGCTAACCTTGAAGGAGTTGTTTGCGATGCAGAAGAAACTCAAGCAGCCGGTTGAAGTTCAGGTCTATGGCCCGACCTGCATCCATCAATCAGGGCGGCCGCTGCTTACCAATTATTTCACCTATACCCATGCGGAAGCGCCCGATCAACAATTGTTTTTGCGTGATCCGAAAAATGCAGACAGCCAGTATCCGATTTTCGAGGATGAAGACGGGACACATATTTTCTCGACTGAAGATCTGTCGCTGATTGGTCAGCTCGGCGCGATGCAGGAACATGGATTAAAGACATGGAAGCTGGATGGTGTACTGCTTCACGGTGACCGCTTTGTCCGCATTGTTGCACTGTTTGATGAAGCAAGACGTGCAGTCGAGGCGGGCGCGTTTGTTCCGGAAAGCTTTGCCAACCGATTGGCTAAACTGCAGCCGGCACACCGTCCACTCGGCACCGGCTTTTATTTGAAGAATCCTGAAGATGTCCATTGATCTAGGCAGAGGAGCTCAGAACTACAGCAAGGGAGAACGAACATGACAGTAATAAAAAATAAACCAGAGGTACTTGCGCCGGCAGGTAATCTGGAAAAATTAAAAATGGCGATTCGTTATGGCGCAGATGCGGTTTATATCGGCGGACAAGCCTATGGATTGCGCTCACGTGCCGGAAACTTTTCCTATGAAGAGATGGCGGAAGGGGTTGCGTTTGCTCACGCGCGCGGCGCGAAAGTATTTGTTGCGGCGAATATGGTGACGCACGAAGGCGATGCCGGAGGCGCTGATGCGTTTTTCAAAACGTTGCAATCTATCGGCATCGACGCGGTGATCATTTCTGATCCGGCAATGATTACGATCTGTGCACAAGCGGCACCGGGTTTGGCGATTCATCTGTCCACACAGGCGTCGGCAACCAATTATAAAACGCTTGAATTCTGGAAAAGCCTCGGTTTGGAACGGGTCGTTCTTGCCCGCGAAGTAGGTATTGAAGAAATACGCGAAATGCGCCGCCATACGGATATTGAGATTGAAGCGTTTGTTCATGGCGCGATGTGTATCGCTTATTCCGGACGCTGCACCCTTTCCAATCATATGGTAAATCGCGACGCCAATCGCGGCGGCTGCGCGCAATCCTGCCGCTGGAAATATGACCTATTCGACATGGATGAGGGCGAGGCGCGCAGCCACATACAGGACGGCGAGCCGTTCTCAATGAGCGCCGTTGATCTGGCGATGCTGCGTCACCTGCCGGATATGATCGACGCCGGCGTGAACAGTCTTAAAATTGAGGGGCGAATGAAGTCGATTCATTACGTATCGACCGTTGCCAATGTCTATCGGAATGCGGTTGACGCATATTGTGAGGATCCGGAACACTTCCGCTTCGATCCGGCATGGGAAGAGGAGATCTGGAAAGTGGCTCAGCGTGATCTGTCGACCGGCTTCTATTATGGTGTTCCTGGCGAGAAGGAGCAGCTGTTCGGCAAGCCGCGCAAGATTCCGAAATACACGTTTGCCGCGCAAGTGCTCGACTATAATCCGGAGACGCATCTGGCTACCTTAGAGCAGCGCAATCATTTCGGTGTCGGTGAAGAAGTGGAATTCTACGGACCAGGTTTTGTCCATTTTAAACAGACGGTACGCGATCTGTGGAACGAAGACGGCGAGCCGATCGATCGGGCACCGAATCCGATGATGACCGTCACCATGACCGTCGATGCACCGGTTGAACCTTACTTCTTAATGCGAAAAAAGTGAGAGATGATTTAAGAGAACCTTCGTTCAGCTTGAGCGGAGGTTTTTTGCGTGCGCCCGCCATCGACGACAGCTGATGCACTAAGCCGCGAGACCCTTAATCGAGCTAAGCTTTACACGTTTTCGCTACGACTTTAACGAGGTTAGGTACGACTTTAACGAGGTTAGGTACAACTTTGACTGATTGCCTGTAACCGTTTAGTTTGCCAGTTCCAATACGATTTTCCGTAATCGCTGCATGGCCTGCTCCATTTCTTGCAATGATGCGTAGGCATAGGATAGCCGCAAGTAGCGGCGCGCGTTGCGATCATAGAGAACACCTGGATTGATCAGTACATCGTGACGCAAAGCGGCTTCAAAGAGCAGCTTAGGATCAATCGCCGGGAGCAGCTCCAGCCAGATGTAAAACCCGCCTGAAGGAATTTGCCATTGGCCGAGATCGGCAAAGTAGGTATGAAGCAGATCAACGAGATGATTGCGTCGCATGCGCAGCTGTTTGCGAACAAAGGCCGCATGTTCCTGATAGAGTCCGGTTCGCAGGCATTCCGCAGCCGCTAATTGCGCTAAGGAACTCGATCCATAGTCGCTTTGCATTTTAATGTCGGCGAGTCGTTCAATCACCGCTTCAGGACCAACGATCCAGCCGATTCTCAGTCCTGCGCTCAGCACTTTAGACATGCTGCCAACATAGAGGACGTTTCCAGAACGATCCATACTTTTCAAGGATGGGGGAGGAGGCGCGTCCAGCCAGAGTTCACGGTACACATCATCCTCGATAATCGGCAGCTGTTCCTGCTGGCAGACGGAAAGCAGCTGTTGCCTTCGCTTCTCCGGCATGAGCGCGCCGGTCGGATTATCAAAAGAAGGGATCGTATAAAGAATGACGCCATGATATTTTCGTTTGCACGCCGCCAAACGTTCCGGCTGCAGGCCTTCATGATCGCTTGGCAGACCAATGAAACGCATGCCTAAGGATTGAAAAACGTGAACGGAGTAAAGGTAAGAGGGCTTTGCGAGCAGCAACGATGAACCGCGGTCAAGTAATCCGCTTGAAATAAGCTGCAGGGCTTGCAGGGCTCCGGATACCACAAGAATGGAAGAAGGAGAGGCATTGATGCCGTCTGTTTTCAGATGGCGGGACAGCGCTTCACGCAGATGAAGCGCTCCTTTGGGTTCCTGATAGCCGAGTGAAAGTAGGTTTGGCGATAGCGCTTTAACTAATTCAGTGAATTTTTCGCTGGGCAGCAGTTCGGGACTGAGCTCGCCGGTTCCCATGCGAATCACCCTTGGATTAAATTCGGCTTGATTGATTTTTTGGATCATCGGAAGATTCGGTTTGTATCGGCCGGCTTCAACATAAGTGCCCCAGTCGGTTGCTTTCTTCTGCGCCATGAGGCTCCAGGTGCTATTAATCACGCGCGTACCGCCGCCGCGCCTGCCCCTCAATCAGTCCTTGTGCAGCTAGAGACTCAAGTGCAGTAATGATGGTGCTGCGATTCACATGAAAAAAAGAGGCAAGTGCGCGTTGCGATGGAAGTTTGGCACCGCTCGCCCACTCGCCGCTTGTTATTTTTTCTGCAATATAGTCTTGAATTTGACGGTACAAAGGGATAGCCGACTGGCGCTTCAATGGCATTGTTCTTCCTCCACTACTTGGTTGGCAGTCAATAGTTAATGAAAAGGCCAACTGCCTAATTTATCTATAATTTTATCATGATTTGGCTGGGTTAAAGAAAAAAGTTTGGTTGGAGACTTTTTTCTTTTTTTCAATCAAAATAAGGACTGGGGACTTATGAAACTTCAAGGGGGTTCGTCAATGCTTTCAGCTGTTATTCATGGCTTTATTCTCGCAATTGGGCTGATCTTGCCGCTTGGCGCTCAGAATATTTTTATCTTTAATCAAGGGGCACGGGCGCCGCGGATTACCGGCGCACTGGCGGCAATTATTGCCGCAGCGTTTTCGGACACATTACTCATTTTTCTAGCGGTCTCCGGAGCTTCGATGCTGCTCTTTTCCGATCCGCGCGTGCAACGGCTCATTATGGCGGGTGGCGTTCTTTTTTTAATCTGGATCGGGTTCTCAATTTGGAAGGAGCAGGCAAATATAAAGCCGAATCACGCAGAATTATTTGCGGCGAAAAAACAAGTAACCTTTGCGCTCTCGGTGTCGTTGCTCAATCCGCATGCGCTTTTGGATACCATCGGCGTGATTGGAACGAACGCACTCAATTACAGCGGCAGTGAAAAATGGGCCTTTGCTGCTGCTTGTGCGTCGGTCTCTTGGCTGTGGTTTTTCGGACTTGCCTGGTGCGGGCATGGGGTGGGCAAGATCAGTGACGGCACGCGCATCCGATCCCTCGTAAATAAGCTGTCAGCTGTGATGATTTGGGGCATTGCACTTTATCTCGCCTTTTCCTTGTTGCCGCGCTAAAGGAACATCCGTGGTTAACGGTATGTGGTCATGCGCACCTTGAATTTTCCGAAAAAAAAGACTACGATAGTGTTAGCAGTCGAATCAAGCGAGTGCTAATTCCTGTATCACGCGTAACAATCAATTTAAAGGAGTGCGATGTTGATATGAGTGAACAGGTAGCCTATGTAAGTACGTATTTGCCTCAACGGTGCGGGATTGCAACCTATACCTATCATCTAAGACAGGGCGTTCAGAAAGCGAAACGTGATGCGCTCGATGACCCGGTTGTTGTCATCAAGGACAAAGACACCGTGTATCCGAACGATCCGTTTTCCAACTGGGCGATTGAGAAAGAAAACCGCGCCGCGTATGCATGCGTCGCTGAGAAACTGAATCAAAGTTCGGTGAAAGTTGTGTCGCTGCAACATGAGTTTGGCATTTTCGGCGGAAATGCCGGTGCCTATATTCTTGATTTTGTACGCGCTTTAAAAAAACCGCTGGTCACAACCTTTCATACCGTTTTTAAAATGCCGCAAGAACCGTATGCCTCGATTCAGCGGGAGCTGGCCCAGCGAAGTGCTCGGATCGTGGTGATGAATCATAAAGCCATTTCTTATCTTAAAAACAGCTTCCATATTCCGGAAGATAAAATCGTCTTTATTCCTCATGGCACGCCGACCCCTGATCTGAAAAAACGCAACCCCTTTCGTGAGCAGGTTGGCTGGACCGACCGCAAAGTAATCATGACCTTCGGCTTTCTCAGCCGCAACAAAGGGATTGAAGCCGTTTTACGCGCGCTTCCGGAGGTGATTAAAAAAGTGCCGAACGCCCTCTATGTGATCATTGGCCAGACGCATCCCAACGTCAAACGGCAAGAAGGCGAAACATACCGCAATGAGTTAAAAACGTTCATCGATCAGCATCAGCTGCAGAATCATGTACAAATGATCGACGCCTTTATGACGGAGGACGATTTGGTTCACTATATAACCGCGTGCGATCTTTATATCACCCCGTATCCGGGAATGGATCAGATCACAAGCGGGACGCTCGCTTATGCGATTGGCCTTGGCCGCCCAATCTTAACAACGCCGTACCGCTATGCGCAGGATCTGCTCAAAGACAATCAAGAATTATTTGTTGCGTATCATGATCAAGCAGGCTGGATTGAAAAAATCGATACCTTGCTTGCTGATGACAGACTGCGCGCCTCCTACCAGGCGAAAATGGCTCAAATTGGCTTGCCGATGAGCTGGCCGCAGGTCGGCAAAAAATATCGTCAGGTTTTTTTAGAAGCCATTCAAAATGTATTGCTTTCCGGGGTGGAGCCGATTGCCAAAACGCAAAATTGAGTTGACGCATCTTAAACGGATGACGGACGATACCGGGATCGTCGAGCATGCACTGGGCAACATTCCGCGTCGCGGCGAAGGCTACGCTACCGATGACAACGCCCGCGCACTATGGCTGACCTGCAATTGGCAGCACAGGATTGCTTCTGACCCGGCAATGCGCGGCGAGGCGGAAGAACTGCAACGTCTGGCGGAAATCTATTTGTCATTTCTGTGTCATGCGCAGCAACCGGACGGCCACTTTCATAACAATTACAGCTACGACCGTTCGCCGGAAGCAGAGGAGCCCTCGGACGACTGTTTCGGCAGGTCACTTTGGGGCTGCGCGGTTGCAAGCCTGAATCTGCCTCATCCGGACAGCCGTTTTGCCGCGGCGACGCTTTTTCAAAATGGATTTCGTGCTGCAGAAATGCTCAAACACTTGCGCGGCAAGGCGTACACGCTAGCAGCAACAAGTCTCCTGCTTTCATGTAACAATGAACTGAGTCATTTGCCGCGGTTCCAGAACTTCATTCGTGAGCAGGCGCCTGAGCGGGTGGAAGCACTGGAAGCGCAGCTTCTGACTGCCTATGAACAGAATGCCGATGGCGACTGGCAATGGTTCGAACCGATGATGACTTATGGAAACGGTGTACTGCCTTGGGCGCTGTTCCATTCGTATCAAGTAACCGGAAACAGCGACGCATTGTTGATCGCTGAGGAAACACTCGACTTCCTGATTGACAAAATGACTGGGGAAGAGGGACGAATCCGGCCGATCGGCAATCGTACATGGTGTACACCGGATCACTGTGACCACTGGGATCAGCAGCCGCTCGAAGTAATGAAATTGGCGCTCGCTGCCGGGCAAGCGTACGCCGCACTGAGTAATCCGGAGCACTATTTATCCGTAATTAAGAGATGCCGCGCCTGGTTTCATGGAGAAAACGACCTGCAGCAACCGCTTGCTGATTTCAACGGCGGTTGCCATGACGGGCTGGAGCCAAGCGGTATGAACCGCAATCAAGGTGCGGAGTCGACAATTGCTTACTTGATGACCGAACTTATTTACGCGAGCAGCAGAGAAAAGGTATTATCGAAAGCATAGCTTGGCAATAAAAGAGAAAAATAAAGCATGAAAACAATGCATGTGCATTTTAGCTGGGAGGTAGCTGTGCTGCTTCTAAATCGATTTAACTTGCTCGGTGGTTGGAATCCGATCGTCAATCGGACTTCAGCCGCCGAGTTTTTCTTGTTTTGCGTTGCCGAGTCAATGAAATTGCTGTGTAACCATTGTTGCGTAGGCAGACTGGTCGAATAAGCTGCTTTCTAAATAGATTGTGTAGATATTTATTTTTTATTGCAGCACATTATGAAAATAATTTTACAAAATGGGCATGAAATGATGTCAATATATGATCCGTATGTTATTATATTGATAACTTATAAGAATGATTGATAGGCATGGCATGGTGTTTAACAAGGGCCTGATGTTCGCTTAAGCGGATTATTTTCCTTCAGCAGGACAAGTCATGTACATTAGTTTATAGGATTAACTTTCTACTTGTGCCTTATTTTCTTCTGCAGCCCGGTACATAGGTCTTGTCTGCAAAACTTTTTAATAAAGGAGATGTTCATGTGACTGATGCAAAAAAAGCAGAGCGCAAGCAGTCGCGTTATATTGCTAGTAATATATTAAAAGGCTCTTTAGGAAACATGATTGAGTGGTATGACTGGTATGTCTATGCCGCTTTTGCTGTCTACTTTTCGACGGACTTCTTTCCATCCGGTGATACAACCACGCAACTGCTGAACACGGCTGCCATATTCGCGATCGGTTTCTTAATGCGGCCGATTGGGAGTCTGATCATGGGGCGTTATGCCGATCGACATGGTCGTCGCGCGGCCTTAACCCTTTCGATTCTGATTATGGCGAGTGGTTCACTGATTATTGCCGCGACGCCGAACTATCAAACGATTGGCATTGCCGCTCCGATTATTTTGATCCTTGCACGGCTCTTCCAAGGATTGTCTCTTGGCGGGGAATACGGCACCTCAGCGACCTATCTGTCTGAAATGGCGAACAAAGGCCGCCGCGGTTTCTATTCCAGTTTCCAGTATGTGACGCTTGTCGGCGGTCAGCTCGTTGCTCTTGGCGTTCAAATCATCCTGCAATTATGGCTTAATGATGCCCAGCTTCGTGCTTGGGGCTGGCGAATTCCATTCATCATCGGAGCGCTTGGCGCACTGATCGTTCTGTGGCTGCGCTTGTCCATGGACGAATCCGAACAATTTAAGAATATGGCGAAAAGCAAGACGAAAAAAGATGCCGGAACCCTTAAGGCATTGCTGAAGTACCCGAGAGCTGTCCTGACCGTTGTCGGCTTGACACTTGGCGGTACCGTCGCTTTCTATACGTACACCACCTACCTGCAGAAATTCATGATTAACTCGGTTGGTCTTGATAAAGAGGTTGTCAGCATCATCAACTTTGTTGCGCTGCTCATCTTCCTGATCATGCAGCCGCTCGCCGGACTTCTGTCCGACCATATTGGGCGCAAACCGCTGCTGTTCTTCTTTGGCATTAGCGGTACGGTCTTGACTGTGCCTCTGTTTATGCTTATGCACAGCTCGCACAGCGTGACAGCAGCATTCTTACTGATGATGGTTGGCTTGATCATCGTTACCGGCTACACGTCAATCAATGCGATCGTTAAGGCCGAACTATTCCCAACGGAAATCCGCGCACTCGGCGTTGGCCTCCCATACGGCTTGACGGTAGCGATCTTCGGTGGTACTGCTGAATTTGTCGCCTTGTGGTTTAAGAGCCTCGGCATCGAAACCCTGTTCTTCTTTTACGTCGCCGGCTGCATCTTCATCAGTCTGATCGTTTACTGGCGCATGCAAGAATCCTCGAAGACATCGTATATTGAGGCAGAGATGATGGAGTGAGAGTTGGGATAAAATTAATAGAGGATAACAACTCCATATGATGTGATATGATCCCCTTTGAGTTGACAGATGAAATATTACAAATCTGTTGATTCAAGGGGATCATTTTATGTCTAATAGGGCTGGCTTTCTGCGGAGGAAAAACTGGTGGCGGTTAAAGATATTGTGGAAGGGAGAGAATCGCTAGGACAAGCAGCACGGAATAGTGGCGTTTCTAGGTGTACAGTCAAAGATCGGCTGCGTAAATATGATGAGTCTGGTATTGAGGGATTGAAAGATACTCATACGTGGAAAAGAACAAATCACCCTTTTGAAGGGTGGTTATGATTTACAATATGCATCCCTATAAATAGGAGACGCAACAAGGATAACCCCCAAAGTAATAAATACGCTTACTTTACTAGGCGTTGAAATGCTCGCTATGTTCTTTGTCCATGATGGCCAAAGTAATAAATACGCTTACTTTACTAGCCATAAAAATTTATGCCTACAATTGCTTGACTCAACCTAAACTCTATCTTAGGCTGATGGTTATTGAGAAATTGTGGTATAATTTAGTAGAAATATAGTTTGAATTTACTAGTTCTTCATTATTAAACAAAAAGTAAATTGCCAAAAGGAGAACGATGATGCGATTATGCATTTTATGTGATTTACAAAATGAACAAATCCCGGTAGATTACAGAAGAAAGGTACTTAGTTTGTTAAAATTAGGTTTGTCTAATACAAACAACTCACTCTACAATACCCTATATGGACTAGGGAGTAATAAGCAAAAAGACTTTGCATACAGTGCTTATATTCCTGCTCCTAAGTTCACCCAAGAAACGATTATCATAAAAGACAAAAAATTGATCATTAATTTTTCTACTAGTGATCTTGAAATTGGCATCAATGTTTATAACGCTTTTATCAATCTTCGGAAAAAACCAGTTCCATTCTCCAAAAATAATACAATCATAATTAAAGATGTCATTATTAAAAAAGAAAAACAAATTTATGATAAAAGAGTCATCTTTAAAACAATGTCTCCACTAGTTGCTAGAGATCATAACCCAAAGACAAAAAAAGATTGGTATTTTATCCATGATGACAATTCCTGGTCAGACATATTAAAACGAAATCTATCTTTTCAGCTTAAGAACAGTTCAATTCACGTTCCATTGACCGATATTGAGCAGATGAAAATACAGTCAGCAGCCATGAAAAAAACGGTTATTAAACTATACGATGTGCATGTTACATGTTCCTTAGGGACATTTAGTGTAGAATCTAAGCCTTATTTATTAAATTATCTTTACCAAACAGGTCTTGGAAGTCATAGAGGACTGGGATTTGGAATGTTGGATATTGTCTAAGGTGGTGCGAGTATGGGTGAGACAAACATAGAAGTTACGCTTAACGAGTGGCTTTACAATGCAGGCGTTGTTGGATTTGTGAATATCGTTGGAAAAGATAATGTGACGATCGTCGATAATAGCACCATTTCTTTTTCAAAAGACGTGCTTTTAGACTTTGAAGACAAGTATTTTGACTACTTCATCAATACATACAAAAAACAACTGCCTTGGTATAAAATCATATCTTATGAATCTGAAATGCAAAGGTATGAAGATAATAACTTTGATACATTTGATGAACAGGCTCTTGAGCGGTTAAACAAGTATATTAAAGATACTGTAAAAAAATATATTAAAAGCAATAGTTATAAAGCTGCATATCAACTAATGAACAGTGAAACAGATCTACTAGCTTTAGAAAAGAAATTAAAGCCGGTTACGACTCCTAAAAAATCGGAAACATTTTTAGATGAGAAGGAATTTATTTTAAATGAAGTAAAAGAAAGACTTCCAATACTGAAAGAAATCATTACTTGTTGCAAAAGTAAAGAGGGGCGTAAATATTTAGCTGGGAAAAATATTATTTATAATCAAATCAAAAATGCGTGGAATGGCGTTTGTTTTTTGAATCCACAAACCAAAGAAAAAGATATGTACGTCGATTTCAAAAATCATTTTGTTGTTCCAACAGAAGAGTATTTTGAAGTAGATGATCCAAAAAGAAAGTATCATTGTTTTGTTTGTGATCGACCAGTAAAAAATCTAAGTATGGATTTGAGTTTCCTTAACCAAACGGGTTTCGATACGAATCGAAAATCATCACACGTATGGAATTTTACGAATGATGTTGGGATATGTCCATTTTGCCGACTGATTTATTCATGTGTTCCTGCTGGATTTACGTATGTCTATAATAGGGGCTTATTTGTTAATGACAGTACAACCGTTATCAATTTACTACGAGTCAATGAAAATATAAAGTTGAATACTCTAGAACAAAATGATACGGCCGTTCGCTCTGTGAACACATACTATGCATTAACAAAAGCTATGCAAGAGCAATTTACTGGAAAAATAAATTATGAGCTTGCTGATATTCAAATTGTGCGTTACGAAAATGAATGTTATCATTTCAACATTTTATCCCGATTAGCATTATCTGTATTAAAACAATCGAAGGAATCAACTAATAGGTTATTATATACAGGTTATAGAGAGGGAAATGTGAATTTTAACCTCTATGAATTGGTTATGGAGCATCTATTTAACAAGGTGAATTTATTTACGACTATTCATAAACTGATTGTTTATAAGCTGTCAAATGTTCCAAACTTGTATTATAACATCAGCCATGTTAATCAGATATTGGAAATTAACACGAACTTTTTAAGGGGGATTGGATACATGGAAGGTTTAGTAAAAGAAGAAGTGAGAAAAGCTAATCAATTCGGCTATTACTTTCGAAAAGCCTACAAGAATAAGGGGGCAGATAATAAACTATCAGGAATCAGTTATAAATTGCTTAATGCGTTAAAAACAAGCAATATAAACATGTTTATGGATGTTCTATTAAGTTGTTATTCCTATCTCAAACAGCAAGTACCTCAATTATTTCTTCAGGTTTTCACTAGTGACGAAACATTTAAGACTATTGGTTATGCTTTTGTAGCGGGAATTATTGATCATAAAAATGAAGAAGGACGTGAATCAAAATGAATCCAAAAGGGCTAACGATGACCATTATTTTTCAAGCAGAAAGTGCAAATTATGGTGAATCCATTGGTAATGTAGCTTCTTTGAAAAAAATGTCAAGAAATAATGGCGATCAGTATACCTATATTTCACGTCAAGCACTTCGGTATAATATGATTGAACAGCTTGGAGAAATCACTACACCTGTGTCAGCGGAAGGAAGCGGAGATAAGACGGTAGTTCAGTTCGCACCTGAAGCAACGATCGACAAATATCCAGAGATTGATTTTTTTGGTTATCTTAAGACAGAGAAGGGATCTGGCGGTAAAAAAAGGTCAGCTAAGGTTCGTTTATCTAATGCCATTTCGTTAGAAACGTTTAAGGGTGATCTGGACTTTTTAACGAATAAGGGACTTGCTGATCGTCTAGAAACAAATATGAATTTAGCTCAATCCGAAATTCACAGATCCTATTATTGTTATACAGTGGTCATGGATTTAGATCAAATTGGGATTGACGGTAAAGTAGAAATAGCCAGCAACGAGAAAGCAAGGCGTGTCAATAAACTTCTAGATACAATTTCGCTGTTATATCGGGATATACGTGGGAGACGTGAGGATTTAAAACCGTTGTTTGTGGTTGGTGGTGTTTATGACGTGAAAAATCCTGTATTCCAAAATACTGTTAAGCTGGAGAATAACCGGTTAAATGTCGAGCAAATAAAGGACGTTCTTTATGATGGCATTAAGGAAAACACCTATTATGGCTTAGTTAAAGGAACTTTTTCTAATGATGGTGAAATTCGTGAATCTTTTGATGTAGCATCTATTCCGGATTTTTTCAGAACGCTAAAAGATAAGGTTATTGATTATTATGAAAGCAATTAAAGTGAAGTTATGGCAAGACCTAGTTAATTATAAGAAACCGACGAGTTTTCAATTGAAAGAAACATACCCACTTCCTCCATTTTCAACGGTAATCGGGATGATTCATAATCTGTGTCAATATGATACGTATCATGAGATGAAAGTGAGCATTCAAGGGAAATACTTTTCAAAGACGAATGATCTTGCGACACGCTATGAGTTTAAGAATGGGATGAAATATGATGCTAAACGCCATCAACTGAAGGTTGGGGATTATGGGATCAGTAGAGGGGTATCCACTACAGAATTGTTAGTTGATGTCGAGTTGGTGCTACATATTATTCCAAAAGACCAATCCATCGTCACTGAAATTTATGATGCCTTTTTACATCCTTGGGAGTATCCCTCTCTTGGACGCAGAGAAGATATCGCTGTGATTAAACAAGTGAAAATTGTTGAGGTAGAAAAGCAGGTGTTATCAAAAGATAAACGATTGGGAAAAAATTGTGGAGCCTATGTCCCTATAGAATGGGTGGAGAATCGGAACGTTCTTTTTAAAAACCGTCAACAGGGAATCAGTGATTTAGGTACACGCTATCTGTTGACTAGGAACTATGAGCTAGTGAATTACGGAACGAAAAAAAATCCTAAAGTCTTTCGTAAATGGAATAAGCAAGAAGTGTACTATGCAACATATCTATCCGCACCAAGAAAAAGCCAGGTCTATATTGATAATGATGAAAATGATCAAAATATTGTTTTTATTGTTTGAATAATGACTAGGGGATAAAAATTTTATATCTTCTTTTTATTCATTTCAAGAAAAGGATAAGTGTAAGATGAATCAATATCTTGCTAAATCAGATCCAAAAGAGACAATCATTGAACATACGGAAAATTTATTGAAAAATGTTTCTTTACTTAAATCACTATACCCCAATGTTAAGGTTGATTGGTATCTTCTAAAACTAGTGTGTTTAGTGCATGATCTAGGGAAAATGAATGCGTTATTTCAAAATAAATTAAATGGGAAACGATCTCGGAATGAAATCCCACATGGATATTTGAGTTTAGCGTTTATTGATTATGAAAAGTTGGAATATAAAGGGTACTCTGAAGACCAAATCAAAATTGTTTATCAAGCGATTGCTTATCATCATGAACGTCCCATTACTTTTGAAGAAGAAGTTTGGCGAGAAGCCATGGCAAAGATGGAAAGAGAAGTAGATGGCTTTCATTACAATCGATTAGATGATCCATTGTTCTTTGATCCCGATTTTTCAGATGCCTTTTTTTGCTTAAATGAAAGAACATATTCGAATAAAGACTATGATTCTTTCATCGATTACGTTATGCTAAAAGGTCTATTAAATAGAATGGACTACGCGGCTAGTGCCCATGTTGAGGTTGAACATATCAACAATTTTTTAAATGATGCAATGAATCAGTTGGGGTATAAATGGAATGTTTTGCAGACTTATATGCAAGCGGAACAAGACCATAATGTTATTGTCATCGCTCAAACAGGCATGGGAAAAACAGAGGCAGGCTTGCTATGGCTGGGAAATAACAAGGGCTTTTTTACTTTACCTTTAAAAGCTGCTATTAATGCCATTTACTATCGTATTACCGAAAACATCGTAAAAGAAAATAAAGAAAACAGGGTGGGTCTTCTACATAGTGAAACCTATGGTCAATATTTAAATCGAAAAGAAGAGCTTGAAGGAGAAATTGAGGAATATGTGACTAAAACCAAACAACTATCCTTGCCATTGACCATATGTACATTAGATCAGATATTTGATTTTGTATATCGTTATCCTGGATTTGAGCCCAAGCTTGCTACTTTATCCTATTCAAGAGTGATTATTGATGAAATTCAAATGTATTCATCAGATCTGCTTGCTTATTTAATACTCGGTTTATCGACGATTTCAAAATTTGGCGGTAAATTTGCTATTCTTACAGCGACTTTACCAGGCATCGTTGTGGATTTATTAGAAAAACAAAAGGTGACATTTAAAAAGCCTAAAATCTTTGTTAATAATCAAATCCGTCATAGTGTAAAGGTTATTCATGAAGAGATTACCGCACCCGTAATCAAACAGAAATACCACGATAATAAGATATTGGTTATATGTAATACGGTGAAGCAAGCCAAACAAATGTATGATGTGTTATCTGAAGAATATGGCGATGAAGTTTATATATTACATAGTCAGTTTATTAAAAAAGATCGAAAAGAGAAAGAAAAACAAATATTTGACTTTGGTCAACGTGAAAATAAATGTCATGGGATTTGGGTCACAACACAGGTGGTTGAAGCATCGTTAGACATTGATTTTGACCTTTTATTTACTGAACTAACAGATTTGAATGGCTTATTTCAGCGAATGGGACGCTGCTATCGAAAGCGCAACTTAGATGTTTCTTATAATTGTTATGTCTTTGACGGTGGAAATAAGTACTGTAGTGGTGTTGGTCATGTTGTAGATAAAGATATTTTTAGCTTATCCAAAGATTTATTAAAAAGTATAGACGGAAAAATAACAGAGCAACGTAAAGTTGACCTTATCCAAATGCTTTATTCAACAGAAGTACTAGAGAAAACGGACTACTATAAAGACATCTTATCAACAATCAAATATGTTCAAAGTTATAATGATTTTGAGTTACCGAAAGAGAAGGTCAAACACCTCTTTCGAAATATCAACTCACGAACGGTTATTCCTAAAGATGTGTTTCTCGCCAATCAAGAAGAAATAAAAGCCTATATTGATACTCTACAGAGACCGCAAAGGGGATTAAATAAATCAGAGAAAGCACAATTACGAAAAGAAAAAACTGAAGCAAGGATTAAATTTGCTGATTTCACAGTGGATCTACCGGGTTATTTAGTGAAAAATCAATTTGTCACACCAAAAAAAATAAATGATTATGAATGGTACGAGCTGTTTGATTGCGTTTATGACGACAAAGGAGTAACGGGTCGAAAATCAGAAACGAATTTTGATGACTTTACATTTTAAAAAGGGGCATATCAATGCGGGTAACTGGTGCAATGTTTTATTATTATTTTGTTTGTCGTCGTAAGCTTTGGTTATTTGCACATGATTTGCGTTATGAAGATACAGATGAAAATGTTGTTCTCGGACGATTACTCGATCAATCGAGTTATGAGCGTGAAACAAAGCATATTATGATTGACGGTACGGTTAATGTTGATTTTATACAAGATTGGACTATCCTTCATGAAGTGAAAAAAAGCCGATCCATTGAAGAAGCGTCAATATGGCAAGCAAAATATTACTTATATTTTTTACAAGAGCGCGGTATAGAAATTAAAAAGGCGATCCTAGACTACCCTAAACTCCGGAAAAGACAGAAGGTTGCACTTACTCAAAATGATCGAGCAACTATTCAATGTACTTTAGAAGATATCGAGAAAATTATAACACTTAGAACCGCGCCAGACATTATTGAACAGCCTATTTGTAGAAAATGTGCATACTTTGAATATTGCTATATATGAGGCGGGAGGTGCTATTGTGTATGCCAGAAAGCTATTATCTTTTTTCAAATGGTGTTTTGAAAAGGAAAGACAACGTCGTGCGTTTAACTGCCCCAAATGGAAAATTCAAAGATTTAAAGATAGAAATGACAAGAGATATTTTTTTGCTCGGCGAAGTCGATGTTAATACAAAATGTCTCAATTACCTTGGGCAATTAAGTATACCGGTTCATTTTTTTAATTATTATGGTTTTTATACGGGTAGTTTCTGTCCGCGTGAGACAAATGTGTCAGGGCATTTATTAGTAAACCAAGTTGAACATTACTCTGATTTAAGTAAACGCATTATTCTAGCACGTGAGTTCGTAAAAGGCAGCTGTTATAATATGATGCGCAATTTACGATACTATCGCCAAAGAGGGAAAGATGTCAATAAACAAATCATTGAAATGAAAAAACTACAGAAAGAGATAGAACGAACTAAAAATGTTCAAGAATTACTTGGAATTGAAGGAAATATTAGAAAACACTACTATAACGCATGGAATGTCATTGTTAATCAACAAATTGATTTTACAAAGCGCGTCAAACATCCACCCGATAATATGATTAACACGCTAATCTCTTATCTGAACGCTTTAATTTACAGTAGCTGTTTATCGGAGATATACGTCACACAACTCAATCCAACAATCAGTTATTTACATAGTGCAAGTACAAGAAGATTCTCACTTTGCTTAGACATCTCGGAAATTTTTAAACCGTTGATTGCCGATCGAATTATTTTTTCTATGCTCAATAAACACGAAATCACGGAAAAAGATTTTAAAAAAGAATCTAATTATTATTTTTTGAATGAAAAGGCTAGAAAGCGTATCCTACGCGTTTTTGATGAACGAATGAAAGAAACAATAACTCATCGTGTGCTAAGAAGAAAGGTTTCTTATCGACGATTAATCCGATTAGAATGTTATAAATTGATCAAACACATGACTGGTGATAAAAAATATGAAAGTTTCAAAATTTGGTGGTAACGATGTATGTTATTTTAGTTTATGATATTTCAACTGAAGGAAACGGTGCAAAGGTATTGCGTCATGTATTTAAAACGAGCAAAAAATATTTGACCAATGTCCAGAAATCTGTATTCGAAGGTGAAATAACACCTGCTTTATTAGAGCAGCTTAGACTGGAACTTAATCAATTTATTAGATCAGATTTAGATTCAGTTGTTGTTTTTTCAAGTAGGCAAGAGAAATGGTTGGAAAAAAGTTTTTGGGGTATGGAGGATGATAAAACGTCAAATTTCTTTTAAAGCTAAATCTGTCTGTCGACCTTAGGTAACGTAAAAATAACCGTAGATCGACAGACACTCAGAAACTGTTGGTACTACAATAATTCGATGCAATTTTAATTACTATCGATTATCAAAGCATGACTAATGGTGTGACTAAAGTTTAGGTCGACAGAAATTGGTCTACTAAGGTATGATATATAAGGATTTCAAACGGGTCTGTTTTAATCTACGTATCATGAAATGTAAATGTTTATAATTGTGATAGCCAGTAACATGCCATTTCGTTTTAATCTACGTATCATGAAATGTAAATCACGGGCTGTCCGCGCCTTTGAAGCTGTCCGATGCGTTTTAATCTACGTATCATGAAATGTAAATAAAGAGCTTGCACGCGTGATACAGCTAAAGGATATGTTTTAATCTACGTATCATGAAATGTAAATTACGACGTCGGCGATACTTGGACGCAAACGGGTTCTGTTTTAATCTACGTATCATGAAATGTAAATATAATCTTTCCTTTTTGTAGTGCGGCACCTGTTGGAGTTTTAATCTACGTATCATGAAATGTAAATCTGTTTGACGGAGCAACTGCACTAATGAATGGCGATGGTTTTAATCTACGTATCATGAAATGTAAATTTCGTTCAGCTTGATATAAGACTGTTCACATTCGGTTTTAATCTACGTATCATGAAATGTAAATATGATTTTCTCCGTCATCGAAATAGTAAACGTGTAGTTTTAATCTACGTATCATGAAATGTAAATTGAGGAAGCAAAGCTACGAATTTTATTGGCCATTCACGTTTTAATCTACGTATCATGAAATGTAAATCTGTCTAGCATACTAATATTCACAAGATCTTGAATTGTTTTAATCTACGTATCATGAAATGTAAATTCGTCCAATCGGACTTGGTATCGGTGCTCAAGCATTGTTTTAATCTACGTATCATGAAATGTAAATCCTTCTGTAGCAGTAATTTGTTCAGTAGCCGCTAGGTTTTAATTTACGTATCATGAAATGTAAATTTATCTGAGATTGCAAACGATATCTATCGCCTGAGTGTTTGATTGAAATAATGCTTTATCACTGCCAAAAGCCGTCTCATCAGCGTCGCACTCCTTGTGAGTGCGTGGATTGAAATCTCTTCTCGTAAACGTCTCACAAATCCGGCACAAGTCGCACTCTTCATAAGTGAGTCAATTGACATTTTTTTCATCTCCATATTCCGTGTTCTAATAGTAACCAATGTATACAAACCGCCGTGGATTCAGATAATAATGCTATGTGTCTGATGAGGTGAGGGGTATGGATATGGCTGTTAACGTCAGAGTCTCGAGTGTTGAATTACAGAACTGCAAAAATGTTGTTCAAGGTAAGCTGTATTTTCCTTGTTCGAAAAGTCATTCGCTGAAACGTGCGGATGTGCTGGGTGTGTATGGGCAAAACGGGTCGGGCAAAACGGCGATTGTTTCGGCGTTTCAAGTGGTGCGCACGCTGCTGAACGGTGGGCCGCTTGAGTCGGGCATTGACCGGTTGATCTATCAGCGCAGCGATACGGCGCGTTTTCTTTTTACCTTCTTGATTGGAATGGCGAACAAACACTATGAGGTTGTCTATGATTTTTCCCTGACGAAACGTGATCTGGATGCCGATGATGCAGTGAATTTGGCCAATGATCGTCAGCGCGATCCGGTGACCGTTACCCATGAGGAAATTCGTTACAAGCAATTGGTAAAGGGCGCGCGGTACAGGACCTTAATTGCATTTACGCAAGCAGGACGGGAAACAAAAGCGGCGCCTAATACGGTTGCGTCAAAGATGCGATCAAGAAAAGATGATCGCTTCGTTTCATACAAAGTGAGTGCTGTTTTGGCGCAACAGCAGCATACTTCATTCATTTTTCGTAAGGACAATTTTGGCTTGCTTGAGCAGACTTTGGATGAATTGCCCTATCAACTGGTGCGGGCGTTGAAGCAGGTGTTCGCTGCGCGGCTGTTTGTGCTCAGCAATCATGATTCAGGGAGGTCGCTTGCCGATGTGTCGATTCCGATTCACTATAGCAGCACTAATAAAGAGGACTACGGTGTGATTGAACTGCCGATCAATCATCCGAAAAAGGTGGACCGAAAGACTTATGAGCTGCTGACGCAGATGTTTCAAGCGATTAGCAAAATTCTCAAAGAAATAGTGCCCGGATTGACCGTGGAGGTAAGAAAGCTTGGCGATCAGATCATGGAGGGCGGCGGTAGGGGCGTACGCATCGAATTAGCCGCACGGCGCGAAGGGCGCCTGCTTCCGATTTCCTGTGAATCGGACGGTATCAAGAAACTGGTGGCTGTACTTAGTTCATTGATCGTGATGTACAACGATATGAATGCCTGTATCGTGATCGACGAACTGGATGCCGGTATTTACGAATTTCTGCTTGGCGAACTGGTGAAAATTCTCAAGGACAGCGGCAAAGGACAGCTTCTGTTTACCTCGCACAATCTCAGGCTGTTGGAAGTGCTTGAGAAGGACAATCTTGTCTTCACTTCAGCTAATCCGGAAAATCGCTACATTGTCTTGAAAGGGATTCGCGACAGCAGCAACATCCGTGATGTCTACCTTCGTGCCATTCAGCTCGGGAACGATGGCGACGAGGTTTATCAACCGACCGATCGTTACGAGATCATGGAGGCATTTGATGAGGCAGGTGAACAAAACAATGCCTAAAAAAGTCCTTGTCTTTCTTGTTGAAGGCGTTTCTGATGAGCGTGCGCTGGCGGCCATTCGCCGATATGTTCCCGACAAGTACAGGGTCGCTATCCATGTGACCCATGGCGATCTGTTTACACGACCGGGCATACGCAAAAATGTGAAGGGACGCGTGGGTGACCAGGTGCGCAAAATGATGCATGAAACGAAATACCGCAAACAAGAGATCGCGGCAGTCATTCAGGTGACCGATACGGATGGTACATTTGTTGCTGCGGACGATGTGAGGGTGAACGCATCGGTTGGGCGCGCGCCGGTCTACCAAGAATCAGGAATTATGGTGGCAAATTCGGGCATTCAGCAGTATATTCAAAAAAGGAATCGAATCAAAGCCTCAGAGCTGCACACGATGCGAACGTCCGATGAAATCATGGCGGGAATCTACTATTTTCTCCTCTATTTTTCTTGTAATCTGGATCATGTGATGCATCATAAACGCAATATGACGATTGAGGAAAAAATCAATCAATCCCGTGCATTTGAACAGGCATGCCGAGAAGATCCGCAACATTTTTATTATTTTTTTCATAACCAGCCGTTTGCAGTTGCCGGTTCAATTGATGAGACCTGGAGCTTCATTGAAAAAGGAATGCATTCGCTGCAACGGTATACTAATTTTCAATTAGTTTTTGATCTGTTGGATTCGCTGGAAAAGAGCAAGCCACGCTCTGAAAAAAAGAATTAGGGGGACAATTCATGGATCAGAGGATAGGTACGAGCGCGCGTGCGCAATGGGAAAAGTCGGAGCCGGTGATCCGTACTCTGGAGGCGTGCGAAGACGTGTTATGGCTGAATCCAGCCTATGACAGCAAGCCGCGTCCTTGGTGTCGGCGGATGATGTTGCCGATGCCGAAGCGCGCCTGCGCCGATTTGCACCCTATCTGGTAAAAGCATTCCCGGAAACCCGAGGCAGCGAAGGGATCATTGAGTCGCCGATCTATGCGCTGCCTTCCTTTCAAAAATGGCTGGATCAGCAGCTAAAGAGGCAGGTTCCCGGTACATTTTTAATGAAGGCAGACAGTGAACTGCCGATTTCTGGTTCGATTAAAGCGCGCGGCGGGATCTATGAGGTGCTGAAAACCGCGGAAGATCTAGCAATCCGCGCGGGACGTCTCAGTAAAAACGAAAACTACGCTTGCCTTGCTGAGGCAACGTTCCGCGCGTTCTTCGCCAATTATGCGTTAGCCGTTGGTTCGACCGGCAATTTGGGACTGAGTATCGGCATTGTCGGGGCGAAACTTGGTTTTCAAACCACTGTACACATGTCGCGCGATGCCAGCGCTTGGAAAAAGAGAATGCTTCGTAAGCAAGGGGCATCGGTCAAAGAATATGAGTCGGATTACAGTAAAGCGGTTCAAGAAGGGCGCAATCAAGCGCGCCAAGATCCGCACTGTCATTTTATTGATGATGAACAATCAAACGATTTGTTTGTCGGCTATGCGACTGCCGGCGCGCGGCTGCAGCGTCAATTGAGCAAGTCAGGCGTGGTCGTTGATCGCGACCACCCGTTGTTTGTTTATCTGCCATGCGGCGTTGGCGGCGCCCCCGGTGGTGTGACCCTTGGGCTAAAGCAGGTTTTTGGCGATGCGGTCCATGTCTTCTTTGTTGAGCCGACGCATGCGCCGTGCTTTTTACTCGGTTTGCTTACCGGGCTTCACGACAAGGTCTCTGTTTGCGATTTTGGATTAGACAATCGCACGGCGGCCGATGGACTTGCCGTGCCACGCCCCTCAGCATTCGCTGGAAAAGCGGTTGGTTCGTTGATTTCCGGATGCATGACGGTCCAGGATTCCGATTTGTTTCGAATCCTCAAGGCGCTGAAAGACACAGAAAATCATTGGATTGAACCTTCAGCAGCTGCCGGATTCATCGGTCCGAAACGGCTCCTCAGCACTAAGGAAGGCAAACGTTATTTAGAACGCCATGAGCTGGTCGCTAAAATGAATCAAGCGGTTCACTTGTTTTGGGCGACCGGCGGCGGGATGGTTCCGCAAAAAAATAGGGATGCCTACTATAATCAGGCATCCCGAATTTAATCGGTCACTTTTGATCGTCGTGACTGGTATACTCATTTGGCACCTCGTGACCGTCACTGTGATTTTTTTGTTGTGCAAGCCGGCCATTTCGGTGCTCTCCGGTGTTTTCCCGCGTCTTAAACTGGCGTTTCAATTCTTGTTCTTTGTTCATGGATTTACCTCCTTTTTATCACTATAGTTTTCCCGTTATTCATCCGGTTATGTTTAACCTTTTTTCATTTTGATCGAATGCTTGAGTATGGAAGCGTGCAACAAGTGTTTGCAAAATTTTTTTCAGCAGATACGGAAACATCGTGCGAAGCCGTTGCGTAGTGTTTTTAAAGGCGTGAAAAGCAGTATTTTCAGGCTGCGGCAAAATACCTCTGCACCAGCCGGTGGTATTTACGTTATAATTGAAAATTAATGAAGCATTTGTAAAAAAAAATTTACAATAATGATGTGAAAACGATGATTCTTGCGCTGTGAGAAAACTTTTTATAGATACATATTTATGATGGGAGATGGAAAAATGCTGAAAAATCGTAAAGCGTTCTTTTTCTGGCTCGTCCTTATTCTAGTGATTATCGGCTTAATCTACAAAGGCTCATCGACCCCCTATGCCGAACAGGATCTCCAGCCGTTTTTAAAGGCACATTTCCAGTGGACAGCGGAAACCTTTCCGCATGTTGATTTCTACTACAGCGGGCAGCATGTGACCTCTGATGACCCGTATGCACTGTTTGAATTTGTGTTTCGCAAGGCAAGCCATGTGGCAGAATACTGCTTACTGACCTTTATGCTGATCAATCTGTTCATGACAACGGTGATGCCGCGTCTGCTTTGCTACCTTTGCGGACCGGCCATTTCACTTTGCTATGCCATGTTCGATGAATGGCATCAGACTTTTGTGCCGGGACGTACCGGACATCTGATCGATACGTTTACCTTTGATTTTTCAGGCATGGTTCTGGCGATGGTGATCGTATTTCTGCTCGACGTGTACTATTACCTGTTTTACACTGGCAGTCATCAGCCGCAACGGACGACGCATTTTGGGCAGAGTCAGCGTGAATAAGGCAAAACGCTTTAAACCTTTTAAGGTTATAAACCGATATAAAGAGCGTATAGTCACTTCAGTTTGTGAATGGTAAACGATTGGTTTTTTTGCGGGAGGAATCATCGGTGGAAACTTCAGAGAAGAACAATAAAAACAACAAACGAACGCCAAGGAGGTACAACCTCCACAGTGCTTATTTTGCGATCTTTTGTCTTGGCGCTCTAGCCACTGCTTTTCTATTCTATTTCTTTGGGCGCAATGAATGGCTGATCGCTGCGTTTGGCGCAGCGGTCGCAGTCCTTATTATTGGTGTTGCTTCCTTATATGGCATTTTCAACGCCTATAATCTTCGCGTAAAACGGCTGCGGGCAGCCGTGAGCAAAGCAGAGGAAGGAGATCTGCAAACGATCGCTCATGATACGGAAAACGATGAATTGTCGCGGCTTGCTGCAGACATCAACCGCATGATTCAGACGAACCACGCGCGTGTCGGTATGATGACGGATGTTTCTGAGAAGGTGAAGAATGCATCGCAAACGATTGCGGCCAATGTCGAAGAACATCGCGCCTCCTCAAGCGAGATCGGATCGGCGATGAGTGAAATTGCCGCAGGTGCCTCGGATCAAGCGGAACTCATGAGCAAAAATAAACAGGCAACCGATCAGTTAAAAGAACGGACGAACGAGATTGAAGAACAAACTGCTCTGATGAGTACCGGGGCAGAGCAGCTTATCGACGTCTCGGACCGAAATAAACAATCGGTCACTAAGCTGCGCAAGCACTCGGAACGCACAATCAGTGCAACCGCGGACATTATCGATGCCATTGCTTCATTAGAGGCACGCTCGAAAAATGTCGGTCAGATTATAACGGATGTATCGGAAATTGCCGGGCAGACCAATCTTTTGGCGCTAAATGCGGCAATTGAAGCGGCACGTGCCGGTGAACAGGGAAAAGGATTTGCCGTTGTTGCGGATGAAGTGCGTAAATTGTCGGAACAGACGGATCAAGCGCTGAACGAAATCTCTGAATTAATTAATGGCATTCGCGCCGACACGGCGCACACCGTCACCTTTGCCGGCAAGACGAGCAAAGTGCTTGAAGAACAGTTTGTCGTTGTCGCCGACTTTGAAAAAGCTTCAGCACAGATTACGGAGGCTGTTGCGGAGAACCGGAAACAAATCGGCATGATCACAGCATCGATTAAAGAGATGTCGGAACGCACTCAGGAGATCAAGACAACCATCGACGGCATGGCACAAATCAGCGAGCAGAACGCGGCAGGTACCGAACAAGCAACGGCATCGATCGAGGAGCAAACCGCCGGGCTGGATCATCTAAGCAAGCTGGCAGCCGATTTGGAGAGCGATGCAGAAGCGATTCGTGCGATGCTATGCAGTGACAGGCAAACAAAATAAAGAGAAGCCGGCGTGCAATTTCGGCAGATTTAGGGGGAGAGATACTTGGGGAAAAAAGAAACAAAAAAAGATAAAAAGTTAAGGAACAAACCGCACCGCATTGAAGAGAAGGATAATCGTGTGATCCGTTTTATTCAGCATCTCTTTGGCTACATAAACGGACGGGCGTTGCAGAATATGAGCCTTCGCAAGCAGCTGCTGATTCCAATCGTGTCGGTAATGGTGATCGTCAGCATCATTGGTGCAGCATTCAGTTATTTCTATGGTGCACGATTGATTCGTGAACAGCTGACCACCGCAACAACTCAGCAGCTGAACGCCACCGATCAAACGTTTAATACCTATTTTGACGATGCGCAGTCGGTTGTCCGTCAGTTTACGATAAACCCAATGTTAAACAACGTGGACAAAAATTTTAATCAAATACAGCAAAGCTTTGAAAATGTACTCAGTTCAAATACCAAGTACCAGGCATTAACTTATGCTTCTGCAAAAAAGGACATTGTCCGTTCGCCGCTTTATTTCTTTTCAAGCAGCTATGACCCAACGGCAGAAAGATGGTACCAGGAAGGGGCCGCCGGTAAGGGCAAGTCCATTTGGACGGACCCCTATATTGACCAAGTGACCAAGCAGAATGTTGTCAGTGTTGAACAGGCAGTGGTTGACGGCAATCGTGTCAAAGGTGTCATCAAAATGGATCTGTTCATCCAATCGATTGTTCGTGAGGTCAGTGCTTCAAAACTGGGCGACAACGGCTATGCCGCGTTGCTGGATAGCAAGGGGACCTATATTGCATCAGCAAACCAGGATCAAGTCGGCAAAAGTGTTGCCAAACAGGATTTTTATAAAAAAATGCATCAAATGGGGAAGAACGGAAGTTTTTATGCAACGATTGACGGCGTAAAACGGCTGGTCGTGTTCAAAACAAATAAAACTTCCGGTTGGACGCTGCTCGGGATCATTGATAATGGCGAAATCGCCAACAAAGCGAATCTAATCGCACTGCCGTCTGTGTTAACCATTTTAATCATCATTGCGGTTGCCATCTTGTATATCATCTATGTGTTCGGCGTCATGCTTAAACGATTGAAGAAGATTCAAACGGCAGCAGGTAAAATTGAAAAGGGCGATTTGACGGTTGTCATCCCGATTGAAGGCAAAGATGAATTTGCGCAATTGACGCACAGCATCAACGCGCTTGCCCGTACGAACCGTCAAGCACTGAAAAAGATGGCGGATGTATCGCAACAGATTACCGGCGCATCACAGACCTTGGTTGCCAGCAGTGAGGAAAACGTAGCTTCGGCGAATGAAATCACTGCTACTGTGACGGAAATTGCGGCAGGAGCGTCGAATCAATCGGCCTCAATCGATGAAAGCCAAGCGTCACTTCAGAAGTTGTTGCAACAAGTAAACCAAATTGATCAGCAAAGTAAAGAGGCACTTGCTGGAGCCAACCAGATGAAGGATCATGCGAGTGGCGGACGCGAGAAAATGAATCATTTGTCCAGCCAGTCGAGGTCGTCGGCGGATACGACCCACAAAATCATCACTACGGTGCAGAAGCTTGATGAGCATGCAAAAAATGTGCACCAGATTGTTGATGTTCTCGATGGTATTGCGCGAAGAACCAATCTGTTGTCGCTGAACGCAAGCATTGAAGCGGCACATGCAGGCGAACATGGCAAGGGATTTGCCGTTGTCGCAGGTGAAATTCGCAAGCTGGCTCAGCAAACCAACGATTCTTTAAAAGAAGTAACCGCGTCGGTTCAATCAATGAATGAAGAAATTAAGCAGGCCGTTGCCTATTGTGATCAGACCGCTACGGTCCTTCAAGGTCAGACTAATGCAGTCTCAGAATCAAATCATGCATTTAAGGAAATCGAGAAAACGATTCAACAAAATGTTAAAGGCATGGAGACGATTGCCGATGCGATCATCATGACGCATCAACAAATTGAACAGGTCACACAAGGTGCACAAACGATTGCCGCAACGAGCGAGGAGACCGCGGCAAGCACGGAAGAAATGAGCGCATCTGTTCAAGAACAGACCGCATCAATGGAAGAGCTGAACCGGCTTGCCGGTGAGCTAGAACAACAAGCACAAATCATGCAAGAAGAAATCAAACGGTTTAAAATTTAAGCAATCTAGTAAAAAAAGTCACCCTAGTACATCGGGTGACTTTTTTTGGTATCCAATAGAGCGGCACGCCAGGGGAGGAAGGCATCGTGAATAACGGTTTGCTTGGCGCTTTTTCGTTTGTTTCAGATCACCCAGTTGCCGCTGCGGAAGATTGGAGTTAGCGTTCCGTCTGTAGCCTCAGCATCGATGTCCAACTCGCCGGATCCAATCATGAAGTCAACATGCATCAAGCTTTGGTTGGCCCCGTGCGTGCTTAACTCGTCTAAGGTCATCTTCCGACCGCCTTGATAATTAAACGGGTAGGAGTGACCGATCGCGAGGTGGCATGAAGCATTTTCATCAAACAACGTATTATAGAAAATCAAATTTGTATCCGAGATCGGTGAGTGATGCGGGACTAACGAAACTTCGCCAAGGTAATGCGAGCCTTCATCCGTTTCAATGATCTGACGCAGTGTATCCAAACCTTGCTTTGCAGCATAATCAACAATTTTTCCCTCTTTAAATGTGAGTGAGAACTGATTGATCAGGTTTCCGCCGAAGTTGAGCGGCTTCGTACTTGCAACGGTACCGTTTACTCCTGTTTTCAGCGGCAAGGTGAAGATTTCTTCAGTTGGCATATTCGGCTGGAACGGAATGCCCTGATCGTTAACCATTCCACCGCCCGCCCACAGATGCTTGTCAGGAAGCTCAATCACAAGATCTGTGCCCGGACCCTTGTAGTGCAGTTTTTTAAACCGCGCCGAGTTGAAGTCATCCAGTTTGTCGCTTAAGGACTGGATATGCTTTTTCCATGCAGTCTCAGGGTCGGCTGCATCCGCACGTGTAATCGCAAAGATCTGTTTCCATAGTGCATCGATGCGTTCATCAGCAGGGAGGTCCGGGAAGATCTTTTTCGACCAGGCCAGCGTTGGCACTGAGATAATCGTCCAGCTAACCTTCGCGCTGCTCTTATCATTTGAGAATTGCTTGTTTGCTGCTGCAGCCGCCTTTTGCGCTGCGGCAATTCGTTTCGCGTCAATGCCGTTCAGCAGATCAGGATTCGGCGAGTAAATATAAAGAAACGCAGCCTTTTGATCCGACAGTTCTTGATGTGCGCGAGCTTTCCATGTCGGGAACGTATTTAACGATGCTTCAGGAGCAAGGCTGAGTCTGAGGCGGGTCAATGCTTCATCATTCCATTCGACATAAACATTTCGCGCGCCGGCTTCATAAGCTTTTTTCACGACCTTACGCACAATCTCCGGCGATTCAATTGGTGCGAAGATCATGACTTCCTGATCCTTCTGCACATTTAAGCCAACTTTAACCGTAATATCGGCGTAGTGATCGAGCAGTTTTTCAAAATTTTCCATTGAGTGAGGCACCTCCACAATCCAACATCACGTTTCTGTGCAGCGTTATATGTCGCAGCACAAATCATTATCATTCTATCACAGTGGATCAGGATGGGCATAAACAAGCGGTTTCATACCGAGTGCCCAAATAGAAATTTAGGAGAGACGCATTTTGGGGCGTATGCATAGGATAGGAATGAACCCACGGAGGTGATGAGGACTATGGGAGCTCCAGTAGGATTTGGTAATAACTCAGGCTTCGCATTGGTGGTTGTTTTATTCATTCTTTTGATTATCATTGGTGCAACTTGGGTTTGCTAAAAACGAAAGGATCGGACGGTTGCGAGCCCGGCCGATCTTTTTACTACATAACGCGCTTATAAACAAGGCGAAAGATTGCAGCTTTTCGCTGTTGAAATTCGCTTTCAGATAGTGCTTGCGGATATTGCATCAGCCGAAGCCGAACACGATCGCCGGTACGGCGCAAGTCCGGTTGTACATAACCAAATGAGCTAAGCATAAATCCGTTGCGCTGGTAAAACTGGATGCGGCGTTCAGCCAGTTCCGTTTCAGGCTCTTCCACCTCGAGCAGCACCGGTCTGTCTGCTTGTCTCAAATAGGCTTTGAGCATTTGTCCGCCGATGCCTTTTCCGCGCAGCTTCGGGGCGACTGCAAAGTGTTCGATAAACAGAAAATCGCGAAACGCCCACTCTGCGATAAATCCTTCAAGAAAACGATTCGCCGCATCATAACGCGCCCATAGTGTAAATGCATCTTCATTGAGCAAGTCATATTCGTGATCGCGCGGACGCACTTCCACGCTTGGAAAAGACTGTTCCATAATTTGAAAAAACAGGTCGAAATCTTCGTGTCGTAACGGCTGCAAATTTTGATTCATCAGTATTCTCCTTTTCAAGTGACCCAGGGTATCTCCGAATCATTTTACGCGATGAAAAAATAGGTGACCCTCCAAAGATATGCTGCAATGCTTTAAGGAGACCGCCACAGGGGCAGTCTCCTTAAGCGAACGATCTATTTTGTCCATCCATCGGCTTATTCGTGTTTTTTGCGTATCGCTTTATGAATTTTCTTCCAGCGTGCTTTTTCTTTGAGGCGTTCTTGAACGTTATTCTTGCGCCGGATAAAAGCGAGTTCGCGCTGTAATTTCAGATAACTGTCGTAACGCGACTGGCTGAGCGCACCAGTGTTCAGCGCTTCTTGAACAGCGCAGCCCGGCTCATTCTGATGCGAGCAGTCGCGGAACCGGCACCGAACAGCCAGCGTTTCAATGTCGGTAAAACTGTGGTCAAGCGAATCCTCCGAAGCTGTCCACAGTTGCAGCTCGCGCATCCCCGGGGTGTCAATAATGACCCCACCATTCGGCAGCACAATCAGTTCGCGGCTCGTGGTTGTATGCCGACCGCGATCATCGTCCGCGCGAGCGGCGTTTACCTTTTGAATGATCTCGCCGCACAGCCAGTTTGTCATTGTTGATTTTCCGACCCCGGATGAACCGAGAAAAACAACCGTTTTCCCTTCGCCAAGATATGCGCCCAGTTGCTCTTTTCCGGTATCTGCGATGGCGCTTACGGTAATAATCGGCACCCCGAACGCAACTTCCTGTACGGAAGCGACTTTAGCATCGAGATCGGCACAAAGGTCGGCTTTGCTGAGTAGCACAACCGGATTGGCACCACTGTCCCAAGCCATGGTCAGGTAGCGTTCCAGTCTGCGAACATTAAAGTCGTGATTCAGCGCCATAACGAGAAAGGCTGTGTCAATGTTGGCAGCAACAATTTGTTCGACTGTTGTTGAACCGGCTGCTTTCCGTGAAAATTTGCTGAAGCGCGGCAGGACGCGGTCAATGGCTGCCTTGTGTTCAGAAGGACGCTCGCGGCAGACAACCCAATCGCCGACAGCAGGGAAATCTTCGCGTCCGTTAGCCTGGTGGCGAAATTTACCGGTCACCTCGGCGAGATAGCTGCCCTGCTCGGTCATCAGTTTGTACTGCCCTTTGTATTCTGAGAACACGCGACCAAACGATTGATCATGATTAAGCGTAAGAGAGCACTTTTCTATATACTGATTCCAGCCATATTTTTCAAGTTTCAATGGATATCCCCCGTTTTTATAAGAAAATTAGGTATTAAAAAAAGACCGTCTGCACGGTCTTTCCATAATGAGTACGACCATGCAAGCAGCCGCCCATCCCTAATCGTCAATAGAAACGTCAGTGATTCCCGTGGATCGGGGATCGGCGGCAGAAGACAATTGAAGTTAATGAGGTCTTGCGGATTCTGCTTGCCATAATACATATCCCCTTTCCTAAAGTCTTTTTACACCTTCATTCATTATAAGTGAGGCAAACTGGCTTGTAAAGCGGTTACTGAAAAGGCATTGTCGGGACAAGCGCTGCATAGGATGGCGATAGGGACCATTTTAGGCAATGCTAGAGGGGGCATGAGCGATGGTGAAACGGAAAGTGATGGGGATCCTGCAGGTCGCGGCAACTTTTGTGGGGACCGTCGTTGGCGCAGGATTTGCCTCAGGCAGAGAGATCATTCAATTTTTCACCCAATATCATGCGTTCGGTACGATTGGTGCCGTGTTCAGTGGCCTGATCATGACCTGGATCGGCACGAAAATGATGGTTTATGCAAAACGAATGAATGCTTACTCGTTTAATGAGCTGCTGATCCGCATGTTGGGCGAGCAGGTCGGCAGTATCATCCAAGCACTTCTTTTTTTTATCACACTCGGTATGACCGGCGTCATGCTTGCCGGAGCCGGGGCGCTCTTCGGTGAGCAGCTTGGACTCAATCGCCAGTTGGGTAGTTTGCTGGTGCTATTGATCGGCATCTTTTTCGTGTTCAAAGGGTTGCGCGGGCTGCTGTTTATCAATTCTCTGGTTGTTCCGCTGTTGCTCTTTTTTGTTGTCCTCACGTTTTGGACGAACCAAGCCGGCCCGCAAACGTTTCCGGAAAGCGGACAAATCCGCTGGATGCTGGCCGCTTTTAATTATGCCGCCTATAACCTTTCTATGGCGCTGATTGTCCTCGTTCCAATGGCACGCGATATCGATGATGAACAGGTGATATTCGGCGGCGGTATCCTTGGCGGGGCAATACTTGGCGGACTTCTCTTGCTTGCTCATCTCATGATGATCGGGCGTCCCGGGATCGATCTTTTCGAGATGCCGATGGCGGAGATGGTACGACCGCTTGGGATGGTGATGAATTACGCATTTATTGCTGTGATCTTCGGCGAAATCTTAACGACTTTTGTCGGCAATATCTTTGGATTGACGCGGCAGCTGCACAGCGTTTTTCCTAAATTTTTTTCGATCCGGCTGGCGATGCTTGCCCTCATCCTGTGCACGTTTGTGATTGGACAATTCGGCTATGGATCGCTGATTGCCACGCTTTATCCTTTGTACGGCGCGCTTTGTTCCGCTTTGTTCCTCTATATGTTCTTCGTTCGGCTCCCGCGGCGTCCGCAGTGAATGCTGATGAATAAAATTAAATTTTGCAACTATGGCGTTTTAGTGAAAAATAAGTTGAAATCTGCTTGGAAATACAGTAGGTTAAGTCTATAAGAGTTTCTCTCATGAAACATCTATTGATTGAGTGAAAAAGGAGGAGAGTCATGTCCGATCAAAAGTGTTCGAAGACCGGACAGTATCGATTCGAAAATCAAGGAATGAAAAAAAGACAAGCTTCCGAACGATTCGGAGCCGAACCAGAAACGCAGTCCTTTGAGCAAGCAGTTGGGGAAGCAAAGGGCTGGAGGCAGATGCTTCCGTTTATCGGTCCAGCCTTCATCGCAGCCGTTGCGTATATCGATCCCGGCAATTATGCGACAAATATTCAGGCCGGATCACAATATGGCTACTTGCTTTTATGGGTCGTCATTGTCTCGAACGTGATGGCTATTCTTATTCAAATGCTGTCAGCGAAGCTGGGCATTGCGACGGCACACAATTTGCCGGAAATTATTCGTGATCGATGGTCAAAGAAGGTTTCCTTTTTTTATTGGATTCAAGGGGAAGTCATGATTATGGCGACCGATCTTGCCGAATTTATTGGTGCCGCGCTCGGTTTTCATCTCGTTTTCGGTATGCCAATGATCCCGGCTGCCCTTTTGACCGCTGTCTGTGCACTCTTGATTCTTACTTTTCAGGTGAAAGGATTCCGGCCGCTTGAAATGGTCATCGCGATGATGGTTTTTATTGTCGTCATCGCATTCAGTTGTGAAATTCTTTTTTCTTTACCCGAGTTCAAACCGTTTGTCCAGGGGTTTGTTCCGAAATTCCAAGGCAGCGAGAGCGTCTTGCTTGCGGCAGGCATTCTTGGCGCAACGGTGATGCCGCATGCGATCTACATGCACTCAGGGCTGACCTGTCGACGGGTCGTCGGTCGGGATGCGCAAGAGCGGAAGAAGATTTTTCGCTTTGAACAGATTGATATATTGATTGCCATGGTGATCGCCGGTATTATTAATGCGATTATGCTGACGGTCGCCGGATCCACCTTTTTCGGCAAAGAAGTGATTGATGACCTGTCCGTTGCTTTTCATGGATTCAGCAATTATATTGCTCCAATGGCCGGCATCCTGTTCGGAGTGGGGCTGCTGTCTGCAGGACTGTCAAGCTCGTCGGTTGGGACGCTTGCGGGGGACATCATGATGCAGGGGTTCATACATAAACGTATTCCCGTCTTCATTCGCCGTATCTGCTCGATGCTGCCGCCGCTGATCTTGATTATATCTGGAGCCAATGCAATGAAGGCTCTCGTGATCAGTCAGGTTGTCTTGTCTTTCGGCATTGCGCTCGCTATTATTCCGTTGGTCATTTTTACGAGCAAGAAAACGATCATGGGTCTACTTGTGAATCATAAGTTGACGACAGCCGCTGCATGGGGGATTGCGGTCATTGTCATTTGCTTGAATCTTTTCTTGCTGTACCAAACTTTTTTTGGTTAAGCCGCGCCGTGTACGTCGGTTTGTCAGAAAAAATTTTGTTCACAAGATTATTGCATTTATCAAATTGACTTTATGACAGATAATGACGTAAAATGAAGATTGTGAGATAAAAACGATTGACCGCATCTGCTTTTCGGCGGTTGTTAGTCGTTTATTTATAGCTTGGGACAGTTTTTTCCCAAAAAATTCTTGGAGGTTATACTTAATGGTTAAAATGACTAAAGGCAAGTTTGAATTCCTCGAACAATTGTCTGACAAGAACGGCGTCATTGCTGCATTGGCAATCGACCAACGTGGTTCATTGAAAAGAATGATCGGCGCAGCACAAGGTAAAGACGCTACGGTTGAAGAACTTGCGGATTTCAAAACACTTGTTTCAAGAGAATTAACACCATATGCAAGCGCAATTCTGCTTGATCCTGAATACGGTATTCCTGCCGGCAAAGCACGCGCAGCTTCTTGCGGTCTGCTGACATCTTATGAAAAGACAGGTTATGACGCTACAGAACCTGGCCGTATTCCGGACCTCCTTCCTAACTGGTCTGTAAAGCGCATCAAAGAAAACGGCGGTACTGCTGTTAAACTGCTCGTTTACTTTGATCCGGATGAACCAGATGAAATCAACGATGTAAAGAAAGCCTTCGTAGAACGCATTGGTTCTGAATGCAAGGCTGAAGATATTCCGTTGTTCTTCGAAATCGTTACTTATGACGAAAAGATCACGGACAAAGAAGAATATGCAAAAGTTAAACCGCAAAAGGTTCTTGACTCGATCAAAGTCTTCACACAAGAACGCTACGGTATCGACGTTCTGAAATTGGAAGTTCCTGTTGACATGAGCCGTGTTGAAGGTGTCGGCGAAAACAAACCGGTTTACACTGCTGAAGAAGCAAAGAACTACTTCCTCGAAGTTGACAAGCTGACAACGATTCCTTACATCTGGCTGAGTGCAGGCGTTTCAACGGAACTCTTCCAAAAGACGCTTGTATTTGCACATGATGCAGGTGCAAAATACAACGGCGTTCTTTGTGGCCGTGCAACATGGCGCGACGGCGTTGAAGCTTACGGCAAGGGCGGAGAAAAAGGCGCTGTTGAATGGCTTCAAACGCAAGGTAGGAAGAACGTTGAAGAACTTAACGCTATTCTTGCTGAAAATGCAACACCTTGGTATGAAAAATTCGGCGGCAAAGACAAGATCGAAGTTGTTGACTGATTGAATGCCCAATCATGCTTGATAAGAGACGCAGCGAAATCATTCGCTGCGTTTTTTTTTCTGACAGGATAAGAAAGCATAAGGTTTTGCCCTGTCTTCAAACCAATAGACCCGTGTCTTGACCGAAAATCAAAGCGTAGCTGCGAGACGCCAGCGGGAACAACGATCACACGAGCCAAGGGAGCCTCACAAGCATTTTGCTAAGCGTATACGCCCTAAGCCCAACGCGGAAGTCACCGCATCCTGCGGAAGTAGGAACTTCCATTAAAGGCGTGATTTACCAAGTATTTCTAATGAATACGATTGGAACCCCTGAATCGCAGTGAACGAAACGAAAAATATGCTTTGATGGACAATAATTCGCTTTTAGTAGCATTTCACATCGATTCATGAACATGGTATGATCTGAATGTAGCGAATTTTGGCGAAGCAGCGGTGAATTTAAGAGAAAAGGGAAGAGACTATGAAGAAAAAAATACTACTGACGATTGGGAGTATCATCGTTATCCTGTTTGCAGCAGGAGCGGGCTACGTTTGGTGGATGTACCATTCCGTTGCATCAACTGCAGGAGATATGTATGAAACGTCGGCAGGCAAGGGTAATCATAAAGCCGTCACCAATAAAAAGCCAATCAGTCTGCTTTTATTAGGCGTTGATGAACGTCAGGGCGACCATGGGCGCTCGGATACAATGATTGCGACAACCTTAAATCCGAACACGAAAACCATGCAAATGATCTCGATCCCACGTGATACGCGAACCGAAATCGTGGGGCGAGGAACCTATGATAAGATCAATGCGGCGTATGCCTATGGTGGAACGAAAATGGCTGAGAGCACGGCGGAAAAGTTCTTAGGCGACATCCCATTTGATTTTTACATTAAGATCAATATGGAAGGCATGCGTGACCTTGTCGATGCAGTCGGAGGCGTGACGGTCAATAACAAATTGGACTGGCATGATGAAGGCTATTATAAAAAAGGCTATCATTACGCGAAGGGCCAGATCAATTTGGACACCGGTGCAAAAGCAATGGGCTATGTACGGATGCGCCATCTTGACCCGCAGGGGGATTTTGGACGTAACGAGCGGCAGCGTGAGGTCATCATGGCGATTGTCAATAAGATGGCGAATGTCTCTTCAGTGACCCGCTACAGCCAAATTCTTGACGCATTGGGAGACAACGTGAAAACCAATTTAACTTTTGATGACATGAAAAATTTGGCGTTTAACTATCGTGATGCGCGTAAAAACATGATTAATTATGAAGTTAAAGGTAACGGACAAATGGTCAACGGCGTTTACTACTTGGTTGTGGATTCCGCAGAACAGCAGCGCGTCCATGACATGATTAATGAACAGCTTGGAAATAACTAAACGTAAAGAAAAGAAGAACGGACAGTTTTGCGCGAAGCGCAGGGCTGTCCGTTTTTGAGTAAAGCAGAAAAAAGATACCATTTTCGGCGAAATCGTCGCCATGGCCGCATCTAGATACCACCGGAATTCCAAAGGCGTCCTCGTGCGGATCATAAGAATCCGGCAAATGATAGAATATTTAAGTGCGAACCTGGCTAACTACATAGTGCTTCATATTACGGATGAGCTCACTGCAATTGGTGCTTAATCGGAAACGATTTGCCCGCCTATCATTTGCAAGCGTGCCGGACTGACTTCCATGAACAAAGATGTTCAAATCTGGAAACTCATCGTGAATCTTGGCAGTCAGCTGAATAAGCAAAGGCGTTTGCGATTTGTCTGCACAATAAAAGGCAAGAAATTTAGCCTTTTTCAGCTTCACTATTTCAGAAATCATCGAGATATCTTCCATTTCAGCGAGGAGTTCAGTTTTCCATCCATTAATGGTGAAGAGGTCGTTCATCAGCTTGGTTCGCGCCAATCCTTGAATTGAATCGAGATTAACAATGACGATTTCACCCATTGTGGGCGTGCGCAGCTGGCGTGTAATATCCATCATCTTCCAACTGATCAAGCGAACAACTGTAGACGATGCAACCATATATTGAGCTTTGAGCAGCTGGTTCAGGGTAAGCATGTGCGCAATCTCGTCCATCGCGTGTTCAAACAGCTTGATGAAAACCTCTTCAATACGCATGCCATCGGACATCGTGTCCAGACACTCAAGTGCTTTTAAGTGATCGCCGTCAATCAAGTAGTGAACAAATGCGCTCCATGTTTGTCTCTGCTGCTCAATGAAGTCGCGACTGTCCCAGCCGATGATTGTTTTTACCGTTACAGAAAGGTCGCTTGGTAACTGGATGACCTGACCGGTTTTCCATAGTTTAATTTTGGGGAGAATATCGGAGACCGTTGGATCAGCGAGAACAATTCCAGATTCTCCATTGGTAAGAACAACTTTCGTTGCCGGCGGGAACATATGGATAAAATTGATAAATAAGTGACACATCGATTGGTCAAATAAGTGTTTGGTGTAACTGTCAACCAAAAGAATTTGCATCGCTTTTGTCGCGAGCATCGGTTTTCGGTAAGAGCGATTCATTGTGAGTGCAGAGTAGACATCGACAATCATCATCAAGATTAAATGATGGTCGCTGATGTCTACATGCAAATGATCGGGATAACCGCTTCCGTTTAACCGTTCATGGTGTGAACGAGCAACGCAGCAGGTTTCTTCCGGAAAATTCATTTTCTTAAGCAATCGGTACCCATTGAGTGTATGTTCGGTAATTCTCTGGTATTCACGCTGAGTCAGTTTGCCCTTTTTTAATAGAATTTCGACCGGCGTGTACAGCTTTCCGATATCATGAAGCAGGCATCCGAGCATGAACGCTTGACTGATTTTCCAATTCACATGCTTGAAAAACAGACTCGTCAGGACAAACACATCAAGCGAGTGAATATAACACACAGGATCCCATTGCTTCAAACAGTCCATAAGAAAACGAACGGTGGAATTTGAATAGAACTTAAGGTACAGTTCGCGTACCCACTGGTAGGAAGCTTCAGAATGAAGAATCCGTCCATAGCGTAATTCATCCGCTATCTGTGTCATTTCATTCTGAAACTGTGCCGTCAGTTCTTTGTGCTGATGCTCAGGCAGCTGCGCCTTTGGAATGAATGTACTTTGAAACGGAGCAAATGCCGGAGCATCGAAAACACTGACCGAGCGTACTCCTTTTCGGTGTAAATAGTTGATGAGTTCGGAAGTGACCAGCATTCCGGTCCGGAAGAGCACCGATGAATTGATATAAATGTCTTTGGCTAAAATGCTCCCGTCCTTCAAGTTTTCAAGCTTAATGACTTTAGGCATAATAGCCTCTCACTCCCATGCACTAACTCCGTCTGAGTATTGGTTTGAAATTAGAAACCCCTTTCATAAGGGGGATGAAGCTACAGCTGATCAATGGCTATCAACCGATTCGCCTCAATTCGACAATAGGTAACAATTTACATTGTATCAAGTGTACAAAAAAAACGAAAGAGAAAGATTTAACATAATTTGGAGATAAGTTTTTCTCTTTAAGCTTTGAGGGAAAGTGCTGCGCTAAATTAAGATGTATCGGGTGCTTTGTCGCTGAAGTTTTTTCCGCATCGGTAAGTCAATCAGAATGAGTTGCGCAGCTTAGCTGTCCCATGAACTTTGCGTTTTGCTGTAGTGAATCCATAGATTCTCTTTAAATTTTTGTCGATCATGCCGATATAGAAAGGAGAACAGTATTAGCGCAGCAGAAAGGGTTGACTTACATGGATGTGGCAACAGTCATCGGCTTGCTGGTCGGATTGCTTTCGTTAGTCGTCGGATTTCTTCTTGAAGGCGGCGAGCTGATTGCATTATTAAAAATTACTGCCTTTTTGATCGTTTTCGGAGGGACAATCGGTGCGGTTATTGTCAGTTTTCCCGGAAAAGTATTGGCAAAAGTTCCATTTATCCTAAAATATGCCTTTCAAGGGAAGAAAGAACGTCCGAGCGATACCGTCGTGCAGCTGATTCATTTGGCAAACGTATCACGACGCGAAGGACTGTTGGCTTTGGAAGGGGAGCAGGATTCTTTTGAGAAGGACCCGTTCATGTCTAATGGCATTCAAATGGTGGTCGACGGTGTCGATTCCGATGCGATCGATGATATACTGAATCGAGATATTGAACTCTATGAACAGAAAATTCTTTCCATAGGCCGGATCTTTGAATCGGCAGGAGGCTATGCACCGACGATGGGGATCATCGGTACGGTTATGGGCCTAGTCCATGTCTTAGGAAGCTTGGAAAACGCTACGGAACTAGGACCGGCAATTGCAGTGGCCTTTATCGCAACGCTTTATGGGGTCGGCAGTGCCAATGTGATCTATTTGCCGCTTTATACGAAGATCAAAAACAACTTAGCAAGCGAAGTAATGATCCGCCAGTTGAAAACAGAGGGGATTCTCTCCATACAATACGGCGAAAATACGATGATTTTGAAGAAGAAACTTTATGCATTTCTGAGTGAAGATGAATGTCGAAAGGTCGAGCAGCAGCTTTCAAGTGATAATGGTGACGGAGCGGCTTCGGGAGCGTTCCAAGAAGCGGGTCAACTATGAGCAGACCGAACAGAAGGCGCAGGCGCTATACTCGGACCGAAGAACCAAGCCACAATTCAGAACGCTGGCTCGTTACCTATTCCGACTTGATCACTTTACTGCTGGTCTTTTTTATTGTCATGTACTCAATGAGTTCGATTGAAAATCAAAAATTTAATGCGATCGTTTCTTCACTGAGAACTTCTTTTCACGGCGACTCGCTTTTAGAAGGACTCGGATATCCGAGTGTGGATAAGGGACAGACCAAACCAACCGTTCCTCTGGACAAAGAGCCTGAGAATGTTAGCGACGCGAAAAAGAAAAAAGATAATCAGCATCTGGACAAGCTCTATGTTCAGCTGGATCAATACATTAAGGAAAATAATCTGGATCCCGACGTCTCGCTGACTGAAACGCAGCGCGGCGTGCAACTGACCTTCCGGGAAAAAATCTTGTTTGATCTTGGAAAGGCAGACTTGAAAAGCAATGCCCAGTCGGTACTGAATCGAATCGGGACGATCCTCAAAAGTGTAGCGAATGAGATCAGCGTCGAGGGGTATACAGACAATACACCTTTTCGCGACAAGAGTAAGGGCATCCGTTCCAATTGGGAATTATCGGGACTTCGCGCGCAGACGGTGATGAATTATTTGATTGATAAGGACGGGCTTGAAGCAAAACGCATGCATTTTGTCGGTTACGGGGAATACCGTCCGATCGTGAAAAATGATACCGATGCGCATAAAGCGATGAACCGTCGTGTCAATATTGTAGTCATTCGTGAAGGAAAATCTGAATGATTTGCACTGTTTGTCCATGAAACGATTGCATCAAGGTACATGAATGGATTATAGTAAATTCAGAATCATTTTTTCGTACATACTGTGTAATCTAAGGGTGAACAACAATGAAAAAAGTAGCACTACTTGTCTTTTTTGTCCTCTGTCTTGCAAGCGTGATCGGTGGTAAGCTGTATTGGAACCATAAGATCGACCGCGTAAAAGCAGCCAGCCTTGCACAAAGCAAACAGGATTCTGCGCGTCTGCAGGGGCTCAGCACGGACGATTCAGATCAGCGCAGTTTTGAAAAGAAGCTCGCAAAGCTTCCTGAGTCTGTAAAGAAGGCCGCTGAAAAAGCAAATCAGAAGAATGGACATGTTCAGATTGTGATGATTGGCGGAAAAAGTGAACAGGAATTGGCTGCTCAACTGCAGCAGACGTTTGACAACAGATTTGGCGAATCGCTTTTTTCAGTAACCGTCAAAACCATTGACGGACTGAATTCACTGAATGTGATGAAAAAAAGTGCAGATTTGCTCAAACCTGCACAGGGCAGTCCTGATTTAGTGCTGTATACGCCGCCAATTTACGCGGATGACCGCAGTGTCAGTACCGGAGATACGCAGACGGTCGTGAGGATGATTGCCGAACAGCTAAGCAAAAAGTATAAGCACGCCGCTTTCTTCTTAAACCCGCCTAATTACTCATCGCAACTTCCTTATATGAATGAACGCATCGATGAATTGACAGATGAGGCGGATAACCAAAAGATTTCAGTGGTGAAGTATTTATCAGAGTGGCCAAAAGAAGCAAAGCGTGCCGATGTTGTCGCGGCCGATGGTCATACGATGAACAAGTCCGGGCAAAAAATTTGGCTTGATTCCATCACGAAACAATGGGGACTTAAATAAAGGCAAACAAAACAAACCAGCATCTGGATCGAAACATCCAAATGCTGGTTTTCTTGTGCCTGATCAACTGTATTTGCGCGCGTGTCGTAACGAAGACGTATTGAATAGAGCGGGGATTATTTCCCGGGAAACCGACACGAGTTGACCGCGCATTTTTTGGAAAACGTTGTAAAAAGCGAATGCCTTGCATCTCATCTAAGCAAATTGGACCCAATGTGGCGCCTTAACAATCGATGTGTTAGCGATTTTCCGCCATAAATTGTTCGATTTCATCCGTTGTCCGTGGGAGCCCGGTCGTCAGAACTTCAGCGCCGGTTTCCGTAATCAGAAGATCATCCTCAATACGGATGCCGATACTTTCTTCAGGAATATACAAGCCCGGCTCGTTTGTGATCACTTCGCCGGCAGCAAGTTCCATGTCGCGGTACGGTCCCACATCGTGTGTATCGAGCCCGAGCGAGTGGCTGACGCCGTGAAAATAATAGTTGCTCAATTCATCAGCGGATTGGATCAAGCCAATTTTCATTAACTCTTCCGCATAAAATTCGCGAGTAAATGCATTTAGCGCTTGAAAAGCAACCCCTGGTTTTGCCATTTTCGACACTTCCTGATTGCAGCGCAGCACAATGTCATAGATCGTTTTCTGACGCGCCGTGAAATGCCCGTTTACCGGGAACGTGTAGCTGATGTCGCCGTTATAATACTTGTACTGCGCACCAAGATCCAATAAGACCAGACTGCCGTCATTTACGGTGCTGCTGTTTTCCGAGTAGTGAAGTACGGTTCCGTTAAAACCACCGGCGAGAATGGTCGGAAAAGCGAACTGGGTGCAGCCGCAGCTTTTCAGCACAAAATTGAAATAGGCTTCAAGTTCATATTCCCTCATCCCTGGTTTTGCATTGGCCATCACGTATTTGATGCCATCAGCGGTTATTTTCCCGGCTTCGCGAATCAATTCAATTTCTTCACGTGACTTGATCACTCGGAATTTACAAATCGTCGGATACAGATTGTGAATCGAGAGATAGGGATAGGATACGGCTGCGCGAGCAGCAAATTTGTTTGCCGGTTTCGATGGGAATTCCCATGACTTTGTTTCCAAGTCGGCGTATAAATGTTTGTAGACACGGGCGTCCAGTTCTGAGCGAATGTAACGGTCGAATTTATCGAGCAGTTCGATATTCTGCACACCGGAGGCTTCCTGAGCTGCGTTTGGAGTGATTGTTTCACCGACCCAGCGCGCCATCCATGGATCCGCACGCTGAATGAACAAGGTTTCCTCAACCTTGCCGCCAAATTTTGCGGCAACAAAGATCACTTTCGGTTCGGTAATCCCCGTCATGTAGTAGAAATTGCGGTTTGGATAAAACGGATAGCTCTCGTCTGCGGATTGATGTGCAGCTTCTCCGGCAAACAAAAGGACGAGCGATTGATCTTCCAGTTTTTGATAAAGCTTTTCACGGTTGCGGATAAAAAAATGTTTCTCCATGGAACTCCCTCTTTCATCGAAAAGTATGTCCTCTCTTATTCTATCACCGCGCATCAAGAGTGGGGCGGAACACGCTTTTCTTTATGGTTCCATTTCAACCAGATCACTTTGGCGAAAAATTGTGCATGACCGATGACGTTTCGCTTCCACATTCTGCGCGGCTCAAGTGCCATCCGGAATAGCCATTCAAGGTTTAAGCGGCGCATGATTTTCGGTGCTCGCGGTTTGATGCCTGAAGCAAAATCAATGAATCCGCCCACGGCAATGCGAAAGTGCGGTTTTAAGGTAGCAGCGTTGCGATCAATAAACTGCTCTTGAAGCGGCATACCCATACCGACAAGCAGGACCTCAGCATTCGAATGATTGATCGCTTCGACGATTGACTGCTCCGAATCAAAATAGCCGCTGTGCGTGCCGGCAATGACCAGATTGGGGTGCTGTGCGATTAATTTTTGCGCTGCAGCACGGACCGTTTCCTGCGTCGATCCAAGCAGATAAACAGAACAATGGTGCGCCGCGCACTGGTCAAGTAAACGCGGAATCAGGTCTGTCCCATTTAAATTTTCATCAAGATCAATGCCCCACAGTTTCGCACCTAGTTTGACCCCGATTCCGTCATTGAGCAGGTAATCTGCGCGATTAAGGACAGCACCATAGTCAGGATCTTTTTGTGCGATGTTGTAGCCGTGATCGTTTAAGAAGTAGAGGTTCATGGGTTTGCGTTCGCGAAGCGCATTGCAAAAAACAGTGATAAATTCTTGTTTGCGCTTAAATTGATTCATGCTGATGGTACCAAGCGGTTTTTTTTCGTACATGAAATCCCGTCCTTATTTAATGAAGCAAAAGTTATGTACTGTACTATGTTATTTTATCCGTAAAACAATGCGTGGAATCATCAAAAAAATCCCGAATTTGATCCGTTCTACTGCTAATATTGTAAACTATTTATAACAGATTGTGTTGAAGGTTTGGAGATTGTAAAGTTATTTGCACCATTGCCTTTACAATGTGGTATAATTCCGTATGAACGAGTTTGAAAGAAAAGTTGTTTCATACATGCTGCAAATCTGAAATTATTGATGAAAGCGGGCTGAAACGATGGTCTATGTGACGTTTTTTATTTGTTTTCTTGCTGCGGTAGCTTTGACACCTCTGGTCAGGAAACTGGCGATTCGCATCGGCGCAACCGATCTTCCCAATGCCCGTAAAGTGCACAAAAAGCTTATGCCGCGTATGGGCGGTTTGGCAATATATCTAGCATTTCTTATCGGCATTTTCATTATGTGGCCGGACAGTAGCTTCACGCTCCCACTGATTATCGGCAGTGTAATTATTATTATTACCGGTATCTTGGACGATATGTACTCATTGTCACCGCGGGTAAAGATGGTCGCGCATTTCTTTGCTGCGCTGGTGATTGTGCAGAGCGGGATTTCCGTTACCTTTATTAATCTGCCGTTTAACGGCGTACTGCATCTGTACTGGCTCAGCGTTCCGCTGACGCTGCTTTGGATCATGGGGATTACCAATGCGATTAATTTAATTGATGGTCTGGACGGACTGGCTGTCGGTGTATCCAGCATTGTACTCATGACCATCGCCGGATTGGCGCTAACCGAGGGCAATGTGTTTGTGTTCACGGTGAGTACGATTCTGCTCGGCAGTACGCTCGGTTTTCTGCCGTATAATTTCCATCCGGCAAAGATTTTCATGGGCGATACCGGAAGCTATTTCCTTGGCTATGTAATCTCTGTCTTGGCTTTGCTTGGTTTTAAAAATGTGACGCTCTTTTCACTTGTGGTGCCGATCATTCTCTTGGCAGTTCCAATTTCCGATACGCTGTTTGCAATCGTCCGTCGATTGGTAAACAAAAAGCCGCTGACAGCACCGGATAAATCGCACTTGCATCATTGTCTGCTGCGTTACGGATTTTCGCAGCGCCAGACGGTCGTTCTCATCTACGGGATGAGCGCGATGTTCGCCCTGGCAGCGATCCTGTTTTCGACCTCGACCTTGCTCGGCTCGATGATCATCATTATTGGGGTTATGCTGGTGATTGAACTGGTCGTTGAGGGTGTCGGTTTGGTAAGTGCCGGTTACAAGCCTTTGCTGAACACGTATAAACGGCTGCTTGCCCTTGCTAAAGTCAAATAATCATATGTTCATAAGTGATAAAGAAACAGTGGATCGGCTAATGAAAGTCGATCCACTGTTTTTTTTACAGGTAAAGAACGTTTATGATTTTGCCCCGTCTTCAAGCCAATAGACCAGGGTCTTGACCGAGAATCAAAGCGGAGGTGCACTGACGCCTGCGGGATTGCGCTTAGTTGATGCGTGCCAGCGAGACTCGCAGATTCCTGCCTGAAGAGGCTCGCGGTTCGCCCGCGGCAGGCGAGCAGCTGGAGTGTCGTTCAAGCATCGTGTTGATGAATAAAAGGTGCATTCTGATTCGTGTCAAGGGGACTCGCAGGAACGAAACGACCAAGCGGGGGCAAAATACGTTTGCAAAAGATCCTCGGAGAGCAGATAGGGAGCCGGTTAATGGATGGAGTATGTGATGAAACAAGAGGAACAAGAAAGGCTGCTTAATGGTTTCTCAACCATCAAGCAGCCTTTTTGATACACTTTTTTTCATGATGCTCAATCGCTTAATTATTCGGTGATTCAGAGGAATCTGTTGCAAGTCCTGCGTTTGATGAGCCGGTACCGGCGGCATGATGATTGGTTATGTCGGTATTCATGCTGCTCTCAGTAGGATCGCTTGTTGCTGTCGTCTGATAATTGAGCTGCTCGCGCAGTTCGTTGCGCAGTGTCGTTAAATAGTTCTCATCAAGTGCAAAATAGTAGGTTCCGGTGCTGCTGTCATCGGTTCCCTTGAGCTGTTCCATCTTGATCGATGAAAGGGAACCAGCGTAGTGACGTAAGTTCAGCATTTGGCCGAAGGTTAGGTTTGTTTCAAAATTATGATCAAGAGAATCGATGACCTTACTGTACTTTGTTGCCGAAGAGAGTTGCGCACTTTTTTTGACAATGGCTTCAATCATCTGCATTTGCCGTTTACCGCGGCCAAAATCGCCGCCGGCGCCCGGTGATTTACGGTTGCGGACCAAGGCAAGGGCCTGTTCCCCATTAAGTTGCTGTTTGCCCGGTTCAAGTACAATCGCATCTTTGCCTTTTTTATCCTTACTGTTCTGGGTGACCAGCTTGACCGGAACATCCATTTCAACACCGCCGAGTGCATTGATGATTTTTATGAACGCATTGAAGTCCACCTGCACGTAATAATCAACCGGTACCTTGAATAAGTTCTCGACTGTGGCGATGGTGTAATCCGCACCTTCATTGTTGTTGGCGTCGCCGTAGGCATGGGCATGTGTAATTTTTGAGACCCCGTAGCTGCTCGGACCATCCGGCGTCATGATTTGAACTTTGGAGTCACGCGGAATGCTAACCATATGCACCTTGCTTGTATCGTGGTTAAAGGTCGCAAGCACAAGGGCATCGGAACGACTCGGTTCATTTTTTCGTTTATCGATCCCAATAAATAAAATTGAAAAATCATCCTTAACCGGATCAACTTTCTCAGCGCGGAGATTCGATTTAGCGCCACGTGCCAGCTGGTTCTGGGCATTATCGGTCACATTCTGTAATTTCTTGATTAAATGATAGCCGTAAGCAGCGCCGCTTCCTGCTAATACAAGGAGAACGGTTAATACAATAATCAGGATCTTTCGTCGTTTGCCGTGCTTTTTCTTCTTTTGACTGTCTGTTCTGCTCAATGTCATGGTACGCGTATTCTCCTTCAAGTACTAGGTTTCACAGATATGAGCAACGTAAAAAATACGTTCAGTTCGCAAATCGGCGTGATTACAATAGCTTTATTTTACCGAAGCCGGCTGTTTCCAGCAATTAAAAATTTGAACTTTTTCGGCAAATTTCGCAGAAGCTGAGCAGAGCATTTAGGAACACGTCTGTTGATCGTGTTTTTTACGAATGACTTATAAGGAATCATCAAGCTGTTCCCCAGGATTTGGGACTGGCTCTTGGACATAGCATTCTCTCATTTTCTGCGTTACAGCCTTGGCACTTGTCAGTTCGGTAATCCAATCAACAAATGCCTCTGAGTCCGATTGGTTTGAATAAAGGATAAAGGTGACCTTGTCGCTGTAGCGGACATCTTTCAAAGGATAGATGGATCCGTGCAGTTTGTTTTCTAACGTACCGCTGAGATGATAGTCAACGGTTACTGACCATTCATCCGCAGGGACTTGGCGGATGACTTCTGCAGCGTTAAGTCCATGACTTGCTGCATGCGCATAAGCACGTATCAAACCGCCGGCGCCGAGCTTGATTCCGCCGAAATAACGGGTCACGATAACAAGAACATTGCAAACGCCGCGTTTTTTTAACACATCAAGCATCGGAACACCGGCAGTACCGCTTGGTTCTCCGTCATCGCCTGCTTTTTGGATTTCTTGCTTCTTTCCTATGGTATAGGCAAAGCAATGATGAGTTGCTTTCCAGTGTTGCTTGCGCACACGTTGAATGTATACTTCAGCCTCTTCCTCCGTTTTCACCGCGAATACGGCACTGATGAATCGAGAGCGTTTGATTTCCATTTCAGCCTGTGCGTCTTTTCGAACGGTAATGTATGTGTCCAAAGTCATAAATGGACTCCTTTCTCGCGGCTTACTCGCCGGGTTGCACAACTTTTTCAGCATAAGCATATATCTTGAAAAGCTCAGGATCAGTACCGAAAATAGAAGTGGGCTCGCCGTATGAAAAGAGAGGGAGATAAGCAAGCTTTCCCCCCACTCCTTAATTCGACAAATGTTGACAGTATTGCGACCGTACCTTGAAAATTATTTCGTTTACGTGGATCTCTATCACTCTATATCCATGGTAACATTTGCACTTGTCAACCGATTCAATTTAAGAAACAATGGGTATAGGTACTCGTAGATGGGACAGGCAACCCCGATCCGCAGGGTTTCGCACCTCTTGCGCCTGCAACGTTCTTGCTACACCAATATTTGGTTGATGCCGTATGAAGAAATAGTACGATTTACCTATACATAGATAGGCATTTTGTGGCTAGCGGTTCGGCGCCTGTTCCGATACATTTATTATGGAGGCAAATTATGTCAACCAGCAAACCAATAAACGATGTACTTGATGCAGCACATTTGGATCATATTATTAATAGTATGATTGAAAATGTCAGCGACAGCAAATCTCAAATCTTTGAGATTAGTGAAGAGTCCCGCAGAGAGCATGATGCGCTGGTTAAAGAACTCCACCTTGTAAAAAAAGAGCTTAAAGGGATTATTGAACGAAGCGACGCACTCGAAGTTGGATCACGAAAGTCGAGAAATCATTTAGCAGAGATCAGCAGTGCTTTTAATCAGTTCGGAGAAGCAGACATCCGCAGCGCCTATGAAACGGCAAATACCATTCAGAACCAATTGACGATCGTTCGAGAAATGGAACGACAGATGAAGCACAGGCGTAATGAAATCGAACGTCGGCTGATTCAATTATCGGCCACCATCGAGAAGGCCGATGCCTTGATTGGACGAGTTACGGTTGTACTGAATTATTTAACGAGTGATTTGAAGCAAGTAGGTAAAGTGGTCGCCAGTGCACGGGAGCAGCGAGCGTTTGGACTTCAAATGATTGAAGCGCTTGAAGAAGAGAGAAAAAGACTTGCACGTGAGATTCACGATGGACCTGCCCAAACGCTGGCACAAGTACTGCTTGGTCTCGATGTGGTTGACCGCGTCGGAAAAAAAGAAGGAATGGCTGCATCACAGGCAGAATTACAGAAGTATCGGGTGATGGTACAAGGGGCGCTGGGCGAAGTGCGCAGAATTATTTATGATCTGCGGCCGATGAGTCTCGATGATTTAGGACTTGTACCAACACTGCAAAAGTACATGCATCGCGTAAGCGGAGATTTTCCATCGATTGCGATTCACTTTGAGACGCTTGGGAAGGAAAAGAGGCTTCAGTCGAAAATCGAAGCCGCGCTATTCCGATTGATACAAGAGTCGGTTCAAAATGCTTGCGCCCATGCAAAGCCGACACAAATTAATATAAGGATCGAATACAGATCAGACAAGGTCCTCATTTTGGTTACCGACGATGGTATTGGCTTTGATCAGTCCGAATCCAAAGAAGGGAGTTATGGACTGATCGGAATGAGGGAACGTGCTGAACTATTGAATGGAGAGCTCATCATTCATTCAAAAGCCGGAAAAGGGACCAAAGTACTGATTCATATACCCTTACAGAAGGAAGACGAGCTCAATTAACAAGATCAACGAATGAGTACAGTCCCGTAGTTCATTCGCGGAGAGGTAAAAAAGAGAGGTGAAAAACTGCTGCAGCCAGGGATAAGCGGCAAGTATGCCGTTTGTTTTGCAACAGAATGAAACATGACGAATGTGCGACCAAAGGTAACAACGATTGCATTAATTGATGATCACCGCCTTTTTCGTGAAGGCGTTAAGCGAATACTTGATATGGAAAGCGATTTTGAGGTCGTTGCCGAGGGTGATGACGGAGTTACGGCTGAGCAATTGATTGAGAAAGCAGAGCCTGATGTGGTTTTGATGGATATTAACATGCCGAAACTGAACGGTGTCGAAGCAACGCGGCAGCTGATTCGCAATCATCCTGATTTAAAAGTCATCATTCTATCGATCCATGATGATGAAAGCTATGTCACGCATGTGCTGAAGTCCGGGGCACTCGGTTATCTGCTTAAAGAAATGGATGCGGATTCAATGATTGAAGCCGTGCGTATTGTGGCACAAGGCGGCGCTTATATTCATCCGAAAGTAACCCATAATCTTGTGAATGAATTCAGACGTTTGGCAACGCGCGGCTATTCCTCAGAACCTTCAGGATTCAGAGATTTGGAGTACCGTCCGCCGTTGCATATTCTCACCCATCGTGAATGTGAAGTCCTGCAGTTGATGGCCGATGGAAAAAGTAACCGAGCAATCGGTGAGCATCTTTACATCAGTGAAAAGACGGTTAAGAATCATGTCAGCAATATCCTTCAGAAGATGGGTGTCGAAGACCGAACCCAAGCCGTCGTCGAAGCAATCAAAAACGGCTGGGTAAAAATCTATTGATCGAGAATCGAGAGAGTGTCTCAACTGTTGAGACACTCTCTTTTTCAGTTAAAGGACTTTTGACTAGCCCGCGGCAAAATTTTAGAAGAAAATAATGAAATGATAAAGGGTTTTGTCCGGTTTTGTCGAACATGTAGTATATAGATCAGAGTGAAGTTCCCCACTTTTTGACCCACGCACCGCCGTCTGTCTCTCATCCATGCAGCATCCTCATTTATTCTCCGAAAGAAGGTTTTCCTATGCTCCTACTCTCTCGTCATCTTGACCAAGCCCCACACTACCACGCCGATGTGCAGCATTTTCTCTTTGGCCGTGAATGTCGTGCTGAGGATCTCCCGTTTTCTGAAAAACTCATTCGTGCCCATGTGAAAAATGGATTTATAGCGATCCGTCCGGGGATTATACCATTGAACGAAACCATTTTTGATTTGCTGAGTATCCGTAAAAAATGGCTGTGCGCCCGCTGCGGTAACCGCGATCAAGAAGCATTTGCCTTTTGCAGCTGCGCGCGCTGCGGGAAAAAGTGTGCCTATTGCCGCCATTGTCTGAATATGGGGATTATCCGCTCTTGCACGCAGCTGGTGACTTGGCAAGGCCCTGAACCGAGAGTTGACCAGGCTTTTCTCGATGGACGACCGCTCTGCAAATGGGAGGGCGTCTTATCCAATGAACAGCAGGCTGCGGCGACAGCGATGAAGCGTACGCTCGCTGCCCGTGAATCATTTCTCCTGTGGGCAGTGACCGGTTCAGGAAAAACGGAAATTATGTACCCGGCAATCGACTGGCAGCTCCGGCAAGGGCATCATGTCACGCTGGCAACGCCGCGCACAGATGTTGTCCGCGAACTTTTGCCCCGACTTCGTGACGCCTTTCCCGAGGTTCCGATCAGCGGGCTCTACGGCGGTAGTGAGGAAGAGGACTTGCATGCGCCGCTGGTCATTTCAACAGCACATCAGCTGATCCGCTATGCAGATCGCTTTGACTGTGTGTTGATTGATGAAGTGGATGCTTTTCCTTTTCACTTTGATCCGATGCTGGAGTATGCCGTGCGCAAGGCGGCAAAACCTGGAACGCCGTTTGCTTACCTGTCGGCAACCCCTCCTTCAGCATTGAAAAATCGTTTCCTATCCGGCAAGCTCAAGGGCAGAAAACTAGCACGCCGCTATCACGGGCATCCGCTCCCCATTCCCAGCTTTCGCTGGATCGGTGCATGGCAGAAACTGGTGCAACGAGGCAAACTGCCCGGCGTGCTGCAGGAATGGTTGAAGAATAAGATGGAGGCGCAGCAGCAAGTCTTCGTTTTCGTTCCTTCGGTGAGCGCTGCTGCCGCTCTAACCGAACTTCTGCAGAGAAACGGATTCAGTCGCAGCGCCGGTGTGCATTCAGGGGATCCATTGCGGCACCAAAAAGTCGCTGACTTTCGCGCCGGCAAACTGCGCCTATTGGTCACAACAACGATTTTGGAACGCGGCGTCACCATCGCAAATGTGCAGGTAGGTGTGGTTGGTGCGGATGATCCGGTTTTTGACGAAGCGGCGCTTGTGCAGATATCCGGTCGCGTGGGCCGTTCTGCAGCACATCCAAATGGCGACGTGATCTTTTTTCACAATGGAAAGACGCTGTCCATGGTACACGCCGTTCGGCATATGGTGCAGATGAATCAGGAAGGCGGCCGCTGATGGAACGCTGTCTTTTTTGTGGTGAAATGCGCGGCGATCCGCTTTCGTTTCACAATTTATTTTCTCCTGACTATGCACCGGGATTTTGTCTTTCCTGTCGGGAGCAGCTGATTCCGATCGATGCGCGGCATTGCTGCTGCTTATGCGGGCGCGACTTGTCACGCCTTAATCGGGATCGGGTTGTTGAAAATCGATGCAGCGACTGCGTGAAGTGGGCGAGAAGCGGACGAAATGGCCTGTACGTCAGCAATCGGGCGATTTATCACTATAATCCGTTCCTTAAAGAGATGATCAATCAATTTAAATTTCGTGGTGATGTCCGTTTGGCTGATGGATTTGCGGTTGAGTTGAAGCGTGCTTATCGGCATTGCGAGCGGGAGCAGTCGGGCATTTTTAAAAGAAAACCGTCCTTTCTGTTAGTACCGGTACCACTAAGTTCGGAGCGCCTTTTGGAACGAGGGTTTAATCAAGCGGATGTTCTTGCTCGGCAGATCGGTGCGCCGATTGTTCAGGCGCTCGTACGCGTCAGGGATGAGGCAAAACAGAGCAAGAAAAGCAGAGCAGAGCGCATGCGTTTGCGCGCGACCCCCTTTCGATTAAACGAGAAGGCCGCAGTTCGCCTTTCGGGTCATAAAATTCTGCTGATCGATGACATCTACACGACGGGCGCCACGATGCGGCTTGCCTCAGAAGCACTTGCAACTGCAAGACCGCATTCCATTCGTTCCCTGACCTTAATTCATGGATGAAAAAAAGGGTTGACCGATTGAAAACGGCAACCCAATTCAATGGAAGATTATGCTGAATGCCGGACGCTGATCGCTTGTCTGCCCATTTGTTCCCAAGACTTAATGAACGCCTTGCGATCGGCTGCGGTATTCTTTTTTCCAAGCGGATCGTTGAAGACGATATGGGTTTGATCATAACCGGTCACCAACACCGCGTGTTCCTGATAGGTGATTTTAACTGTACCCGCGTCGGTGCGCCAATACTGAAAGGCGTGCTCGGACAATGGACGGAAATGTGCATTGGTAATCACAAGAACCGGTTTTCCTTTCTGAAGTTGAGCAAGTACTGCATCATCGAAGGATTTTCCGCTTAAATCAACGACTGCCTCTGGAAGATAATCGCGCCCGAGTCGAGCTAAGGGCTCATGGTAAACGCCGTACCCATGTTCATGAAGATGCTCCATACTCCCGACAAAGCCTTCATGGGGATTTCCGAATCGCTGGTTTTGCCGGTAGGGTACGTGATGAATGTTCCGAGCAAGTTCCATTTTATCTACAGATACCCCCGCTTGCTGCAGCAGCATTGCGAGCGAAGTTACTTCACAGCCGCGCGGCAACTCCGGATTTTGACGAATATGCGGTGCATGAATAAGAACGGATTTTTCCCGCGCAGCATGGTTTTCGTGTTGAGGCGTTTTGTACGCTGCATTTGTTACCGCGTATTCTTTTTTCTTTGTCTCGTGCGCTGGTAAATGAAGCGTGACAAACAGGACAGCACATGCGACACTAAACATAAAAAACAAACGCAGTCCATGAGTTCGAAACACCTGCATCAAGCCATCTCCTTTGCATAAAAAATGCTTTAGAACAGAAAGGTTGAGGCGCTTGCGGGTACGCGTTTATTATCCATCATAAACGACCGTTCTATGCGGGATCGATTGTTTGCAGGAGCAGTCGATCAATTGGCTAAAGGATGACGCATTTTTGCCGATAATAAAATGAAGGTAAAGATCAATTAGGAGGAATTACAGTGGCTGAACTGGAAAATTGTAAAGGATGCGGAAAACTGTTCGTCCGCGTATCTTCTCCTTATTGTCCGGCATGTCTCAAAAAACAGGAAGCGCAGTTTGAACAGGTTTACCGCTATATTCGCCAGCAGGAGCATCGAATGGCGACGGTTTCCCAAGTTCACGAAGCAACGGATGTAGCGGTGAATTTGATTTATCAATGGATTCGCGAGGGCAGATTGAAACCATCGATCTTTCAAAACCTGGGCTACCCATGCCGCTCGTGCGGGAAAATGATTCAAAACGGTGTGCTTTGCGATGACTGCCTCAAGAAACTGGAACATGACATTGATCAGGATGACGATGAACACGATGCGGCGCTTAAGGCGAATCGAGTCAAGACCTACTATACACGTGGTGAGTCGAGGCACAACTAAAGAATTTTACGTCTTAACCGATATAAAATAGGGAAACAATATAAGTAAAAATGATGCTGGGATGAGGTGAACCCGTTGAAAATTAATCGCTACCAGCCGATACAAAATTACACGACTAATTATCAGGCGGCAAAACGCGGCGAAACGCCAAGTAAAACGCGTAATACCAGTGATAAAGTTGAAATATCGCCAACCGCAAAACGATTACAGGGCACAGATAAACTGGAGCGCGCCAGACAAGAAAAGGTAGAGCGCTTAAAACAGCAAATCGAAAACGGCACGTATCAAGTCTCGTCAAAAAGTATTGCTGAGAAAATGTACGGATTCTGGAACAATAAATAAGCTGCGGCAATAGGGAGTGAACCGACATGTCTGTGAATCAAATGAAGCAGGTTCTTGCAGCGATGATTCAATGCCACGATGCACTTTACAAAACGGCCGAGCAAAAAAGAGACGCCATTAAAGCTGGAAACGCCAAGGCGGTCGGCAACATCACCGAAAAGGAAACGCCGCTTGTCGAAGCATTAAGTCGTTTTGAAGCGCAGCGGGTAAAGATTATGCGCGAGGACCTTGGACCTGAATCGGAACAGGCATCTTTTTCCGAGTGGGCGGCAGCCATCCTTCCCGAAGAGCAGCGTGACGAATGGGAAAAGCTGTACTTGGAACTGGCAAGCCGGGTCTATGCGCTAAAACAAGCCAATACCTTGAATCAAACGCTCTTGCGTGATTCACTTTTGTGGGTAAATTTAAATCTCGGCTTATTGAAGCCGAAAACACATACATTGAACAATTATCACAATCCAAGAGTCGGACAAACACCGACGTCTGCAATCAGTGGACGGATTGATTCTCGAACATAATGAAAGCGGAGGTGTGCGGCGGTGATTCCGATTTTCTCGAGCTTAAACATGATGCAGCGCGCGTTGCAAGTCACACAATCAGCAATTCAAACAACAGGACATAATATCTCAAATGCGAATACAGACGGTTTCTCGCGCCAAAGGGTTAATTTGACCACTTGGCTTCCCTATCCGGGTACCGGGATTAATGCCGCTAGAGGCGCAGGACAGATTGGTACCGGGGTAAATGATGAAGCGGTTGTTCGTATCCGCGACCAATTTGTTGATCTTCAGGTGCGTGATAACGGCAACCAAAACGGCTACTGGAGCGCATTGAGCGATGCATACAGCCAGATGGAAGATATTATGAATGAACCAACGGACTCCGGCCTTTCCACGGGATTGGACGGATTCTGGCAATCACTGCAGGATTTGGCCAGCAACTCAGGAACAAGCGGCACAGGTACAGTCGTGTTGCAAAAGGGAGCGGCCGTTGCCGATACCTTTAACTATTTGGCCGTTTCTTTGGGCAAGGTGCAAGACAATCTGAATCAGCAGATTACCGAAAATGTCGGCCTGATCAATAATTACGCAGATCAGATTAATGCGCTGAATCAACAAATTAACAAACAGGAGGCCAATGGTTTTCTGGCCAACGATCTCTATGATGAGCGCGATTTGCTGACCGACAAACTCGCCCAATTAGCGAACATAAAAGTATCAAAAGTTAAGAGTGACGGCAATCCGTCTCCGCTTGCCGAAGGAAGATATACAATTGAACTTGCCGATGCAAACGGGAATACGCTCGGAACGTTGGTCAATGGCGAAACGCTGACCGATTCGACGCTTAACGCTTCGATTACAAATGCTGATTCGTCGCAGCCTCATGTGACAGTTGCGCTTGACGGTGATGCAGTTGATGGTTTCGCGGGGAAACTGCAAGGGCTGATTGATGCCTACACTAAAGATTACCCAAGTGTATTGCAGAGTCTGGACAACATGGCAAGTAAACTGGCTGATGCATTCAATGCTGTTTATGAACAGACGGCCGGTTATGACTCAGGTAAGGGTACGTTCTTCCTCGGCACAAACGATGGAACGGAAACGGGAGCGTTCACAGCGAAAACCATTCACGTGAATGAAGCCCTCTCCGGCACCGACATTACGGCGGCCAATGCAGGTCAGCCGAGCGGAGACAACAGCGGCGCACAAGCACTGGCCGATGTGATTGCAACCAATACATATACCATAGACCCCGACGGCGAATCCGTCACATTGAAAAGTTATTTGCAAAGTCTAGTCGGACAAATCGGTGTCAATGCGCAATCGGCAAACCAATTCACGAGCAATACGCAGACGATGCTGGATGCGGCGCAAAATCGCCGCTCCTCGATCAGCGGCGTGTCGCTGGATGAGGAACTGACCAATCTGATTCAGTTCCAACATTCCTATGGTGCAGCCGCAAAGGTTGTCACGACTTTAGATACCTTACTCGATACATTAATCAATAAGATGGGAGGCTGATGAACCATGCGTGTGACCCAAGGCATGATGACCAATCAAGTATTGCGAAATATTTCGAACGGCTACAGTAAAGTTTCAGAATACAACGACCAGCTGTCATCCGGCAAAAAGATTACACGGCCATCTCAAGATCCGGTCGTTGCCACGATGGGCATTGCCTACCGTACCGATGTCAGCCACGTCAATCAGTATCAGAAGAATGTCACCAACGCTTATAAATGGCTCGACAGTTCGGATGACACCTTGCAGCAAGTGAACGATGTGCTCAATCGCATTCGCGAGTTAACCAATGAAGCCAGTACGGATACGTACACCGCTGATCAGCGCAAAGCGATCGGTACCGAAGTCGATCAACTGACCACCCAGTTGGTCACGCTCGGCAATACGCAAGTTGGCGGTCAGTACATTTTCAGCGGCAGCGATTCGGCAAACCCATTGCTAACCCTTAACGACGGAAATGTTCAAATAAATGATGATGCTATAGATAATCCGGACTTCTCGGTTGCGGTCAATGACGGCATTCAAATGGCGATTAATGTGAATCCGAACCAAGTTTTTACGAGCGATCTTTTTGCAAATCTCAACCAGTTAAAAGACGATCTGAACAATGGTGCATCAGGTGAAACAATCAGCGCACACCTCACGGAAATCGATACCCATTTGGAGCAAGTTGGCACGGCGCAGGCAGATTTAGGTGCGAAAACGAATCGGATTGACTTGATTCAAAATCGCCTGAATGAGCAAAAGACGGTTGCGACGAAAATTATGTCCACCAATGAAGATGCAGATTACGCAGAAACCATCATTAATTTAAATACTCAGCAGAATGTTTATAATGCTTCGCTATCTGTTGGTGCGAAGATTATTCAAACATCGCTCGTTGATTTTCTGCGCTGATCGTTTGCATGAAAAAGAGGGATGAACATGACGAAAATTCTCCCACATCTTGAAATGCACCAGCAGTTTGGCAAGATTGCGATTCACTCTGAAAGGGCAAACCTCGCCCTTCATCAGTCGCCGGCAGAACAGTCGATTCAGCAGCCCAAAGCGACGATGTCGCTCGAACGGACGCCTGCCAAAGTCAGTATCGATCAATCCAATGGCTGGCATAATCTTGACCTGAAATCGGCTCGGGTTCGAATCGCGGAGGCTGCGGATGCCGGACTTCAAGCCATCCGTGATGGGATTGTACGCCGGGCACAAGAGGGAGACGAATTGCTGCATATTGAACGCAGCAAGGGGAAAAATCTGATCGCCAAACAAGCGGCAGATCGTGCCCATACCGCGGTGATCGGTACCCATTATCAAACCGGCAATACCCCGGCATCCGAAGCCGTTCATTATGAAGTTTCACCTGCACGCCTTCAGGTGGACTGGCAGACGCATGCACCGATCCTATCGGCTGTTCCACACGCCCCAGAAGCCTCCTTTCAGCCGGGACAAGCCGTGACTTCGATGGCTCAGTACCCGTCGCTTGAGATTCAAGCGGTGGGAATTTTTGTTGATGAGAAAGGATGAACCATGTCGATGATCATACAAACCAAATATTTTGGCGAGTCAGAAATTAATGATACAGACATCGTCACATTCGCATCCGGCATTCCTGGATTCGCTCAAGACAAACGCTTCATCCTGCAGTCGTTCAGTGAAGCTTTTTCAATTCTGCAGTCCGCAGACGACGCGAAGGTTGCCTTCGTTGTGACGTCGCCTTTTCTCTTTTTTAAAGATTACAGCGTGGATCTACCCGATCATTTCATTAAGCAGCTTGACGTTCAATCGCAAGAGGATGTTGCGGTTTGGGTGATTGTCAGTGCAGCGAAACCATTCTCAAAATCAACCGTTAATCTGAAAGCACCGGTTATTGTGAATGTACGAAAAAAGTTGGGGAAACAGTATATTCCTGAGCGCTCTCCCTATGCACTAAAGACACCGCTCGCAGCAGCGCTTAAGGAAGAGAAGGTGTGAGCGATGCTTATTTTAACCCGAAAGCAAGGCGAATCGATCCGAATCGGCGATGACATCGAAGTGAATGTTGTTTCTGTTTCAGGTGATCAAGTCAAGCTTGGCATTACAGCGCCGCGATCGATTGATGTGAATCGCAGTGAAATCTATGAAGCCATTCTGAACGAGAACAGCAACGCCGTACACGGCGGACTTTCCGAAGATGTTCTGAATGCGATGAAGGCAATGAAAAAGAAGAAGCCGTAATCAAAACACGGGTGCGCCCGTGTTTTTTGCCGTATTTTTACAGGCTTGAATGTACGAAAAGAAGAATCCCTATTCCCTAAAGGTGTCGAGAAGTATCTGAAACGAAGTGCCAATACGATTAAAAAAAGTATTTTTTCACAGATAAAGCCGTTTATGATTTTTGCTTTGTGGGATAACGATCAGTGGCATGAAAGAGGAATTTTCGCTAAAAGTGTCCTGTGCACGATCCGGAAATGTTGTTTAAGCCTATTGTTGATGAATGAAAGCCGCATTCAGAGTGACGGTAAAGGACTAGGCATAGCTTAGTTTTTCTTAAAAGATGCTGATTCCCGATCCGGTTCGGTTGAGAGATCAAGTGAAGCGGCCAATCGGATAAATAGACGGAGAGATTCCGCGCTTATCAAATGATGGGTATCCTTTTCATCTCCTATTCCGTGATGACTGATAGAAAAGTTTTATAATAAAGGCTAATTAGTTACTTCGCCTTGAAACAATAGTCCTAAAGTGACAAAATAAACAATGCACAACAGTATAATCGAAATGGCACACTTATTGAAAGATAAGGTCGCAAAGCCACGGGCCTAAGGCAATGCGCTAGGGCAGCCGGGCTGCCGAAAGAAAGAATTCATGGTGTTGGTACTCCACTGTCAATTTCGGCGCCGTTTTGAATCAAAAGAGGCGATGGAAATATGAGACTTTTTCAACTCCTTCGAGGTAAGAACTTTTCCTATCATTATCAACCGGTTATCAAATTAAGCAATGGCGACATTGCCGGATTAGAAGCCTTGTTTCGTCCGCATTTTTTTCGTAATCCGGAGCAAGCATTTCAGCAGGCAAAGAAGAAAAATAAATTGTTTGAACTTGATGTATGCGCTTTGGATAAGGCCGTACAGACTTTTCGCAAAAGCAGGCTATTGCCGCCTATAAAACTGTTTGTCGCTCTTTATCCGTCAACCATGATGAATCCACGATTCGTTCCAATACTTCTTCAAATCATCCATCGCTATGCGATTCCCGCCAAACAACTTATTTTGGAAATTGTTGCGCATGAAACCATCGACAATCTTTCTGAATTAAGAGCGGCCATACAACAATTGAAAAAAATGGGCTTTACGATCGCATTGGACGATATGGGAAAAGGCAGCGATAATATCTACCGCACGATTGATCTGGCTGTTGATTATATGAAGCTCGATCTGTATCTTTCGAAGGATTTAGCCCAATCCGATCAAAAACAAGCTTATGTGCGTTTTCTTATCCGCTATTGCAAACGGTTTGATGTAAAACTGATCCTAAAGGGGATCGAGAATGAACGTGATTTACACTCTGCATGTTCCCTTGGTGTCGTGTATGGACAAGGTGCTGCAATACATAAGCCGCGTCCGATTAAGTTTTGGACGGAAGAGGTGAATCCAAATGGCGGAAAATCTCAACCTTTTGCTTGGAATAGGGATTGAGGCAGTTGGTTTAATGATTGTGATCATTTGCTGTATTCGTCATTACAACAAAGTGATCACGCGTGATCATGAAGTAATCACTGAATTAAGACGCAGACTTTATAACCAGACAGCAGTCAAGGAGCGGCGTGCTCATTATCGAATCAAACTCGACGGCGAGAAATGTCACGTACGCATCCTTGATTTTGGTGAACAACCCTTGCAGCGGTTAAATAATCAATCGATCGATGCTGAAATGCTTGATCTCAGCATTGGTGGGATGAAAATGAGATGCCGTATTGACTTTCCCGTAAAGGAAAAAGTCTTGGTCGCGATCACTTTCTCGGAAGAGGATGAAACGCCCATCCATGTCAAGGGGATCGTGAAACGCAAAGAAACGAAGCATGGCCGCCGAGCGATTAATTATGGGATACAGTTTACTCATTTAAGTGCGAAAAAGGAAACAGAAATTCAATCGTATATGAATAAGAAAGACCTATCAAGAAAACAGCTCGTACGGTCTTCTGCCCGATAATAGTGGACATGAAGACGGTCTGGAAAAGAGGATTGATCAAATTTAATTAAGGTGTGCAAAGCATGATGCGACGATAAAGGAATTGATGATCATGACGATTGAGCAGCTCGAAACGTTCCTTGCAGTAGCAGAACACAAGGGATTTCACCATGCAGCGCAAAAACTGTATCTGACTCAGCCATCGGTCAGTTCGCGTATCAAAACACTAGAAAAAGAATTAAATGTGTCTTTATTTGTACGCCATGGCCGATATATTTCCTTGTCTGAACAGGGATTGAAACTGCTGCCCTATGCAATCGGAATTATTCGGCTCTATGACGAGGCAAGGGGTGCTCTAAACGGGCAAACACTTGGCTAAGAAGTTTCATTGTTTTTGACAGAAAACGGCCTTCGCGTTAAAATGAAACAAATTAAATGAATGCGGGTCGTGCTTTGCCCATAGAATTGAATTATTCTTTTATTTTTCGAATTATTATAAATTGTAACAAAGTTCCTCCTAACGTAATAATATGGACAAAACACATTTTTTCGAGATGAGGAAACGAATGCTCTGTCCTGTTTTCTCAAACAGCGCTGCTTACATTGACTGTTCCAATGAGTGAGAGAGAAAAGGAGGATGTCAGCCATGATGAATCATCTAAATTGCGACAAAGTCGATGACTATTTGGATCTGCTGCTTTACGCCAAGAAAATTAAGGATGTGGAATGGCAGCAAGAGATTAAGGAACGTTTGCTTGCTTACCTTGAAGAATCGGAAGCACGCAGGCAGCAAAGAATGACCGATCTGCGTATTAAGTTAAGCTATGTGAACCGCAGAATTCTGGTCTTGTATCAGCAATTGCGCAAACGCAATGTCGAACTCACCGAGAAGATCACCAATGAACTGTATGCTCTGAAGGAACGGCGGATGGAGTTGGAAGCAGAGATTGGTCAGATGCGAGAGCAGAATCGGCGCATTAGCTGAATAGATGATGAATGAAAAGGCTCGCACTCCGCTTGGGGGAGGCGAGCCTTTTTCTGATGCGCTTGATTTTAGACACGCTCCCGGGTGTGCTTTAGGGATGAAGCGAATCCTCGTCAGGTCGGAGGGATGAGCCGCTTCAGCTGATTGAGATCGCGTTCTAATGTCGCTGGAGTATCATTCAGTCCGAGGGCAAGTTCTTTTTGAAGCCTTCGCGCCATTGTTTTCATGGTCGCATAGGTCAGCCCGCCGGAGGCGACGCCGCCTAATATGGGCACGGCTTTGGATACGCCTCGTGCAAAGGTACGCTTGCTGATCTTCTTTCCGAAAAATGCAGCGACTTTTTTAATCAGCGGATAATAGAGCGTTTGCTCAAGCGCCTTTTGCGGGATACATTCAAGGACGCGCGTAGAGAGCTTTGATGATAAAACGCGCAGCATCGCTCCAGTTCCGCTGACGCCGAGCATCGCGCCTAAGTAGAGCAGCAGGGTTTCACGGCCTTTTTCTGTCGAGGCGTCCCAAAGCTCTTCGCGACCATAAAGATAGCCGAGCTCTTGGGCAAGACGGAGTGCAACTGCGTAAAACTGCGTCGTATCTGCGGGAAGGGTTGCTGCAATCGCCAACCCTCCAGGCATGCCGGTGGCAAACGAGATCGTCGAGCTTCGCCAGGTTGCGTTTTTTATCAGCAGCTCTGCCCGCCGATCAAGCTCAGCTCGGCCGAAATAGCGCAGCGGTCCTTCGTCAAGCAAACGTTCGCTATCTTCGTTTGCAAACGTACGCTGAAAGAAATCGTTACGATTCACTTTTATTCCCGGTATTTTTAAGATCAAGTTAAGCAGTGAATGCGTTACTTTTACGGCTTGCATCGCGAGTCGCCCCTTTCATTTTACAGGTAGTGTCCTTAAGTTTAACGTGTTTACTGCATACTGTTTCCTGCAACGCCGTGTTTCATTTATTGGAGCTGAAAAGATTGGCCGTTAACGTTCAAACCTCATAAACGACGACTACGTGAATCTTGCTGTTAATTGGACGGCAAGCGGGTAAACTAACTGCACAATACTGGACGAAGAGCGAAGGAAGAAGAGATGAATGTCGAACGTTAAGAACTATACCCCTTACTGGCCGAAAATCGTAATTTTTTGGGGTGCGGGGACAACACAGCCGCTTAACATCAAGACAACGAGTGAGCTTGGGCAAATCTTTCAAACGCTTGCGGAGCATAACAAAAATTTGCGCGCGGCCATTGATCAGACGCTGCCGGAAGCCGAGGAGCAGGTGCGGCGCGAATTAGATGCTTTACTAAAGCTGATCAACTTTGAGGATCCGGACGGAGAACAAACGGCAAGCGAAGTTCTCGGCATTCCAAAGGCACGTGCGCACCATCTGCAAATGCTCTATGACTGGAACGCCGTCAAATTGGCGATTGAGCGCTGTCCGAGAAATTCAGAGCATCACTTTAGCCTCGACGACCTTTTTAATTTGCTGGATCTGCATATTCATGCGCATCAAGGCATTGAAGTCGGGGACCGGTTTATCACACTGGACCGCTTGATCGCTGCCAGGCGCACATTATTGATGCTGACGCAGCTGATTCATGCAGTTGGTTATCAAAAGTTGCTGCATGATCAGAACTTGCGCCTGATGTATCAGCAATACCATCAATTTACGTTGCTCCTTGCTAAGCGTATGCATGAGGAAGGGCTGAGCCGCGCAGCAAAAGGGATTTCGCTCGACGATCGCGCGTTTTACTTGTTTAGTTATGCTGTGGTTTCAATGAATTGGGACCCGCTTTTACTTTGGCTGATTTTTAACAGTCATAAGGAACAAAATATGGCAGCTGCCGGGAAAATCGGCAAATACGACGAACCGATGAAATTGTTTAACGATCTTGCTCATTTTATTGCGGTGCGTCAAGTTGACGGCGCAACGCCTGCTGCTTGGTTTCCGATGAACGAGACGGCCGTGCAGCAGCTCAATGACCTGCGCTATCCAACCGGACGGCGGGTTCGAATCGGAAAATTCTATTTTCCACATGGCTGTCACGGATTTCGCAGATGCCCGAAATGCGGCAAACTGACCTTTTATTTAGGCGATGAATGGCGGATCGATTCGCCCTGCCTGTTTCCGCCACAAATTTTGCCGTCGCTGTCTCAGCAAAAACCGCGTTCACGCGAGGAGAAAAAGGCGATAGAGGCGGGAATTTTTGATGCGGTTCAATGCACGTATTGCGGCACGATCACCGAGACGCATCATACGGCAATCGCGATGCAGTCGCAACTAAAACCTGAGCAGCCGTCATTCATTCAGGAAATTCAGAACGATATGCGTGTTGCTATCGAACATGCGCGCCATATTATTTTTGCCGGCTATTCACTTCCAGACGATGATTTTATTGACCGAATCATGCTGTCGGCGCGGCGGAAAATGGACGGGGAACAGGTCAAGTGTTCGATCATTAATTTTGATCCGCACGCAACAGAGGGCTGGATGTACGGTCAGGCGCTGCACGCGTTCTGCAGCGCGCACCCCAACGCCAGTTTAGCCAGCACGTGCAGCCGAGTTGCCGCTATTTTTGGAGAAGAAAATATTCGCGGCTACGGTGCCGGGTTTCCGCAAGTGTTTCTGAAAAACGGTCGTGCCGATCCGCAAAAAGTTGCTGAGATGCTGCGGGTGTGGTGAATGATGGAAAAGATTTATACCCTTGCAAGGGTGCAGTGTTTACCGGCGAATAAAATTCTGGACGACCTGAGCGATCACCTGCATCTCTGCCTGTCCGTACCGTTGATCAATGGGCAACGCAGCCAAATTTTCGGCTAAGTGATGCTCGAAACGATCGGCGGGAATGCGCGATGCAGTTTCTTCCCAGAAATCATCCGTATAAATGCCTTGTTCGATCAGAACCTGCTTCAATTGACTGCCGCGATCAATTAAAAACGGATAGCATAGCGGACCGTTGACGTCACGAAAATCGGTTTGTAATTGATTGTATTTTCCAATGTGTTCATGCAGGAAACGCAAATTTGCATTTCGGACTGCACGTACGCGGGCATAATCGATGCTTGTCAGGATACGCTGCGTTGTGCGTGCCATCGCATGCATCCCGCATGTGTCCAGGTAATGCTCATTTTGCTGGAACAGCGCTTCCGCAGAAGCACTGCCCATATCCATCTGCTTCAAGAGCGCATCGCATCGATAATAGGATGGATCACGTTCTAGCGCAATCCGCTCTTTTGCATCGGTATATAAATAACCGCCGTCCGGCACGCCAAAGAACTTGCGTGCGGAGTACAGCGTGTCCGCGTGAGCGATTGGCCGTTCAAAAAACGCTTGCGTATTGTCAATGATGACCCGGTCGTTTGTACGGCAGACGTCATGTACATTTTTACCGTTCACACCAAAATAGTTTACATAATAAAGGCAGGTGTCCGGCTCCGAATCCCGATCAAGCACCGGCGCGAACCGCGCGTCAATGGGGTAGAAAATAGGCGTCACGCCCAGCCTTTTGATCGGTTGCAGGACACTGTCGCAAAGATAGGCAGGCAAATATATTTTGTTATAATGGCGCACGCGCAGCACATACTCGAGCGCATAACGCGCGCTGTTGAGATGCACTGCCTGCTGGTGGTATTCCGATTTATTCGGCAGTTCAAGTGAGAAAAAGCCACCGATGATTTTGGACGGTTTCGTCATGACAATCACCTGTTCAATGGAAATGTGTTGGTCCATCATTATAAGAAAAACCAAGTGTGCTTGGTCCTTAAACTCTCTCTGTGTACGCTCCGATTGCTCGCTTGCCGCGGGCGCACCGCGAGCCTCTTCGTAAACACATTACCTGCATGCTCAAAAAGGGTGTCTCAAAGTTAAAAACGGAGTTGGACGACACCCTTTTCTTAGTAAGTAATCGGCTGACGCGAGACCATCAAAACAAGCCAGCTTTACGGCTGACGGCTCATTGCCGCAAACATGGCTTCTCTCGTTTCGCTGAGTTTCGGTAGTTCATCGGATTTGCTGCAGATAATGCCTAGTTTTCGGCACAGCGAAACGAGCGCGTAGTAAAGCTCTTGATTTGAGATGAGGATCCCGCTCGGACGCTGTCCTGTCTCTTGAATCAACGTGACGAGAAATTGCTGAGCGGTGCGTGCAAACTCCTCCGTTGTTAAGCATTGATCCGGGGACGCTAAATCGTGGAGCAAAACTTGTCCTGTAAAGTGATCAACCGCAAGCTGCAGCCATGGAAGCGTTGGTCTTGGATCATCATTTGTTGATGCAATCGAAAAGGGCGTGTAGTTCCCGTCCATTTCGACCCAGGATCTGTTTTGCCGCGCCTTTTTCTTCAAGCGCTGAAGATCAACTTGGTTGGGGTAGAGCGGTGCATTTTGTTTTAGCAAAGAGCCGTCCATTTCAGCGTTCGGTTGAATCTGTTCTTCTTCCCATGATTCCGCACCGGATGCGTCTTGTCCATATTTTCTAAGCAGAAGTGCGCCCTCTTGATAAAAAGGAACGTCATCCGGCTGCTTTTGATGGTCCCAAGCGATCGCCGTCACTTTACGAATGAGTTCCGTGAACCGCGTGATTTCCTCGCCTTGAGGAATCCATGCTTGGTAACCGGGCGACTTAACACGCAGCATTGGCCAACATTTGCGTGCCTCAAGATCGGCGCCCAATTCATCGAGCAGTAGCCGATCCTCATCTGGAAACGTTCCATAGCGGCACAGCGACAGGCTGAACAGTTGTGCGGGCGCTGTTTCGGGTGTACGCATCGTGCCGCTGAACATTTGCTCAAGCATTGCCAACCCCTGATCGCCGACATAGATCGCAAGTCCGAACTCATCGGCATTTGCACCAAGCACGGAACAATAGTAACGACGCGAATCATCGGGCAGCTCAAGCGCAAAAATCTGATCTGAATTTAACCAGTGCCACGGTTCATGCGCGGCATACATTTCTGCAGCATCAAGAAGCATGCGCCAAGCGCTCTGCCATTCGGATTTAAACGAAAAAGGCAGCGGTTCCTGTTCTTGACGCCTCCTATAAATGCTTAATAATTCATTGACTTCGTTCACCGCATCATGCTGATCCAGAATCGGTTCCTCATCAGGATCATCCGTGACGAGCTGATCATTAAAAAAAGTGATCATCCCTTTACCGCATTTGATGCAGCAAGGCAAGCGATCATCAACCGGACTTTTTAAGGGCTCAAGTAAAATCTCGATTTGCTCCGGTCGATCGGGAAGAAAACAGCGCCCCTTATCTCCGGGCTCAATTAAGTAATCGGAAACGAATGATGTATCCTCGTTGAAAATACCGGAATGAGCTTCATACAGCGGATCTTCTTCCTGACCAAAACTGACAAATGCAACCGTAACTTTTTCAGAATCAACGGAATAGCCGAGGCGTTTCGGCAGCTCAATGATTGCGTCTTCATGGAGATAACTGATGACGTCATTGATGTACGCATGCAGCTCGCCGACTGTAACCATACTGTCTGCTTGAAGCCGCATCCAAACCGGCGGCTTACTGCCCTTTATCGAAATTTTTAATTGTATGTTCATCGCCAGACCTCCGGTAAATTAATCGATCAATTGGCTAAATTTTTGCCAACAAAAAAGCGGTTTCCAATTCTATTATAAGAGAAACTGGCAAATTTAGACAGGGTGGCGAGAGAGGACGAGTCAACGCTGCGGCTTTAAAGGTCAAGAAACGGATTTAATCCGTCCTCGTGTAAGTGTGCGTTTATACTCGTGGTGAGTTCGGACCGCGAGCGTATCGGCTCATAGACTTGAACAAGATCTTTTTCATAGGGATCATAAACCCATGGCTTATGATGCGCAATGTAGGAACCGAGATGCTTAGAAACCGTGGTACACATTGGGTATTTAACCCCTTTTTGCGGAGGAATAATCTGTTCAACGAAAAGATTAAACTTCATAGTTTGCAGTTCATCTTGATAGAAAAGCCGCCCCATGAATCCGCGCGAATTGGAAAAGCAATCGGAAAAGCGACACTGCTGCTCGCATTGCAGCAGCGAGCGGTCGGGGGCATCAGCAGGCGAAAGCACAAAGTGATGTGTCCCTTGAGCAGACAAATCAAACGCATAGCAAATCGCATCATATAACGTTGCAAAGGTTACGGTTTCATCCAATTGCAGCCGTATCCACAGCAGCTGGTCGTACTCCTTTAAAACAATTTTTAATTGATAAATCATGCATGATCACAGGCTTTCTTCAAAATTAATCAATACACTTGCCCGCTATTGACCATTAAATAATTGATACCTGCGCGTTGAACTTAAGCCAGCAAACGTATTTTGCGACCGATGAAGCAGATTGTACCATTGAGGGTATAGAATGAATAGAGTAATCAGCAACATGAATAAGCGATACGGATCGAACAAAATCAAAAGGGAGCGTCGGACATGAGCAATGATTCTGAAAAACGCCTAGTAAAGGACTTAACACTGATGTTGCTGTATTTGACTTCATGGGAAGAGCGCGACGATGGTTACAGCTATCGAAGAAGCTGGAAGGGCTATGACTTCGACACACTGAATGAACTCGCAAAAGAGGAACTGCTCAGCGGAAGTCATAAAGCGAAATCCGTTTACCTTTCGGAAGAAGGAACAGAATTGGCAAAAAAACTACTGAAAAACTATCGAATAAGCGATCAAGAATAGCGATCAGATCGTTCAAATGACAATTGCTAAACTTTGTAAAGCACTTAAATAGATGGAAATGGCCATAAACGCTTGCTTAAAAAACAGGACTTAATCCTCATTTTCATAAAATAAAGCCACAAAATAGCCACAATCTTATTGTGCAGCGTTAAAATGGATTAAAATCGAAATCAATTACAACCCCATACCTAACTCCATATCGGGAGGCTCATCCATTGAAGACTATGAAACTCGTGATCCCCACGCTTATCCTATCCATACTCTTAGGAGGCTGCTCCACTTTGGAAAATGACCATCAAGGCACTTCATCGACGAAGAAAGAACAAGAAAAACACTATGAAAACAATTTTATAAGCGTGCAAAAGTACACCGGCCAAGGCTACTCACTCGATGGCGGTGAGGAAAACGATAAAATCGCGGAAGCCCACCGCGCTGAGGTTGTAAAAGCTGCCGAACAGTTCTTTTTAAAGAAATATAAAACCAAAGTCAAAGTCCATAACCTCGTTGGCAACAAATATGGCGTGACTGTGTTTGTGGAATCAATAGGTGAACCGCATTTTTATGCACATGCCGTTGTTCCAATCAATGATCAGAAAGTTGATACGGATAATGTGATCTCAGAAAAGGGGAAGGTTGAAGAGGCAATCCGAGGCGGTATATATGCGATGGTTTATGATCGAGAATTTCAAAACCTAGATGATTATTTGAAAAGATTCACAAAAAAGTATCCAGTGGTAGGGGTCACAAAAGAGGCTGAGGAAAATATAGGTGGCCGTGGTTTTAGTACGGTCTTTTATTACACAACAATTATTGATGATGCGATTTCTGTGAATGTGATTCGCATGTATTTAGAGCATCCAGATTGGACAAAAAGTGAGTGGAAGAAAGCATTGAAGAATGCAAAGATTGATCCCCAATACGCCTATGTAGCAGTTCAGCTGTTTATGAAAACACCGGATACAAATCCAGATAAGAAGGCATTTCAACAACTAGTTTCAGTTATTGATAAAATGAAGGACTTTCCACCTGGATCATACAGTATATACCTTCATGATAATCAAATAGGGAAAAGAACTGGACGAGGGAATCAGAAACATATGTTGGAGAGAAGTGTTCCTCATGAGATTATTAAGTACTGAAATGGAGGTGACGGACAATGATCACAATAGTCAAGAAGAGAATAAAAAAATTAATTAATCCAACAATGGATGAAGATTTAGTTGAATTAGCAGGATATCATGCATATCATCTATATAATAACAACTCTGTTTATGTCAATGGGAGAAAATATAGAGTAATAAATATAGTAGACTCCAAAGAAGATAATTATGGGCTTAATGCAATGACCGTTCAAAATATCGGAACAGGCGAATTCACGGTCGTTTTCGTCGGAACTGATAAAAAGCAGCCTATGGATTTAATCACCGACATCCAACTTCTGAATAGCGCAGAACCGGAACAACTAAAGGCTGCGCGCACTTATTTTGATCGGCTGAATGAAAAATATGGGGAAAATCTGTGTGCGGCAATTCCTTGGGCGGCGCGCTTGCAAATGCAGTAGCGGTCCATCACAAGAACGTTCGTGCCGTGACGCTCGATCCGGCTATTTTACCGGAAGGCATGGTGAAAACGAATCACAAGTATCCGAATGTCACCAACTATTTCACCAAGTATGACGGTCTGACGCGTGGTGAGCTGGGGTTAAATCTGAGCGATCGTTTTCCCGGCAGAATCTATCGAATTAATTCTGGGGTGCCTCATTTCTCCAGAGCGTTTGCTTCAAATCATGTGGGCTATAATGGCGACGGTCCGCAATATATTGAAATCGGCAAAAAAGATGAACCGGGTTACGGCAAAATCGCTATTGCTGCCGACGAGCATATTGTCACAAGTATTTGGACCGGTGAGCCATTGTACGGAGGCGGGTCCGGACAAATCAAGATCAACAAAGCAAATTTGGACACGCTTGCGGATGCGCTGAGCAGCCAAGTGTTAGAGCGCCTCAATCGTGCGAGTGAGTATATCCAGAATGCCAACGAAATTGTTGCGTCTGAAAAAGCGCAACGGACACGTCGCTTGGCGAAGCTTCAAAAACACTTTGAGACGATTCTTGAGGATGGGTTTGGCAACAGCCCGCTGTTTAAAGGGATGACAACCGGTGGATATATGATTCAGAGTGTGCTCGATCATCTGCAGCAGCAGTTGCTGAATGTGGATATTTGCGTCCGTGCGATTGAGTCCGCGATCTTCTCCCCACCGGCAAAAATCGCGAAATTTGTCTCGGCAAAACATCTTGGCTTGTCCGGATTAATTGACCAAGCCCTGCGCTCGGTTCATGAGCTGCGCCATCATTTTGATCAATTCAGTCGCAATACGTCCAAGATCGTGAAGCACGACATTCCGCACTTGATTGCGGATGAAGCGACAGGCGCCGTTGATGCCGTTGCTGACGCATTCTATAAACATGAAGTCATTGTCGGCAAGAACCATAAAAAGCTGTACCGTCAGATTGAAGCCTATCGGAAACAGGTCAGAGAAACCGGCAGAAATTTTCAGGCAACCGATGTTGCTATAGCGGTGGGAATCCGCAGTGGAGCGGCTCCATCCCACCAAAGCGCTGTTCATTCCTCCGCAGTCGCTGCCCTTGAATCATCAAAGTATCTGCCTTATAAAACAAAAACGAAAGCGCTTCAAGTCGGTCACGCAAAAAGCGAACTCATGATTGAGTTACAAGCGAAGCTGAACTCGATCGCAGGCACCATTTATGGGGCATTAACTACCTTGGAAGGCATCTCCGAATCCATTTCCTGCGGCCTCAAATTTGCTGGTCACGCCATCTGGTACGGATCGCTGCCAACCATGCTGGTTGCATGGTTTACCGATTGGGACGACCAGATTAATCGAAAAATCCGCCATGCCATGAAGCCATTGGACGATTTCGCAGACACCGTTCATGCCCTCAAAAAAGGGATCGCCTACCTCAATGCCTACCTTCCCAACCTGACTGCGGAATACGCACCCTTTATTGAGAACGCCATTTTTAAAAATGACCGCTACGCCGACGTCATCACCTACAACGGCGCAGCCGCCGACACCCTAGAAGAAATGGAACTACTCTTCCAAGACACCGTCCATCAATTTTCCGGTCAAGAAGCCAAAGCCATTACCGCACTAGAATCTCAATCAAAAAAGATCCTAAAAAACATCCAACAGCTGCACAGCGACGTCCAGCGCGGGGCGTAAAGCAGAAGAACATTGCTTAAGTTAAGCTGCATTCATCCTATCCATATCTTAGCCGCACATTCTTCGATGAATGCGCTTGAGTATCCGAATTATGCCATTCAATGCGATTACGTTATAAGAAATAAACAATTAAATCTACGGGAATATACGTTCTTGGCTAATGCTGTTCATAGGACAATAAAAATTCATGGGCGGTTGCCGTGCCTCTCTTTTGTATGAGGGAGGTGCGGTCAATGACGACACATGAGGCATCTTCCCTAATGATGCAATTTGCGGTGCTTGTGCTGATTATTGTGCCATCTAAAAACAGAAAATAATCCCCCCAAGACTTCGCCATAGTCCAGCAAATGGGCGTTCTTTCAGAAACTCAGTCAAGCAGCGAATTCAACAGGGGACATTTATCATTGGAGTGATATCGATCTGGGGGGATTTCGAATCCTGGCAAGAGTACGGAAAGATTTCTTCCCGGATCTTTATCCATACCGAATGAATGAACAGGAGCTGATGAACTATTCAGCTTATACCCTTCCCATTAAAGGAGCCTATCTTGAAATGTTGAAAGGATTACTGGAAGTTCCGGAGTTATCAGATTGTTACTCGTGCCTGTCTTTCATGCTGGAGCACAAAGTGAAACTGGAGCAGGAAGCTATGATTGAATAACGAGTCTGAAAACTGAGACAATGAAAAGGGTTTTAGTTATACTTAGTAATAAAATAGTTATAATAAAAAGAAAAAAATATCGAAAATGCTGTTTTAAAGCCCTTTTTTTATTACTTAGTTAATGTTGCATTAGAAATAAAAAGTAATAAAAAGCTGATGAATAGGTGAATTTTGAGAAGCAATCATTCAAAAAGAATCAGTTGGGAGCGGAATGATTTGGATTTAAAAAAATATTGCAACATCTGATTTCTTTACCTTCTGAAAATGAATGGTTTGAATTTAAAGAGGCAAAGAAAGATTACACCTTCGATAAAATTGGTCAGTACTTTTCTGCACTCAGTAACGAAGCCAATCTAAAAGCACAATCTAAAGGGTGGTTGGTATTTGGTGTAGTGGATAAAACGAGAGAGATCATAGGAACACATTATAGAGAAAATCGTGCGCAGCTTGACCAATTAAAGTTAGAAATTGCAAGTCGGACAAATGGGTTGACTTTTAACGAAATTCATGAATTAGCAGTAGCGGGCGAGAGAGTGATCATGTTTGAAATTCCTGCAGCTCTTAAAGGAATTCCAACTTCTTGGAATGGTCATTTTTTTGGTAGAGATGGAGAATCTTTAGGTCCCTTAAAATTGAATGAAATTGATTTAATTCGGGGTGAAGCGAGAAATCATGACTGGTCAGCAGAGATTTGCTCTGAAGCAACGATTAATGATTTAGATAAGCACCCAATTGAGAAAGCAAGAGACGAATATAAAAAGAAGGCATCCAGATCTTCAAAGTGAAGTTGATCAATGGGATGATATTGTCTTTCTCAATAAAGCTAAAGTAACGATAAAAGGCAACATAACCAATGCGGCAATAATTTTGCTGGGAAAGCCTGAGTCAGAGGCATTTCTATTACCATCTATAGCAAAAATGAGTTGGATCTTAAGAAATGATCAGAACATTGGACAGGATTATGAGCATTTTGGTCCTCCGTTTTTATTAAATACCAGTCGGTTATTTGGTAAAATACGTAATTTAAAGATTAGACAAATGCCAGGGCAAAGTTTATTTCCACTTGAAATAGACAAGTATGACTCCTATGTTATTCGGGAGGCCTTGCATAACTTTATCGCTCATCAGGATTATGAATTATGCGGACGAATTAATGTTGTTGAATACCCTGATGAATTACTTTTTACAAATTTGGGCAGATTTATACCTAAAACTGTGGAGAATGTAATTAAGCAAGATGCTCCACAGGAATTCTATAGGAATCCATGGCTAGCCAGTGTAATGGTAAATTTAAATATGATCGATACGATAGGCAGTGGCATTAAGAAAATGTTTTTACAACAGAAGAGTAGATTTCTTCCGTTGCCTGAGTATGATTTGAATGAACATGAAAAAGTGAAAGTAACCATTTTTGGGAAAATATTGGATGCCAATTATACAAATGTCTTGATTAATCGATCTGATCTTGATCTATCTATGGTTATGGCACTTGATCGGATACAAAAAAAACAGATGGTTGATAAGGATATAGTAAATGAGCTACGAAAGAAACACCTAGTTGAAGGAAGATATCCAAACGTATATGTATCATCACGAATCGCAAAATTAACCGATGATAAGTCATCATATATAAAGAATCGTGCTTTTGATAACCAACACTACAAGAGATTGATCCTGTCATTCATTGAAGAATACGGCTCGGCATCAAGACAGGATATCAATGATTTATTAATGGATAAAGTTTCTGACGCATTAAGTGAAAAACAAAAACTTAGTAAAATCAATAATCTTATATATGAAATGTCGTGTAAAGATAATACGATAAGCAATACAGGATCCAAAAGGAAGTCAAGATGGGAAAAGCTATAATAAAAAATCAATAAACAAGACCATTGCTGTCGATTTTGTGTGTCTATAGGAATTTACACAGCCACTCCGTATTCTGTTTGTTGAAAACGGTAGTGGCTATATATTTTTTAACACATCAAAACATTGAAAGTACTTATAATAAACGCCATGAATTTTTGAAGATATATTTTTAAGCTTAGTAGGACGAAACAGCAAGTAAAATCCATTGTTTCGGTTGCGCGATCAGCCCCTAAAAAACAATAAGAACTAAAATCAGCATCAGCAGTAAAGCCAGCTATACAGCTTTCCGTTTATGATCCCCCATTTTTAATGATCCAGAAGCAAACAAATACTCCATTCAAAATTAAACCCATGCCGTGTGATGCCTGAGGTAGGAATGTCAACAAGGCTCAAGCACAACAACGTAAAGATATATCTTCATACGGGTCACCATCCATGTTCTTTAAAGACAGGTACTTTGAAGGATAAAATCCTATTTTTTGTAAAAAAGAAGAAAAAAAGTCGCTATATGGAGAATGTTAGGATAAACCATCTCCTACGAAAGTAGTGATCTAATGACCATTGCCGAGCTTCATGGAAAACTGCCCACATTAGAAGCCAAGGAAGACCTGCTGACTTCGGACGTTTTCTCCACTTTTCGTTACCTACCTGTCAATCGAGCACTCATTCCATTTCTCAGAAAAGCAATCAATACCCGGTCCGGACAACCCATCAGCAATGTTTTTACGGATTGTCTGACGGCGGACTATGTCTTCTGGCCGAAAACCACGCGCTACAAACGCGAGCCGGATGTGCTGATCCTAATCACGCGCAAGACCAAGGCGCCAATCGCCACTATTATTGAAGCAAAATTTTACAGTGGACGGAGTGACGCCAATCGTACGCAATCAAAGCAGGAGTTCAAGGCATATGATGGCGATCAATTGGCCGAGCAATACGTCGATCTGATGAAAAACGAGATGGATCTCAACAAGCAGCAGAAGCAAATGCTGCACGAATCCGACCATCGTTTTCTCCTGTTTGTTACCGCGCATGATACGCTGCCAAGAAAAATAACCGATGATTCACTCAATAAACTGCTTAAGCATGACCCGGATGCCCATTCCCTTTACTGGGTGAACTGGCAAACTGCTTTCGATGTCGCTAAAGAGACACTTGAAGCTCAAATTCTCGATGACGGACAACGTTTCCTGCTTGAAGATCTACGCGATTTACTGCAGCGCAAAGGACTTACATCATTTCAAGGCTTCCATCCACCAGCCAAACTGATTCAGCCGAAACACTATTTCTGGAGGGACACGCAATGAGCATTGGAGAAGAAATGAAACATGTCTACGACGAGATGGTCAAAATCTACACAGGAGTGGGAAAACTCATCTCAGTCATCGAAGGTGAATTCAATAGAAAAGGCTGGACAGCAGTGGGCGACCATGGAGTCACCTGGGACCGCTCATCTAGTTATGAGTCTCCGGAATTCTGGCTGCCTTACTTCATGCAGCGCGTTTACACCAAAAGCAGCAATCAAAAAGGCGTCGCATTCAACATCCTCTTTGACGGCCTCGACGAAGATCATCAAATTACCTATCCGATTCTGTCATGCGCCGTGGCGGAGCGAAAAGATGGAGAGCGAGAATCTTACAAATTACTAATTGATCATTTCAAGGGAATGACGGAATCCTCCTATTGAAAGTATGGGGGATGGCTAAAGAAAGACGTGGCAGAAAGTGCAGTTGCATCATACATAGATCCGATACTTATTCACACAAAGGATATGCAGAGCAGATAGGAAAGAGCAAATTGAAATTTTATTGAATGGATTATTGCTTTGGCTATTTTCTACAAATAATAAAAAAATCTATATAAAAATACTTTAAGCCTATTATTCAGAACCCGATAAACTTATTGTACTAGTTCATATATCCTGATTTGGAAATTGCTATAAATCTTGTTGCTTAGAGGGAGCTAAATAATCATATGGAACAATTCAATGCATATTTGCAGTCAGAGGGGGAAGTTGGCGTGTTAGATGTCTCAAGTTGATAGATTCTTTATTGCATAATCTAATGTCTGAATGAATGAGAGGGATAATCCATGATTTCGAACACCGCAAATCAAAACATCGAACTTGATAAAATAGAAGCTGACTTTGATTTTGAAGAAATTGAAGGTTCTTTATCGAAACGTCTCGAAGAAAGTTTTTCTGATTTGAATCTATTGGAGGCAGGTAGAGAAAAAATCTCTGATCCGGACTCATTAGGTAAAACAGTCCTTGATGAAATTTGGAAACAGTTCGGAAATCAAATTGGTCTCGACATGACTAATGAGTCATTAATCCAAAAATACGATAGAGAACATCCTGAGCCGTATAAGGATAATATTGATAAAAAGGTTATGCAAGATAAACGATATATAGAAGCAAATAAGACCATGAAGGAACAACAACAAGCTGGAAAATTGAAGGACGCATACACAGGAAGAGACTTAAAATCTGGGGAGAAAGCTAATTTAGATCATGTTGTATCAAAAAAAGAATTATATGATAACCAACGAAGAAAGCAGGCCAATTTAAGTGTGGCCGATCTTGCAAATAAGCAAGAGAATTTAAAACCTACCAATGAATCGTTAAACAAGAGTAAAGGTGCCAAAAGTATTAAAAAATATGTTGAAACGCGTGAAACTAGAGAAAAAACACTTATTACACAAAATGAAAGAGCAAGTAAGAAGGTTATGGAATCTAATAAATCTGAGACTGAAAAACGTTGGCAAATAGAAAAAAATAACAAACTATTAAATGACAAACTCGCCGCGGATGATGATTTGATGATGAAAGCCGATAAGGAAGCAAGAAAAGCAATTAATAGAGATATTCATATTAATGCGGCGAAAGAAGTTGGGAAAAAGGTCGGAAAAGATACTTTAAAGACAATGGCTATTTCAGCATTATTTACGTTGCTCAAAGAAATCATAAACGGTTTAGTTCGTTTTATTAAAACGAAGGCTAAGTCGTTTAATGGATTCTTAACTGGAATGAGAGAATCGTTAAAATCATTCTTTTCAAAAATTCTAAGCGTTGTCCAAAACGGTGTATCGACGTTGATTGGTACTATTTTGTCTGAAATATTTGGACCAATTGTCAGCGCATTCAAGAAACTTTCAAGCTTAATCAAGCAAGGTGTTTCATCGGTTATTAATGCTGTGAATTTTTTGCAGAGTAATAAGAATAAACCATTGGCGGTCAAAGTTGCACAAGTTGGCAAAATTATTACAGCTGGCTTAGTCGGTGGTAGTGCAATTTTCTTAGGAGAAGTGTTCGAAAAATTTTTATTATCTGTTCCAGGGATGCAAATTCAGATTCCCATGATTGGTACGTTAGCAAATATGATTGGATTATTTCTCTCAAGTTTAGTTTCGGGATTAATTGGTTCAATTATTCTAAATATTATTGATAAATTCATCGCCAAAAAGTTAAAAGAAGAAAGTGACCGAAAAATAATTGATAAGAAAAACGAGACTATGAATCTTCAACAAGCACAACGATTTATAGCTGAAAACCATGTGGTTGCAACAAAAGACAATGCTATGAGAGAAATTGCTGAAAACCACGCATTAGCAAAAGAACTCATACAGCAGTCGCTTGCAGAAATATTCGATGATAGTAAAACAGAAAGTAAACAGAATGCTGATACAATCAGTGAAAATCAACGTGATTTAGCACAAATGCAGAAAGATTTAGAAGACTTAATTTAAGGTGATGAAAGATGCTGAATAAAATTGAAAACAAGGAAGAGCAAAATGTCAATAGTATACATAGTGAAATAATAACTACCAGAGCTGATGAATTCAATCGAAAGAAAAATGAATTGAAGATATTTGGTGGAAATTTACCTGATGAAGCAAAGCTACCTAGTGTCCCCACTACTGGTGGAATGTTCGATTTGTTTGATTATAAAGTGACTGGAACTGACTTGAATAAGCTTACTAAGGGCATTCAAGATAAAATGATTGAGCAAAATCGGATTCTTGTAAGGAATATTCAAGAGTTCAATACAATTTACGATACCTTTTCTGCACTAGATAAAGAATACATTCAAGGAATTTTAGTTTCACTTAAGGCTGCTAGAGAAGCTAATGCAAAAGCACTTAAGGGAGTTGCGGGTGTTCAAACGAATCAGAACGAGATTAATCATATTATTAATCAACAGAAACAAGTAATAGAAGTTCTGAAAAAATTCAAACAAAAGATTGAAAAGATAGAACATTTGGAAGATATTGATAAAATTTTTGCTGATTTTTATATAATTCAAAGTAGTGTTGAAGCGATAGAAACTAGCGTATCATCAAAGGTTAAAATTCAGGAAGAAACAATATCAAACATTAATACCGAAATGAAATCGTTGCACTTATTATATTCAAGACTCGATGGGAAAATAGATAATCAAAATGAGCTGCAAGATAAACAGTTCGATGATGTGAACCAAATAATTTCAAAGCACGCTGACAGTATAAGTAGTGCTGAAGCAGTTATTGAAGATAACAAAGCAAAAATTCTTGAACTTACTGACAAAGTAACAATTAATGGAGAAAAAGTGACCTCTCTAGCTAAGGCGGTAGATGATACTAAGAAAACTATTAGTGAAGTTGTGGCAAAAGTTCTCTCTGATGTGGATAAAAAAATTGATTCAACAAATATTAAAATTGCCAAAAATATGACGAGAGTTGAGGGGAGACTTAATAATCTCCATCTTGAAATAGAAAAGCATTCAGGAAGTTTGACTGAACGAGTTGATTCAAAATTGTCGGCAGCCAAAAAAGAAATTACTGTTCTTAGTCAACAGGTAAAGAATCTATCTAAAAGTTTAAAAACTACAAGGATTATTTCATTGATTAATATTATTATAGTATGTGTTCTGATGATTTTGATTGTAAGTGAGGTACTATGATGATTTCGGATAATTACAAACATCAGTTGGTTAAAGGAACCAGGCAAATAGATCTATCATTAGGACGAGACTCTGAATTTGAAAAATTGGCCCAAGAAATAACCGATGAACAAAACGATAAAGCTATATTAGAATTAATCAAAAATTTAGGAGTGTTATCTAAACAGCAATTTTTACCTAATAAGATTGATCAAAAACAGGAAAAACTTATTGAGATTTTATGCGCATTTCTGGGAGCTTCAAAAGTTGATGGACTATTTCAAACTCTAAAGGAATCATCTAATATTTCTGTAGATGAGATACTCATCCAATTAGATGAACTAGTTGGTTTGGAACATGTAAAACAACAGGTTCGTGATTTGATTGATTTTAATCAGATACAACAATTACGAGTGAAAAATGGATTGAAAAAATCGAATAAAACCTTACATATGGCATTTCTAGGCAACCCTGGAACAGCTAAAACTACTGTTGCTCGTATTGTTGGAAGAATGTATAAAGCGATCGGTTTATTGAGCAAAGGACAATTCATTGAAGCAAGCAGAACGGATTTAATAGCGGAGTACCAAGGACAGACAGCAATCAAAGTGAAAAGATTAATTAACCGAGCTAGAGGAGGCGTTCTATTTATAGATGAAGCGTATAGTATTACTGAAAACGATCATAGTGATAGTTACGGAAGAGAAAGTCTTACTGAGTTAACGAAAGCTCTTGAAGATTACCGAGATGATTTGGTAGTCATAGTTGCAGGATACACTGACTTGATGGAAAAGTTTTTTGAATCAAATCCAGGGCTAAAATCGAGATTTAATACTTTTATTTCATTCAATGATTATTCCCTTGATGAACTTGTAGAGATATTCAAATACACTTGCAAGCAAAATGACTATAGCGTAGAAGGACAAGCTATTGCTAGTGTTCGTGATTGGTTGTGGGCAAAGTTAGATAAAAAAAATGAACATTTCTCAAATGGACGATTAGTTCGCAATTTATTTGATGACATAACGTTGAATCAGTCGAAAAGGTTGTCCGCACTGAAAAGTGAAATTAGTAAGGAGATGTTACTTTTGTTAATAGCAGAAGACGTTCCAACAACATGAGATGGGCTTTGTAAGACGGAACTCGTATGTTCTCCTAGAGTAGGGCTTGTCCACATTCACCTACTTAAGGTGAAATGATACAAAATTCCTAGTCAAAAGACTAGTGCGCATGCGAAAATTTAATTCCCGAGAGACTATTAATTACTGTGAGGTGTTTAAAATGCCTGCAACAATTATTAAAAATTTTAATCCAAATGATCCTAGAACAGAAGGAGAAAAATATTTATTAGAGGTATTTAGAACAAGTCTTAGATTTGAAGGCTGGACAGTATTTGAACAGCCCCATATTAATTCTATGAAACCTGATTTTGTCTTAACTCATCCCCAAAAAGGTATTTTAATTATAGAAGTAAGGATTGGAATTTAAACTCTGAGGTATACAGTAAAAATGGTTATATCCGTGGTACCGATGGAATTTATTATAAAAGCAATCCTATAAATCAAGTCGAGTATTATAAAAGAAATATTTTGCATTATCAGCTGCTTTCGAGTGTCGATTTATCTGAAAAGTTTCCACGTTATTTTTCATGTATTGAAACCATTGTTTATTTTCACTATGCAACTAAACAGGCAGCCATGAAATATTGCAATGCTTTTGGAAGCTACACAAAAGTATGGACTAAAATAGATATAGATTATATAGGGAACTTCGCAAATCGTTTAAATCAAAAAGAACATACATATGCATCCTAGATTCCCGTTACACATCACTAGGTAGTGGGACACCCAGTGCTTCATAAATTTTCTTCTGCGCGGTCAAAATCTCACCCACTTTTAGTGCCTGGCCTGGGGATTCAAAGGCCTCGATCACATCTAATTTATCGAATAAAGATTGAATCGTGTAGTCTTTGAAAAGCTTCTGTGCCTGCATTTTTTTCTTGATCTGCGCAAGCAAAATCAACCCAACAAAACTCACAAAAAGCTTCCCGTCTAACATGGCTTCTGATGAAACCAACATGCGACGTAAGTTCAGCCGCTCTTTTATGTCTCCAAAGCACTTCTCAATGGGATCTTTTCCCCAATAAAGTTCGAGGGCTTGGATGGCATCCATTTTTTCATTGGAAAGCAGGGAGAAATACCCGTAGTACCGCTTGGCCTTCTCAACCATTTGATGATTGACGGTAATCTGTGCCCCTCGCTTTGGTGTTGATTTAACCGTGAAATACTTTTTGTAAAAGGCTTCGTGTTCCGGAACGCGCTGCCCGTTTTTCAGTTCTTGATGATGGCGCATCAGCTTGCGATCAAACTTTTTCTGATCTTCTGCCGCTTGATCGACATTGTAGTACAGATGCAGATAAACGCGGCGCTTCTCTTTGAGCGTATCTCCTTTATATGGCCGATCCTGCGTGTAGTCCCAGTCCGTTCTCACCGTCAGGGCATAAAGATCGTACTGCTCATCCAGATTTTCGAAGGTATCGAGCGCGTCATAGACTTGATCAAGTTCATGACGTACCCAAGATAATGAGGGACGGACGGCAATCAAAAACTTCAGATGTTCCTTCATCAAAGCGTTAATATTGGTCGCACTGTAAAAGCCTCGATCCATCACCAGCTTGACCTTTTCAAAACCGAGGGTTTTGAAATCGCCTAAAAGGTTCAAAACCGTTTTGACATCAGGAATATTCCCAGCTAATTTCCGATAATAGAAGGGTAATCCGCTGGTTTCACCAAAGATGAGGGCTAAGTTGATTTGGGGAAGACGATCATCTTCCTTGTTCTTGCCATAGGCGACCTGTTTGAGCACTTCGGAATAGCTCGAGATACTGGTCGTATCATAAGCCCAATACTCATCCTCATGACAACGCTGCTTGCGACGTGAGAAAAACTGGTTCTTGCCCGCTTCAGAGATGGATGAAAAAACAATGCTGCTGCGCTGAGAAGTCACATTTTTCCCGTACGGATGCTTATGTAGATGATCCCATTTCTCAAAACGAGTCAGAGGATTCGGGTGTTCCAAAATCATATAATAGGCAAGCGACAGAATCTGTTGATAATGCCTTGGAAAACAGGTCTTGAGATCCTCAGTGAGTCCAAGCTGTTCACCGATTTGATCCAGTAAATAGGTGGCTCCGTAAAAAACACGCTTCGCTTCAGCAGCAGGAGTGGGACCTCGTTGAGGCTTTTCCTCAGATGTTTGCCTGCGTCGTTTCCCTCGCCCGTCTGTAGGGATTATTTTTCCCGTCTTTTCATCGACACGTCCAATGAGTTTGCGTCTTGAACGCGGTTGTTTCTTCTCTTTATCCCAGTACGATTCCGATTCGTAAGCATAGGTGAGTCCGCTACGCTTGTCTTTTTGCCTGATGATCGCCATTTTTAGCCACCTACCTAGTGATGTAATTATAACGCATAACTAGGTAGGAGGGAAGCAAAAAAAGCCCCCAAATCCCCATGTAATCAACCTTTTTGAGGGCTTGGGGAAAATCATAGTGTGGAGATACGGGAATCCAGGGTATAACAACAATGCTGTATATTGCCATTGAATAGGGACAGCTGTGCCAAGTTTTTGGGACAGTAAAGACATCAAATTGGGACAGTTAGGACATGTGAGGGAC
>NZ_JFZC01000083.1 GCF_000648615.1 Sporolactobacillus terrae DSM 11697 | reverse complement strand
CTCCCCGAAGCGTATCGGCGTTCGTTCCGTCCTTCATCGGCTCCCAGTGCCAAGGCATCCACCGTGCGCTCTTTATAACTTAACCACTTGACGGAATGATGAGCGGTGAATCTCTTTGTCGGCTTGTGTCCGATTCTCGGGCACGATACCTCCTCGATCTTCTTGCTTTTCATTCGTCACACTTGTGATGAACCAATCACGAATAATCGATTCATCACGTTGGATGTTTCTTGACTTTGTTGCTTGTTTTCGTTATCCAGTTTTCAAGGTTCATGGCTGCCTTTCGGCTCGCCGGTGAAGGAATGCT
>NZ_JFZC01000082.1 GCF_000648615.1 Sporolactobacillus terrae DSM 11697 | reverse complement strand
GGGGGTGACAGCGTACCTTTTGTAGAATGGACCGGCGAGTGACGATTCTAAGCAAGGTTAAGCTGAAGAGGCGGAGCCGCAGCGAAAGCGAGTCTGAATAGGGCGAATGAGTTTAGGGTTGTCGACCCGAAACCGTGTGATCTACCCATGTCCAGGGTGAAGTTCAGGTAACACTGAATGGAGGCCCGAACCCACGCATGTTGAAAAATGCGGGGATGAGGTGTGGGTAGGGGTGAAATGCCAATCGAACACGGAGATAGCTGGTTCTCCCCGAAATAGCTTTAGGGCTAGCCTCGGATGAGTGAGACTTGGAGGTAGAGCACTGATTGAATAAGGGGTCCCCACAGGATTACCGAGTTCAGTCAAACTCCGAATGCCAAGCCCTTACGTCCGGGAGTCAGACGGCGAGTGATAAGATCCGTCGTCGAAAGGGAAACAGCCCAGACCGCCGACTAAGGTCCCTAAGTTTGTGCTAAGTGGGAAAGGATGTGACGTTGCCCAGACAACCAGGATGTTGGCTCAGAAGCAGCCACCATTTAAAGAGTGCGTAATAGCTCACTGGTCGAGTGGCGTCGCGCCGAAAATGTAACGGGGCTAAGCACAGCACCGAAGTCGCGGATGACCGTCAGGTCATGGTAGGGGAGCGTTCCAAGGGCATTGAAGATGTGCCGTGAGGCATGTTGGAGCGTTTGGAAGTGAGAATGCCGGTATGAGTAACGAAAAGAGAAGTGAGAATCTTCTCCGTCGAAAGCCTAAGGGTTCCTGAGGAAGGTTCGTCCGCTCAGGGTTAGTCGGGGCCTAAGCCGAGGCCGAAAGGCGTAGGCGATGGACAACAGGTTGATATTCCTGTACCAGCGTTTCACGTTTGAGTGATGGGGGGACGCAGGAAGGTAAGGCGAGCGCACGGATGGAAGCGTGCGTTCAAGCCGTGAGGCTTGCAGCGAGGCAAATCCCGCTGCTTGTGGCCAAGCGGTGATGAGGAGGGAACTTAAGTACCGAAGCGCCTGATCCTACACTGCCAAGAAAAGCCTCTAGCGAGTGAAACGGTGCCCGTACCCAAACCGACACAGGTGGGCAAGAAGAGAATTCTAAGACGCTCGGGAGAACTCTCGTTAAGGAACTCGGCAAAATCACCCCGTAACTTAGGGAGAAGGGGTGCTCGAAGGACCTTCGGGTCCGGAGAGCCGCAGTGAAAAGATCCAAGCGACTGTTTACCAAAAACACAGGTTTCTGCTAAACCGTAAGGTGATGTATAGGGGCTGACACCTGCCCGGTGCTGGAAGGTTAAAAGGAGAGGTTATCCCTTCGGGGAGAAGCTTTGAATTGAAGCCCCAGTAAACGGCGGCCGTAACTATAACGGTCCTAAGGTAGCGAAATTCCTTGTCGGGTAAGTTCCGACCCGCACGAAAGGTGTAACGATTTGGATACTGTCTCAACGAGAGACCCGGTGAAATTATAGTACCTGTGAAGATGCAGGTTACCCGCGACAGGACGGAAAGACCCCATGGAGCTTTACTGCAGCTTGATATTGGATGTGGGTATCGTTTGTACAGGATAGGCAGGAGCCTTGGAAGCCGGACCGCTAGGTTCGGTGGAGGCATCGGTGGGATACTGCCCTGACGATATCGACATTCTAACCCTGAACCGTGATCCGGTTCGGAGACAGTGTCAGGCGGGCAGTTTGACTGGGGCGGTCGCCTCCTAAAAGGTAACGGAGGCGCCCAAAGGTTCCCTCAGAATGGTTGGAAATCATTCGCAGAGTGTAAAGGCACAAGGGAGCTTGACTGCGAGACCTACAAGTCGAGCAGGGACGAAAGTCGGGCTTAGTGATCCGGTGGCACCGCATGGAAGGGCCATCGCTCAACGGATAAAAGCTACCCTGGGGATAACAGGCTTATCTCCCCCAAGAGTTCACATCGACGGGGAGGTTTGGCACCTCGATGTCGGCTCATCGCATCCTGGGGCTGAAGTAGGTCCCAAGGGTTGGGCTGTTCGCCCATTAAAGCGGTACGCGAGCTGGGTTCAGAACGTCGTGAGACAGTTCGGTCCCTATCCGTCGCGGGCGTAGGAAATTTGAGAAGAGCTGTCCTTAGTACGAGAGGACCGGGATGGACACACCGCTGGTGTACCAGTTGTTCCGCCAGGAGCATACGCTGGGTAGCTATGTGTGGACGGGATAAGTGCTGAAAGCATCTAAGCATGAAGCCCCCTTCAAGATGAGATTTCCCATGATTTTAATCAGTAAGACCCCTTAGAGATGATGAGGTTGATAGGTCTGGAGTGGAAGCACGGTGACGTGTGAAGCGGACAGATACTAATCGGTCGAGGACTTAACCCAAAACAA
>NZ_JFZC01000081.1 GCF_000648615.1 Sporolactobacillus terrae DSM 11697 | reverse complement strand
TTGGATAGGTTACAATTAATTGGACAAATAATTTAAGGTCATGTACACTTGGTTCAACTATTCCAAGGGAGACCGGAAACATGAAAAAGGAACGGAGAACTTTTTCAAAAGAGTTCAAGGAACAAATCGTCAGTCTACACGCTTCAGGTAAGCCCAGACATGAAATCATTAAAGAGTATGATCTCACGCCTTCGGCCTTTGATAAATGGGTTCGTCAACACAAGACAAGCGGTTCTTTCAAGGAGAAGGATAACCGAACGCCTGAGCAGGAAGAACTGATTCATTTAAGGAAAGAAAATCAACAGCTGAGAATGGAGAATGATATTTTAAAACAAGCCGCGCTGATCATGGGACGAAAGTAGATGTGATTCGACAGAACCGTCACAAATACTCGGTATCAGCAATGTGCGACGTCCTACAACTTTCTCGCAGTACCTACTATTACGAAGCTAAAGTTCGTGAGAATCAACAGGCTGAACAGGAATTGACACGCCAAGTGGTTCAAATATTTAAAGCAAGCCGATCGATCTATGGACAGCGAAAGATCAAAAAAGAACTGGAGAAGCAGGGAAAACAAGTCTCGCGAAGAAGAATCGGGCGAATGATGAAAGAACAGGGCCTCGTTTCAAAGTATACGATTGCACAGTTTAAGCCGCATAAAATAGGCTGCAACGAATCTCCCACTGGAAACACGTTGAATCGTCAATTCCAGCAGGAAAAGGAATTAAAAGTGGTAGTCAGTGATCTGACGTATGTCCGTGTGCAGCAGAAATGGCATTATATTTGTATCTTTATTGATTTATATAATCGCGAGATTATTGGTTACAGCTCTGGTCCAAATAAGGACGCTCAGTTAGTCCACCGTGCCTTCGCCACGGTAAAAGGTGACCTAAGTCAACTCGAACTATTCCATACAGATCGGGGAAACGAGTTTAAAAATAGGCTTATTGATGAGACTCTGGAAGCGTTTCAAATCAACCGATCACTGAGTCACAAAGGGACACCCTATGATAATGCTGTGGCGGAAGCGACCTTCAAAACGATTAAAACTGAGTTTATTAGCGGACGTGATTTTCCTAACCAACACGTTCTTGACCTTGAATTATTTGATTACGTCAATTGGTTCAATAATGTTCGCATCCATGGATCACTAGACTACCTAACACCAACTGAATACAAGCTGCGACACCTTTAAAAATTTGTTTGATTTAGTGTTGACATACCAA
>NZ_JFZC01000080.1 GCF_000648615.1 Sporolactobacillus terrae DSM 11697 | reverse complement strand
ACGCCCGGTCCTTTTTTGTTTAGAGATAATCTTTAATTCTGTATTCCTGGCCGTGAACCCCTTTGTAGTATTCAGGATACATTTCTCCTCCACATTGTTCACATGAAAACCGAGGGGGAATGATCGAATCTCCACCATCCATAAGATCCATTTCTCGTACAATTTGTGTAGGGATTTCTTCTTTCTCATGACACGATAGGCAAAAAAACCGTACGGTTTTTTTGTTTGTTTTTTGCACGATTTTCTTTTTGACCGATTTGCGTCGTTTTTTGGTTGAGATAACGAATCTCCTCCTCTAGATACTCTCTTGCCGTTCTTCCTAGGGCTACTTTGATGACTAACCTGCCTTCTTCAAGGCAGACTTCTCCCTTGTATTCATAATAGTTACCGCATTTAGGACAAATATGAGGATCTTTATTGCCAGTTGCGATCGTCCGTTCTCTCCATGTACGTCTGCGCAGAACTTTATTTACCTTGATGACCCAGCGCTTTGTTACTTTTTGCCATGCCATTAATAACTTTTTGCTTAATTTTTTATTTTTTCTAGAATACATGCCATAATGCCGGATCGTTTTAAACTGCTCGTCAGGGATATGACGGATCAAACGTGCAATAAAGGCTTCAACTGTAAGCGTCAAACGCTTTTCCTGATTGTCTCTTTTGTCCTTGTACGTAAAGGTCACGTTGTGACCATCGTAGTCTTCGATGCGATTCAGTCCAATTGCTGGACGGCGGATATAGCGACCAATATAACGGAGTTGTTCTTTCACATGGCCTCGTTGTCTTGGGGCATGAACATAGAAACCTTCTCCATTTTGTAAATAAGCTTTCTGTAATAGAGGCTGAACGTTCTCCTTCTCTTTCGCAGTCAAATGTTTACGAATAAGTTTTAGCACCACCGTCTGCCACTGTTTCCGAAGCATCTTAAACGGAATGAAGTCATAGGACTTCCATTCTCCTTTGCGAGTGATTCCACCCATACTCACAAGCATGTGAACATGCGGATTAAAATTGAGCTGAGATCCAAATGTATGGAGACCAGCAATAATGCCGGGAGTCACTTTCGCTTTCTTCTGAAAAAAGTTTTTGATAAGCCTTGCGGCCTCGTCCATTAAAGGCTTTAGTAAGTGCCGGTGTAAAAGGAAAACATCACGTAAACCTTCATCAATAGTGAAAATGACATGTCTATGATTGACTTGTAGCACATCTTCCGCAAGCAGTCTGCTCCATTCTTCGCTCTCTCCAATAGAACACGTGGTACAAAAACGTCCTTTGCATCGAAAAGGTACTTTTCGAACATCATGACAACCTTCACAAACCAGCAATTTAAATCCCTTTTTAAGGTTTCCACAATCCTTAAATTTCTCCACTTCTTTGATGACAATTGGGCGTATCTGTCCCTGATACTTTTTCCTAAAAGCTTCCCAATGTCTATGATGATCGAAGAAGATACGTTTAAGAATATTAGGTTTCATAAATAAAAGGTATCACAGTCATATTCACTGCGATACCCCCAAAATCATATACTTTCTTT
>NZ_JFZC01000079.1 GCF_000648615.1 Sporolactobacillus terrae DSM 11697 | reverse complement strand
CTATGATCCATAGCAAATTGAATTGATTATGGGGTTTAAAAACCCTTTATTCACGCTTGGCTTTTGTTTAGTTTTCAAGGAACATTCTTGGTCGCCAAAAACGACAACTTAAACAGTTTAACAAACTATCAATAAAGTGTCAAGACTTTTTTTCACTAGAATCACTCACAAGTAATTCTAGTCGTTTTACCATTAACTCGTTAACAAAAAGCATTCATCAATGGAGCAACTTTATTAATATACCAGTATGGACAAATAGTGTCAACTGTTTTATTAATTCACATGATATTCTTTCAACAGCATCCGCGTTTTGGCTACCCAAGTCCTTGCCGCGTAAGATAGATAATGATTTCTTTCCCAGATCATGGACAGTCGCCAGTTCAATTCAGAGTTTTCAATCGGAAGCGTTACTATAGCGTCTATTTCTTTTTCAGCTTTTTTCAAGATACTTTCCGGCAGCAAGGCCACTCCAAATTTCTCAGAAACCATTTTCACCATAAACTCCCATTGAGAACTCTCAAAAACAATATGCGGTTGATAGCCCGCCTTCTCGCAGCAAGCAATAATCATACCATGTAATGAAAATTCTTCTGGAAACAAGATGAAATGTTCATTTCGAAGATCGAATAAATTCACATGTGTCTTTTTCGCAAGCGGGCTCGACTTATGAGCAACAAGCCGCAGCTTATCTTCAAAAAACACAAAGGAATGAAACAATTCATCATTGAATTCACCAACCGTTACGCCGACTTCCAACAATCCTTCAGCAACCGAATCAGCCACCTTTTTTGCACCGTACTCCGCAATATTAAGATCGATACCTGGATACTCATTACGAAATTGGCTAAGTATATTAGGAAAAAATTTAAATCCAATCATCGGTGGCAAACCAATGGTTAATTTTCCTCTTTTTGCATGCGTTAAGTTACCGAGTTCATCGGAAAGATGAGCAAACGACTGAACAATTTTCTGTGATTGTTCAAAAACAATTCGTCCAGCATCCGTTAATTCGATTTCTTTTCCCGTTCGATCAAGCAATACCATCCCTAACTCATCTTCTATGTCTCTCACCATCTTACTTATTGTTGGCTGCGTGACATACAGATGATGTGCTGCCTTGGTAAAGCTCTTTCGCACAGCCACTTCAATAAAATAGTGTAGATGTTTAATGTCCACCTTCATCCCCCCAGCTCTTCAAATCATCTCTATAAGTTAAAGGAATACATGTATTCCCGAAATCTATTGTACCTGCAAATTTGTATTTTGTATAATTAATTGTGATGTTCGTCATAGACGACTGTTAATTAAATAAGGAAGTGTTATTAATTTGTCAAAAGCGTTGCGAATAATTACGCAGGTTCTTTTCTTGTATCTGTTTGCATTACTTGGGAACTTTCTCGTTAAGCAGCTGCACTTACCCATTTCAGGAAGTATCCTCGGGTTGTTCATCGTCCTGGGACTCCTCCATTTTAAAGTGTTAAAGCTTTCAATGGTTGAATTGGGTGCAAGTTTTCTGACCTCTGAAATGCTGCTCTTTTTTATCCCATCCGCAGTTGCAATCATCCAGTACAAAACAGAGATCTTGCAGCACGGTTCCCAGTTTTTAATTGTTATTTTATTGAGTACTGTTACAGTTATGGCCGTTACTGGTCTTGTCGCCCAATTTGCACTACGCAGGCTGGCAAATAAAAAAGGAGAGATTGGCCAATGATTGCATTTATTTGCATCCTGCTTACTATTGCCGTTTATGTTTTATCGAAATGCGTGTACAAAAGAATGAGGTTCGCTCTATTGTCACCACTTCTCATCGCACCCTGCATTCTCTCACTGATGTTGGTTGGAGTTCATATCGATTATTCGGATTATGACAAAGGAGGCCGCTGGCTGAGCAATCTTTTACAGCCTGCGGTAGTCGGCTTTGCTGTCCCCCTGTATAAATTTCGCAAGGTGATGAAGAAATACGCAAAAATCATTGCGATCAGCATGTCTACCGGCGTATTTATAGCAATCCTCAGCTCAGGTGTGTTCAGCCACATCGTTCATTTAAATGATAGCTACTTGCTGAGCTTACTGCCACGATCGATTACCACGCCGATCGCAATGGCTGTATCTGTCGATATTGGCGGCATGCCGACAATGACAGCAATTTTCGTTATTGTAACAGGTATTACCGGCTTAATTCTGGGACCCGCAATTATCCGTTCAATGCATATTCAAGAAAAATTAGCCAAAGGACTTTTATTGGGCATGGGCGCGCATGGAGCGGGCACATCAAAAGCGCTTGAATTTGGCAGCGAAGAAGGTGCAGCAGCAAGTCTTGCCATGGTATTGGCGGCTATCATCACTCTGGTGTTTGCCCCAATATTAACACCACTCATTCTCTTATAAATTTACTATAAGCGAAAGTAAGGTCTCCGATAAATCTTCGGGGACCTTTTGTCTCAATCAATCCTTTAGTCATGGGGAGATTCCGATAGCGCATTGACTAAGCGAACTTATTTCTCAGCGTGAGTACTCCTTATCCGCTTAATGTGCTATGATTTGCGTAGCATCTTCGGAAAGGCAGGTGACCGCAATCCTTGATCTTTGTATTTATTTATTAAATGACCCCACGTTTCCTACTCTGCTTATCATTTTTGAGTTGTCCCTTTGCCTAAGCAGGCAGGCATTTGCCCAGCAGTATGCTTCGTTCAAAAATGATTTTAGCGATCAGACTGTTCGGTCACACCTCCATGCGAAACCGGAACGGCTCAATCGTGCTCAGTGGCAACATCAATTGATTAGCTGCTTAGTGCGATCAATCATGCGACGAGATGCTGCGTCAACTGATTCAGAGAGTGATTGCTCACTCCTAGCTCATTAACCGATACACCAACAGCTAGGAGGAAACGCGAAATGAAAATGCTCATTGAACCTTTCACAATCATGATCCAAGGTACAGCATCGCTTTTTAATCATAATTACGGTATGGCGATTATTATTTTGACACTGTTGATTCGCTTTTTGCTTGCGCCGCTCATGGTTCGACAGTCCGTTCGGCAATTTGATACGAAACAAAAGATGGACAAACTAAAGCCTGAGTTGAGTCAAATTCAGAAAAGAATGGCCGATGCTGCAAGCCCTGAAGAAAAACAAAAACTTCAGATGGAAATGATGGCGCTCTACAAAAAGCATGGCATCAACCCTCTGTCTGCAGTAGGGTGCTTGCCTATACTCATTCAAATGCCAATCTTGATGGGCTTTTACTACGCAATCCGCAGTTCGAAGGAGATTGCCGCACATCACTTCCTGTGGTTTAGCTTAGGACATACAGATCTCACACTGACGATCATTGCCGGCATTGTCTATTTTGTTCAATTTAAGGTCAGTCAAAAACTGCTTATTCCAGCAGCCGGCTCTGAGACGCCAAACAATTCAATGCAGTGGATCGGATTAATTTCGCCGATTATGATTGTATTCGCTTCACTGTCCACATCTGCTGCTCTACCTTTATATTGGGTTGTAGGCGGGGTGTTTCTAATCGTGCAAACATGCATTACTTCGGCATTACTGCATCAGCGGATGAAAAATGCATCAGTGGTGCAGCAATCCTAAAAGCGACTTGTCCTTTTCATCAATCACATAACAAAAAGCGGTGGATTTGAGAAATCTCAAATCCACCGCTTTTTATGATTCCAAACAATTAGTTTTCTTTGCCGATACCTTGAGCTGAGATTACATTGCTGATTGCAGCTGCTGCTTCATCAGCGTCTGAACCTTCAGTTACAACCTTAAATTCAGCACCTTGCATAATGCCAAGAGCCATGACACCCATGATACTCTTCAAATTTGCTTTCTTGCCGTTATATTCGATATTAATGTTCGATTCGAATTTGCTTGCTTCGCTTACAAGCACAGTAGCCGGACGTGCATGGATACCTGTTTCATCAGTGACAACATACGTTTTTTCCATTTTCTACTCGCTCCATTCATTTGCATAAAATTTAAGTTTCTGCAGAATTTCACAGGAGTGAACTCTGCTCTATCTTCAAAGAACCGTTTTCATCTTAAGAGACGACAAGATCCTTCAAATAGCTTATTTATATTTTAGCATTCATTTCCGCAGATGTCATGACCTAACATTGAAAAAAATGAAAAGTCTTTGATCCACATGGATTATTTCTTCGTCATTCCCAACAATATTCCGCCAACAATGATCAAAGCGCAGCCGATGAAAAGCATCACCATTTGATGTTTCGACTTTTTCTCACCTAGAATAAAAATTCCGCCAAGCGTCGACAGCACCGTCCCGATTTGTGACATAGAGAAACTAATCGCGACACCTTCCATTTTTGTTGCAATCAATAACGCAAGATTGCCACCTGCCCACATCAACCCGGAAAGGGTGTTAAAGAATGTGTGCCGGTCATACAAGGACTTAACCTGTTTCCCAGACAATAAAAGAGCACCGATGAGCATGCCAATAGACTGGGGAAGCACCGCCGACCAGCCATTAATATCGAAAATTCTCAAGATGACCAGATAAGACATATAACCTAGTGTCGACACAATAAGCAGAAAAATTCCCTGAATCAGTGAATTATTGTTCGACTCTTTCGCGTTCTGCTCTCTTGATGTAAACAATACACCAATAATAATACATACAACCGCACTGATGCCCAGAACCATTCGCAGAGCCGTATTCCATTCATGAAACAGAAAAATACCAAACAACGCAGCACCTGCAAGCTGCATCCCGGTGGAAAGCGGCATTGTCTTCGAAACGCCAAGCAGCTTCATTGCAGCGAATTGATGGAACTGTCCAACTGCCCAGCACAATCCGGAGATCAAACTGATCACAAAAATTGCAGCATTGATCTCTGGGCTGAAAAACAGAAACACCATCATTGAAAAACAAAACGCACCGATTGTCATCCCAAATACCTGGTGATGCGGCGTTCCGCCCACCTTCGCGCTAACTAATGGAAGTGTTCCCCACAAGAGCGCCGGGATAAGTGCAATCAACAAACCAGTCAAATCTTCAACACCTTCCAAAGCTACACCATCATCAGTAAATAAGCATGAAACAAACTTTTTACTTTTATGTTTGCACCAATTGACTTTATGTATGACATAAAAATGAAAACGGTTAGCAGTTTTTTAGACAAGATAAACTATATCATATAATTGCTTTTTCGTGGCAATTTTTTCGAAATGGCTTTCCAAAAATAGTATTGAATAAAAAATATATTTCATTCCACCGATTTAACAAAAATCATCAGTATGATGTCATATATAACTCGTGACATACGGTGCAGACAACAATCATTCAGAACCATAAAAATGTGGTCACGGTTTTAGAATTCCCTTAGAAAATCATCCAGCTTTCCGACCAAGACTCATCTGGTTCCTTAAAGACGTCGGCTATTTGATCAAACTTACCCAATTAGTCTTTCCCATCTTGACCTCCAATTCACTCTGCGTTTTACGCGAAAATTTTTCGAGAAATATATAAAAAAAAGAAGCTTTCTCATTTCGATAACGCTTGTTATTTTCACAACAACTTTAAAATGGAAATTTAATCCTCCGAACTGATAACTGTAGCGTTCAGTTCACACATCATATTAGGAGGCTTTATCAATGATTCGCAAAATGTACATTATTCAGTATCTCGATCAATCCACCGCATGGTTTGTGCGCGCAACCGTGGAAATTCAAGCGGCGCATTCAAAATATCAGAAAGGGGACATTATCAAAGTTAATCATCAAAATTACCTTGTCATTGAGGATTTTGGACGTTTAAGGGTTAAGCGCTTTGATAATGAAATAAACCCATTCATTCCATTTACTGATCAAATTCCAAATAAATAAGAAAAAAAAGCCGGTCATTGACCGGCTTTTAAATATCTTTGATAATATTTTCTTTGTTACTAGACCACATCGTCTACCGTTGTAAACTTTGAATTTGCATTGTCCGATCACCTTTAACATCTCTGTGATGAGTTCCTCGTATTCATAAGCAGCGTCTTCATCATCAAGGCGCTTCATTCAAAATGATATATCTTGTCCTGTCATTCTTAATCAGAAATATATGTTCACTAGATCTGCGCTTTAATCCACGATAACAGTTCTTATTTCCCTTTCCGCAGTACAAAGTATCACCGGTACTCTTTTCTTGATGTAGATATACTTAGTACACACAAATCCTCTCCCAATCTTTATATCAGGAAGAATGATTTTGTCAAAGGTCATTATAAAATTGAAATTTTATTATATGTTTTATAATCCTGAATTATTCATAGCCTAATTTGCTAACTGGCCAAAACGCTTTCCCCACAAGGAGATAACCCTTTTCGTTTTTTCACCGATTAG
>NZ_JFZC01000078.1 GCF_000648615.1 Sporolactobacillus terrae DSM 11697 | reverse complement strand
TCCCTCGCATGGCACACATGTCCCTCGTTTATGTCCTAAGTGTCCCAAAAACATGGCATAACTGGGCTTTTGCGATGGCAATATACATTCAGGCGTTTCGGTCGATTACAACGAAGTAAAAGGTTGTGCTGGAGATTGGGGAGCAGTGGCCGTCAAGAAGTCAGCCAAGCCACAGCAATTATCAAAAGTAAAAAAGAAAAAACAGTCTGCTCCGGATCTGTATGTTGTGAAATCAGGGGATACATTGTCTGAGATTGGTGCTCATTATGGCATTGATTATCATGACATTAAACGATGGAATGGGCTTAAATCAGATTTGATTTTCCCAGGACAGAAATTGAAAATGAAAAAAGTGCTTGATAAGACATCAGCAAAGAAAGATTCGTATACAGTAAAGCCTGGAGATACTCTAAGCGAGATCGCTGCGCAACATGGTACAACAACAGCATCGCTTGTGAAGAAGAACGGGATCAAGAATCCAAACAAGATTTATCCAGGACAAAAAATTAAGTTTTGACATAATGTAAAAAGCCCGGCAGATGCCGGGGTACATAGAAATTAATGGTATACAACAATATTTAACAAATCAACTTAAAGTTTTTCTATATCAATTTCGGTTGCTTTTATAAACTTGTCTTGTATTTTTCTATTCTTAAAAAATTGTGATGGTGAAGAGTTACTGGGATCCTTAATATACATATTTGAAGAATACATGGCTTTTCCTCTAATGTTTTTTATTAAATAAACAGTTTCTCCCTTTTCATTTTTTTTGAAACCAGAAATATTAATATGATACCAAAACACCACTTTGTTAAGTTTGAACTTTTGCTCTAATATATCTAGCTCGTCGGTTTGATTAAAGCTAATACAGAGATCATCTGCTGATAATAAATCATTCTTAGTTGTTCCTTTTAAGTTGTTGAAATTTATTGAATTCATCTCAGCATTTTCTCTAAAGGGTTTTTTTTCTATGAGAGAACGATAAATGGCTTCAATTAAGTAGGCATCGTTCTGTGATACCATTTTATGTGGGTCGAACTCAAGATTAAGTTCTTTACTAACTAGGTAAGCTTTAGACCAAAATTCCATTAACTTTTCTAGAGAAATATCACCTTCAACTTTTTTATGCTCAGCAGTAATTTTATTCCCTGAAAAAAGAATAGTACCATTTAGAAATGCATGATATAAATTTCGAGTGTTAACAATATCGAGGACACTTTTTGCTTTTTCTAAGTTTATTTTAAATTTAATTGTTGCAGAGTTGTTTCTTTCTGAAATAACCCATATAACTTTAAAAGGATAATCATCAATTGATTCAATCTTGATTTTATTAAGACTATTGAATGGTACTCTTTGGAAAGAAAGTTTTACATTTACATTATTATTTTTATCTGATGAACTGAGCTTAACTTGATGTGGTTCAGGGAAAGGTTCTGGCGCTAAAATTAACGGTGTTTTAAAAGAAGGATCGAAAGGTTGTTTAATGAATGATGACACCTTTAACTTATGTCCATTGACTATTATTGTTTGATCACTATCAATTTCAATAGCTTTTTGGTTTCTATATAAATATTCTGGCACGTTTTCACTGCTTATGTTTTTCATATCATCAGTAATCTGAATTGATACACTAACTTGCATAGGCGATTTCGTATTTTTAGTAACTAAATGAACTATAGGTTTATTTGCGACTTGCTTATACATTAAGTTATCAGGCAATTCATCACTAATTGTTTTAATGATTTCATTTGGTATTTCGATTTCGCTGGTTCTTTGATGCATTTTTTGGAACGCATCATCAAAGTCGGTAAACATATTTACCAATCCTCCATTAATTCTTCGTAAACTAATATTTTTGAAATCAATATCTGATTTTTTATAGATTCATGATTTCTTTGACTAATATGCTTTATAAGCTTATCTCTATCCTCTATATTTTTTACAAAAATGTATTTAATATCGTTATCATGAAATTCCAGCCATAATTTTTTTGATTTGCGGATACCATCTGAATACGCATTAATAGCAGGGACTTTGTTTATCAAGTCTGTTGGTATTAATAGGGGTAAATGTGTTGTAGAATTATCTATTTTTGGAACATATCTCCACTCATTTTCATCATGGAAATTTTTATCTATTGTCTCATTGTCAACAACCATTGTTCCTCTCAAAGGTTTCATAAATAATAAATGATCGAGTAGATAATTCTTATAAACAGGTTCAATTAACTTATCCATATTGTCTTTATCGGTGGAAGATAATGCATAATTCATCGCGATGGAAAAGTCTTTCATTAATTGCGAACATGGATTAATATACTGTATGGGCTGAATGTTGTTAGATAATCCCCATTCTTTTCTTAATGCAATACCATAATTACCATAAAAGTGTACATGAGACTTTAGTTTCGTAAATTTAATATCACAGAAGCAGGTCATAGGGAAGGAAACTTCTTTTAACTCCTCAATGTTTAGATAATCAATAATTTCATTATTATAACGCGGTATAAATGCTTGATGTTTCAATGTGTCGACAAGATATTTCAACTTTTTACTGAAATGACAAAGGACATTTGCAGTTTGATCGGGGCCATTCACCTTTTTTGTTAGTGTTGGTGTCGGAACTTCAATTATTTTAGATGCATCAGAATCAGTCATATTCAATCTCCATTCAATCAAACAGAATTGATATATTATACAAGAACATAATACCAAAAATTAGACGGATATGATGATAATAAATAAAAGTATTTTAGTCATGTTTGATTGAATGAAACTGACTTAGATTAAAAAATAATAAGCAAATGGAGGCTTTCATGTAATAACACTCAAAATTAATGTTCAACGATATGTTACGAAAAACGAATGTAATTTGCGCCGATTTTGCGCGCGTTTTCCAAAATCCTTGATACAGCAGTGTTTTTTGAACGGTTGGCATTCACACCGTCTCCGTCGAACCTTGCCCCCATTTTGCCCCCATCAATTTGAATTTAGGTGAAATGGCATGATGAGTGATTGAGGAAAAACATTGATATCGCAGGCTTTTTAAAGAATATGAATTTGCAAAAAGTCATCATATTTAACGCCCTACGAAATGGAAAAGATGTTTAAACGCGTGCAGTAAAGGGGTTTTCAGCACCCATGTGAACCGTTTGCCCATAATTTGCCCATGTAAATTTTATTTGCCCAGATAAGCGTCCAAGTTAGAGACCATTTCGTTCTCAAGGTTCTGGGTAAAATGAACATAAACATTCGCGGTCATCGTGACATTGGCGTGGCCCAAACGATCACTCACAGACTTGATATCTGCCCCGCTCTCGAGTAACATGATCGCGTGTGTGTGACGCAGTCCGTGAGGTGTGATGTGGTGAAGGCTTGTCTTAGCAAGAATCATATTGATGACCTTGTTCACACCATATTCGCCCATCTCACGACCGTTCGGAATAGTAAGCATATATTCAGAGTCAAAGCATATCTTGTGTTTGAGACGTTCCTTCTTCTGCCAAGTCTGATATTGCTTCAATTGATCGATGAGCGTATCGTCAATGGCAATCGTCCGGATACTGGACGCGGTCTTAGGCGGGTGGCAGCTGCTCTTATCACGTGATTTCGTAATCTTAATTCGCTTATGAACCAGGTCGATGTCATCCCATGTGAGGGCAAGCATTTCACCTTTCCGCATTCCTGTTCGTAAAAGCAGGGGGACCATGATAAAATGGTGAAAAGGAGATGCAGCTGCCGCATCCATAAAGATGCTGACTTCATCTTTCGTCAGATAATTGGTTTTCACAACGTCATCTTTCTTTGTGATTGACACGTTTTGAAACTTATTGAACGGCAGCATTTCCAATTCAACCGCTTTATTCATGGCCGTGCAGAAGATCGAGTGGGTCGACTGCACGGTTCTTTTTTTGTGCTTTTTGGTAAGCCCGTTGGTGAACCGCTGATACTGGGTCTTCGTGATCATTTTCAATTCGTCCAGTTTTTGGTTCGCTTTTACCTGATGGTCAATAACTTGACTCAAGAGGTCATCCATAAGCGATCCATGATCCGTTTTAGCGCTCTATCTTCCGTTGGTTTCACCCCTTTGGTTGATGTGTCCTAGTTCTGTATTTTAGATTTTGGATGTAACAATGGAAAAACGGTGGACATGGCTTTTATCAAGGATGTGGGAAGTTTGTGAATCTCGACCAGAAGCGCGCGGCAGTTTTAAGGTATGAGTAAAAAATATCAGGAGCTTAAACATATCAATGGACAAGCAAAGTGCTTGTTGGATCGCATTGAGAACAGGATAAACGAGCTGAATGGAATAATTGCTCAAAGAAAGGGACAAGCGGTGTCGGAAGGTGAAATGAAATAATTAAAGGACCGTGCTTAACGGTATTATCAATCTGTAACAATATCTAATAGTGCAAGCAGCATTGATACAATCACTTGAGTGATGAAATTTATTAAAATCGACTGCATGCAATAATCAAGCACGTTAATGACAGCTAAATTAATTGCACTATAAGAAAAGAACAAAATGATATATTTTAGAATCTGTTTTTGTCCAAACAATGGATTTTTTAAAATGATACGAACAACCTTTTCAAAAATGTCTGCAAATAATGAGAAAAAAATAAAAAGTAGCGTGAAAATAAACAGAGCAAATAGATTGTCATAGTGAATACCTAACAAATTAAATAGCCCTATAAAGCCAAAAAAGAAAATACCAAACAAGAGTGTTATGACAATTAAAATGATTATGCTTAGCGAGATAATAATAAATATTTTTCCTGATAAAGATTCATTCTTGAATAGATGTTTGGGGGACATTTATGTTCTCCTTACTTTTTTAAACTACCTTATTTTACCATATCGGAGGGGTTATCGTGAGATCAAGAGAGTTAAAAATAGATATGCAAGACTTGAGCGTGACAAAGAAGATGGAACAAGGAAAAGAAGGAGTTTTGGGCCGGAACGGTCTTCCAGATGGAATAGTACTAATTAAATTTGTTAGAAAAGAATATTTGGGTGATGTATTTTCGGGAGTTTTATATGTTTTATATATGGTATTAAATGAGCACTTTATCGAATTAGAGAAGAAACAACTTGAAAAAGGGGGAGGTGATAAGTACGAAGGAAGTTGTATTGCTTCAATAAATCCTAAGCGGCAAATGTTGGCGATTGAAATGGATGGTAAATTTATAAGATTACCATTTACAAAAGCCTTTCATCCCAAAGATAAGCCAAATGTCGAAGGAACCGTAAAAATCATATCAACTTGGATTATTGCCGCACTAAGAAATGGTCAGTACTTTTCCATTCAACTCAATGAAGCCATTAAAGAAAAATTAGTTGAATACAATCAAAAACCATTTCAAAAGAAAAATGGGAGCACACAATCCGCTTTTGCGGAGGAAGTGAACTTTGCGCTGCTTCCCCATACGAGTTAGCCACTTGGAGAACAGCTACCGTACCCTATGATTATCACATATCTGTAGAAAAAATGTAATACTCCGTTCCCTACGAATACTTAAAACATCAAGTAGATATTCGCATGACTCAGCATATTATCGAAGTCTTCTATCACGGCATTATGCGCATTGTGTGGTTGCGGATGCTAAAGCTAAAGGAGCTTTCACGGCGGAAATCGCTGCCAGTGGTAAAAGGGACGCGGTTAAAGCTTTGATCGCACAGGCACCGGAGCTGATTACATTCGGCAAGTCTGCGATTGGCGACATGGAAGCACTGATCCGCAGCTTCCTGTCACGCGAAATGGGAACACATGTTCCTTTTCGCAAAAAAATAAAAGCCCGGAAAGGGCCAAAGCAACCATTTATTTGATCTACGCTTTCTCTTCTCTTGAATCGACAGTCTCTATTTAGGGCGCAAATTCATACTAAAAAGTCTTCAAAGTCATACATGAGTTTATCAAGTCAATTTGAAACTTTCTCAATAAGTTTTAATCGCGTTTCCATGGAGATACAAATAAAATCTAAAATGGGATCAGTAATTTTAAAGACATCCCACCGCTGGCCAGAGATCAAAGTAAAGCCAACTAGACGCTTGGAATCGCTAATCATGGATGAAAGACCTTCGGAAAAATGTTGAGCTTCCCATTGTGTTAATAGACCTACATCCAGTACTTGTTCGATCGAGTAAATTTTCATTTTTATCGCCTCCTGATATGTATGTAGGAAGCAGTGACGTGAGATGGTTAAAGCAATTGAAAAAAATAATAAATTTTATGCGAGTTCTGTGCATGGGGTGTTGAGAAAGCTGAAAAGCCTTGATGCTTTCGCATTTTTTCCATAACTGAATTGTTGAACCAATAAGTAAAGTTCCTTGATGCAGTCCAGGCTAATGAATGGTTCTTTCATTAAAAACAAAAACAGCTATTGAGTTAGCCAACAGCTGTTTTTGTTTAATGAAGTTTCAGTTAAGCCTTATTGGACTGAAAATGATAGATAACCAGTCCGATCAAGCTGCCGATTGTGGCTGGTACGAGCCAGCCTAATCCCAAACTATAGAGGGGCAGTACATGCGCATAAAATGTGGCAACACTATCTAGGAACATGTTTTGTGTCGATGGGACCATTGTGATCAGCGTATTGTACCCGTCAATCAAACTAATGATTAATGTTAAAATAACGGCTGAAAAATAAACGGTTGAGCTGCTATGGAACCCATTTGCAAAAAGGGTTAGCAAAATGAGTACAATGGCAACTGGATAAACAACCATTAAAACGGGAACAGCCAGCTTCACAATGTTGGTCAAGCCAACATTTGAAACAATATACGAAATGCAGCTAATGGCGACAACAAATTTTTTGTAGCTGATTTGCGGCATCAGTTCATGAAAAAATGTACTGGATGAAGTTACGAGTCCGATGCTCGTCTTCATACAAGCCAAAATGATGATCGCAGCAAGCAGTAAGCCGCCAAATGTGCCGAAGTAATGATGCGATACAGCGCCGAGAACAAGACCGCCGTTTTCGAGCAAGCCGACCTGAGCAACACTTGTCCCGCCAATGAACGTAATGCAGCCATAAATCACCATCATCAGAATCATGGCAACGAGACCGGATTTCAAGGTGACTTTGGCAATCTGTTTTGTACCCGTGATGCCACGAAGCTTAATTGCATTGATGACAACAATGCCGAATGCAAGTGAGGCCAGCGCGTCCATCGTGTTGTAGCCTTCTTTAAATCCAGTGGTAAAGGGTTGCGAAGCATAGATTCCTTGCGCGTTTCCAAGACCGCCCATGGGATGAATCAAGGCGACAAGAATTACAAGAAACAAAACAAGCAAGAAAATCGGTGTTAAATATTTACCAATATAGTCCATAGCCTTTGCAGGGTTTAGTGAAAAATAGCACACGCAAGCGAAAAATAGGAAACTGAACAGTCCCAACGGTAAAATTAATGATGAGGAACCGATATAGGGTTGAATGCCAACCGCGAAAGGTACGGTAGCCGTTCGGGGAAGCGCAAAGAGTGGCCCAATGATTAAATAAAGGCAGATCGAAAAAATGATTCCAAAAAGCGGATGCACACGGCTGGCGATATCTTTTACACCATCGGTACCGGATAAGCCAACGGCAAGAATACCGATAAAAGGCAATCCGATTGCTGTAGCAAGGAATCCAGCTAAAGCGAGCCAGTAATGTTCACCGGCAAGCTGGCCGAGTTGGATCGGAAAGATTAAATTGCTTGCACCAAAAAACATGCCGAACAGCATGGTGCCGACCATTAAATAGGTTTTGGTCACTTTTGAAATAGACACAATAAAACTCCTTTTTATTTACTTTGCGGGTTGGGAATCGTTCAATTTATTGAGTGAACCGTTAACAGTATAACCTTGTGAATTATAGCACGTACTTTAATGTGCTAAAACAAATTGCCGATATGTTTATCTAATTGAATGATTAAAAAAATACAGAAACTTGATATTCAATTGAGAATAGCTATGCATCTGTTTTTGCTGTTGATTATCAATAACGAATGATAATTATCATTAATTTCTTGGCGTATTTAGTGGAAATGGGATAAAAAACAAGTTCATGCATGAGCAGATTAGTTTGATTATAAATAAATATTTGTTACTATCTAAGCGAAGCAAAATAAAAAACGTAAGTCAATCAAATCTTAGTTTGCTTCGCCATATAAATCTCATACCATTTACAGGAGGATGAATCATTTGAATATTGTTGTTGTCGGAACATCGCATGGTGGGTATGAAGCGGTAAAAACAGTCTTGGAAAATTATCCAGATGCTAAGGTTAAATTGTTCGAGCAGTCGGATAAAGTATCCTTTTTGTCTTGCGGCATCCAGTTGTACTTGGAGGGAGCCGTTCAGGATATCAATTATATTCACTACGCAACAAAGGAAGGCTACAGCGACCAGGGTGTTGATGTCTATACCCGCCATCAAGTGACGGGATTAGATCCTGATCAGAAGACGATCCATGTGAAAAATCTTGATACAAATGAGACCTATGATGAATCTTATGATAAATTAATTTTGGCGCCGGGTGCGACACCGCGTAAACTCCCATTTAAAGGAAATGATCTTGATAATGTTTATTTCTTACGGGGGAGAGAATGGGCACTCAAAAGCAAAGCGAAGATTGAGGATCCAAGCGTTACCGATGTCGTAGTTATTGGCAGTGGCTATATTGGCATTGAAGTCGTTGAGGCCTATGCAAAAGCAGGAAAGAAAGTCACCGTTATTGATGTGACGGATCGAATTTTGCCGACTTATTTGGATCATGAATTCACGGACATTCTCACAGCGGATCTCCAAAAGCATGGCATTAATGTACGCACGGGCGAATTTGTTCAGGAAATTCAAGGCCGAGATGGAAAAGCATCTGCAGTTATTACTGATAAAGGCACTTACCCTGCCGATCTTGTTGTTGAAGCAGCAGGCGTTGTACCGAATACAGATTGGCTGAAAGGAACGTTGGAGCTCAACAGTAACGGCACAATCGCTGTTGATGCTTATCAAAAAACAAGTGCACCGGATGTGTTTGCTGCTGGTGATGCATGCATGATTCGCTATAATCCAACGGGTAAAGAAATGAATATTGCCTTGGCAACCAATGCGCGTCGCCAAGGGGTTGCAGCCGCATTAAATCTTGAAAAGCCTACGTTTAAAATCGAAGGCGTTTCCGGGACTTCAGCACTCTCGTTGTTTGATTATAAATTCGCGACGACTGGGATTAAAGATGCGACAGCAGCAAAGAGCGGTTTGGAAACCAGCTCGGTATTCGTTACCGATTACTATCGTCCGGCATTTGTTCCCGGAACGGAAAAAATCTATATGAAATTGACTTATGAGGTAGGCAGCAATCGTATTGTTGGTGCACAGCTGCTGTCCAAACATGATATTACGGCGGCAATCAATACACTTTCTCTAGCGATTGCAACGAAACAAACCACGCAGCAATTAGCTTTTGCCGATTTCTTTTTCCAACCTGAGTTTGATCAGCAATGGAACTACCTTTGCGCGCTTGCTCATGCTGCCTATAAGCAGGCAAAAGAAATTCAACCGGTGGCCCTGTAAACAAACGCTTTGATCACGCACTCAATCAGAACGATTGTTCCCCCCCTAAAAGAATGAAGCGAAAGGGGGCTTCTGCTGAGGGCAGAAGGACTTAACGAGGTATCGCTATAAAATAGAGTGAAGCGACAGGATTAGAGGTCACTGCAACAATAGGGGTGCTTAGACCTCCTACACCAATGCGCGTCATTCATAAATCTTTAACCAATGAACAAGAGGGTGTCTCAATCGTCTATGACGATAAGACACCCTCTTCCGTTCTTTTATTGAAAGGGTACGTCAAGATGGCAGTCGGACAAGTCGATGGAATAGCGCACCGCTTGATTGCCGCGAACTGTCATGGCAAAATCGGTGGCATAGATGATCAATCCTAACTGGTGACCGGCAGCCAACTTGTGAAAGGTTGGTTGCAGTGTGATCTCAAATGTGTAGAACTGGTTGGGCATCAGTTCATTAACCTTCCATGGATTCTCCCGGTTCTGCAGATTAAGATGCCCCTTTGTAATCATCTTGAACGGCGTTGGAAATTTAGCCAACGTGAATTCACGGAGTGTATCTTCACGCCAGTTGCAGCCTAATTCCATTCGTTGAATCGGAGTGGGCGATGGGTTGAGCCGTTTCTCTTCTCCGAAGTCGATCAGTTGAAAGCTGAGCATGCCGAAGGGTTGACTCGACGCTGTTTTGACATGGATGGCAACTTTTCCGTTTACAATTTGAGCCTTTTCAAAAGGTGCGGACTTAAAAATTAAACGGTTCGCATGTAACGCTTGTTTTTGATTCGAAATCAGCTCATTTTCCCATTGATCGATATGTTCCGTGTACCGTTTAAAGTCGTCTATCGGTAAATCATCTTTAAAGGATTGAATGGAGTTGCTGCCGCATCCCTCCGTCAATGTTCCAGGCGAGAGGTGGAATACCGTTTTGTCCGAATGAGGATTAGACCAGTCCGAGTATGCGGTCCATGTTTCAGGTATTAGATTGTCTTGTACAATCACATCCGGCAAGACCTCTTTTGCACCATTTTGCACGCCATACAATTCATGGCTAATCCAAAGATTGATCATATCCGTATAGTCGATCGAACGAAACGCATTGATATAGATGTGCTGACCTTGGTGTAAGATGATCTTTTTACTTACCGGGACACTTCTTAAGCCCTGCCATAGCGCCTCAACTTGCCCGGGTTTCACGTTCCAGTCATTTAGCCCGTGAATCATTAATACGTCACATTTAATCTTATTGATGCTTTTGCGGTAATTGCGTGCATCCCAGAAAGGCGTGTAGTTTCCTGATTCCCGATCCATGCCGCGTGCCATCTGATCCATTTGTTTCGTAAAAAAGTCTTTGACGCGGAGTATGTAATCTGCCGGCGCTTTCATACGACTTTGGGTTTCAATTGCCAAAACATCAGCATCTTCTCCTGGAAAACCACCCGGTGCAATAACGAGCCCGCCTTCACGATAGTAATCATACCATGAGGAAATCGCTGCTTCTGAAATTATTGTTTTTAAGCCTTCAACACCGGTGGTCGCGGCCGCAGTTGCAAGCGTTCCTAAGTAAGAGCGGCCGGTCATTGCTACCCATCCATTGCACCACCATGCCGAGATGGCAATGTTGTCAGTACGATTGGTAAACGCGCGTCGTTTTCCATTTAACCATTCGATGACATTCTTAGTCGCTTCCGTTTGCTGCGGATCACCGCATGTTTGAACGCCGTCTGAATCCAATGTACCGATCCCGGCAGCGTAAACGGCGGCAAATCCGCGTACAAGAAAATAATCATTTAACGTATAAGAACGTTCTCGACTAAACGTCTCGGCGGCATGTCTGGTCTCGCCGGCTACAGGGCGAGGGGCAGGCAAACTGTGCTTTTCTTTGCGATAAGCGATGTCCTGATAGGTAAGGCGGTTTGCTTTCTTCGCTTGCAATGGAACATTGACGTCATGCATCGCTCTGCTACCTGCTTCATGGTTTATTCCTTGATTATAAGGACTTGCTGTAAAAAGAGCCGGTACGCTTAACCCATGTTCCGTATCTGAAGGGCGCAGGATTTCGACCTTGAGTAAGTCAAGCTGACCATCACAATCGGAATCCACAGAGGACTCCACATAAACGACTTCTCGAACCAGTTTTGCAGGATCAAATACTGCTTGTGCTTTTCCATTAAAAAACAAAGGCTTTTCACGCGCCGGCAAATCATAAAACGGGATAAAGTAACCTTGGTTTGTTAAACGATCAAGGAAGGTTTGGCCGTTTTTTGTATGTGTTGTTAAGAGAAGATACCAGGCATCAAGCAGCTGATCTTTATGCCAATTGCCCTTTGTTTCAACGGTCGGAAGCTGCATTTGGTGCATTGCCTCTACTGGGTGATCGATCGCAAAATCCTCTGTAACGAGAAACTCAAGCAGCTGGAGCGCAACCAAATAGAAGATTTCCGTGGTTACTGGTTTCTTCGAAGCGAAATAGTCTTTAAGGTCTAAGCTCGGAGTTGCTAAATAGTTTTTCAGTTTGCTTGTAAATGAACCCTCTTCTTTCGTTGTTAAAAACGCTTTGCGTAGCAAAAGCTGGTAGACTTCTGTAGGAGAGGTCACACCTATCATTTGGTCATCATAGAAATGAATGGCTTTCAACTCATTAACAACCGTCTTATGATCGACGGTGAGCCTGGCAAATTGATTGTTCTTCATAAAGATTCTCCTTGTTACATTATTGAAGCCATTATACCATTGTCTGCCTGTTCCTTAGAGACGTATTCATTTGTTAACGGAATCCTATTATAGTTTTTATAATGACCTTGCTGTTTTTTTGCCATTAATTTCTGTCTGGAGTCTGATGACAAAACGCGTTCATGCATTTAAGGTTAAAATAGGCTTATAGTTTTGTCTGTAGAATGGGAGAGAAATGCATTGTTAAGAAAACGAAAAATGGTATTCCTATGTTTGTTATCCGTCTTGAGCTTGGCGATGCTTGCCGGATGCCAGGTGTTTGACTTTTTCACAACACAAGTCGAAGGCAATTTAAAAGGCTTAAATGTGACGATGCAGACGTATGATGCCGACGGCCAGCCGATTGATACGATTAAAGGTGTTTCAGGAGCGATTAAACGGGACAGTACCTTCGATCGAACCAACGAGAAAGGGGAAAAGACAAAAGAATCTTCGGTATTAAATATAACAATTGGAGGAAAACAAGTGCTTCATGTCGGCAGTACCTTAATCATGTATGAGAAGGGACTTCAAGACGTGATGAACAAACTGCCGCAAAAAGTACTTGTCACGAACCAAGACCGCAGCTTGCCTTTTGTAAATCGGATGGTGAATCAATTTCATAATTATTTTGATGGACGCTCAAAAATAGTCTTAATTCGTTCACAGCTCGGGAAACCGATTGCCACTTTTGCAGGAAATCGTGTTTCATATTTTGCTACCGACGTTCCCAATTCCACCGGACTTATTATAGATGGAAAATATTTGTTTATCTATCGATGCGATTTTACAATGTACGATACTTCACTCATTAAGCGCTAATCTTTTTCATGTTAAGCGTGAGGTGCAGTACGGGTGGAGAATGTGCTATACTGAGTCCACTAATTATCCGGGAGTAATTCAATGAATACAGCAACAATTGTGATTGTGGGTCCAACCGCAGTGGGCAAAACAAAATTAAGTATTGACCTGGCAAAACGATTAAACAGCGAGATCATTAATGGAGACGCATTTCAAGTCTATCGAGGGATGGATATTGGTACAGCGAAAGTATCAAAAGAAGAGGCTGAGGGAGTGACGCATCATCTGATTGATATTTGCAAGCCAGAGCAACCGTATACAGCTGCAGAATACCAACAGGATGCACGACGGATCATTGAAAACATACGATTGAAAGGGAAACCACCAATTCTTGTCGGCGGAACCGGTTTCTACATAAAAGCAGCACTGTTTGACTATCAGTTTTCTTCAACCGGCGCAAATCCGGCATATCGTCGGCAGCTGGAGCAGATTGCAGCTTGTGAAGGCAAGGGTGTACTTTTTGAACGATTAAAAAAAGTTGATCCGATCGCTGCAAAACGGATTCATCCGAACAATCTCATTCGAGTGATTCGCGCTTTGGAAGTTTATCATGAAACCGGAAAGCCCTTCAGCTTACACAAATCTGATGAAACGGTTCGCCCTCTCTACCCGTATCTCTGTATAGGCTTATCGATGAATCGCCAATTGCTCTATCGCCGAATCAACGAAAGGGTGGATCAAATGATTCACGAGGGCCTTGTTGATGAAGCGCATGATCTGTATACTCGAGGACTAAAAGATGCGCAGGCAATGCAAGCAATTGGCTACAAAGAGTTTATTCCTTATTTCGAAGGAGGGACATCTTGTGAAGCATCCGTGGAACAATTAAAAAAGAATTCACGCCATTATGCAAAAAGGCAATTAACCTGGTTTAGGCGTCAGATGTCTGTGGATTGGTTCGACATGTCGGATGCTTTAGTCAATTTTGATGCCAAGTCGGAAGAAATTTACCGATTTGTTCTGAGAAAATTGGACGGGCACTCAGATTCGTGAATTTTTCTAACACTTTTGGTTAGATTTCTTATATCATCTTTGCAAATGCTGGGAATATAAAATATAATCTTAATTGTAGATCTTTCTGACTAGACTCGTGAATTCCTTCTCAGAAAAAAGATCAAGCAAGTCGAGCAGCATGTGCAGGATATTCTATAAATTAAATCGAAGTAGTTTTATTTAGAGAGAAAAGAGGAGGAATAAAATGAAACAGTCAATTAACATCCAGGATACATTTTTGAACCAGTTACGTAAAGAAGGAACATTTGTGACGGTTTTTCTAGTCAGCGGCTTTCAATTGAAAGGAAAAGTGAAAGGATTTGATAATTTCACGGTACTGCTGGACAGCGAAGGAAAGCAGCAATTGATTTTTAAACATGCGATTTCAACATTTACTCCTTCGAAGCCAGTAAATTGGACCAGTCAAGACGAGGAGTCATGATAAATTCTGCGAAGACAGCGGCCCCGCTGTCTTTCTTTTGTTTCCTGAAAATTCCGCTCCCATAAAAATGATGATGCGCTCTGTTGCATAGGGTGAAGCACTTCTGAATCTGTCCGCTGTTTCATAAACTAGAGCAGTCCAATTTATTTCGTTCTATTGCCGAAATTAGGCAACTGTCACGAGACACCCTGCTGATGTGTATACCTATAAAAGCAGGCAGAAGAATGTGCCCTGAGTTCATCAACAGAGAGGTGATCGGATCATGCGAGAAGCCTATACATTTACCAAAAAGAGTCAGATCAATGTGGTCTTTAACCAAAAACCGCAGAAGACTCCGCCCGTCCATTTCCCAATCGAAGAACGAGTAGCTCATGAACCACTAGAAAAATTGGAACATCAACTTGATCGTTTAGTCGGAATGGATCAGGTGAAACTCATGGTGCGTGAACTCTATGCATGGCTGTATGTTTATCGCAAAAGACAGGAAGTGCAGTTAAAGGTCAAAAAACAATCTTTTCACATGCTTTTCAAAGGAAATCCGGGGACTGGAAAAACAACCGTAGCGCGATTACTAAGCCACCTGTTTCATGAGATGGAAATATTGCCAAAAGGTCAATTAATTGAGGCTGAGCGAGCCGATCTGGTAGGAGAATACATCGGACAAACCGCACAGAAAACAAGAGAACTGGTTAAACGAGCGCTTGGCGGTGTATTGTTCATTGATGAGGCCTATTCGCTCTCGCGTGGCGGAGAAAAAGATTTTGGCAAGGAAGCAATTGATACGTTAGTCAAACAAATGGAAGATCACAAAGATGAGTTTGTATTGATCCTTGCTGGCTATTCTGATGAAATGGATGAGTTTCTTAGAATGAACCCAGGTCTGCCTTCGCGTTTCCCGATCATTATGTCCTTTCCCGACTACTCCGGCGTCGAACTGCTTGATATCGCAAAACAAATGCTTGATGATCGCGAATACACAATGACGGTTGAAGCACAGAAAAAGTTTCTTCGCCTTCTGCAACGGAAGGTACAGGCGCAAGAGCCGCATTTTAGTAATGGACGTTTTGTTCGCAATGCAGTTGAAAAAATGATTCGCCAGCAAGCGGTTCGCCTAGTGAAAGAGAACAGCTTTGATCGTGATGCGCTCATGACGATAAGAGCTTGTGACCTTATGGCAGACGATTCTGATCATCCGATCATTAGTCAAATGGGTGAAGGCGAGTAAAAAGAGAGGTAAAATATGGAATATGTCATTCTTGCAGCATGCCAGCTTCCTCATCAATCGGATGAGCATTTCCAATCATCCCTTGATGAACTGGAAGCATTGGCGAAAACTGCCGGCGGTGAAGTGGTTGCCGTCGTCACACAGAAAAGAGCAAAAATTGATGCTGCAACCTATATTGGCAGTGGTAAAGTTCAGGAAATTGCTGCGCTAGAAAAACAACTTGAGGCCAATGCTGTTATCTTTAACAGCGAACTGTCTCCCGCGCAGCAAGGCAGACTTGGTGCTTTGCTTTCTGCAAAAGTGTTGGACAGGACTCAGCTCATTTTAGATATTTTCGCCGTTCGCGCGCGTTCTCGTGAAGGGAAACTTCAGGTTGAGCTTGCTCAGCTTAAGTATCTGCTGCCGCGGCTAAGCGGTATCGGGCAATCTCTCTCTCGGCTCGGGGGCGGCATCGGCACACGCGGACCCGGTGAAACAAAGCTGGAAAGCGATCGACGTTACATACGCAGCCGAATGAAGGACATCAGCCATCAATTAAATGCGGTGGTCAGCCATCGGCAGCGCTACAGGGAACGAAGGCTGTTAAATAATCAGTGCCAAATTGTTCTTGTCGGGTATACGAATGCCGGAAAATCAACACTGTTTAATCAATTGACTGAAATGCAGACCTATGCAGAAAATAAACTGTTTGCAACACTGGATCCCTTAACCCGGAAAATGAATTTACCAAATGGATTCACTTGTCTGCTGTCAGATACCGTTGGGTTTATTCAACAGCTTCCCACTCAATTAATTGCAGCCTTCCGTTCGACTTTGGAAGAAGTCACCGGGGCGCAGCTGATCGTACATGTACTTGATGCGTCCAATCCGGATGTGATCGAACATGAGAAAACGGTGTGCAAATTGCTTCAGGAACTGGAAGTGGATGACTTGCCGATGCTGACGATCTATAATAAAAAGGATTTATTGCAAACCCCATTTATCGTTCCCAAAGGTGCTTTGCTTGTTTCAGCGCACGATATTAATGATCGAAAACGGATTCTTGAAGCGATCGAATCACAGATTATGCAGCAGATGGTTCCATTTCATACTAAACTACTTGCTTCGGAAGGAAAACTGTTAAGCAGTATAAAGCGCAATGCTATTTTACAAAACCAGACTTTCGATCAAAAGACACAGATGTATGAAGTAGAAGGTTTCGTGTATCCGGAAACGTCGATCGCATCAAAACTGATCCAGCATCAAGGCTCAGCAGATAAGGAGTAGACAGCATGTTTGAAACACTCGCCTATGGCGGAGAATTGACTAAACTTGCCGCCGCTATAGATGAACAAGTTGCAGAGCAATTAAAGGCGGCGGACGCAACTGCACTAGAGAATCAATATCGCGTTTTATCGAGTTTTAAGAAAAATAAAATAAGTGATGCCCATTTCAGCGGAACGACAGGCTATGGATATGATGATTTTGGGCGAGACGGTATTGAATCGGTTTATGCCGACTGTTTCGGCGCTGAGTCTGCACTCGTCCGTTCACAAATGATCTCCGGAACCCATGCGATTACGACCGCTTTATTCGGTATCCTCAGACCCCGTGACGAGTTAATGTACATAACCGGCAAGCCTTATGATACTTTGGAAGGCGTGATCGGCCTTACAGAAGAAAGTCATGGTTCTCTAAAAGACTTTGGCATCGGCTTTCGGCATGTTCCCTTAAAAAATGGATGTATTGATACGGAAACGGTAAACCGCATGATTGCACCCAATACAAAAATGATTGGCATTCAACGTTCTTGTGGCTATGACCAGCGCCCGTCTCTTCATGTCGCACAAATTGGAGAAGCGATCGCTGCAATTAAAAAGCTCCACCCATCTATTGTTGTCTTTGTCGATAATTGCTATGGCGAATTTACCGAAACGAAAGAACCCTGTCATGTAGGTGCTGACTTAATGGCAGGGTCGCTGATTAAAAATCCCGGTGGAGGATTAGCGGAAGCAGGCGGCTATATTGTAGGGAAGAGCGAGCTGGTTTCACTTTGTGCGGAACGACTGACCGCACCCGGACTAGGCAAAGAAGTGGGGCCTTCGCTACAACATCTGAAAGATCAGTATCAAGGCTATTTCTTATCGCCGCATATGGTTGCTCAAGCGGTTAAAGGTGCTATTTTTACATCTGCAATGATGGAACGATTGGGTATGGAGACCGCTCCATCTTGGGAACAAAGACGTACGGATTTGATTCAAAGTGTAACTTTTCACGATCCGGATCAGATGATCGCGTTTTGTCAGGCGATACAAATGGCATCACCGATTAATGCCCATGTTATGCCTTATCCAAGTCCAATGCCGGGCTATACGAGTGAGGTCATCATGGCTGCGGGAACCTTTATTCAAGGGGCCAGCTTGGAATTGACCGCTGACGGGCCGATTCGGCCCCCTTACACGCTTTATGTGCAAGGCGGACTGACGTTTGAACATGTGAAAACCGCTTTAATTGTTGCCGTAAATCATTTGCTTGAAAGAAAATTGCTTGATCCAATGAGAATAAAGTTGTGACAATATTATGAAACGCATCCCATTTGCTGTAAGATAACCTAACACCAATTGACAACTAATAGGCGGATGGATATAATGTAACTAAGAAAGGGGCGAGGCGAAATGGCTGAAAATGTACGCCGCTCTATGCCTTTGTTCTCAATGGGTATCGTGCAAAAATTGACAGGGCTGACTGCTAGGCAGATCCGCTACTATGAGGAAAACGATCTCATTCATCCCGAACGTAGCGATGGAAATCGCCGCGTCTTTTCTTTCAATGATGTTGATCGACTTCTTGATATAAAGTCGCTGCTTGACGAAGGGGTTAATTTGGCCGGAATCAAACGTGTTCTCAGTGAAAAGCCAGTGGAGGCGAATACTCCGGCTCAAGGAAAGAAGTCAATGTCCGAGGCTGAGTTGATGAACTTTTTGAAATCTGAACTTGTTCAATCCGGCAAGTTCGGCAAAACTTCGTTAATACAAGGAGAGTTGTCCCGATTTTTTCGGTGATTGCTGCCTGTGTATATAATTTTTGAAAGAAAATAGACATTTATATTGGGGAGGATCAAGAGAATGGCAAAGTTTACAAAGGAAGACATTATTTCTAAAGTGAATGAAGCAAATGTAAAATTTATTCGTTTGCAATTCACCGACCTGCTTGGAATTATCAAGAACGTAGAAATTCCGGTAAGTCAACTTGAAAAAGCGTTGGATAACGAAATTATGTTTGACGGTTCTTCTATCGAAGGATTTGTTCGGATCGAAGAATCGGACATGCTTCTGTATCCGGATTATGACAGCTTCGTCGTATTCCCTTGGACTGCAGAAAAAGGGAAAGTTGCGCGTCTGATCTGCGATATTTATAAACCAGACCGCACGCCATTCCCAGGAGATCCTCGTTCGGTGCTGAAAGCTCAACTTGCCGAAATGGAAAAAATTGGTTTCACATCCTTCAACATCGGGCCTGAACCTGAATTCTTCTTATTCAAAATGAATGATGCAGGCGAACCAACTCTCGAATTAAACGATAAAGGCGGTTATTTCGACCTTGCTCCTACTGATCTTGGTGAAAACTGTCGCCGTGATATCGTCCTCGAACTCGAAGATATGGGCTTTGAGATTGAAGCCTCTCACCACGAAGTGGCTCCTGGACAGCACGAAATCGACTTTAAATATGCTGATGCAGTAAAAACTTGCGACAACATCCAAACGTTCAAATTGGTTGTTAAGACGATCGCCCGCAAACACGGATTGCATGCGACCTTTATGCCGAAACCTTTGTTCGGTGTAAACGGTTCGGGAATGCATTCGAACATGTCGCTCTTCAAAGGCAAAGAAAATGCATTTTATGACGCCAACTCTGAAGATGGTTTGAGTGATACAGCAAAAGCATTCATTGCAGGTATTCTGGAACATGCTCCGGCATTTACTGCAATCGCTAACCCAACGGTTAACTCGTATAAACGTTTGGTTCCCGGTTATGAAGCACCAAGCTACATCGCTTGGTCCTTGAGCAACCGCAGTGCCTTGGTTCGTATTCCTGCTTCACGCGGTCTTGGTACACGTATCGAAGTGCGCAGCGTCGACCCAACGACCAACCCTTACCTTGGTATGACTGTATTGCTTGCAGCCGGACTTGATGGCATCAAGAAAAAATTGGCACCTGCTGCTTCTGTTGACCGCAGCATTTATGTTATGAATGATCAAGAACGTGAAGAACTTGGTATTCAAGAATTGCCGGCTTCTCTGAAAGATGCAGTAACCGCATTGAATAAGGATGAAGTAATTACAAGTGCATTAGGAGAACATACCATCTCACACTTCAATGACGCAAAAGAAATTGAGTGGGATATGTTTAGAACGCAAGTACACCCATGGGAACGCGAACAATACATGGAACAATATTGATCAATCAAGAACTCTGAAACCCCTTGGCGCTCTAAGCGCCAGGGGGTTTTTGTCTGTTTAGGGAGAGGAGGGGCATTTCTTGAAAAATCAAAAAAATATTTTCAAACGCACCCAAAAATTTCTTGTTTTGTAAATAGTATTATTATGATCCTTTTCGTTTGGCTTGTACCATGCTATGTATTTGGAAATAATAAATCAAGTTATATTTTGGGGATCATCTCGGCTTTGCTCATTGTGAATATTCTCGGAGCATTTTGGTACCCCTGGTTTACAATTAAAGGAAAAACAAAAAGGCCAGAAGACAATGATTGAGTATTTGCGTCCTTGATTCGTGCTCTTTCTTGCAGTTATAATTACAGTTATGTTACATAGAGAAAACAACAGAAGGATGAGTTAAAAAATGAAATTAAAAAGAGGCTTGAGTGCACGCCATATTCAAATGATTGCGTTAGGCGGCACAATTGGTGTTGGTCTTTTTATGGGATCCGCCAGTACGATTAAATGGACAGGGCCATCTGTATTGCTTGCTTATGCAATAAGCGGACTGTTTATTTTCTTTATCATGCGTGCGATGGGCGAGATGCTGTATGATGAACCGAGTACAGGTTCATTTGCGAAGTTTGGCTATACGTATATTCATCCGCTGGCAGGTTATTTGACCGCCTGGAGCAACTGGTTTCAATGGATCATTGTGGGGATGTCGGAAGTGATTGCTGTAGGTAGCTATATGAAGTTTTGGTTTCCGGAGCTTCCTGCATGGATTCCCAGCGTCATTGCAGTACTTATACTTGGAACGGCAAATCTGGTTTCCGTTCGATCATTTGGTGAATTCGAGTTTTGGTTTGCCATGATCAAAGTAGTGACGATCGTATTAATGATTATTGCCGGTCTCGGTTTAATTTTCTTTGGGCTAGGTAATGGTGGCAAAGCGATCGGTTTAGCGAATTTATGGGCACATGGCGGATTTTTTACCGGTGGATGGAAGGGGTTCTTCTTTTCCTTATCGCTCGTTATTGCCGCCTTTCAAGGGGTTGAGCTTATTGGAATTACAGCGGGCGAAGCAAAAAATCCACAAAAAACGCTTACTCATGCAATTCAGAATATAATTTGGCGGATTTTAATTTTTTATTTAGGCGCTATTTTTATCATTGTAACGGTTTATCCGTGGAATGAGCTTCAATCACTCGGCAGTCCTTTTGTTACTACGTTTTCAAAAATCGGCATTACAACCGCAGCTGGAATCATCAACTTTGTTGTCATTACTGCAGCGTTATCGGGTTGCAACAGCGGGATTTTTAGTGCCGGTCGCATGCTTTACACACTAAGTGCACTGGGGCTAGCGCCTAACTATTTTATGAAAACCTCACGTTCTGGTGTGCCGTTATACGGAACCATTGCGGTACTGATCGGATTGGCAATCGGCGTTGCGTTAAACTATCTTGCACCGGATCGAATTTTTGTTTATGTATACAGCGCTAGCGTCTTACCGGGAATGGTTCCATGGTTTGTCATTTTAATAAGTCAAATTCGCTTTAGAAAGCTCAGAACAAAGGCAGACAATGCTAATCATCCATTTAAGTTACCGCTTGTGCCTTTCTCAAACTACGCGACCATCGTGTTTTTAATGGTCATCTTAATAGGGATGGCATTTAATCCAGAAACACGTTTATCACTTGTTGTGGGAATTGTTTTCCTGACACTTATTGTGATCAGTTATTATGCGTTCGGGCAAAATAAGAAACAACCTACGGCAAAGTAAGATCCGTTAACCTGCATTTCACTCATCTGTTCTTAGGTTGTATGGAGTAACCCTTTTTCCTGTTTAGGAATATCAAATAATGACCATGCTGTTTCCTAAAAGGGTTGCTCGGAACATTGCTGGAAGGGATGGATGAATGAGAATGAAACAACCTGTTCTTTCACGTCCAGAACGACTGACTTGGAGGCAGAAAGTTAAAGCAGCTAAACTCTTTGTTAATATATACCGAAATAATCGCCAAGATTTATCGGTCTTAAGTTCTATTGTTGTTGCCCTGCGTCATTGTTCGATAATTTGTAACGACGCGTCTTATCGCTCAAAATAATAGAATATTTGCTTTATCAAAACAGTATTGCCTGTTGGCAGTACTGTTTTTGGTATTTTCGTTTAAAAAGTTGAAAAACAGGAAAAAAGTACAGGGTCAGATGCGGGATGATGCGTACCCCCGCACAAAATATGCGGGGGTACGCATCATAAATTCGTTGTTGGTGCGTGGGAAAATAAGCTATGATATTAATGGTTAATCGATAGGATCGATTGCTGGTAATTTTAAGGTGAATCAATGGCGAAACTTCTGTAAATCCGACCCCAAATACTTAATGATTCAAACGTACGACGAGCCCAAGTGCGTTTGATGTTTCATTTTTCCTCTCTAACTGTAATTCCCATCCGAAGTAAATTGGATTTGCATGACAGACCGCAGGATTCACCTTAATTTATTATTAAAAGATTTTTGATTCTCATGATCGATAACGTTAAACCTCATGTTATTGTTGTCATTTGAACTAAAGAAGTGAATGTTAAACCTTTAGCAATAACTCCCAAAACACTATTTTATGGATCCCAATTGCGGGATCTTTTTTTACATGAAAAGAAAGTTTATGATTTTGCTTTGGTGTAGAACGATAAGCGGCAATTTCATCAATAAGAGTTAGCTCGAGACACGAAAGCGCGAGACGCCTGCGGGAACAGCGTGCCAGCGAGACCCCGCAGATACCTACCTGTCTGAGGAGGCTCGCGGTGCGCCCGCGGCAAGCGAGTAACCGAAGCGGCGATTCAGCACCGAAAAGACACTAGTCCATCACACATGGTTGGAGATTAAGGACCGGGCGTATTTTGCCCGGTTTTTCTTACTTTCTGCAGCTTAAAAGCAGTATAAAATAATTATTAAGAATAAAAAGAATATTGAATAAACATAAGTTTTTCTTTGTTTTCGATAAACCAAGCCTTATAATTCAATTAAAACACTTTTTGTTAGAAAAACAAATGAAGGAGATTATCATGAGAAACGAGAGCAAGAATGCCACTTATCGCTTAGTTTTACTAAGCATATTTACCGCTATTATCCTCCTGCAAAATTTTGTTCCATTTCTGGGCTATATACCCATGGTTGCCTTAAGCCTCACGATTATCCATATTACGGTGATTATCGCAGCGATTGTGCTCGGGCCAACTGGCGGTGCTATTATCGGTGGCGTATGGGGAATGACTACATTTATTCGCGCATTTACTTTTCCAACCAGTCCTGTTGCGCCCATTGTTTTTACGAATCCGCTTATTTCTGTTTTTCCTCGTATCATGATCGGGATTATTTCTGGGAATGTGTACCTAAAATTAAAAAAAATGGGATGCCCACAATTTGTCAGCATGTCGATTGCAGCACTGCTTGGCGCTTTGACGAACACGGTTCTCGTGCTGGGATTGATTTATTTATTCTATCGACAACCCTATGCAAATGCCTTGCATATGGACGTCACCCAGTTGCTGCCGGCGCTATTGGCCATTGTGTTTACAAATGGTATTGCCGAAGCGGTAGCGGCATGTATTGTCGCACCAACCGTTGCAACCGCAATCCTTAAAGCAAGAAACAAGACCGCTTCATAACCAATGGATCTGGCAAAACTCCATTCAGGTGTTGTGTGCATATGATGGAGTAATGCCATTGGGAGAGGAGGTGGGATCTCTGTGAACAGAAAAGAATTATCAGAGGGTTTCGCACTCTTATCCATTACGATTGGAAAAGTGATGGCTGCTATTGGGCAGACGCCGATTAAAACATTGGATCGCGAAACTCAGGATCAGTTAATTCTTTTAGGTAGCATCATCCAGGTTGGGGCAGGTGCGTCACTTATTGATCTCACCTCCAATAACTCGTCTGAACAATTAGGACTGGCGCTCACCGTTATTGGTTATGGTTCTTTTGTTCTTCAGTTTATTAGAGACGAAGATGATGATCGTATCTTACTGAAACGCGCAATTTCCTCAAATCTTAAAGAAGTATTGGCATCCTTTGTGATAGCTACCGATCCGATTTTTTGGAGAAAAATGTATCAGATTATCGGCACCATGTTGGTATGTATCGGGAACTATATTCAAGTCATGGGGAGAAATCGTTTACTTGCGGAAGGCGAAGATTATACATTGTTTGATCCCTTGGTTACCTTTGGAACTTGGATGGAAGCAGGAGGATCAGCTATACTGACACTCGGGACTATTGAAGAAACAATTTAATAGAAATGAAGTTAAAAATAAGGAGGGCATCGCAACGTCTGTTTGACGCTTTGATGCCTTCCTTGTGATTTAAGTGAACGTACAGCAAATCGGGTGGGATGGTCAAGTGTTGTATTTGCCACGATATCATTTCATCCCTAATGATTGTCTTCATGGGGCAAGAACCCTTAATAAAAAAATGGAAAAGGATAAAGAAATGGGGTCGCAAATAGGAAGAATGGGAATAGAAAACGATTAAACCTGCGATACCTTGGACGCGGTCCAGGACCATAGAAATAACGCGTGTCGGATTCAGGTTCAGCATTCTCAGGTACCAGCATGATTACCCCTTGATCAGTAACATCTTCGACTATTCCTTCCATTTGTGTACCATCAGCCATCTGTGCAATGACATAGTAATTCATGTATTTTCGGCATAGGTTATTTATTGCTTGCGTGTTGTCAGTAGGCTGATTTACATTTCGATCATTCATTTCATGGGGAACAAAAAATGACGGATTGTTTTCTTCGTACGTATAACTCATCATCATCTCTCCTTTATGCCTTAGTGTATTCACCCATTTTTCGAACCGTGACAAAAACACTTTTTTCGATAAACTACGGAAGTATTCATTTATAAGCAGCGTACAGAGGTTAATTATTTTTTGACGTCAAGAGAAAAACAAGCGGTACATGCTGTGCTATAATGTGTCAATGAGTTAATCTACCAATAAATCAATGGTAATAAGTAGACAAGGTTGTGTGATGAATGAATAATAAGATGCGCTGCGCCGAACAAATGCAGCAGGAGTTGCAACACTTTCGTTGTCCGCTTTGCGGAGAAGCGTTTACGCTTGTTAATGAACAAAGAAGCCTAAGGTGTCCAAATACACACACCTTTGATATTGCCAAACAAGGGTATGTCAATCTGTTAACAAAAGCCGTGCATACTCATTATGACAAGCAGCTGTTTGAAGCGCGCCAAAGAATTATTGTTGGGCATAAGTTTTTTAATCCGCTCGTGAAAAGTATCGTGAACGCTATAGATGAGCAGATGGGCAGTGATAAGGTTCAACAATCGACGATCCTCGATTTAGGTTGCGGTGAAGGATCACATCTGGCAGCTATTTGTGACGCGCTTTCACAACAGACGTCGAAACAAATTACGGGCTGTGGTATTGACCTTGCGAAACCGGGTATTCAATTAGCTGCAAAACATTATCCGAATCAAATCTGGTTTGTCGGAGATCTTGCGCGGCCACCTTATCAAAAACACAGCTTTCAATTTTTGCTTAATATTCTGTCGCCATCGAACTATGATGCATTTGATTCATTACTTGAATACGGCGGTTCTGTCATTAAAGTCATACCGGGAGAACACTATCTTCAAGAGTTGCGTCATGCATTTTACAGCACGAGCAGAGCAACCTACTCGAATGTCGAAACACTTCGTCTGTTTAAAGAGCATTATCCTGAATCCGAAATGCATCATCTTCACTATATAGTAGAGCTTGATAAAGCAGGATTGAGTGATTTGCTCTACATGACGCCGCTTACTTGGAACATACCTGAATCAACGCGCCAAACGTTTTTAAATCAAGAAACCGCCATCATTACATGTGATCTTCTATTGCTGATCGGACGGAGATCGAACAAAAACTAACTCAAAACCAGTCATATTCATTCAATAAGTGCTGTATCTAAAGAATTATTTTGAAATCCTTTGATTGATTTTGAAAGAAAAAGTGGTACAATAGGTGATGTGGAGGAATGAATATGTTGGCTGAAGAAAGACAGCTGATGATCTTGAAGACTTTAGCGGTTGACCATGTGGTTAAGTTGAAAGCACTCGTTTCTATGCTCAATGCTTCTGAATCGACTGTTCGACGGGATTTGCAAGAACTAGAGGGTCGTCATCTTCTCCGCCGTGTGCATGGTGGTGCATCACTTCTGCGTAAGTTAAATGATGAACTGGATATGGAGACAAAAACATTCAAAAATGTGCAGAAAAAGAAAGCGGTTGCGAGACTAGCTGCAACGAAGATCAAAGATAATGATTGTGTATTCCTTGATGCTGGGACAACGACATTAGAAATGATTCCTTTTATTACAGCAAAAAATGTAACCGTTGTCACTAATGGCCCTGCACACGGTGACCTGCTCGTTCGAAAGAAGATCATTTGCTATTTGTTGGGTGGACAAATGAAATCAACGACAAAAGCCGTTATTGGAAGTTTGGCGCTGCAATCGATTAATTTGTTTCGATTTGATACTGCATTCATTGGCGTAAATGGGATTGATCCTTCAATGGGCTATACAACGCCGGATCCGGAAGAAGCAGCGCTGAAGCGGCGCGCACATGATCTTGCACAACGCACTTACATTGTGTCGGACAGCAGCAAGTTCTCTGAGATCTCTTTTTGCAAGATTTTTGATCTCGGCGAAGCGATCATCATAACGGACCATCTGCCTGACTTAGATGGCTTCAAAGTCACCGACAAAACGGAGATCTATGTTGCTGATCAAGAAACCGTTGATCGGTAACCGCTGAGATTGATCAGCCAATGCGTTCAGATGTTGCTGGAAAAAACGAAGTTTTGTTTTTGATAAAAGATGAAATCGTTTACCTAAAACCAGTATCTGGAACGATGATGCTCTACAGACTTAGATTAGCAAAAAGGAGTGGAACTTCTATGAAAATTACAGATTTAATGATTGAAAGCGCTATGCTTTTGGACATGAAAGCGACAACTAAAGAAGGCGCTATCGATGAACTGATTACCAGTCTTGAAAAAAATAATCGAATTAATGATCCGCAACTTTTTAAAGAAATGATTTTGAAGCGTGAAGCACAATCAAGCACAGGCATTGGCGACGGAATCGCAATGCCTCATGCGAAAACAAAAGCGGTGAATGAAGCGACCGTTGTTTTTGGTCATAGCAAAAAAGGGATTGATTACAAGGCTCTTGATGGACAACCTTCATACCTATTCTTTATGATTGCGGCCCCCGAAGGAGCGGCTGATGTACATTTGCAGACGCTGGCAGCATTGTCCCGACTGCTGATTGACCACGATTTTGTTGAACAAATAAAACAAGCCGGTACTGCACATGAGGTTGCCCAGCTTTTTAATGAAAAGCAAGCAGAGCATGATGCAGAAGAAAAGAAAGAGGCAGAAGCAAAAAATGCACATGCTCTGAAAGCATCATCTGAAGAGCAATTCGTCGTTGCCGTTACCGCATGCCCAACGGGAATTGCACACACCTACATGGCCGAAGATGCTTTGAAGAAAAAGGCAAAAGAAATGGGCGTAGCCATTCGTGTTGAAACAAATGGTTCAGAAGGGGCAAAGCATGTGCTTACTAAAGATGAGATTGCACGTGCTGCTGGAGTCATTGTTGCTGCAGACAAGAAAGTTGAAATGGCTCGCTTTGACGGTAAAAAGGTACTGCAAACCCCTGTAAGCGACGGGATTCGCAAACCGGAAGAATTAATCAATAAAGCACTGCATGGCCAAGCACCTGTATACCATGCGGAAGGCGGAGGAGCTGAAGAGAGCGAGCAAGTCGGTAAGGAATCAGTCTGGAGCAAGGTTTATAAAGATCTGATGAACGGTATTTCCCATATGCTGCCGTTTGTCGTCGGTGGTGGTATTTTACTTGCCATATCGTTCCTTTTTGAACATCTGGGCAAAGATAATACAATCTTTCAGATGCTTAGCGCTATCGCCGGGGGAGACACAGGGGCCTTCCACTTCTTAATCCCAATTCTCGCCGGATTTATCGCAATGAGTATCGGTGATCGACCAGCATTGATGCCAGGTATGGTTGGCGGTTTTCTAGCAGCAAGTGCGAATGCTGGTTTCCTTGGCGGCCTTGCCGCTGGTTTTCTTGCTGGATGGGTGATTATCTTGCTGAAAAAAGTATTTAGCGGTCTTCCGCGTACTTTGGACGGTATAAAACCGATTCTGCTTTATCCTGTTTTGGGCCTGTTGGTTACGGGAGGATTAATGTATTACATCCTTAACCCAATTTTTAAATGGATTAACACAGGATTGATTGGCGGCTTGAACCATCTAGGAACCGGAAATGCAGTTTTGCTTGGTGTTGTTCTTGGCGGTATGATGGCCGTTGATATGGGTGGTCCGGTAAATAAGGCTGCTTATACCTTTGCGATTGGTGTCTTTACAAGCAGCGGCAACGAAAATGGTTTAATGATGGCTGCCGTCATGGCGGGTGGCATGGTACCGCCGATTGCGATCGCTTTAGCTTCATCGCTCTTCAAACACAAATTCACTGAAGAAGAACGCAAAGCAGGTATTACAAACTATGTGCTCGGTTTATCGTTTATTACAGAAGGTGCAATTCCATTTGCGGCTGCCGACCCGCTTCATATCATTGGTTCAAGTGTGATTGGTGCAGCAATTGCTGGGGGATTAACTCAGCTTTGGAACATTAATATTCCGGCACCTCATGGCGGCATCTTCGTTGTACTCCTTGGTAATCATCCGATTCTGTTCTTGGTTTCGATTATCATCGGATCAATCGTTTCCGGGTTAATTCTTGGACTTTGGAAAAAGCCCGTAAAGCAGTAAATGAGCATGAGCAAAAGCATTATTCCAATGCGTTAAAAGCGGCTGAAACTTCGACCGCTTTTTTTTATGTCTGAAAAGTGATAATAGCAGGGGTTTTGACAAATACTAGTCCAGTAATGACTGAAAATCAGATCTTCTGGGTGTGAGCATTTTTGGATGGTAAACGTCGATTAATACAATTATTTTCAGGGGCGTTTTTTCTGTTTGGCGGGGTTTTTTTGCTTATGAGCATGATAGGTCCACTTTTTCTTGGGAACTATTTAAAATATGGAAATCTTGCCTATTCATCATTGGACTTGACCTGGATCCTGTTACTATTAACGGTTGTTTTTATACTTTTCTTACTGTCGATGCATCGACTGTTGTGTGCGTGTCACGGGAAAACGGTGTATCGCTTGCGCTTTTTGCTGGTTGCTGTGATTGGTGGCTATGAACTTTTCCTCCTTATCGTATTTTCAGGGATCCAGCCTCCTGAAATTGATGGCGGACATGTGTTTATGAAAGCCTATCATTTATTGGAAGCAAACAGAAATAATGCAGACACGATTTATTTTCAAATCTATCCGAATAACATCCCCTTGCTGCTGATCCGCTATGGACTTTACCGTATCTTTCCATTGCAGTCGGTCGATGCATTTTTGTTTCTTGATCATTTGCTATGTATGGCTGTTTTAAATTGCGCTATTCTTTTCTCTACAAAAATAGTTAAGATAATTTTCGGAATGAGAATGAGTGTGTTCTTTTTAGTGCTGATCGCTACTTGTTTCCCATTGTTTTTCTATTCGCTTTACTTTTACTCGGATACTTTGATGATTATGATGCCTCCGCTTTTGATCTATTTATGGATGCGCTATGAGCAGGGCAACAAGCCTTACGGTCTTTTATTTTGTCTTCTGCTTGCTGCCGGTTGCGTTATTCGCCAGAATCTGATTCTCTTTTTGCCCGCACTCATCATCTATCTGCTGTTACAGAAGCGTATCAAGCATGTTTTGATGTTTACTGTTGTGACACTTGGCGCATTGCTTATCATGCAAAACTCAGCGATTCAGCTGGCTGAAGGAATCCATCTTAAGTCAAACGATCATGCAAAGATGCCGACGACACACTGGATAATGCTTGGCCTATCCGAACAGGGGCGGTATAATTACAATGATTTTCAACGAACATTCACCAAACAGACCCAGGAGGAGAAAAGAAAAGCAACAACGGATGAAATCAAGAAAAGGCTGCATGAGAAATCAATCGGAACACTGATATCTTTGTGGTTTGTTAAAGCGTTCCGCGTCTATGCGGATGGCTCGATGGGCTACTATTGGTATCTGGGAAATACATCCACACACTCCTTGATGTACGATTATTTAATTGGGGGACAACGCGCGTTATTCCTTCTAATTATTCAAGCTTTCCACTGTGCCAATTTGTTTTTTCTTCTTTGTTCTGCACTTCGCGCGTATCGTAAAAAGCACATCGATACGGGTCTGCTTTTGCAAATGATGCTCTTTGGGAATTTCGTATTTTATATTTTTGTTTGGGAAGCAGAGCCTCGCTATGCGCTACTGTTCCTCTTTCCATTTCTAATCATGAATTGTTACGGTGTTTCCAAGGTGCAGCTGTGGCTCGGCGAAAAGAGGCAGATGAATCGTTCGCTGTGGTCAATAACGGGTCAGCATACTGCACATCTGCTTGTGATCCTGCTTTTAGCTGTGACGGTCTTCCATTTCCGTGTGATTACACAAGAGAGTGATGTACAATACCGCTATGCGGTGAATCAAAATCAGCGCAAAGGCTCGCTTCAAGCTCGAGTTTCGCTTGATCACTATGTTTCACAAACCTTTTATGCGGATCGGTCATTTGATCATATTTCTTTAGGCATGTCTCGTTCAAAAGGGGATGGCATTTATCAAGTAACACTTCGTTCTCGATCCGGGGATGAAGAACAAACGAAGCAATTTACAAAACATGGCTTGAAGAAAGGCACACTTTCTAATTTTAATTTTGTTCGTCCTTTTCGTGGCAAGAAGAAGTATGTCTTAACGGTTTCGATGATTGGAAATCAGCAGCATAGTTATCTGGATTTAGCGATTCATGGAAAAGGATTATTCGAACAGAGAGATTTGTATCGAGGCGGCTCTTTAATGTTCAACGGACGAATATTAGAGGGAAGAGACTTACAATTCCGTGCTTATATGCGTGATACACGTCCCTATTTATCAACAACGAGTTATTTCGTGTTTGTGAGTGTTCTGCTGCTGATGATCATTCTATTTACCGATGTATATCGAGACCCAGTTGGAGTGCATTCCCGCATACCTCCTGATCCTGCTTAATTGGCTTATGAAAAATGCCTCCGTCTTTACTGTGCTTGAATGGATTGTGGTTGTCAAAAAACAACATTTGATTTGGATAACCCGGCGGAATAGGTTAAACTAAAAAAAGAGAAAACATAAATTTTGATAAAATAGGTGATTGAAATGAAGATCGGACTCATTGGATTGGGAAAGATGGGGTACAACCTTGCACTTAATATGTCTGAACATGGTTTTGCGGTTAATGCCTTCGACCTGTCCGAAGCAGCTGTAAAAAAAGCACAAGAAACTGAAGGGATTGAAGGGTTTACTTCAGTAGAAAAGTTGGTAAACAGCCTAGAAACGCCGCGGGTATTCTGGCTGATGGTTCCAGCAGGGGATCCGACAGAGCAAACGCTCAACACGCTTCTTCCTCTGCTTGACGAAGGGGATATTGTGCTTGATGGAGGCAACTCACGCTACACCGATACACTTCGCCGTTACGCGCGATGTAAAAAACAAGGAATCTCATTTATGGATGTCGGTACATCCGGCGGGATGAGCGGTGCGCGCCATGGTGCTTGTATCATGGTTGGCGGAGAAGAACGATCCTTCAGCTATCTCGAACCGCTCTTTAAAGCAATATCGGTTGAGGATGGTTATCTCTATACGGGAAAAGCAGGGAGTGGCCATTTCTTAAAAATGGTTCATAATGGTGTCGAATACGGCATGATGCAGTCGCTGGCTGAAGGTTTTGAAGTTTTGCAGAAAAGTGAATTTGATTACGATAATCAGGCTGTCGCAAAGGTGTGGAACCATGGTTCAGTGATCCGCAGCTGGCTCGTGGAACTTCTTGAAGATGCTTTTTCAAAGGATGGTAATCTAGAGAAGTTGAGTGGGGTTATGTCCTCATCCGGTGAAGGAAAATGGACACTAGAGACCGCTCTTGATATGCAAGTGCCGACTCCGGTCATTGCTCTATCACTTTTGATGCGTTATCGTTCTCTGGAAAGCGATACGTTCTCTGGCAAAGTGGTTGCTGCATTGCGTAATGAATTTGGCGGACATGCTGTCGTTAAAAAATAAAACCTTGGGAACCAAAAAAGGATCTGCCCTCAGAGGGGCAGATCCTTTTTTCACTTTATGATCAAATCGATTACAGGAACCGACGCATAACCGTCTTCATTGGCGGCATTTTTTCCATTTTGTGATTTTCAGCAATTGATTTCGCCGTGAATCGTGCATAACCCTTTGCTTCATCCATCACAATTTTTCCTGGAAGCGGCGCAGCATTTACATCTACGGCAACGTCAAGAATTACCGGCACATCTGATGCTTTGGCTTGCTCTAGAGCAGGCTGGAGTTCTTCATATTTTTGAATCCGGAATCCTTTTCCGCCGCATGCTTCGGCAAACTTGGCATAATCAATGTCACCAAAGTCAACAGCATATTTTAATTGACCGGCGGACTGTTGTTCATATTTAATGAACGCCAATTGTTTGTTGTTTAAAACGACAACGATAATCGGCATTTTGTAATGAACGGCAGTAGCAAAGTCTTGCATCACCATTGCAAATGCACCATCCCCCGTGATGGCGATGGCTTGACGATCTGGGAATGTCTGTTTGGCTGCGATGGCACCGGGAAGACCGCATCCCATCGTACCTAGCCATGCAGAAACAATAAAGTCTTGATTATCTCTAAGTCTGAGATAACGTGTTGACCAAACCGTTGACGTACCGACATCCACAGAATAAATCGTGTCATCCTCAGAAATGGATTCAATGCCTGCCATCAATGCTTCAGGAGCAATCGGCGATTTCTTTTGATCCTGGTCCTCATTCATCCAGTTCCACCAAGTCTTCATGTTGTCTTGGCATGTTTTCAGGAATGGACGGTCAGAAACAGGTGTTACATGTTCTGTTAAGTAGGCGAGCGCTTCAGCAGCATCACCGACAATTCCGTTAGTTACCGCATAACGCTTGCCGATTTTTTCAGGATCAATGTCGATCTGAACACATTTTGCACCTTCCGGAAGATATGCTGCATAGGGATAATCGGTACCGATCATGATCAGCAAATCAGAACTTTTCATTGCTCGATAGGCAGGCTTTGTACCGATTTTGCCAATATTGCCGATAAAGTTCGGGTGCAAATCTGAAATTGCTCCTTTGCCGGGCAATGTGATCGCAACGGGTGCGTCGATACGTTCTGCAAAGGCTTTGAGTTCATTCTTTGCATTTTTCGCGCCAACACCTGCTAAAATGACCGGACGCGTTGCATTGTTAATTAAGGCTACCGCATCATTCAAATCATCTTGAACAAGACCAGGCGTTTTCTTCTCAAAAATCGTTGAAAGTTGAGGCGCGCTGTCGGAAATCTCACCTAGCGGAATATCATCCGGAATGGAGAGAACCGCAACGCCGCGTTTTGTATAAGCCGTGCGGATTGCTTGGTTGACAACAGCCGGGAAGCTTTCGGCGCTTGTGATTTTTTTGTTGTATACAGCAACATCTTTAAACAGTTCCACTGTGTCGACTTCTTGAAAATAATCGGTTCCGGTCAAACGTGATGGAATATGTCCGACAAGTACAAGCATCGGTACATGATCCATCTTAGCATCATACATGCCATTGAGTAGGTGAATCGCACCAGGACCGCCAATTGCAAGGCATACACCGATTTTTCCGGTTAGTTTTGAATAAGCTGCAGCTGCGAGTGAAGCGACTTCTTCATGACGAACCGTGTAAAATTTTATTTTGCTTTCTTCTTTGCGTAATGCTTCAACCATCGTGTCAATGGAGTCGCCGGGGATACCATAGATATGATCAATGCCCCAGTTTTCCAGCAACTTGACGACTGCATCACTTGCTTTTACTTTTCCCATATTGGGTTCCTCCTCCAGAGTTGAATACATTCTTGAAACAGATTTTTGTTTACGTTTCAAGATCTTTCTCTATATAAAATGTGACAATAAATTGAACCTTATGGGTTCATTTTATGACAAATAGAAAAAAATGCAAACCGATATGCTCATAAATCATCGACGGACAGGTTGATCGATACTTCTTTTTCGAATGGATTGTTTCTATAATAGAGAAGAAGCCTTGAAGGAGGGGTTATATTTGAGTTTTGTTTCGATTATTGCATCGAACCAATGGATATCTGTGGTGAGTGACGGAAACCAAGTTGAAGCGAACGATGAGGGAGAAATTCAGATCAGTCTGTCGAAGAAACCAAATTTTGTACGTATTTCAGACTATCAATTCATCGCATGTACGGGAAGTGAGAAACGATTGAAAAGGATAAAACGCATGTTTACGTTTCAAGATCATCCTTATGCGATCGATTCTGCAATGCTTGCACAGCTGAAGGAAGAGGTAACAGCCGTATCTAGTGACCGGCAAGATGTTTTGCTCGCGATAGCCGATGCTGCTGAAGGCTGTGTCTGCCGTATGATCTCAAATAAACCCGGAGCGCGTTGGATCACGATACGTCCGGAGCATGGTAGAGCAGCTACACTTTTTTTAGCGGGGAAAGGAATTGATGAGCAGAAAATCCGCTTTCTGTCTGATGAGTGCAATCGGCTTTTGCGCCATAAAGAGGAGAAATTAGACAATGCGATTATCGTGCAGGTGCAGCTTAATCGCATTGCAGCAACACTTGATTCGACGATTGGTTCCCGAGTTTTTCGTTTGACGATTAAGGCACCTTGACGATAAGAAAGTCATCCTGAGTTTGGCGGCAAACCGTGCAAGCGGATGTCATTGCCTGTTCACCAAAGAATCCAACGTTTAATTCTGATCAAAAGTAAGGAAGGCTCCGATTTTAAAAGCGGCCGGAGCGGAAAATTGAAAGAAGGACGATCATAAACATGAAAAGAACGATGGTGACCGCTATGCCAATAATTGGCACGTTACTGATAAGCGATCGAGCACCAAATGCCTCACCGAGAATAATGCATGCCAAAATGATGCTGAATGAAAGCAGCATAATACTGAATGAAATACGGTTCGCAGCGCGATCAACTTTTGCAAGTAGAAATTCTAATTGGGGAAGTTTCATTTCTACACGAGTTTTCCCTTTATTTAAATGCGTGAGTGTTTTCCGCAATAAAGAAGGCAGTTGTATACTGTTGTCAACAACATCATAACTGTTCATGAATAGTTTCTTTGTAAGATCAGTCAGGTTCAACCGGTGTATGAGTAATTTATGACCATAGGGTTCTGCAAGTTCAAGAATACTTATTTCACAATCGAGCTGGGTAATGATTCCTTCGAGCGTGATGAGTGATTTCCCGAGCAGTGTATAGTTCTTTGGAATGCCAATACGATGTTTTTTGGTCACTTCAAAGATATCATGAACGACTTTGCCGATGTGTACTTCTTTAAAAGGGAGCATGTAATATTTTTCACGCAGTGCATCCAGATCCGTTTTGAACTGACGTTCATTCAAATCGTCCGGAATGTCAGTCATTACAGACAACGTACGAACCAACATGTCCGTGTTGCCTTTCATTAATCCAATAATTAAATCGCCGAAATCTCGTTTCATCGTTTCATTTAAATAACCGACTTGACCAAAATCAATGTAGCCGATTTTGTTGCCGGAGAAGAAGAATAAATTTCCGGGATGAGGATCTCCGTGAAAAATGCCGAAGACGAGTGCTTGATCCAGAAAGGAACGAACAAGCCATTCACAGAGCGTTTTTTTATCAATATCGGCCGGGGTACGCTCAAGTAAATCTTGCACCTTATAACCGTTAATATAGTCTAAGGTTAAGACGCGAGCTGAGGAGTAATCATCGTAAACCTTAGGAATGACGACTTGATCGTTATCCCTAAAAAAGGAATAAAGCTTTTTGGTGTTTCGCGCTTCTAGTGTATAGTCTAATTCTTTATGAACGGCTGTAGAAAATTCTTCCACGAGATCCAACACTTGATAAGTGCGTGCCCATTCGTACCGTTTATCGACAAGGGAGGCTAAGTCCCATAGAATTTCAATGTCATTGGCAACAACCGATTCAATGTCCGGACGTCTGATTTTAACTGCAACTTTCTCGCCGCTTTTCAATTGAGCATAGTGCGCCTGACCCATTGAAGCCGCAGCGATACACGAATCGTCAAAACGAGCAAAGACGTCTTCAACGGGTGCTCCGAATTCTTCAGCAATAATCTGCTTGATGGATTCTACGTTTACGGGTGTAACCTGATCCTGAAGATTGCGCAATTCGTCAGCAATTTGTTCCGGCAATATATCGGTTCTCAAGCTAAGCAGTTGGCCAAGTTTAATAAAAGTAGGTCCGAGTTCTTCTAACATAAGCCGTATACGTTGCCCTAATGACCTTTGCTCTTGTCCGTTTCCGGATAAATCAGCCGCAATCTGTTTGGGTAATGAGAGCAAATGAAACAAGCCGACATCTTTTACAAGATAGCCGAATCCGTATTTAACCAGAACTGAAACAATTTCTCGATATCTTTTAAGATGACGAATGTGTTTTCCAATCATTGTCGCTTCACCTGAAAAAAGGTTATTTTTCTTCGTTTTCGTTCTGGCTGACAACCGCCTTTAACTGCTTAATTTCAGTTTCCAAAAAGGCTATTTGTTGCTGAAGCTGTGCCAGTTCTTCATGTGTTACAAATCCAAGTTCGTGAAGTGAATCGCTGATGCCTTGATGCAGCTGTTGGTTCAAATTCTCTGTACTTTTCTTACCTTTATCACCTAATGTTTTCAGCAATACCTTCGTTTCATCAGCTGCCGCGCTGCCGTTATTGGAAAGATCACTAAGTATCTTTTCGACTTTCTCCTTGCCGGCAGAGGCTGCCCCGATCCCAATAAGGAAACCTGTTTTCAACCATTCGTTCATCATTCATTCCTCCTTTTCTTTTCTCTATTTTAACCGACTGAACGGTACCTGTATACGGAACCAACCTATTGTCACTTGAAATGCTGTTCTGGAGCACTCGATGGATGAGTTCTAAATCATTCGCTATCCTTTTTATTCCATAAAACAAAACCTCCTGAAGAACGAGACCCTTCAGGAGGTGGTAACAAGCAATGAACGACTGAGAGAAGTTATTTGATAGTGCGAAATACGCCGATTACTTTTCCGAGGATCGCACAGTTATCGAGTAAAATCGGATTCATTGACGGATTCTCCGGTTGTAGACGAATATGGTCCTCCTCTTTGAAGAATCGTTTGACGGTTGCTTCATCCTCATCGGTCATTGCGACAACGATTTCTCCATTTTCTGCAGTGCGCTGCTGACGGACAATCACTTTGTCGCCATCGAGAATTCCGGCGTTGATCATACTTTCACCAGTTACATTAAGAATAAATGCGTCATCGTCTTCAACGATTGAGAGCGGAACAGGGAAATATTCTTCAATATTTTCAACTGCGCTAATCGGAAGCCCTGCAGTTACTTTACCAATAACCGGAATATTGACGGTTTTCTCGGTGAAAATGTCTCCATCATGATCGAGAACCTCAATCGCCCTTGGCTTTGTGGGATCACGTCTGATTAAGCCTTTTTTTTCAAGTCGCGCTAAATGACCATGTACCGTTGAACTCGATGCGAGCCCAACAGCATCACAAATTTCACGTACAGAAGGGGGATAACCTTTACTGGCAACTTCATGTTTTATGTAATCAAGGATTGCTTGCTGCCGATTTGAGAGTTTCATGATACTTCTCCTTTTCCTTATCTTGACAATAGTATAGCATTTGAAAAAAACAGATGCAAACATTTGTTCTAAATGCATTGACACAAATACATGTTCGCATTAAAATAGAGAAAACGAACAAATGTTCTTGAGAACAAGCATTCCTAATGAGGGGGAACTTAAATGAATATGCAGGCAAATCACAAGACCAGAGGACTATCATTTATTATCATATTCTGCATTTTATCTGTTGTCTTATTTTTTACATTAACGAATACAGTTGCTGCGGATCAAACAATATATAAGGAAGTAACGGTCAAGCACGGAGACTCATTGTGGTCAATTGCGACCGATTACAAAGATGAAACGCCGAGACTTACCAAGCAGGCATTCATTGATTGGGTGAAAAATGAAAATGGTTTGGTGCGCGATCAAATTGTTCCCAACCAAAAGCTGATTATTCCAGTGAAAAAAAATAAATAATGAAATCCCAAGCCTTTAAAAGGAGCAAAAAAGACGATTGTGTGCTATACTGTTATATAACAAAAGGATTGATGAAATGATGTATTAGTACAATTGTTTCTTTTCCTTTTTGTTTTTGAAGCTTATGAATCCATTAATGGCATTTTTCCATTAATGGCCATTTTTCATCCTCCTTCAGATGGAAAGCGGACTGATATTCAGTCTATGCTTTCTTTTTTTTTACCGATAAAGACAGTAAATCTTGACTTGTGATTTTCCAGTACGGAATCAGCGTCATCTCTTTATTAACTGGGCGCTAAATGCAACCACAAGACACCTGTGGTAGACGAACAGCTGAAATGTTTAAGAAGCGCAAGATTGATGAATAAAAACCGCATGCAGCGTAACCGTACGGAACAGATGCCGCCCGTTCTTTCTGTAACAGAGTTGACCATGATTCGCGAGATAGTGTAAACTGAACTATGGAAATTTGATACAAGGAGGACGCACACTATGCTCTGGTTATACATATTAATAGGCGTGATCTGTCTCGCGGTCGGATTGATTCTCGGTTTCTTGATCGCCCGTAAATATATGATGAGTTATTTGAAGAAGAACCCGCCGATTAACGAAAACATGTTACGCGTGATGATGACACAAATGGGTCAGCACCCATCGCAGAAAAAGATTAATCAGATGATGAAAGCAATCAACAATCAAGTGAAATAAGGACGATTAATCACGATTGTAAAATAGGTTAATCTTTCACAAAACACCATCGACAGAGGATGGTGTTTTTTATTGTTTTGAAAACTGGCAGCCAACCGATGATGTGCAATCGTACTTGCATCAAGTACGATTCAACAAGAGTTTCGTATCTTTGCGTATCAATGAGATCATGGTAACAAGAAAAGCCATGGGATGTATTGTGAGTTTATAATGCAGACAAAGTATAGATGTCTAGACAGGATGAGCTGCAAAATGCTACAATAAAAGAAAAAAGGAAGCGATTTTATGGCGACTAAAATTGATGGTTGTTCCATTTATAGTCAGAATGAATGGATTGAAAACGGGAGCCTGATTATTGATGGAGAAACAATCGAAAGCATTAACGCTCATTCGTCTCAATCAACAGATCAGACCCTGCATTTTCCTTCGACCTACAAGTGTTTGCCGGGAATGATCGACATGCATATCCATGGTGCCGATGGCGCAGACACAATGGATGCAACACCAGAGGCATTGAGCAAAATTGCTTCGGCGTTGGCGAAAGAAGGGACAACCTCATTTCTAGCAACGACAATTACCCAATCGGTTCCTGCAATTGAAAAGGCGGTTGAAAATGCAGGAGCGGTTATCGGTCATCAGAAATCCGGTGAAGCAGAGATCATTGGGATTCATCTTGAAGGGCCATTCATTAACAAAGAAAAAGCAGGCGCTCAGCCTGAACGCTTCATCATTGATCCGGATGTTTCCTTATTTGATCATTGGCAGAGCATTTCAGGAAACCATATCAAGGAAGTGACCATGGCACCAGAATTAAATGGTGGTCTTGACTTCATTCGTCATTTGAAGCAGCAACATGTTGTTGCTTCAATCGGTCATACGAATGGAATTGATGAAGATGTCATTCGCGCTATTGATGCCGGAGCAACACAAGTCACGCATCTTTATAATGGGATGAGAGGGATGCATCATCGTGAACCTGGCATTCTCGGTGGTGCGCTGCTACATCATGACCTTTATACTGAACTGATTTGTGACGGCCATCACGTATGTCAAGGTATGGTAAATCTTGCTTATAAATTAAAAGGCAGTGATCGGATGATTTTAATTACCGATTCGATGCGCGCCAAATGCCTGAAAAATGGTGTTTATGATCTCGGCGGCCAGGATGTTTTTGTAGATAAAGGGATGGCCGTATTAAAGGATGGAACGATTGCCGGCAGTGTACTTAAAATGAAAGATTCATTGCGAAATATGCTTGCGTTTACTGACGCGACACCGGCAGATGTTGTACAAATGGGTGCAATCAATCCAGCATTGCAGTGTGGGGTATTTGATCACAAAGGATCACTAGAAGCAGGAAAAGATGCCGATCTAATTGTTTTAAATGAGAAGAATGAACTTGTACTGACCATTTGTCGCGGCACCATTGCCTATCAAAAAGAAGAGGTGGATTGACATGAAAATTATTTCTGTTAAAGATAATCAAGAAATGAGTACGAAAGCTGCTGAAATCATTCGGAAACTTGTCGTGAGCAAACCCGATGCTGTTCTTGGTCTTGCTACTGGAGGAACCCCTGAGGGCACGTATCAAGAACTGGTCAATGATCATCAAGCAAACGGAACCAGTTATCAATCGATCCATACGGTAAATCTCGATGAGTACGCTGGGATTGACCCACAAGATCCAAACAGCTATAACTCATACATGAAGCAGCACTTTTTTGATCATGTTGATATACCTGATGGACGGTATTTTTTACCGAACGGCTTGGATACTTCAGATGAGGCTTGTGCACGTTATGACGCTTTAATTGAAAGCCTCGGAGGGGTAGACCTCCAATTGCTCGGAATCGGACGCAATGGACACATTGGTTTTAATGAGCCGGGGTCTTCTCTGACACTTGGCACACATGTGGTGAAGTTAACAGAATCGACACGCCACGCGAATGCTCGCTATTTTGGAAGCATAAAGGATGTACCAACTGAGGCCGTTACCATGGGCATCGGTACGATCTTAAAGAGCAGGCAAATTCTTTTAATCGCTTCAGGTGAAGAGAAAGCAGATGCAGTAGGCAAGCTGGTGCTTGCAAGTCGGGCAGACAGCAGTTTTCCAGCATCAGCGCTCACGCAGCATAAGAACGTCATCATTATTGCTGATGAAGCGGCACTTTCTCAAACAAAAGTCAGCAAGGATTGATGAAATGATTGACCACAAATCTCCGATGCCTATGTATTACCAGATTGAAAGGTATATCGAAGACCTAATTAACCAGAAGCAGTTGACGACTGGGGACCAGATTCCTTCTGAACGCGAATTTACAGATCAGTTTCATGTATCGCGTATGACTGTACGCCAAGCCATTATGAATTTGGTTCATGCGGGTATCTTAATTCGAATCAAGGGAAAAGGGACATTTGTTGCTGCTCAAGAAAAGATTGAGAAGAAATTGCTTGGCTTTAATGGCTTCTCCGAAGACATGATCAGCCGCGGTTTGAAGCCGGGGAGCAGGATGCTGCACTTTTCCATCGTGCACCCCCCAGACAAAATTGCGATGCAGCTTAAATTGCAAGAGGGAGAAAACGTCTACGAGATAAAACGTGTGCGCCTGGCTGATGATGAGCCTATGGCAATCGAGACTTCCTATATTCCGGTACGCGTTCTGCCGCATTTGACTGATCAGCAAGTTAGTCCTTCTCTGTACCATTACATTGAACGAGAAACCGGTATGACGATTAACCATGCGGAGCAGTCCATTGAAGCATCAATTGTGACCTCTGAAGAAGCAAAAATTTTAGATGTTGCCAAAGGTTCACCGATTCTGCTCATCAATCGTTGTGCCTATCTAAGCAACGGTCAGCCGATTGAACAGACAAAATCATTATTTCGTGCGGATCGATATAAATTTAAAATTGATTTACCGAGAAGATAAACAACTTGGTTGCTTATCTTTTTTGCATGTAAAGAAAGGATATGATTTGCCCTTACTGGTACGACGATTAGCGTTATTAAAAAAGGAACTTCTGCTAATTGTAAAGGAACTTTCGCTAAGTGCGCATACGTCCTGTATGCAACGCGAAAGTCATCACATCCTGTGAAAGTACGTCCGGTGCCAACGCAGAAGTCACTGCATCCTGCGGAAGTCATGTAAACGCTCAGCGCCGGAGGAGTAGCCATTCTAATGCCCCAAGACTGCCGCAGCGTTTTATTCGAATTCCCCCTTAAATAAGTAAAACTTATATAAACTAATTAAATAAATAAAATTTACTTAATGGTTAAGTTCGATTATGATAAAAATATATAGAGTTATTAAGATCGGACAGGAGGGAAAACATGTCTGGAGCAGTTGGAACAAAAGGTACGAAAGCTACAGATGTATTTCATGCGATCAAAACGTTTATCAGTCTTGGTCAGCCTATTCACTATTATCAATTAAGCGCTTTAGCGGATTACGGGAATATTGATCGTCTTCCATATTCGATCAAAGTATTGCTTGAGGCCGTCCTTCGTCAATGTGATGGGGGAGCGATTAAAAAGGAGCACGTGATTAATTTAGCCAAGTGGGGAACGGATCAATTAGATAAAGCGATTGACGTCCCGTTTAATCCATCGCGAATTATTCTTCAGGATTTCACCGGTGTTCCAGCTGTCGTTGATTTGGCATCGATGCGCAAAGCGATGGCAGATATGGGGGGTGATCCTGAGAAGATCAATCCTGAGAAACCTGTCGATCTCGTTGTCGATCACTCCGTCCAAGTCGATCGATTCGGTACGAATCAGGCACTGCGATTTAATATGGAACGTGAGTTTGAACGGAACAAAGAACGGTATACGTTTTTAAAGTGGGCACAATCATCGTTTGAGAATTTTCGTGCGGTTCCTCCTGCCACAGGAATTGTTCATCAAGTCAATTTGGAATATTTGGCATCGGTTGTCCACAAGGTTGAGCGTGACGGCACATTGTTTGCTTTCCCAGATACTTTGGTCGGAACAGATTCGCATACGACAATGATTAACGGTTTAGGCGTACTCGGATGGGGCGTAGGCGGTATAGAAGCTGAAGCAGGTATGCTAGGGCAGCCCTCCTATTTTCCGGTTCCGGACGTCGTTGGTGTACGGATCGTTGGAAGTTTGTCAGAAGGAGCGACGGCTACCGATTTGGCCTTAAGCGTCACGCAGCTTCTTAGAGCGGAAGGTGTGGTCGGAAAATTTGTTGAATTTTTCGGACCTAGTCTGTCTCATATGGCGCTTGCGGATCGTGCAACCATTGCAAACATGTCTCCGGAAAACGGTGCAACAGCGACTTATTTTCCAGTAGATCAAGTGACTTTGGACTATCTTCGTTTAAGTGGACGTGCGGAGGAACAGGTGCAGCTGGTTGAAGATTATTGCAAGGCAAATGGTTTATTCTATACAGCCGGTGCGAAAGACCCACATTTTACAAAAGTTTTGGAACTGAATTTAAACAATGTAACACCGTCACTGGCTGGTCCGAAGAGACCTCAAGATCGCATCTCGCTTCGGGATATGAAGCGTGAATTTGAAGCATCACTCACTCGGCCATCCGGAAATCAGGGATTTGGTTTGGGAAAAGATGAACTGAAAAAGTCGACACTTGTCAGTGGGAATAACGGCAATCAAGAGCATCTTGGTACTGGAGCTGTGGTCATTGCAGCAATCACAAGCTGCACGAATACAAGTAATCCAAGTGTCATGATTGGTGCCGGGCTTGTCGCTAAAAAAGCCGTGGAAAAGGGATTGACTGTTCCTGATTATGTAAAGACCAGTCTTGCTCCCGGATCAAAGGTTGTTACAGATTACCTTGAAAAGGCCGGCTTATTACCTGATCTGGAAACATTAGGTTTTAATGTTGTTGGCTATGGATGCACCACTTGTATCGGCAACTCCGGGCCATTGCCGGAAGCTGTTGAGCAAGCGATCGTTGATCAAGATTTGACTGTGGCGGCCGTACTTTCAGGGAATCGTAATTTTGAGGGGCGCATTCATCCGCTCATTCGCGCCAACTATTTAGCATCGCCGCCTCTGGTTGTTGCGTATGCACTGGCCGGATCCGTTAATTTTGACCTGCTCCATGATTCGTTTGGGAAAGATCGAGACGGAAATGAGGTTTATTTTAAGGATCTCTGGCCGTCTCGTTCTGAGATTGAAGCGGTCATGCATCGTGCAGTTGGACCTGAAAGCTTTAAAAAAGAATATGCGCGTGTCTTTACGGAAAACAAGCGATGGAATGCCATTGAGACGAGTGCGGGCGAATTGTATGATTGGGATAAAGCGTCAACCTATATCCAGAATCCGCCATTTTTCGAAAATCTTTCGGCAGAATTAAAAACGATTGAGCCGTTACAGGCAATGCGTGTTATCGGAAAATTTGCCGACTCGGTCACCACCGACCATATTTCGCCAGCAGGATCAATTGCGGGTGACAGCCCGGCGGGACGCTATTTAATGGATAAAGGAGTCGATCGGATTGACTTCAACTCGTACGGATCAAGACGAGGGAACCATGAGGTCATGATGCGCGGTACGTTCGCAAATGTCCGCATTCGAAATCAAATTGCCCCAGGCACAGAAGGCGGATATACGACGTATTGGCCGACTCGAGAAGTGATGCCGATTTATGATGCTGCGATGAAGTACAAACAAGATGGCACCGACTTAATCGTTCTTGCAGGTAAGGATTACGGCATGGGCAGTTCACGCGATTGGGCCGCAAAAGGGACGAGGCTGCTTGGAATTAAAGCAGTCATCGCCGAGAGTTATGAACGCATTCATCGAAGCAACTTGGTCATGATGGGGGTTCTCCCGCTTCAATTCGAGAGCGGGCAGAGTGCCGAAACACTTGGACTAACAGGAGAAGAGGCAATTTCCGTATCGGTTGACGAGACGATTGTGCCAGGTGCACGTGTTCAGGCGGAAGCGGTCGCCTTAAACGGAAAATCGGTTAAGTTTCCCGTCATTGTCCGCTTTGACAGCGAAGTTGAAATGGACTATTACCGTAATGGAGGAATCCTGCAAACGGTTTTACGTAAAAAACTTTTGAAAAAATAAACCGCTACGTATAATTCTCTCACAAATAGCCATGATAATGAACGAAGGAGATTATGAAAGTTCCTTCAGACATACGGATGATTTTCGAGGGAGTGAGTTCCGTTGGGATGGTTAACGTTTGATCCTAGGGTTATCACTGAATTCTTTTTTTAAAGAAACTCAAGAAAAGATTCGCTATGCATGAACAAACTTCATAGAACTTCTTCAATGAAAAAGAGGCTGCCGATAATGGCAGCCTCTTTTCTTATACGCAAGGTCTTTATCAATGAGTAATTAGTTCATTTGTTTGGAAAGCTCGAATAAAAACTCAGTTAAAGCGCGCAATCCGCGATCAAAATTCTTAAGATGAAAATGTTCGTTGGGCGCATGGAAATTCTCACTGTCCAATCCGAACCCCATGAGTATCGGGGCAAGTCCTAGTTTGTCATGGAATGTATTGACAATAGGTACTGATCCGCCTTGGCGTGACAGAATAGCCTTTGTATGGAATGCTTTTTCAAGGGCATTGTGGGCAGCTTGTAAAGCAGGATGGTCAACAGGCATAATGAATGGATCGGCATGGTCCATTAATTCTACTTCCAATTTAACACCGGCAGGCAGATGGTCTTTAAGATGTTTTCTCAAAAGAGCTCCGATGAGTGCCGGATCCTGATCAGGAACAAGCCGGCATGTTATTTTGGCGGTAGCTGTAGACGGAATAACGGTTTTTAAACCTTCGCCTTGAAAGCCGCCGTAAACACCATTCAATTCCAATGTCGGGCGTGACCAGATGCGTGCAACCGTTGGGTAACCTTCTTCACCATATAACGCATCAACATCAAGCTCTTTTTTCAGCACGTCATCATCAGAAAGCGTTTCACAAACCTTTCGTTCCTCTTTTGTCAAAGGCTTTACTTGGTCGTAGAAGCCGTCAACCGTTACACGGCCATGATGATCATGCAGGCTGGCCAACAATTCAACCATTGCATGCAGTGTGTTTTGTACAGCGCCGCCGTAGACACCGGAGTGAAGGTCTCCTTTGGGGCCGCGCAAACGTACTTCTAGGCCGCAAATACCGCGGAGACCGTAGCTGACAGCCGGCTGATCCATGCCAAGCATGGTCGTATCGGAAACAAGCAGAACATCCGCTTTCAGTAGATCAAGATGCGCATCAACAAAATCATCGAGATGAGCACTACCAATTTCTTCTTCACCTTCAAAACAGAATTTAAGGTTGACCGGAAGTGTTCCGGTTGCGTCAAGAATCGTTTCAGCCATCTTAGCCAGCATGAAGACTTGGCCTTTGTCATCGCTTGTCCCGCGTCCGTAAATGATGTTGTCTCTGATCTCTGGTTTAAAAGGATCCGTTTGCCATTGATCGACTGGATCAACCGGTTGCACGTCATAGTGTCCGTAACAGAGAACGGTGGGTTTGTTCTCATCAGTTAAATAATCGGCATAAACAACCGGGTGACCGGCTGTTTCAAGAATCTGCACATGACTCAGACCACCGTGTTTTAAATCGTTCGCCAACCATTCAGCAGCGCGGCGTACATCTGCTTTGTGCGTTGAATCAGAGCTGATACTGGGAATAGACAGAAATTCAATCATTTGTTTTAAGTAGCGGTCTCTATTTTTTTCTAAAGTCGTCACGATAGGTTCTTCCATGGAAAACCCTCCCATTTTGATTGATCCTATTTATTGTAGCAGACTGCTGAAATAAAAGAAAAATACGCGAGTCGTGATAAACGGTGCCGTAAGACGTGATTGCGTACAACAGACAAATATAAAGAAAAGCGCGGTGTTTCACGAAAAATCTTATCGAGGGATGATCCAGTTTTGAAATTTGAGTTTTTTAGCACTTTTCTCTGACGTGAACAATCGCCTATGTTAGAATGATCACGAGTCTTTGCTATGAGAGGTGATTTGAATGGCTCAGAATAAGCTTCACGTTGTTCCTTATGATCCCAAATGGGAGGTCAACTATAAGCGTGAAGCCGCACATGTTGCACATATCCTTGAACCGCTGCTGACTGCTATTCACCATATTGGAAGTACGTCCATTGAAGGCATGGCAGCTAAGCCTACCATCGATATTCTTGCCGAGGTGCATGATTTGTCCGGTGTTGATGCGTATACTGGCAAATTGTCTCAAGCCGGTTATGAAGCACTAGGGGAATATGGGATTCGAAGGCGCCGTTATTTTGAAAAGAAAGATGCTTCGGGCGATCACCTGGTACATTTGCATGTCTTTGAAGCTGAATCAGAAGATGTTGTTCGTCATCTTGCCTTTCGCGACTATTTAAGAACGCATGATGACGATGCTGCAAGCTACAGTCAGATCAAGATTAAGCTTGCCGAACAGTTTTCAGATGATCGCGAGAGTTACTGGTTGGGAAAGAAGGAAATGTGTAGGTACATTGAGCAGCGTGCCTTGCAGTGGTGGTACGACGCATAAAGAAAAAGTAAGAGGGGTCGAAGGAAATTAAAAAGAAAGCAATCATTTATCTTTTAATTGTATTAATGGCTGCAGCAGTGATTTTTGGCTATATCGCGCTGCGGCCAAGTGCTGCTCCCAAAAAGCCGAAACCCATCCATTACAAAATAACGGCTTTAGGCGATTCGCTGACTGAAGGTGTCGGGGATCTTGAGAATCAGGGCTATGTTGGAGCAGCCGCTGAAATGCTCAAGAAAGAAAAAAATGTAAAAAGTGTTTCAGTAAGCGATCTTGGTCATCGTGGAGATACCTCCGCTGATTTGTTAAAGAAGCTCAAGCAGCCAAAATATCGCAAGGCGATCAAAGCTTCCAATACCATTTTTCTTACCATAGGCGGCAATGATATTGTTCATGTTTTCAGACAGAATTTTCTTGATCTGCACGCCGGTGATTTTAATAAAGAACAAACAATCTTTTCGACTAAATTGAAGCAAGTATTGAAGGAAATCCGTCAATTAAACCCCGATGCCTCTGTCTATTATTTTGGACTTTATAATCCTTTTGAAGACTATCTCGGTGAAGCCAATGAAGATTTTGTACCAATTTTGGCTAAGTGGAACGCCAACAGCAAGCAGATTAGTGAAAATTATCAGCCCATTTCATTCATCCCGACGAGCGACTTGTTTCGAAACAAGTCGAAACAGCTGCTCTCTAAAGATCACTTTCACCCAAATCGTGAAGGCTATAACAAAATGGCTAAGCGACTGATTGAAGACATTGTAAAAAAGCAAACAAAAAAATAATAGATCACTTAGGATTAGTAAATCTGAATAGTACGGGATTGTCGTGCCGACAAAAGGAGCATATAATCAGATTATCGATTGTAAGAGGGGGTTGCGGCGTTGGCAACGATATTGTATCAGGATCAATTTATCGATCGCGCGCAAGCAAAGGTGGATATTGAAGACCGAGGCTATCAATTTGGAGATGGCATTTATGAAGCAATGATGGTCTACAGCGGAAAAATTTTCTTACTTGAGCCGCATCTGAAACGCTTGGAACGCAGTGCACGCGAGCTTAGTTTGACATTGCCTTACAGCATTGAGCATCTCGCAGATAACATTAAAAAGCTGATCGAACTGAACCAATTAGAGGACGGCGTTGTCTATTTCCAAATTACAAGGGGAGCAGCTCCGCGACAGCACTTTTTTCCGGAACACACGCCGCCTGTAATCACCGGCTCCGTATCGTCCAAGGTTCGCGATCTGTCAAAACGACCGAAAGGAATTAAAGCGGTGCTTGCAGAGGATATTCGCTGGCTGCGGTGCGACATTAAAACGCTGAATCTGCTGGGAAATGTCCTTGCGAAACAAAAAGCGCACAGTGTGAGCGCTGGAGAGGCGATTTTGCATCGCGGGGAAACCGTTACAGAAGGATCATCAAGCAATGTATTCATTGCCAAAGCTGGGGAACTCGTGACGCATCCGGCTGATCATCTGATTCTTAATGGGATCACACGCTTGTTTGTTCTCGATCTGGCAAAACAACTTGATATTCCGGTTTCTGAGCGTGAATTCACGCTGGAAGAACTGTTGCATGCAGATGAAGTATTCATTACGAGTACAAGCAATGAAGTAAAACCAGTACTGCAAATTGACGATCAACTGATCAACGCTGGAGAACCTGGTGCACTCTCGAAAAAGCTGATTGCCGCATTTGATGCTGAAGTAGAACGGATTCGAACTCAAACGGTTTCATAAATCATTTTCCTACAGAATAAAGCGCCTCGCTTAATGCGAGACGCCTTATTTTTTGTAGGATTATTATTTATTCCATATGCATGATTGGCCACCAATGATGACCGTGTTTTTCCAGTAATTCGTCTGCTGTAGATGGCCCCATTGAGCCGGCCTCATAGTAGTCAATCGGTACATGCCGCTTTTTGCAGGAATCAACAATTGAGTCAATGATTCCCCATGAATACAAGACCTCATCCCAACGTGTAAAATTCGTTGAATCACCTTTAATACAATCGGCGATCAGCCGCTCATAGGCATCTTGCATATTTTCCATCGCCAATTCATTATTGCGGAACTTTAGAGATATAGGAACGGTATTGCTGCCTGCCTCACCATTTGCTTTTACATTTAATTTCAACGAAAGTCCCTCGTCAGGTGATATATAGATGACGAGCAAGTTCGGACCGACATGGTTGACGTTATGGAAATAGGGATTTTTGGGCAGCTTTCTAAATTGAATCACAATCTGTGTTGCCTTTTCAGCCATTCGTTTTCCTGTACGTACGTAAAATGGAACGCCTTGCCAGCGGTAATTATCAATTTGAAATCGTGAAGCTACAAAGGTTTCAGTATCTGAATCACTCCGAACATTGTCCTCATTAAGATACGCACGCATTTTTTCACGTTTCGGTGAAATACCGCGCGTATACTGACCGCGAACAATTTCTTCAGCGATATTATGAATGTTCATTGGTCGGATTGCTTTCAACACTTTGACCTTTTCGTAACGCAAATCATCGGTCTCAAGTTGTGTCGGCGGCTCCATCGCAATCAAGGTCAGTAGCTGCATAATGTGATTCTGTACCATGTCCAAAAGCGCACCGGTTTGATCATAATAGTTTGCTCGGTCACCGACGCCGAGAGTTTCACTGAGCGTGATTTGCACATTTGAAATGTAACGGCGGTTCCAAATTGCTTCGAAAATCGGATTTGCAAAGCGCAGAACCTCTATGTTTTGTACCATTTCTTTGCCTAGATAATGGTCGATTCGAAAAATTTCCTCTTCAGAGAAAGCATGGAGCAAACTTTCGTTTAAGTCTTTCGAGGATTTCAGATCGTGCCCAAAAGGCTTTTCGATAACTAACCGTTTCCAACCTGAAGTGGTTGATAGTCCGGATTTTTTTAAATTTTTCGCAGCTTCAGCAAAATATGCTGGAGCCAAGGAAAGATAAAAAATTCGATTACCTTTTAACTGATAACGTTCATTAAGTTCGTCACTGAAACTTTTTAGGGTAGCAAAATTTTCAGGACGCGTAATGTCTAAGCGGCGATAATAAAAGCGTTCCAAAAAGTGCTGACGCTGACCAACCTCGGAAGGTAGCGAGTCATTAATTAAATCGCGATAGGTTTCATCCGTGTGCGCGCGACGTGCAAGACCAATTACAGCAAATTCTTGATCCCGTTTATACAGTCGATAAAGAGCGGAATATAACTTCCTACGAGCGAGATCTCCTGTTGCCCCGAAAAGAAAGATTAATACCGGCTCTTTTGACGTTTCGATCATCTGTTCATTCCCTCGTTCCTCGTTCATTATACTTGAATGTTATCACACTTTTTATTGAATGTGTTACACTTTATTCGCTTTTCGTTTGAAATGAATGTGAACATTGACCATTATTATTGACGAAAACGGTTGGATTCAACCCATGCGTTCATTCGCCTTCGTTGCAATTCATCGCTGTACATGGTAAGGTGAATCTATGTGCTTAGGTAATCATAGGGATGGAAGAGGTTTACTTTTGAAAACAACGATGAGATCTCGTTCAATGTTTAGTAGGCATTTTCCGTCCGGCGCGGGGAATGCCTAATCATTTAATTGATCGTACTAAACATGAAAAAGGAGATAGTATAACTTAATGAAATTTTCAGAACTCGAAATCAGTCAAGAAGTAAAGAAAGCAACCGAGCGAATGGGGTTTACCGATATGACTCCAATTCAGGAACAAGCGATTCCGGTTGCGGAAACAGGTGTTGACCTGATCGGTCAAGCACAAACGGGTACAGGAAAAACAACTGCATTTGGTATCCCGATGATCGAAGCAGCCGATCCCCACAACTCGGATATTCAAGGAGTTGTCATTACACCGACGCGTGAACTTGCGATTCAGAATGCTCAAGAACTTAACGCGCTCGGCTTTTATAAAAAGGTCAGAACGGTTGCGATTTATGGCGGTCAAGATATCCAGCGGCAAATCCGTGATTTGAAAAGGCGTCCAAGTATTATTTCGGCAACTCCTGGACGATTGCTCGACCACATCAAAAGAAGAACAATTCGCTTGGATCAGATCAAGGTAGTTGTGCTTGATGAAGCAGATGAAATGTTGAACATGGGCTTTATCGAAGATATTCATGCGATTTTGGAAGCTACACCGGAGAATCGTCAAACCTTGCTGTTCTCAGCAACGATGCCGAGACCGATTCAAGTGCTGGCTGAGAAATTCATGCATGAACCTAAAAAAATTCAGATCAAAGCAAAGACCCTAACGACGTCATTAATTGATCAAAGCTATGTTAAGGTTCGTGAGCTTGAAAAATTTGATGCTCTGACACGTTTTCTTGATATTCAATCGCCTGAACGGGCAATTGTCTTTGGTCGGACAAAACGACGCGTCGACGAACTGATGCGTGCGTTGCAAAAAAGAGGCTATGAGGCAGAAGGAATTCACGGCGATCTGACTCAGTCAAAACGTGATCTTGTTCTGCGACGTTTTAAACAGAATGAAGTGAAACTGCTGGTTGCTACGGATGTGGCGGCACGCGGACTTGATATTAGCAACGTGACGCATGTCTACAACTTTGATCTTCCGCAAGACCCGGAAAGCTATGTACACCGGATCGGCCGTACAGGACGTGCTGGGAAAACCGGAATGGCACTCACTTTTATTACGCCGAGTGAATTCCCGCATCTGAGATCGATTGAACGTTTGACGAAACAGCCAATGAAACAACTCAATGCACCAAGCTATGAAGAAGCATTAGCTGGACAGCAGAAAATTGCTATTGACAATTTAAAAGAAATGATTGAATCCGGAAAATACCGCAGCTATGCAGCAAAGGCTCAAGATCTGCTTGATGAATTTGATGCAACGGATGTGCTCGCTGCAGCCCTTAAGCTGATTACTAAAGAGCCGGATACAACTCCGGTACGTTTAACCCGTGAACAACCGCTCATGGTTAAACGATCAAATCGGCAGCAACGAGGCGGCGGAAGAGGTCGCAACAATTACCGTTCACATGATCGTGATCGTCGAAACAACAATTATCGCGGAAGAAGCAAACAAAAATCACAGCATTATTGATGCAACAAGTTTTCCAAGAAAAGCAGCCTTCGGGTTGTTTTTTTTTTACAGGCTTGAATTGTCAAACTAAGTGCAACGCCTGATTATAAAAGACCTCAAAAGGAGTCTTCCTGCCCAAACATTTGCGAGGTCGGTGATTTAATTCGTTCACAGCATGTGCGATGGACGCATCGCTGTCCTGGCGAAAGTCATGTCCTTTA
>NZ_JFZC01000077.1 GCF_000648615.1 Sporolactobacillus terrae DSM 11697 | reverse complement strand
GTACCTCCGCTTTGACTCTTGGCCAAGACACTGGTCTATTGGCTTGAAAACAGGGCAAAATCATGTACTTTCTTTACCTGTAAGAAAAGCCAAGCTGTGCCTGGTTTAACATTTCTTGTGCGCTTTCGTTTCCCACTATCTCTAAACTTGAAGGTCGTGTACTATCGCTTCATTCTCCTGCATAGCATTGATCGAAAACACTTTTTTCGTTCAGCCTATGCTATGATTTGAAAGGTTGCGCCCTCGCCAATTCATTTGAACCAATGCATATTTAACAAGCCGCAAACCAAGTTGATCTACTTTATCAATAAAAGCATCGTCAATTTCTGAAAACTCTGCATCGGATAGATAAAGTGTCACTGGGACTTGGCAATTGATCGCCGCCAGTCGTTTCGATAAGTGCAACATTGACAGATCTGTACTGATCTTCTTTCGCTGTCCGTTTGGAAGCAGTTCCAGATGAGATAGCATCGTATCGATGGAGCCAAATTGTTTCATAAGCTTAAATGCTGTTTTCTCTCCGATACCATGAACACCCGGGTAACCATCGCTTGCGTCACCCATTAACGCCTTAACATCCACATATTGCTGAGGCGTAACGCCGTAATGATCAAAAAAGGTTGACTCGGTATAACTTCGATAGTTGCCGTAACCTTTTTGCAGCAAGTCAACATGTATGTCACGATCAAGGAGCTGAAGCAAATCACGATCACCGGTAACAATCGATACTTGGACATCGTGATGCAGATGTTTGGCAAGCGTACCAATACAATCATCCGCCTCATAACCCGCTAAACCAACGTTAGGGATACCAAATGCATCAACCATTTCCTTTGCCAAGTTAAATTGGGGAATCATCTCCGCCGGAGGTGCCGAGCGGTTTGCTTTATATTCGTCAAACAATTGATGGCGAAATGTTTTTGATCCCATATCCCAGCAAACCGCAATATGGGTTGGCTTCCTATTCTCAATAGCTAATAACAGGTGACGGAGAAATCCTTGAACACCATTCGTTGGAATACCTTGCGCATTAAACATAAACTGACCCGTTGGGGCTGTTGCATAAAAAGCGCGAAACAACAACGCCATCCCGCCTACAAGCAGCAATCGTGATTGTTGTACCAAAAAAACGCCTCTCTTCTTGTTAACTGCCCCCATTATACCATGAATGGTTCTCCCAAAAGGGTGAGACGTATGGTTTTAAAATGCATCGCTTTGCGTTAAGCTATATAGTAATTCATAAGCCGATCTTAATGGAGTGTTCTACGTGAAAATCAAGCGATTCATCTTTATTGCTGCTGCAGCAGTTTTCCTACTTGCATTCTATCTCATTTTTGAACATAGCAGAGCCTCAACAGCAACACATACGGTGACCAACGCTACCGAGACTGCTGCTGAACAGACTGCAGCGGATAATAAGATAAACCATCAGCAGATTCCAACCGTTTTTATTCATGGCTGGAAAGGATCGAAACGTTCTTACCGCACGATGTTGGAACGATTGCACGCAAACTACGATGGTCCGGAACGCGCAATGATTGTTACAGTCCGACCAAATGGAGTCATCAACGTTAGTGGAAGAATAACGAACCAAAAGATCCCAATCATTCAAATTATCTTTTCTCGTAATCATGAGCCTATGGAGCAGCAAGCCGCCTGGCTGAATAACATTTTTCGCATATTAAAGAAAAATTACACCATTGATCAAGTTAATGTTGTTTCCCACTCAATGGGTGGAAAAGCGTTTACCTGTTATTTAGAAAAGATCAAAACTCCGGTTGATTATCCAAAGATACGCAAGTATGTTGCCATTGCTGCTCCATTTGATTGGATCAGCGGCCCGCTCAATGATACTCATCTTTCTATTAAATTTCTGAAACAGCAAAGCTATCTGTATCACCATCGTGATCGTTTGCCTAATAATTTGGATGTTTTAGCTATTGCCGGCATCATGAGCAATGCTCAAGAAGGCGACGGTGTTGTGACATTAAAAAGCGCCTTTTTCGGAAAATATTTCTTTAATCCGAAGCACTATTCCGAGAAGATTGTTTACGGTCCGAATGCCCAACATAGTATGTTGCATGAGAATCCGGAAGTCGATAAAATTGTCGCCGATTACCTTTGGGGACTGCGGCCAAAAAATTAAAAAAAGAAGTGCTTCACTTAAGAAGCACTTCTTTTTTTATCCCCTTAGATTAACTTATCAAGTTTGGCACGACGATTGATTGCATACATAATCGGCATACCAATCAACATTACAACACATTCGCCAATGGCGACTGTCAACCATGTCCACAGAAACGGCAGCTTTAGAACAATTGCAAGTTCCCAGGCAATAAAACACATGGTCAAAGTAAATACCCCTGTGTTTACCAGCATGCGTGCCCAGATGTTGGTTATAAATTTAGAAACAATCATTGTAGTTAAAAGTGCGAGCACTGATTGTCCCGTTCCGAAAATCAGATCATATGGGAGCATCGGCGAGAAAAACAAATTGCCAAGAAATACACCGCAAATAATGCCCCAAAAATATTTCTTGTTGAATACAATCATGTGATTCAACATTTCTGAAATACGAAATTGAACTGCTGAAAAACTGATCGGCTGAAGAAAAAAAGTCAACACAATATAAATGGCGGCAAGCAATGCATTAACCGCCAGCATTTTTACAGTCTTCATACTTAAGACTCCTCCTTAGTTTTTTGATAAACGTGGGATGGTTTCGAACCACGTGAGCATGCTCAAACTCTTTTAGTTTAATCTAAAATGTGGCATTGTCAAGCAATGAACTTCCGCTATTGCCGGTAACGATACAGAAATCAATCTTTGAGTTACAGCTCAAGTCTTGTTTTAAGGAACTTATTCAATCATAACCACCCTTCAAAAGGGTGGTTTGCTCCAAGGCTATAAGCCTTGGATTACCGGCCAGCGTCTCAAGGCGCTGGCCTTCACTTTGTTCAGGCTATATTGACTTTGCCTCTTTTGCTTACCCATAATGGGTGTTTGTACTACTCAGCGACCTCTAAAGGGGTCCTCATATTCTCGAACGCTTAATTTATCCAGTGCAATATCGTGTTTTTCTTGATCTTGAATATATTTCTTGATGGTTGCTTCATTCAATCCTACGGTACTCACATAGTAGCCTTCTGCCCAAAAATGACGATCGCCAAATTTGTACTTTAAGTTTGCATGCTTGTCAAGCATCATCAACGCACTTTTGCCTTTTAAATAGCCCATAAAACTTGCCACGCTCATTTTAGGTGGTATGCTGAGCAGAAGATGCACATGATCAGGCATCATATGTCCTTCCAAAATTTCTACTCCTTTATACCGACAGAGCTGCTTGATGATTTCCTGTAAGCTTCTCCGATATTGATTGTAGATAATTTTTCGTCTATACTTTGGTGTGAATACGATATAGTATTTACACAACCATTTGGTATGGGCTAAACTGTTTGCTTTATTAGCCATTCTAGCGCTTCCTTTCATGTAGCAATATAGCCTGAACATCTATATTCTATCGAAAGGAAGCGCTTCTTTGTATAACGATTTGGTACTCCCCCCGCATAGCGGGGGGTTTTATGTTTCGCACGCTACGCGTACTCAACGGACTAAAGTCCATAAAAAAAAGCTGCCACTTATGTGGCAGCAGACAGGCACATCTCATTGTATGCATTCAGCATTTGAAAGATCCGCTTACTCTTCTCGATTGCTCATCGTAATCATCAAAATAAAACGAACGAGTTCCATTACGGATACCAGTGCAGCGGCAACATAGGTCATTGCTGCTGCAGACAATACCTTTTTGGCCTGTGGCCGTTCATTTTCCTGAACAATGCCTAAGCTGACAATCTGTTTTAATGCACGGCTTGATGCGTCAAATTCGACAGGTAAGGTTACGACCTGGAAAAGCACAGCCGCTGCAAAGAAGACCACGCCCAGCGCAGCAAGCTGAAACATGCCGAGAAATACGCCTGCAAGAATCAAGATGTACGACAAATTTGATCCTAAATTCGCCACTGGAACGAGGGCGCTGCGTACACGCATAAACGTATAATCGTTTGCATCCTGAATTGCGTGCCCGACTTCGTGAGCCGCAACGGCAGTTCCCGCAATAGAAGCACCATGATAAATATCCGTGGAAAGATTAATCGATTTGTCACGCGGATCATAGTGGTCGGTTAAGGATCCTGCAACCTCCCTGACCGTTACATCGTACAAACCGTTATCGTCAAGAATTCGCCGCGCAGTTTGCGCACCGGTCATTCCGGTTGAATTACTGACCTCTGCATAACGAGCGTACGTTGAGCGAACACGCATTTGTGCCCACATGGGGATCAGCATCAGAATGCCCAGATAGATTAGGTATTGAATCATGCTCATTCCTCCAAAATTGATCTAATTAATTGATTCAAGCCTCTTGAAAACGGTACAATCGTCAAACGTATTCAAGCATCAGTTTTCAATCGGAACAATACTATTATAGTCAATTTTAGTCAAACAATCTATCTTTGTCAAAATTTTTACTTTTTCAATGGATCCGTGCTCTTCTTTTCCGTTCTGCTGTATAGCGCACCCAAGATACATAGGCCAGTACGGTTACAACAATTCCCCCAATTATGGGCATAAACCCCATTGTATTTTCTTCTTTACCATTTCGTGATTGTTTAAATAGCCGATTCAAGTCATCGGTTATTCTGTTTAATTGACGTATTCGCTTTGATTCCGTGATATCTTCTAAACGGTGATTGGTTAATGTTGTGATTCGCTGATCAAGCAAAGTCACCATATCCGGCTGACCGTCGATGATCAGTGCTGGATATATGATCGCATATTCATTAAGAAATTGATTAAGTTCATATTGATAATATTCTTGTTTCTTATTTTTCAATGCGGTGTTCATTCGGCTCAGGGGCTTCATGATATCCGAACGTTTTTCCTTCCACATCGGAGTCCCTTCATTTTGTAGCGCATCGAATCCAAGCCGCAGGGAGGCAGCTGCATCAGCTATTTCCTGCTGATTCGCCTGCGTCTTAAGTAAAACCTTAAGCTTTACGATTGAGGTTCCGATCACTTGCTGTTCTTTTTCCGAATACAGATCTAATGAATGATTCCATTTCTCGCTCAGCTCATTCAGAAGGCTTGCGGCTGCTTTATCCTGTTTGGCGATTGAATAGTGAAAAACTTGATCAGAAAGACTGATTAAATTGTCGGTTTGATTTTTCATTGCGGCGCTGCTGTTTTCGGCATATCCGCGTTCTGGAAATCCTATAAACAATGTAAAGCAAACAAAAATGATAAACAGCTTTACGTTCATCGCTTGTCCTCCCTTTAAACGCCTTATCGGAACTATATGAGTTGAGGGACAAGAGTAGACCGCCAAGTGTTTATCATTTAGAGAAGGTTTTCTGTTTATCCGTTCATTTGTTTATTGATTGTATTTAACCGTTTCGTGAGCGTGTAAAACTGCTGCTGATCACCCTCATCAAGTGCATTGTTAATGGCACGAGTCAGCCGGTTGATCATGAAGGTGCGCTCTGCCTCATCCGTAGCATGTTCTGCCATTTGCCCGTACTTCTCATGAATATCCTCATGACTGTTCGGATTTTCTTCCAAAACTGAATAAAAAATAGGCGAGCGGTAGACCGCTTCAATGGATAATTGAAGATAAACATCCTCAATCTGATTCATTCGTAAATCGTGAAATGCTTTTTCAGGATCATCGGTTTCAACCGTTGTTTTCACATAACGGAAGAATTGAATTCCTTTTGCCGAATTACCGATTATAATGGATCGATTCACGCGCGTGACATCATCAACGATATGAATTAAAGACAAGAGTTGGTCATTACTCATTAAATAATGGAGCAACCAAATAATTTCCCGGTTGGTCAGCAGATGACGATCTAAGATCCACCGAAGGAATGTTTTCTTCTGCACATTTGATACCATCTGTTCCATCCTGACGTCCCCTCCTCGCGACCATTCGCATTCATCAAGCGTCATATTATTTATATTCGCCTTTTACTGAATTTCATCCTGCTTAATTCGTTCGACAAATGCTGCAAGATCTTGATTTTCCGGACTCAAACGCGATGCCGTAATTAAAAGATCAAGCCCCTCTTTTAAATGACCTGTTTCTCTTAAAAATTCTCCGTATTCCTGGAGAAATTCTGGATTGTCAGAGAATGCGGACAAACTCATTTTATAGAGCTGCGCTGCCTTTTTGAGTTCGTCTGTTTGATTATAAGCGGTGGCAAGAAACCAGTGCAACAATGGGTCGCCCGTTTCAACCGGCTCGAGCAGCTCAACAACGGCTTCGTAATCCTCATCCTGTGCTTTTAACTCGACAAGATGAGTTAATGCATCCATATTTTCCGGATTCAACTTGAGACATTTTTTGAAGTATTCTGCCGCCTGCTTCTCTTCATTCAATTTTGCTGATAAAATGCCCGCACGTTCAAAAAGACGCTCATTATATTCATCCTGTTCGATTCCCAATTTGATCGATTCTATGGCTTTTTTTAGTTGCCCTTCGTGCTCATACGCTTCGGCAAGTACATTATAAAGCGTACTGTAGCCCGGATCCATTGCTCTTAATGTCTCTAAAGCTTTAATTGCTTTTCGATGTTTATGGATACGTAATGCGGTAACTGCGTAGCCAAAGAGCCCGTCCAGCGTTTTTTCTTGTTTGAAACCCAATTCATATTCTTGCATAGACGCTTCAAATTGACCACTGAGGCTGAGTGCTTCGGCAAGCTTCAAATGGATTTTTTGATCAGCAAGCTCTGGATTATCTTTAACTTCCATCAGGCAGTCAACCGCTTTGCTTGCTTCGCCAATCGATAAATAGAGCTCTCCAAGAGCAAGAATAAGTACAGGCTGATGTGGTGAAACCTTAAGTGCATGAAGCAATTTATGTTCAGCAACCTCATCCAAGCCTTCCATTTGGTACAGATCGGCCAGCATGACTTGTGCACTTAAATAATTGGCATCCAATGAATGAATCCGCTGCAAATAATCAATCGCACCTGTTTCTTCATTCTTATCAATCAGTAGTTCTGAAAGCTGAATAATTAAATCACTGTCATTAGGATAGCGCTTCAGCAAGCGTTCATAAACCGCTTGGGCATCATCAATAAATCCGAATTGTTGATAAAGATCTGCAGCAGCAAACTGAATCCGGTCGTCATGTTCTTCAGCTAACTGGTGCAGCAGGTCGAGCCCTTCCTCAGTTTGTCCGCTTCCTAATAACGCGCGTGCTGTCTCTAATGTACGCATCATGATTCCTCCCAATACGATTCCGATCAAGTTTTTTCTTCTTAAGCAATCATAAGCAACTTTTTTAGGAACTGCAAGGAATGCTCCTTATCCAGAATAGCGCCGCTTGTTTCTTTTTGATTTGTTACACTGAGAAAAACCAAGCTGTGCTTGGTCCTTTATCTCCAGCCATGTGTGATGGACTCGTGTCTTTTCGGTGCTGAATCGCCGCTTCGGTTACTCGCTTGCCGCGGGCGCACCGCGAGCCTCCTGAGACAGGTAGGTATCTGCGGGGTCTCGCTGGCACGCTGTTCCCGCAGGCGTCTCGCACCTCCGCTTTGTTTCTCGGCCAAGACACTGGGCTATTGGTTTGAAGACAGGTCAAAATCATATACTTTCTTATCCTGTGAGAAAAACCGGGCAAAATACGCCCGGTCCTTAATTTCCAACCATGTATGATGGTCTCCTGTCTTTTCGGTGCTGAATCGCCGCTTCGG
>NZ_JFZC01000076.1 GCF_000648615.1 Sporolactobacillus terrae DSM 11697 | reverse complement strand
CGTTTAAGAATATTAGGTTTCATAAATAAAAGGTATCACAGTCATATTCACTGCGATACCCCCAAAATCATATACTTTCTTTACCTGTGAGAAAAACCAAGCTGTGCTTGGTCCTTTATCTCCAGCCATGTGCGATGGACTCGTGTCTTATCAGTGCTGAATCACCGCTCCGATTGCTCGCTTTCCACGGGTGCACCGGAGCCTCCTCAGACAAACAGAAATCTGCGGGGTCTCGTCTCGCCTGGCACGCATCAACTAAACGCGATCCCGCTGGCGCCAGAGCCCCTCCGCTTTGATTCTTAGCCAAGACAAGGGTCTATTGGCTTGAAGACAGGGCAAAATCCTATACTTTCTTATCCTGCGAGAAAAGCGCTACTTTCCCGGCTCAAAGCCAGCCGTTGTCTTGAGCTTTTTTCGCCGCTTCCATGCGTAAACCTGCGTTCAATTTTTGCATCGCTGTTGATAAATAGTTGCGTACTGTGCCTTGCGAAAGAAATAAAATATCGGAGATTTGTTTGGTGGTATGGCCGGATAATACGAGACGCAAACAATCGCACTCACGATCCGTTAAAGGATTTTCTTCAGAAAAATAAAAGGATGCTGCAAGTTCAGGACTGATGAATTTTCCGCCTTTGTCGATCAACCGTAAATGATCCATCAAGTCATTAATCGGTTCGTCCTTCAATATGTAACCGGAAACATTTGCTTTCATCGCACGTTCAAGATATCCAGGACGTGCGAAAGTTGTTACAATGACTACTTTACATTGGCTCTTGCAATTCTTCAGTTGCTCCGCCAAATCCAAGCCACTCATACCTGGCATTTCGATGTCAGCAATAACTAGATTTGGTTGTGTTTCCTCTATAAGCGCCAGCGCTTTATCACCGTTATCCGTTTGTCCAACGACCAAAAAGTCCTCTTCCATATCAAGTAATTGGACAAGCGCTCCACGCAGCATGCCTTGATCCTCTGCAATCACGATTCGCATGTGCCGGCTTCCACCTTTCTCTTCTTCAGTGGCAATTGAAATCGTAGTGTAGTCCCTGGTTCTTTTTTAACGAACTCAACAGATCCACCGATCAACATCATTCGTTCCTGCATGGTATGCAGTCCGTTTCCCGCTGATCCATCTCCCTCAAAGCCAACGCCATCATCGTCAACCACAAGACAAAATTTCTGATTTTGAACCATAATTTTAATCGTACATCGTTTTGCATCACTGTGCCGGGCAACATTCGTAACGGCTTCTCGGAGCGCAAGACTCAGCATTGTCTCACTTTTTGTTCCAAGTTGCGGCCAACTTTCTGGAGAATCTACCGATACCGATATTCTCTTGTTTTGAAGAAACCGCTTCGTATCATCGAGTTCTTCCTGCAAAGATCGATATTTAATTGAAGTAACAAGTTCTCGTGTCTGCCGCAGTGCTGTCCGGGTAATCGCTTCAATTTCAGACAGTTCCAGTTTTGCTTGATCACTTTCTTTGTCCATGAGTCGCGTGGCCAATTCACATTTGAGGATAACCATGGTCAATGTGTGCCCCAATGTATCGTGGAGATCACGTGCAAAACGATTTCGTTCCTGTTCTTTAACCAAGCTCACAATCTGTTCATTCGCTTGATTTAATTGATGATGCAACTTCCGCGTTCGTTCATATAAAAATACGGCAATGGGAATAACGGCCTGAATGATAAAAAGAATGAACTGGTATTTTCTAATGAAAGCAATCGGAGAACCGTCAGAAATTGCCGAGACAATGATGTAGACAAGCGTGAGACTGACGATGCCCAATACTAAATCTCTTACACGTTCAATATAACCGAACAAAAATACGAAGCCAAGGCCATAAAACATCATCGATGGGTCGATAATGACACTACTCACACACAGCGCCGCCAAACAAATCTGAAAATGGATGAGTAATGCGCTGTGGTCGAGCCAATACATCTGTCGGAAGACATAGATCAGAATGATTCCTGCCATTACTGTGATCATTCGATTCGTCAAGTGATCGACGTGCAAGGCATTATAAAAAAATTGTGGAAAAATAATCAGCATCCAGAGATAGGGATAGGGCCCAACCGATTTTGGAAAGAGTTTCATATAAGCACCTCCATCTCGTCGATTCATTCAGTTCTGCAGCGGATTAAATCATTAATGCACGCCTTAAGAAAGGGTAATTTACTTTTCTTTGCTTCCTTAATCCAATTGTCCTGATCTTCGCATAGCACAATTTGACCGTGAGCGAGTACATGAATCTGAAAATGAGAGAAGTACGCCACGTCCTCAATTTGATGCGTTGCAATAAAAATTGTTTTTTTCTTCCTTTTATTAAGCATTTGTATTTGTCTGAGAATTTGATTGGCAGAATAACGATCGACTCCAGCAGTTGGTTCATCAAACAGATACAGGGATTTATTAATCAGACAATAGAGTAATATTGTGATCCAACGGCGCTCGCCCGGGGACATTTTACCATATTGCATCCTCCAAAGATATGCAATTTTTCGTACTGAGTCCGGATCATTGCCCAAGAGAGGTTCAAAGAGCTTCGGAGTTATATCCTTCAAATGATACTGTCCACTTGAGCACAGAATTAATTCAGCGAGAGATTTGCCATTAATCGTACTAAGAATGGGGACCCCTTGTATTTGATATAAAATATCCTTAATCGGTACCCTATCGTTCATTTCAGCATCGGTTTTAACTAAATCAGACACAATATCAAAAAGTGTTGTTTTTCCCTCTCCATTCATCCCGATCAAAACATTAACTTTCCCAGGAACGATGGATAAGGACAGATTGTCAAAGATTAGCTTATGGTTTTTAGGGTAGTTGTAAGTTAAATGTCGAATCTTCATCATACTCACCTCAATTTCTAAAGATTGGCAGGATTTTCATATTGATGATTGAAACGAAACCGATGATTAAGTAAATACAGGATATCAATAGCAAGAGCAGCCAAGATACCGGTGGTGCATCATTTGAAGATAGAAACGATAAAAAGGTCAAGCCAACATCAAATGCATAATTCATTGGATTAGTAAGGAGCAGTAAAACGTTGAAGAAGGTAGTCGTACCTGAAAAATGATTCAGAGTAATAATAAGGAAAAAGAATATAAGCAAGTTAACAATGGGTTGAATGGTTTCCTGCCGAAACGGTAGTGCAGCAAAAAGCAAAAACAGGCTGTAAACAGGAATAACGCAAACACAGATCATAACAGCGGTTATTCCAATGAGTGTGCCGAACGGTAACGAGAAAAGGATACTTGCAATCAAGTCGAACAGTACAGCAGACGCGGTCAGCACAATCAGATGCGAAAAGAACCGTGCCATAATCACTTTCCATTTGTTTCTGGAAATAAAGAGGAACATTTTTAAAAATTGCTCTTCACGCAATCGTACGAGTGCAGATCCGCTATCCATCAATGCATAGAGTACAATCATGTAGCTGATCCAAAAGATGATTAGTTCTATCGTTTCTTTTTGTTCAGGATGTCGAAAAATATATTTGCGTAATGAATAAATGATCGATACAAGCGGCACGCCAAAACTGAAAATAAAATTGACTTTATAGTACACCATTACACGTAAAAAATGTTTTGTCATTGGAAAAAGAGTCATAAGCTTTCCTCCATCACTTCACTCGATTAAATAATCATGAGCTTCTATAATGAAGTTTACGTCACACGCTTCCCTACAACTAGTTCCAGTAATCATAAAAAGGGAATGACACCTGTCATCTTTTTTGTAGCGAAACAGCCGCGATCCGCCTCACTCATCGTTCTGAAAATACAAAAAGCACGAGAATAAATATTCTCGCGCCTAACTTTTTCTATATGGTAATCGAACAAATGAACCTTCAATTAAGGATTCTGCGTACAACACCGCTGAATTTAGACTTCCAATAAGGATTGCTCATGCTCACAATGGCAACACCAGTACTGCTTTGGGAACCGATAAAACGACCGCCGCCAAGATAAATACCGACATGTCCGTTGGTTTTATACGTATTAAAGAAAACAAGATCGCCAGGTTGCGCGCTGCTAAAGCTGACTGCTCGTCCCTGACTTACTAGCGCACCGGTACTACGTCCAACTCCGACTCCATTGGCTGCAAATGCTGCATGGACAAAACCGGAGCAATCAAATTGTCTTGCTGAAGGATTCGAAGCGCCAAATACATAAGTTGAACGACCAATAAACTGGTTTCCGTAATTGAGAATACCAGAAATACCGCCGGTAGCGACGGATGCGGACAAACCAACCGATTGACTTTGACTGGAATCCGAGTCGTTTGAAGCCCCTCCATTGCGCGTTGCTTTATCTGCCGATTTTGTCGTTGATGACTCATTTGACCCCGAATTATTTGAGCTTGACTCATTTGAATCCGAAGCATCTGAACTCGATTTGGAAACCGAGTCGTTTGAAGTGGAATAAGAAACAGGCTTAACGGCCGCACGTTTCAAGTCTTCCGCCGCACTTGCCAAGGATGCAAGTTGTGCGGATACACCGTCTTGTTTGCTTTCTAGCGCTTTGGCCGCAATCTTTTTCTGATCTTGGAGAGCAACAACTTCAGCAAGCGTTTTTTTCATTTTTTCCAATTGAGCAACGTTAGCTGCCTGCTTTTTTTCGATACTTTCCTTTTTCTGATTTACAGCAAGTTGATCATTTTTTTGATCTGTAATGATCTTTTGATCTTGATTTGTAATGGTTGTCAATGCGACCGTTCGATCAATAAAGTCACCAAAGTTTTTTGAACCAAATAACACATCGATGTAGTTTACTGAACCGCCGTTCTTATAGATGGAAACCAAACGATCTTTCAGGATATCTTTACGTTGTTCAATGCGTTCGTTTATCTCAGAGATCTCCGCTTTCAGCACACCAATTTTATCATTTGTTTTGTTGATTCTAGCTTGCCCGTCACTAATTTGACTTGTGAGGTTCAATTGCTTCTTATTCATTGCATCCAATTCGTTTTGAATCTTCTTCTGCTGCTTCGTCAACTGCGCTTTCAATGATTGCTGTGCCGCAGTTTTACTATTAATTTCTGCAAGATTTGGTGCTGCATATGTAACATTTGGTGCTAAAGTAGAGTATGTCAGTCCGAACGTCAGTGCCAGTGTCACGGTCGCTTTCTTCTTGTCCATTTTCATGATCGGCCTAGTTCCTCCCCAAAACAATAGATCTCTTTGTTCTATTTTCTGTTGTTCATTATTGTTTCATTTCATCTGTTCTATCGACTTTTTTATTATAGCACCGTCATATTCCGAACAGATATTAAGCTTATATGTCGTAATGAAACACAATTGTAATATAAGAACGATTTATCCCGAAATCGTTCTTTTTTCAGAGAAAAGCGTTTGACTTCCCTGTATATATAAGAAAAACCGGGCAAAATACGCCCGGTCCTTACTTCCGCCTTCCATTCGGGCTTTGTTCATCACCTTGTGCACAAACGACACTCCAGCTGCTCGCT
>NZ_JFZC01000075.1 GCF_000648615.1 Sporolactobacillus terrae DSM 11697 | reverse complement strand
CCTGAATTATTCATAGCCTAATTTGCTAACTGGCCAAAACGCTTTCCCCACAAGGAGATAACCCTTTTCGTTTTTTCACCGATTAGGTGAAAAAAGTTAATGAAAAAGGAACCATTCCTTTGTATGATAATAGGTGACTAAACCAAAAACATACAAGGAGGTTCCTCATATGCTCAGTGTAGAGGAAAAGTCGTGTCAATTCAACAGGAAGATCAAAATCAATTTTACCGGTGGCGAACTTTCTTCCGACAGCGGTCATCTGATTTTTAAAGAATTTGATGAAAAACTCGGTTTCTCAAAAACGCTGACTCACCATCTGGTGCTGAACGATTCGCGCAAAAGTCCGGATTATTCCAATGAGCAACTTTTGCGCCAGAAGATCTATCAGCTGCTGGCTGGTTATTCTGAAGATGATGCAGCGGATTCATTGATTCACGATCCCGTGTTCACTCAGGTTGTTGAATCACCAACACTTGCGTCACAGCCGACACTCTCCCGTTTTTATGATCGCTTTGATCCTAATGCTCTGGATCAGCTTGGCATGGCCAACCAAAAATTACTCGACAAAGTTCACCGCTATCGCAAGAATCCAGCACTGATCCTTGACTTGGATTCCACCCATGTTGATACGTATGGAAAGCAAGAATCCTCGGACTATAACGCGCATTACGGTACGATCGGCTTCCATCCCTTGGTGGCGTTTGATGGGGCAACGGGTGATTTTTTGAAAGCGAAACTGCGTCCTGGAAATCGCTATACATCGCATGGCGTTGTGGACTTTGTCCGGCCGATTCTCGAACACTACAACGAGCACTTTCCAGAAACCACGCCGCTCGTTCGCGCTGACAGCGGTTTTGCCACACCGGACCTCTACGAGGCGTGCGAAACAGAATCCGTCTACTACGTGATTCGGCTGAAGACCAACGCCGTGCTTCAACGGATGGCCGAAGAACTTCACCCGAATGATTCACCAACCGGTAAAACTCAGTGTTACTATGAAGAATTTGATTATCAGGCGAAGTCCTGGGGTAAGCCAAGACGGGTTGCCGTTCAATCCATTCGCCCGGCCAATGAACTTTTCTTTACGCATACCTTTATCGTGACCAATCTGGTTGAATGCTTCTCCCCGAAACAGGTCTTTCAGACTTATCAGAAACGAGGGACGATGGAAAACTACATCAAGGAAGCCAAATCCGGATTCAGTCTGGATCAACTGTCTAGTCACAAATTCGAAATTAACGAAGTCCGATTGATGCTCAGTCTGCTCGCCTACAATTTAACGAACTGGATGCGGACGATGGCATTCCCAAAAAGACAGAAGGCCATGCGAATCGAAACCATCCGAACGCGGATCGTCAAAGTGGCCAGTAAGCTCGTCCGGTCAGGACGATCCCTTTATTTCAAGCTGTCTTCCAGTTTTGTCTATCAGGCATTCTTCTGGAACGTGCTCAACCGGATTCAACAACTTCACATCGAGTAACAAAAAAACACTCAGCTCAAAATTCAAAACGGGTTCATCAGATCAACGGGGGAAGTCTGTCTCAAAATGGCCTTCTTTTACGTGAATGTTCAGAAATTGATCTTCAAGGTCATTTTTCCATTCAAAAAATCAAGTGAAATCAGGTTGGCTGCATCCTGGTGAGCAAAATCCCGAAAAAACGGCAAGCGGTGAATAATTCAGG
>NZ_JFZC01000074.1 GCF_000648615.1 Sporolactobacillus terrae DSM 11697 | reverse complement strand
GAAGCGGCGATTCAGCACCGAAAAGACACGAGTCCATCACACATGGTTGGAGATTAAGGACCGGGCGTATTTTGCCCGGTTTTTCTTATTTGTGTTTCGCAGAATACGAGAATCAATGGCATTTCAGTAATAGTTTTAGTAGAATTGTAGAAAGAAAGGAGACGAGCAGTGATGACGAGTACAACAGCCGGAACGGATCGATTTGAACTATTGCTCAAACATCTTGAGGTGCCGACAGAGTGGATGGAGCGCTATTTTACGCATGGTGAAATCGACAAGCTATCTGTTTTCCGTTCGGAACGTCGTTGGCATTTTGACTTTCTCCTTGACGGAATTCTCCCCTATCAAGTCTATGAATGGTTGGAAGAAAGACTGAAAGCGCACTTTCAGTCGGTCGTATCGCAAATTACTTTTACAGTGCACGTCCGTGATGCTTCACGTGCCGAACACTATTTTTCCGATTATTGGCAGCCGGTTTGCGAACGCCTGTGTCATGAATTCCCAGCATTAAAAGGATGTTTGCAGCGGCAAAATCCGCAATTAAATGAACGGCAGCTGATGATTTCAACGACGAGCGATACAGAAGCAGGGCTTATTAAAAGAAAATTGCCCAAGGTACTTAACGAGAAGTTGCGTACTTTTGGGTTTCCACCGATCTCGCTTGAAATTAAAGTCAGTTCAGAAGAACGAACGAAGGCTTATGACTCATTTGTAAAACAAAGAGATGCAGAAGATAAGCAGAAAGTTGTTCAAGCAATGATTGAAATGCAGAAAAAGAAGGACGCTGAGGATGCGGCCGGCGATGTACCGGATGGACCATTCAAGATCGGTTATGATATTCATGATGAACCGGTATCCATCGAGACGATTCAGGACGAAGAACGGCGCATAACCATCCAAGGATATATTTTCGATTCCGAGATACGAGAACTCCGCAGTGGCCGTACGCTGCTGCTGTTTAAAATAACCGACTATTCCGATTCGCTCATGGTCAAAGTCTTTTCCAGAGACAAAGAAGATGCTGCAAAGTTTGCCCAAATGCATAAAGGAATGTGGGCAAAAGTGCGCGGCGGTGTGCAGAATGACAGCTTTGCCAGAGATTTGGTGATGATCGCTAATGATATCGAGGAGATCACCCCTCATGTAAAAAAAGATACAGCTCCAGAGGGGCATAAGCGCGTCGAACTTCACGCGCACACGGTTATGAGCCAGATGGATTCAGTGGTTACGGCGTCGGCCTTGATCAAGCGAGCGAAACAATGGGGGCACTCAGCGATTGCGATTACCGACCATGGGGTTGCCCAGTCTTATCCGGAAGCCTATGCCGCCGGACAGAAAAACGGCGTTAAAGTAATCTATGGTGTTGAAGCTAATCTTATTGATGATGGTGTACCGATTGCCTATAATCTAGCGCACCGGTTGCTTGCTGATGAAACTTACGTTGTCTTTGACGTTGAAACGACTGGATTATCCGCGGTTTATGACACGATCATCGAGCTTGCCGCAGTTAAGATTAAAAACGGTGAGGTGCTCGAAAAGTTTGATCAATTTGCAAATCCGCATCATCCGCTTCCTCAGAAAATCATTGAGTTAACCAGTATAACGGATGAAATGCTTGCTGACGCACCGGATGCAGATCAGGTTGTCCAGGCGTTTAAGCAGTTTGCAGGGGATGCAGTGCTTGTGGCGCATAATGCGACCTTCGATATGGGTTTTTTAAATACTGCCTACCAAAAGCTTGGGTATGAAAAAGCGGACAATCCAGTTATTGATACACTCGAACTGGGCCGCTTTCTTTACCCTGAATTTAAAAACCATAAGCTCGATACGTTGTGTAAAGCCTTTAACATCGAGCTTACCCATCACCACCGGGCCATCTACGACACGGAAGCAACGGGTTATCTTGCTTGGAAGATGCTGAAGGACGCTGCTGAAAAAGGCATGCAGTATCACGATCAATTAAATGATAATCTTGGTAAAGGAAATCTTGATCGGATTCGGCCATCGCATATTATTCTGCTCGTGAAGAACCAAATCGGACTTAAAAATCTCTATAAATTGATTTCGCTTTCACATGTTAAATACTTTTATCGCGTACCTAGAATTCCGCGCTCGTTGTTGACGAAATATCGAGAGGGCCTTCTGGTCGGTTCCGGTTGCGACAAGGGCGAACTTTTTGAAACGATGATGCAGAAGTCGGCGGAACTGGCAGAAAAAGTCGCTGAGTTCTATGATTACATTGAAATTCAGCCGCCGTCCAACTATCAACATCTTGTCGAGAAAGGGATCGTTCGCGATGAACTGGCGCTCAAAGATGTTATGATCAAGCTTGTAAAGCTGGGTGAGAAAATGAACAAACCGGTGGTTGCCACTGGAGATGTTCACTATTTGGACAGCCATGATAAAATCTACCGTAAGATTTTGATCGGCTCTCAAGCAGGGAATCCGCTCAATCGTCAGACGCAGCCGGATGTTCATTTTCGAACAACGGATGAAATGCTGGGCTGCATGAGCTTTCTTGGTGAAGAGAAGGCAGAAAAAGTTGTTGTCAGTGATCCTCATGCACTTGCTAACCAAATTGAAGAAGTATTACCGGTCAAGGACAAGTTATATACACCAACGATTGACGGCGCCGAAGACGAAGTTAAAGAAAAGACCTACGGCAGAGCACATAAACTTTACGGTGAGACACTTCCAGATCTGGTCGAAAAGCGGCTTGAGAAAGAACTAAAAAGTATCATCGGACACGGGTTTTCCGTCATTTATTTGATTGCCCATAAATTGGTGAAGAAGTCACTCTCCGATGGTTATCTTGTAGGATCACGTGGATCGGTCGGTTCGTCGCTCGTGGCGACAATGCTTGAGATTACCGAGGTTAATCCGCTTCCGCCGCATTATCTGTGTTTGAATTGTCATCATGTTGAGTTCTTTACCGATGGCGCGGTTGCCTGTGGGTTTGATCTTCCGGATAAAGCTTGTCCTGAATGCGGAACAAAGATGACAAAGGAAGGGCATGATATACCTTTTGAAACGTTCCTCGGCTTTAAGGGGGATAAAGTTCCCGACATTGATTTGAACTTTTCCGGAGACTATCAGCCGGTTGCTCACAATTATACGAAAGTACTTTTCGGTGAAGATAAAGTATTCCGAGCCGGAACAATCGGCACGATTGCCGACAAAACGGCCTACGGATATGTAAAAGGATATGAAGAAGACACGGGCAAAAACCTACGGGGAGCAGAGCGTGATCGTCTTGCAGCAGGATGCACAGGAGCAAAACGAACAACCGGTCAGCACCCTGGCGGTATCGTCGTTGTACCAAGGGATATGGAGATCTTCGATTTTACTCCGGTTCAATATCCGGCCGATGATATAACGGCCGAATGGAAAACGACACACTTTGATTTTCATTCAATCCATGACAACATTTTGAAATTGGATATACTCGGGCACGATGATCCAACCGTTATTCGTATGCTGCAGGATCTGAGCGGAATCGATCCGAAAACAATTCCTAAAGATGACAAAGAAGTCATGAAAATCTTTAGTTCAACGGAATCCCTGGGCGTTTCTCCAGAACAAATACGCTGCAAAACCGGCAGCCTAGGTATTCCTGAATTTGGGACGCGCTTTGTTCGGCAGATGCTCGAAGACACGAAACCAACAACCTTTGCTGAGTTGGTTCAAATCTCAGGCCTGTCTCACGGTACTGATGTTTGGCTGGGCAATGCCCAAGTGTTGATCGAAAATGGGACCTGCGTGCTTCGCGATGTCATTTCCTGCCGCGACGATATTATGATCGACTTGATGCACCAAGGCCTTGAGCCGTCACACGCATTTAAAATCATGGAGTCCGTGCGAAAGGGAAAAGGGTTAAATGACGAATGGATTGCTGAGATGAAGGAAAACGATGTACCGGGTTGGTATTTGGATTCATGCCTTAAAATCAAGTACATGTTCCCGAAAGCACACGCAACAGCTTATGTTTTAATGGCATTCCGCATCGCCTATTTCAAAGTGCATTATCCGATTCTGTTCTATGCAACCTATTTCAGTGTGCGCGCGGATGACTTTGATGTCGATGTGATGAAAAGAGGATCCGATGCGATACGGGCAAAAATGGATGAAATTGAGAAAAAAGGCAATGACGCGATGCCAAAAGAAAAGAGCTTGCTGACTGTGCTTGAAGTAGCACTCGAGATGTGCGAACGCGGACTCAGTTTCCAATCGGTCGATTTATATCGTTCGGATGCAACACGTTTTCTGGTAGAAGGGGATACGCTGATCCCACCATTTAATGCAATTCCCGGTGTCGGGACTAATGCTGCTAAGGCAATTGCCAAATCCCGGGAAGATGGTGAATTCCTTTCGAAAGAAGACTTGCAGCGCCGAGCCAAAATCTCAAAGACAATTCTTGAATATCTTGACGGTCAAGGTTGCTTGAAAGGAATGCCCGACGCAAATCAATTATCGCTATTCTGACCTGGCTTTTCTTGCCTAGATTAGACGGGTATGATATAGTGTTTATGGAAATACTGGAAATAGTTCGTCTCAAAGAGTGGGATTTTCCCACTCTTTCATTTTCAAAAGGAGGCTGAAAATGGCTAGCGTTATCGCAAAGATGGCCGATGAGTTGATTTCCCCGATTCTACAAGAAATGAATCTGGAACTCTTTGATATAGAATATGTCAAAGAGGGGAAAAACCGCTTTTTGCGTGTTTTTATCGACTCTCCTTCCGGCGTCGATCTAGATACCTGCGCTGAGGTCAGCGAAAAACTGAGCGAGGCACTTGATGTAAAGGATCCAATAAAAGAAGCCTATTTTCTGGAAGTCTCTTCACCGGGTGCCGAGCGTCCGCTGAAGCGGTATGAAGACTTCGAAAAGGCCGTGGGAAAAGATGTTCATTTGACCACTTATGAACCGATCGAGGGCAATAAAGTATTTGAAGGTAAATTAACTGAAGTGAACAAGGATTACGTTATACTTGCAATCAAGGACAAAACAAGAGTGGTTCATGTGACGCTTCCTTTTGACAAGATTGCCAGCAGTCGCCTTGCGATCATCTTTTAAAATAGGCTTTTTACAGGTTGTGTTGCTTGCTTTGAATGGGAATCTGTTCGCATTTGACCTTTGGCGGGAAGCGAACCGATTACATAGCAAATAATAACAACAGAAGCTGATGCAGCCGGTAAGTTAGAAAGAACTGCCGTAAAAGAAGGGGAGAACAAAATGAGCAGTGATTTAATCGAAGCGCTCACCGCACTGGAAAAAGATAAAGGAATCAGTAAAGAAGTTTTGCTTGATGCCTTGGAAGCAGCATTAATTTCAGCGTATAAACGCAATTTTGACCAGGCACAGAATGTGCGGGTAGATATTAATGAAGGTTTAGGACAAATCAAAGTTTATGCGAGGAAAGAAGTTGCGGAAGCGGTTGAGGACAAAAACCTTCAAATTTCGCTGGAACAAGCGAAAAGTCTTAATTCGCACTACCAAATCGGAGACACGGTTGAAATTGAAGTAACGCCAAGAAATTTTGGACGCATTGCCGCTCAAACCGCGAAGCAAGTCGTGACGCAGCGCGTTCGTGAAGCAGAGCGCGGCGTGATCTATTCAGAATTCATTGATCGTGCAGACGATATTATGACCGGAATTGTCCAACGCATTGATCATCGTTTCATTTATGTTGACCTTGGACGTGTTGAAGCGCTACTGCCGCAGTCAGAACAAATGCCGAATGAAACCTATCATCCGCATGACCGCATTAAAGTGTACTTAACCAAAGTCGAAGATGCCAAAAAAGGCCCGATGATTACGGTTTCGCGTACTCATCCAGGGCTGTTGAAACGTCTCTTCGAATTGGAAGTTCCGGAAATCTACGACGGCACTGTGGAAGTTAAATCGATTTCGCGTGAAGCCGGTGACCGTTCAAAGATTGCCGTTCATGCAGAAGATCCGGCAGTGGACGCTGTCGGTGCTTGCGTTGGGCAAAAAGGCGCTCGCGTACAAACGATCGTCAATGAATTGAAGGGTGAAAAAATTGATATTGTTCGTTGGTCTGAAGATCCGGTCATCTATGTCGCGAATGCACTCAGTCCATCTAAAGTCATTAAAGTGATTGTTCATGAAGAAGAAAAAGCGACTACAGTTATCGTTCCGGATTATCAACTTTCACTTGCAATTGGTAAGCGCGGACAAAATGCCCGGCTTGCTGCAAAACTGACAGGATGGAAAATTGACATTAAGAGCGAATCCGAGGCAGAAGAACTTGGTTTATTCGATGAAGCATCCGCTTCTGAGTCTTCAGAAACTGGAAGAGAAGATCAAGCTGCCGAAGAATCAGCGGAATTTGAGACGGACGAATCTCCGGATAACGAGCAAGATTAAGGAGGCGATTTTCATGCCGAAGCAGCGGAAAATTCCAATGCGCAAATGCATTGTTTGCCAGGAATCCACTGAAAAAAAGGCTCTTTTTCGTATTGTTCGTTCGCCAGAAGGCGATGTATCCCTTGACCTAACGGGAAAGAAAAATGGACGAGGCGCTTACCTTTCTAAAAAAGTGTCTTGTATTCAAAAGGCAAAAGACAAAAACCTGCTCACAAGACACTTGGGCGTTGCCGTACCAGATCATGTTTTCGAAGAAATGAATACTTATCTGGAGGCTCATCCGGAAGATGCCCAATCATAATCAATGGGCATCATTTCTTGGCCTTGCACAACGAGCAGGTAAGGTGAGTTCTGGCGAAGAAACGGTGTTGCGGTTAATTCGTCAGAATAAGGCTAAGGCAGTTTTACTGGCAGCGGATGCTTCCGACCGAACAAAGAAAACAATCACGAATAAGTGCGATTATTATCACGTTCCGCTTTTGACCGTACCGGATAGAGAGGTGCTTGGCCAGGCGATCGGTCAACCTTCGCGGGTGATCATTGCGGTCACAGATAGTGGATTCGCAGGCCAGCTGATCGAAAGGATCGGACCATCATCACGGGGGTGAATATATGAGTAAAATGCGTGTATATGAATATGCTAAAGAGCATCATGTATCAAGTAAAGTTATTATAGCAAAATTGGGAGAACTTGGCATTCAAGTCAAAAGCCATATGTCAATCATCGCCGATAACGCGATGAGTCAATTGGATCGAAAAATGAATGGCAATGCAGGAGCATCTGCACAAAATATAACGAATAAAAGTAAAGCAGAGGGTAAAGTGAATCAAACAAAAACTAAAGAAAAGAAACCAAATCAAACAACTTCACATGTAAAAAATAAGCAAACCAATTCAAGGACGAACAGCAATCGCTCCGGAGAAAGCAGCAACAGAAGATCATCCGGGCGTAATCAAAACTCGAATAATAATAATAATAATGAGCGAAATCGTTTTGGTGGAAACGGTCGAAATAACAATGGCGGCCGCCGAAACTTCGGAAGGAATCGTAACAATCGCAGAAGAGGCGGTGCACAAACCAACCGCCAAAATCTTGAGATCAAGCTTCCGGAAAAAATCACTTTATCCGGGTCGCTGACGGTTGGACAGTTTGCTGAAAAGCTGGGACGCCCATCTACCGATATCATCAAAAAGTTAATGGCCTTAGGCGTTATGGCCACCAAGAATCAAGACCTTGAACGAGAAACAATTGAACTGCTTGCAGCGGACTATGGCGTTGCCGTCGAGGATGAAGTGGTTGTCGACGAAGCAAGCTTTGAAGATGAAGGATTGGAAATCGATGAAGAAACTGCCGTTGTCCGTCCGCCGGTTGTTACGATTATGGGCCACGTTGATCATGGAAAAACAACTTTGCTGGACTCCATTCGCCATACAAAAGTAACGGCAGGAGAAGCCGGAGGAATCACGCAGCATATCGGTGCTTATCAAGTGACACATGATGGGAAGAAGATCACATTTTTAGATACACCAGGCCACGCTGCGTTTACGACAATGCGTGCGCGCGGTGCTGAGATTACCGATATTACTGTCCTAGTTGTTGCTGCTGACGATGGGGTTATGCCACAAACCATTGAGGCGATTCATCACGCCCGCGCAGCTAAGGTACCGATTATTGTCGCTGTTAATAAGATTGATAAAGCAAATGCCAATCCTGACCATGTCATGCAGGAACTGTCCGAACAAGGACTGATTCCTGAAGATTGGGGCGGCGACACGATTTTCGTCAAACTTTCCGCCAAGAAGGGTACGGGCATTGATGAACTGCTTGAAATGATTCTGCTTGTTGCTGAAATGGAAGAATGTAAAGCAAACCCGGATAAGAAAGCAAGAGGGGCTGTGATCGAAGCGCAGCTGGACAAAGGAAAAGGGCCAATTGCGACCTTGCTGGTTCAGAACGGTTCACTGCATATTGGTGATCCCATTGTTGTCGGCAACACCTATGGCCGTGTACGCGCCATGGTCAACGATGTTGGTCGCCGTGTAAAGAAGGCAACCCCTTCAACACCGGTGGAAATCACAGGATTAAATAATGTGCCCCATGCCGGTGATCAATTTGCTGCGTTTGATGACGAGAAAAAAGCACGGCAAATTGGCGAAGTCAGAGCAGAACGTGCGCTGATTACCGAACGCAAGCAAACGACGAATAAAGTTAGCCTTGACGATCTGTTTGAAAAGATCAAAGAAGGCGATATGAAAGAAATAAATCTGGTTATCAAAGCGGATGTTCAAGGATCGGTTGAAGCATTGGCCGGTTCCTTGAAGAAGATTGATGTTGACGGTGTGAAAGTGAACATCATTCATGCCGGAGCAGGCGGAATCAGTGAATCGGATATAATTCTTGCTTCAGCTTCTAACGCAATTATCGTTGGATTTAACGTACGTCCGGATAATCATGCACAAAAAGTTGCTGAAGAAGAAAACGTTGATATTCGTCTGTATCGTGTCATCTATGATGCAATTGATGAAATCAAAGCAGCAATGAAGGGTATGCTAGATCCTGAATACAAAGAAAAAGTGATTGGACAGCTGGATGTTCGAACAACATTCAAAGTATCGAAAATCGGCACGATCGCCGGATGCTATGTGACGAACGGTCTCATCTCAAGAGACGCCGGGATCCGGTTGGTTCGTGACGGGGTTGTCATTTACGAAGGCAATGTGGACACACTGAAGCGATTCAAAGATGATGCTAAAGAAGTCAAAGCAGGCTTTGAATGTGGTGTGACACTGGAAAACTTTAACGACATCAAGGAAGGCGACACAATGGAAGCCTATGTGATGGAAGAAGTCAAACCGAAATGATCGTTGGCGTTGTCCGCTGCGAGTGCATCCTTTTCAGTGCACACTCTCTGAAAGAGAAGCGGTCTGTTGTTCAAAGTATCCTTCGAAAAGCGGTGCACGGGCACAACCTGTCTGCAAGTGAAATCGCTTATCAAGATGCGTGGCAACACACCGAACTTGCCTTTGCCTGTGTGGGCAGCGCACGTACTGCGGTTGAACACGAGCTTTCACGCGCACTTTCTTTGGTTGATTTTAGAACAGAAATCGAACGTGTTCATACAATTTATGAATGGTTTTAAGAAGGAGGGTGACCCCATGGCTAACTTAAGGACCCATCGCGTCGCCGAACAGATGAAAAAAGAAATGAGCGATATAATCGGAAACAGGATCAAAGATCCACGCGTCGGGTTTGTCACGGTGACCGGCGTTGATGTGACCGGCGATCTTCAGGAAGCCACTGTCTATATCAGCGTCCTCGGTGATGAGGATAAGAAACAGGCGTCACTAGAAAGATTGAATAAAGCCAAGGGATTTGTACGCAGTGAAATTGGAAAACGAATTCGTCTGCGGAAAACGCCTGAAATTTCTTTTAAAGTTGATGAATCGGTGGAATACGGAAGCCATATTGATCAGCTTATTAATAAACTGCATCATAAAGATTAACGATGTGGGAACGTTCACAGGAATGAAAATCGGGAGGATGAGCGATGCCGGAGTATAATGGTTTGTTGCCGCTTTACAAGCCAAGGGGTATGACATCACATGATTGTGTTTTTCAGCTTAGAAAACTGCTGAAATTCCGTAAGATCGGTCATACCGGAACACTTGATCCGGCCGTCGACGGTGTTTTAGTCTTGTGTCTTGGAAAAGCAACAAAAATCGCCCAATATTTATTAGACTATAGTAAAATATATCAGGGTGTGATCCGTCTCGGTTCATCAACAACAACTGAAGATGCAACAGGCGATGTGATTGAAACAAAGCCTGTTGAAAAACGTCTTGATCGCGCGTATGTTGAAAAGATTTTGTCCCGTTTTGTTGGGGATATCGAGCAGACGACTCCGATGTACAGTGCGGTAAAGGTCAATGGTCGCAAGCTCTATGAATATGCGCGTAAGGGAATTGCAGTGACACCGCCTGTGCGTCATGTTACGATTTATCATTTCGATTTGGACAGCGATGCTGCATCTTTTTCTGTGGATATTCCGTTTAAAGTGGCATGCAGCAAAGGTACCTATATTCGTACGCTTGCCGTTGATGTTGGACGAAGAATGGGCTATCCGGCGCATTTACACCACATGACGCGAATCCAAGCGGGTCCTTTCTCAAGTGGAGATTGTGTGTCATTTGAAGAAATTGAGCGATTCATTCAAGAGGACACTTTTGAATCAGCACTTAAACCACTTGAATTTGCTTTACGCTCCATGGATCACTGGGTTGTTGATCAACAGACGGCGGAAAGAGTCGTTCACGGGGCATTACTTACAGCCCCAGAGGGATTTGGAGACGGACCTTATGCGGTTTTTTCGAGTCACAGTGAATGTCTGGCAATCTATCGGCGTCATCCGGAGAAACCGGAAATGTTAAAACCGGAGAAGGTTCTTGCAAACAGTTCGACTGTCCTCTCGTAAGAATCGGGAATTTGAGTTTACAAGAAGTGAAGGTGCCTGTTATGGAGTGTGTTTATTTAGATGGCCGACCGTTTATCGAACAAATGGACGGCAAGGAAAAAGTAATCGCATTGGGTTACTTTGATGGTGTACATTTGGGCCATCAAAAAGTCATTAAGACCGCCGTTCAAATTGCTGAGGAAAAAGGCATGGAAGCTGCAGTCATGACCTTTTACCCCCATCCTTCCGTTGTTTTGCGTCCTGATTCAAAACGGGAAGCAGAACTGACACCCAACGCGGCTAAAGCGGAGTTGTTCGAGCAGCTTGGCGTGAACACAGTCTATTTTGTAAAATTTGATCGGATACTCAGTCAACTGTCGCCGCAAAATTTTGTGGACGAGTACTTGATTCGCCTTCATGCAAAGCACGTTGTTGCTGGATACGATTTTACATTCGGTCGCAAAGCTATGGGGAATATGGACAATATTGGCGAGTATTCACGTAGTATGTTCAGCTATACAACGGTCGCAAAAGTTGAACTGTTCGGTGAGAAAATCAGTTCGACACGTATTCGATCACTAATTATGAAAAAAGGGGCGGTTGAGGAGGCTTCTGAACTTCTGCGCCGACCCTATCAAACTACGGGAACGGTGGTTCACGGTGACCAACGCGGACGTACGCTCGGTTTTCCGACAGCGAATGTGGAAAAAGATGCGGCTTATTTGATCCCAGCTAACGGTATCTATATTGTTCAATTGATCGTGAACGGGAAGGCTTTAAATGGGGTTTGTAGTGTTGGATTACGTCCAACTTTCTATAGCCATGAAGCTGCCATTCAAACGGTTGAAGTCCATGTTCTTGACTTTAACGGCGATTTGTACGATCAAAAAGTTGGCATTAAATGGTACAGACGACTGCGTCCAGAACTGAAGTTCAACAGTGCCGATGATTTAATTAAGCAAATGGAGAAAGATAAGGCAGACACGCGCGCTTATTTCCACAAAAATAAATGATCATAAAATTATTGCCCGTTGATGCTTGAAATTAATAGCTAAAACGTGTATTATAAATCAGTACGATTTAAATCGTCATAAGAACCCATGCTTGGCTGTACGCGCCACCGGCGGCAGCGAAGCTTGAGGGGATTTTAGATTGGGAGGTGAATGCAAGTGGCTTTGACAAAAGAAGAAAAAACGAACCTGATTCATGAGTTTGCTACTCATGAAAACGACACGGGTTCACCGGAAGTACAGATCGCTGTACTGACAAAGCAGATTAACACTTTGAACGACCACTTGAAGCAGCACAAGAAGGATCACCATTCTCGTCGTGGACTGCTGAAAATGGTTGGGAAACGTCGTAATCTTCTCACATATCTTCGTGAAAACGACGTTAAAAGATATCGCGAGCTCATCAACAAATTGGGCCTGCGCCGATAAGAAAGCAAAGAAGCGGGAGCATTCCCGCTTTTTATTCATATTAAGGGAAAACTTCTAGAGAGATTGTCTCAAAAGTCTGTGGACTTGGAACTCTCTTTTTATAGGAAGAGGTTAAGTGCGAGACGCCTGTGAGAGTGGCTGTCTGTTCGAGCAACTGCTGCGCAGCATAACACGGGATAACCTTTTGAGACAGCCTCGTTTGATCATGGGGAAAGAGGTGTTATAAATATGCGATCAGATAAAAAAGTCTATTCATTGCATTGGGCGGGAAAACCGTTGCGTATCGAAATCGGCGAGCTCGCGAAACAAGCGAATGGTGCAGCTCTTGTTTCTTATGGGGACACGGTGGTGCTGTCTACAGTCACGGCTTCCAAAGAAGCAAAAGAAGGCTCATTCTTTCCTTTAACCGTCAATTACGATGAGCGCGCTTATGCGGTGGGGAAGATTCCCGGCGGATTTATTAAAAGAGAAGGTCGGCCGAGCGATCAAGCAACGCTGTCTGCACGTTTGATTGATCGCCCAATTCGTCCACTTTTCCCAGACGGGTTTCGAAATGAGGTCGTGATCGGCAATATGGTTCTGAGCCTTGATTTGGACAGCAGTGCACAGATGGCGGCCATGCTTGGTTCATCGCTTGCACTGTCACTCTCAGATATTCCGTTCTTCGGACCGATCGCCGGTGTGATAATTGGACGAGTTGACGGTCAATTTGTCGTGAATCCGACGGTTGATCAGCAAAAGAAAAGCGATCTTCATTTAACAGTTGCCGGTACGAAAGAGGCAATTAATATGGTAGAAGCAGGCGCAGATCAAATTCCTGAGGAAACCATGCTTGATGCCATTCTGTTTGCTCACGAACAAATTAAGGAAGTCATTGCTTTTGAAGAGCAAATAATCTCGGAAAATGAGAAGAAAAAAATGGAAGTTACGCTGTTCCGAGCAAATAAGGCTTTCGAAGACCAAATTCGTGCTATGGCTGCCGAGCCCTTAAATCAGGCAATGCGTGTAGAAGAAAAGCAAGCACGTGATGCAGCAATTCAGCAGGTTAACGCACGCGTATTGAGCAAACTTGAAGAAGAGAACAATGGCGATCAGCCAATCGATCGTATGCTCATTGAAGATGTTCTACATACTGTCTTAAAAGAAGAAGTTCGGCGGATGATCGTTGAAGAACATCTGCGTCCGGATGGCCGGGCAGTTGATGAAATCCGTCCGTTGTCGGCACGTGTCGGAATTCTTCCGCGCGCTCACGGGTCAGGACTTTTTACGCGTGGACAGACTCAAGCACTGAGTGTTTGCACGCTTGCACCGCTCAGTGAGGCGCAAACACTCGATGACTTTGACGCTGAGGAAAGCAAGCGGTTTTTGCACCACTATAATTTTCCAGGATTCAGTACCGGAGAAGCGAAAGCAACTCGATCGCCAGGACGGAGAGAAATTGGTCATGGTGCACTTGGTGAACGCGCCTTGGCACCGGTTATTCCCGATGAACAGCAATTCCCCTATATGATTCGTTGCGTGTCCGAAGTACTTGAGTCCAACGGATCCTCATCTCAAGCAAGTATTTGCGGGAGTACGTTAGCTTTGATGGATGCCGGCGTACCGATTAAGGCGCCTGTCGCAGGGATCGCAATGGGTTTGGTGAAACACGGCGATCACGTGGTTGTACTCACGGACATTCAGGGTATGGAAGATTCGCTTGGTGATATGGACTTTAAATGCGCGGGTACGGAAAAAGGGGTTACCGCGTTACAAATGGATATCAAAATTTCTGGAGTTACTCGGGAAATCTTAAGCCAAGCACTGAGACAGGCGAGAGCAGGGCGTATGAAAATCATGGAAACCCTCTTGGCAACGCTCGAGGCGCCGCGTGATCATCTTGCCCGCTATGCACCGAAAATTATCCAGATGCAGATTAATCCTAATAAAATTAGAGATGTCATCGGATCCAGTGGAAAAGTGATCAACAAGATCATTGAACAAACTGGCGTAAAGATCGATATTGAACAAGATGGATCGATTAAGATCTTCTCAATTGATGAAGCAAATGCACGTAAAGCAAAACAGATCATTGAGGATTTGGTTCGCGTCGCTCATGTTGGAGAAATAGTTGTCGGCAAGGTCAAACGAATTGAAAAATTTGGTGCATTTGTTTCCTTGTTTGGTCATACTGACGGATTAATTCATGTCTCTGAATTGGATACAAAACGTGTCACCAATGTAGAAGACGTGGTCTCGATTGGAGATGAAGTTCGCGTTAAAGTGATTGAAGTGGATCAGCACGGCCGCATCAAACTTTCGCGCAAGGCGCTGTTGACGCCGTCAGAGGCAACAGCAAATAAAGAATAACCATCATTGAATTATGAAAGCAGGATGATTTTCAGCAGGATATCCCTGCTTTTTTTATTGAGGAATTTCAGCAGAACGATTAATTTATTGTATGATACCAATAAATACACATATAATTTTCAAGACATGAAAGGTAAACAAAAGCCAGGCTAACCTGGAACAGATGCGGATTAATGGTTTGTCGCCATTTTTTGATCGTGATATAGTATTTAGCGTGCGATCGATCTACGAGTTCAGGGGGAACAATTTTTGATAAGCAAAAAAACATTAAAGAATGGTGTGCGTATACTGCTGGAAAATATTCCAAATGTTCGTTCGGTCAGCATTGGAATATGGGTAGGAACAGGCACACGATTTGAAAACCATACAAACAATGGAATTTCTCATTTTATTGAGCACATGCTTTTTAAGGGCACCAAAACGCGTACTGCACGCGATATAGCGGAGACTTTTGATAAAATTGGCGGACAGGTCAATGCTTTCACCTCAAAGGAGACCACGTGTTATTATGCAAAGGTCATGGATCGGGATGCACACTTTGCGGTAAACGTGCTAGCCGATATGTTCTTCAATTCCAAGTTTGAAAAGCAGGACATGGAAAAAGAAAAGCAAGTGATTGGCGAGGAAATCAAGATGTATGAAGACACACCAGACGATCTTGTTCATGATTTATTGAATGCGGTAAGCTTCAACCATCATCCCCTCGGTTTTCCGATTTTGGGTACTCGCGAAACTTTGGCAGGCTTTGATCCCGATGGACTGCGCCGCTATATGCGTACCCACTATACGCCGGATCATGTCGTGATTTCCGTTGCAGGTCATGCAGACGAAGGGATCGTCCAAGAAATCGAAGCTCTTTTTTCTGACTTTGGTAGTGTGCAATCGGCGGAACGATCGGCTGTGCCTTGTTTTAATCCCGGGAAGATTGCCCGTAAGAAAGAAACAGAACAGGCGCATATCTGTCTAGGATTTTCTGGTTACAGTAACCATGACCGAGAATTAGCACCGCTTATGGTAATGAATAATGCGCTTGGCGGCGGGATGAGCAGTCGGTTGTTTCAAGAAATACGCGAAGAGCGCGGGCTTGCCTATTCGGTGTTCTCTTTTCACTCATCGTTTAAAGACAGCGGCTTGCTTACTGTATATGGCGGCACAGGCGCTGATCAAATCGATGATCTCGGAAAAGCATTGCTGGATACCATCCATCGATTTGTCGATCAAGGGATTTCAGAAGCAGAACTTGAAAGCAGCAAAGCACAGATTAATGGAAGTCTCATTTTCGGGCTTGAAAGTACGAATGGGCGAATGGGACGTAATGCAAAAAATGAATTGGTTCTGGGAAAAGAACGCAGTATTGATGAAACGGTTGCATTAATTGATGCTGTAACCATTGATGATGTTCAAAAGACGGCCCAACACGTGTTTGAACAACCTTACGCTTGCTCGATTGTCAGTCCAAGCGGCAAAATGCCAGGCACTCTCTGAATCGACAGCTCAATGGAATAGAACGTATCACAAAAGACTCGACATGACTTAACGTCGAGTCTTTTGTTCGATTATAGAGAGTTTAGCTTTTAGAACTTTCGCTAAGTGCGCATACGTCCTGTATGCAACGCGAAAGCCACCGCATCCTGCGGAAGTAAGGACCGGGCGTATTTTGCCCGGTTTTTCTTACAGGGAAAGAAAGTATAGAATTTGCCCTGTCTTCAAACCAATAGCCCAGTGTCTTGGCCAAGAATCAAAGCGGAGGGGCTCTGGC
>NZ_JFZC01000073.1 GCF_000648615.1 Sporolactobacillus terrae DSM 11697 | reverse complement strand
TCCCTCACATGTCCTAACTGTCCCAATTTGATGTCTTTACTGTCCCAAAAACTTGGCACAGCTGTCCCTATTCAATGGCAATATACACTATAGCGCGTGCAATTTGAACTCTCTGTTGTTGTCCTCCAGAAAGTTCATCAACCGCCTGATTCTTATATTTACTAAGTTCAGTTAATTTCAATGCTTCTTCCGTCAGATGTTTTGCAATATTCATTTTGTACCCTGCTAGTAAAGCCCCCATCAAAACGTTATCAAATACACTTAGATACCAATCAATAGAAAGAGTTTGCGAACTAAAGCCGAGTTGATTAAATGTAAAATCATCTGTGAAATTAATTGAACCATGGTGTGGTTCAATTAAACCAGTTATAAGATTTATTAGTGTTGATTTTCCTGCTCCGTTTGCTCCAATCAGCCCAACAAAATCACCCGGATTAATCTGAAAGTTTATATGTTCAATACCCCTTCTATTTTTATAGTGATATGAAACATCATTGACAGAAAAAAATGTGTTACTAGGCATTATTATCACATCCATTTTTCAAGGTTAACAATATAGATTTAATATTTAATTCTTCTTTTATCAGTCTTTCAACAGAGCATCTTTAAAAGACTTATAAACTCGAACTGTTCCATTTTTGTATAATGAATACAATCTTTTATCTAGACTAATAATATCCACTGATGCAATATTACTCATCATACAAACTAGCTTCATTGTATTTAATTCATATATTTTTACATTATTATCCATAGTTTGGATGAATATATACTTATTTCTGAACCATCCAATATTAATAATTTCTTCATTGGTCTGGAAGATCGTTCTAATATTTATCGATGATCTATAATAAGAACCCAATAAGACTTCATTATTATGTCGTTTATTTTGAACAAATATGAATTTTTCAATTTCCCTATTAACTCCTAATAAATAAGATCTAACTTGATGAAAGTATTCTATATCTTTTTTCATAGATTTCATGATAAACGCCCTTTAGCCCTTTATTGTTAAATAAAAAGAGCGTTTTCCACGCCCTTTTTAAATTACACACATCCAACTGGCTCATGTGAAGCTACATTAACCATTTTCTTAATGATTCTGTCCAAGTACACCCTCAAAAAATTGGCTCTATAACTTTTGATAAAAATCCACATAGGCTGTTTCAAATGTGATCCTTAACTTACATTTTCTAGAATTTAGTACCTTCATTTCCACTATCCAATGGTACGATACAACTGCAAGTAGAACTATGGGCACCAGATAAAGCACCTTCAGCTACCATTCTAGAACCAGTAAGTGAAGTTAGAGCATCCAAATCTCGATTAAGAAAAATATCTCGTTCTTCCTCGCTTAATTTATAGGTATTTAAAATCTCCTGAGGATTTGATAAGAACTTTGATATTAATCTGTAATCAGACTGAAGCGAGTCTACTAATGATTCAAAACCATTTGACATTATTCAACCCTTTTTACTTGGTATTATATCAAATAATGATTTTGAATAAAGAAAATAATTCTGACCATTTCCATCAATATTCGACAAAAATTTCACTTAAATATCTTTTTTCTTATTATTCACATGTTTTTACTATTTTTTTATGTATAATTATGTCGTAAAACATTTTACATCTGTACAATTATGTATCCCGGTAAAGTCAGGTTTTTTATCTACCCGTATTCCGGTGTGTATATTGCCATTGAATAGTGCCAGCTGTGCCATAATTTAGAGCACGTTAGGACAGAACATAGAACCACTTGTGCCATATTAAGAGCCACCTCCTGAATGGGCATGCACCGTCGGTGCAAATTCATTTAATAGGAGGTTTTTGTGTGATCAAGTACCGTGAAATCTTACGTCTTCATGCGAAGGATTTAAGTATTCGCAGTATTGCTTCAGGGGTGGGTAGTTCTAGGAATACAGTCAGTGACGTTTTGAAACGTGCTAATGAAAAAGACGTTTTATGGCCGCTTGAAAAAGATGTTGATGACGCAGAACTGCAGGCTCTTCTGTTTCCAGAAAAGCACCAATCAGATGTGAGAAAGAAGCCGGACTGTGTCCACATTCACAAAGAAATGGCTCGGAATGGTGTGACTTTGTCTCTACTTTGGCATAAGTATGTTCAATTATGTCGCGAACAAAGAGAAATTCCATATAGTTACCGGCAATTTTGTCGTTTCTATACGCGCTACGCCACCAAGACAAAAGCAACCATGCGAATTAAGCGGAAGCCAGGAGAAACAATGGAAGTCGATTGGGCAGGTCAGACGGCATCCGTTAAGGTTTCCATCACTGGACAGGTAAATCCGGCTTATGTTTTTGTCGCTGTCCTTCCGTGTAGCCAATTTGCGTATGTAGAGGCTTTTTTGTCCATGGGCACATCGAGTTGGGTCCAGGCACATATCCATGCTTTTCAATTTTTTAATGGCGTTCCTCGGACGATTGTTCCTGACAATCTCAAGACAGGTGTAGATCGTTCCTCAAAAACGGACCCTATCATCAATAGGACCTATCAAGAATTAGCGGAACATTATCAGACAGCGATTATCCCCGCAAGAGTGCGTCATCCCAAAGATAAACCAAATGTCGAAGGAACCGTAAAAATCATATCCACTTGGATTATTGCCGCATTAAGAAATGGCCAGTACTTCTCCATTCGAGAACTCAATGTAGCCATTAGAGAAAAATTAGTTGAATACAATCAAAAACCATTTCAAAAGAAAAATGGAAGCAGACAATCCGCTTTTGCGGAGGAAGAGAGCTTTGCGCTGCTCCCTTTGCCTGCTTCCCCATACGAATTAGCCACTTGGAGAACAGCTACCGTACCCTATGATTATCACATATCTGTAGAAAAAATGTATTACTCCGTTCCCTATGAATACTTAAAACATCAAGTAGATATCCGCATGACTCAGCATATTATCGAAGTCTTCTATCAAGGTATGCGCATTGCATCGCATGTTCGTCTCGATGGAGATCCAGGTCAATTATCAACAAATCCCGATCATATGCCTGATCAACATAAAGACTATTTAACGTTTACTTCAGAGCATTTTTTAACATGGTCAAAATCCATAGGTACTCATACACAGATAACGGTTCAAGGATTTCTCGATTCCTATAAAGTGGAGAAACAAGCTTTAAAATCTTGCTTAGCCCTCTCGAAACTTGCGGACAAATACTCAGTAGAACGATTAGAAGCTGCATGCATGAGGGCTCTCAGTTATTCTCCAAGGCCTAATATCAAAAGCATCACAACGATCCTAAAGACTGGACAGGATAGAACAAGAAAATACCAATGGACAACAAAAATCTCATGGATTTATTAGAGGCGCAGCTTATTACGGGAGGACAGAAAAATGACCAATGACAGTACACTTTCAAAGTTAAATGAAATGCGCCTAAGTGCAATGGCTGAGTATTATCATGAACAGCTTCACAATCCTCAGTTTAATGACCTATCCTTTGAAGAACGATTCAGCCTGCTCGTAGATCGAGAATGGGATCACAAAAAAGCAACAAGCTAGACCGTCTCATCAAAAATGCTGGATTTCGATATCCTCAAGCCTGCATTGAAGATATTGAATATCATCCGGATCGTAAACTGGATAAGGCTCAAATTCTCCGATTAGCCTCCGGTCAATACATTCAGGAAAAGCATAATTTGATTATCAAAGGAGCCTCTGGGAACGGTAAATCTTATCTATCCTGTGCGTTTGGAATCGCTGCATGTCGGCAATTTTTTACCGTAAAGTATATTCGCTTGCCAGATTTATTGGATGAGCTCGCTGTCGCTAGGGGAGAAGGTGTTTTTCAAAAAGTAATGAAAGTGTACCGAAAGGTAAATCTTCTTATTCTAGATGAATGGCTTCTTACTTCACTGAAGGGGAATGAAGCAAGAGATTTACTTGAAATTGTAGAAGCAAGGCACCAAACATCCTCCACGATCTTCTGCTCACAATTCGATACACAAGGTTGGTACGAAAGCATTGGCGAAGCAACTTTAGCCGACGCGATCTTGGATCGAATCATCCATGACTCTTATAGCCTTTTAATTGACGGTGAAGTATCTATGAGAGAACGCCATGGGATAAAGCAATAAATGAAGCTGAGCCACCATTGAACGATGGTGGCTCTTCCTATGGCAAAAGCTGCTCTCGAATCTGTCCGAAGTGGCATATACACGGTGTTTTTATACTAAGTTCACCATAATAGAGTAAAAATCCAAGCAAAAAATTCTGCACTCAATCGTTCGGTCGTCCGGAAACCGGATGCTATGATCCATCAAGCGCTCACCAAGTAAGAGAACATAAAAGCCCCATTGTGGTGCGGAACGAACATGTGCCAACTTCTCCAAACAAAACGCGAGAGGCAACCAAAAATGAAACGAAAATTTGGGATGGTACTCAGTACCGTGTTTATAGTACTTTTTTCGCTACTGATTTTTATCGCTTTTCATGTTCAGTAAAGACTCAATATCAATGTGTGCCAAAAGTGTGCCAGACAAAATAAAAAAGCCCTAAAAACCTTGTTGTATCAAGGCTTTTAGGACACCAATAATTATTCCCACTCAATTGTTGCCGGTGGCTTGGAGGTGACGTCGTACACGATACGGTTGACGTGTTCAACCTCGTTGACGATTCGGGTTGAGATCTTCTCGAGCACGTCCCATGGGATGCGTGCCCAGTCGGAGGTCATGCCGTCGATCGACGTTACGGCGCGGATCGCGATGCAGTGATCGTAGGTGCGGCCATCGCCCATGACGCCGACGCTCTGGATGTTCGGCAGGACGGTGAAGTATTGCCAAATGTCGCGGTCGAGGCCGGCTTTTTTGATTTCTTCGCGCAGAATCGCGTCGGATTCGCGCACGAGTTCGAGTTTTTCTTCGTCGATGGCGCCGAGAACGCGGATACCGAGGCCCGGTCCTGGGAACGGCTGACGCCAAACGATATCGTCGGCGAGACCGAGCTCCGTACCCAGTGCGCGCACTTCGTCTTTGAACAGCGTGTTCAGCGGTTCGATCAGCTTGAACTTCATGTCTTCCGGAAGTCCGCCGACGTTGTGGTGCGATTTAATGTTCTGCGATGAGCCGCCGGCGCCGCTTTCGACAACGTCGGTGTAGAGCGTGCCTTGTACAAGGAAGGAAATGTCCTTGAGCTTGTTCGCTTCATCTTGGAACAGATAGATAAATTCATTGCCGATGATCTTGCGCTTCTTTTCCGGATCGCTGACGCCTTCCAGCTTATCGAGGAAGCGTTTCTTGGCATCGACATGAATGAAGTTCATATGAAAACGGTTCTGGAATGTGTCGACAACGCCTTCTGCTTCGCCTTTGCGGAGCAGACCGTGATCAACAAAAATGCAGGTCAGCTGATCGCCGATTGCTTTGTGCACAAGCGCTGCAGCAACCGATGAATCGACTCCGCCGCTCAATGCACAAATGACGTTTTGATCGCCGACGGTGGCTTGGATCTTTTCCACTTGCTGATCGATAAAGTGTTCCATCGACCAGCTTTTTTCTGCGCCGCAAATGCTGTAAACGAAATTGCTCAGCAGTTCGTTGCCATGCACGGAGTGGCGCACTTCCGGATGGAACTGAACAGCGTAAACGTTCTTCGCGTGGTTTGCCATCGCCGCAACGGGACATGATGGGCTGCTTGCTTCGATTTTGAAGCCTTCCGGTAGCGTCTTGACACGGTCGCCGTGGCTCATCCATACCGTTTGGGTTGCCGGAAGTCCCTTGAACAGCGGGTTATCGGTATTGGCCGTGATATCCGCTTTTCCATATTCGCGGCGTGTCGCACGTTCAACCGTTGAGCCGTAGTGCTTGCTGATCAGCTGCAAACCGTAGCAGATCCCCAGAATTGGAATATCCAGATCGAAAATAGCCGGGTCGCACAGCGGTGCCCCTTCATCATAAACACTGTTCGGTCCGCCGGAGAAAATGATCCCCTTTGGCTTCTTCTCTTTAATTTGTTCTGCAGTCAATGTATTCGGAAACAGTTCGCTGTACACGCCTAAGTCGCGAATACGGCGCGCAATCAGCTGATTGTACTGACCACCGAAATCCATGACAAGAATCAAGTTGTTTGCTTGTCCCATCCTTTTGTCCCACCTCAACTGTTGTTTATCAATCACAGACAGCACTGCTTTGTATTGTCCATACTATTTAAAAAGCCGGAGGCCGCGGGAGCTTCCAGTCTTTCTTTCCGGTACTATTATTCGCTATTTTTCATCAAAATGCACTACTTTTCCTATTTTAACAATGAATGCGATGTTCAGCAAGCGCTCACTTCCTATAATGGGGTAAAGTTTTGTATCCATGCACAGATCTGTGCAATAATTAATGACGTACAAAGCGCATAAACTTTTCAGCCTGAATTTTAAATCAATCATTTGAATGGAAAAGGAGTGAACGCGTCATGAAAATTGCTTCACTACAAGTGCAGATCAACGATTCGGAAACCGCCGCCGATCGGATGAAAAAAGTTGATGCCCAACTTGAGCATCTGCACGGCTATGACTTTATCCTGCTGCCGGAGATCTGGATGACCGGCTATAATACCTTTAATCGTTATATGGAGGAAGCAGAACCGCTTGACGGCGCTTTCGCCGCTCATTATGCGAAAAAAGCTAAAACATTGCATGCTTATTTGTTCGCCGGCAGCTTTGTTGAGAAAAGCGGCGGCCAGTATTACAATACGAGCCTTCTCTTTAACCGGGAAGGTGAGCGAATTGCTGCTTACCGGAAAATTCATCTGTTTACCTATGGTTCTGAAGAAGGCGAGCTGCTGACTCGCGGCACAGATCCGGTGACGGTGGAAACGGAATTTGGCAAGGTCGGCCTAGCCACCTGCTACGACTTGCGCTTTCCGGAACAGTTCCGCAAAGCGCTTGACCGGGGTGCGAAAATGTTCCTAGTCACCTCCGCCTGGCCGCTCGCTCGCCTAGAACATTGGAAACTTTTTAATGCTGCTCGTGCCGTAGAAAACCAATGCTACCTTGTCTCCTGCAACTGCGTCGGCAACAACCAAGGCGTGATTCTCGGCGGACATAGTCGCGTCGTCGACCCATGGGGCAACGTACTGGCAACTGGAGATGAAACCGAATCAATCGTCACCGCCGCTTTCGACCTTAGTATGGTGGATCAGATCCGCGAGGACTTCCCGCAGCTGAAGCACCGCGTCCCGATAAACTAAAGCGCCCTCACCCGCCTGCCACCTCGCGCAAGCGGGTTTTTTCTTTCCCATAGACAAAAAAGAACACCCGATTATCTCAGGTGCCAAGATTTTTTCTTATAGAAAAGGGGGAGAGTTAAACAATGAATCATCGATTAACTCTCCATATCTTAACGTCCGTTCCTTAAGAAATGCTTAATACGCGATCCCGAAACGGCAAAAAAATAAACCCTCTTTTGCAAGGGTCTAAAAGAAAATCTATTAACAGGGGGAAGTTAAACAAACACAATTCATTGAACATTTATATCATAACCGCTATTGCCGCTAAATAGTCAATATCGGTAAATTTTTGAAATAAATGTGGGCTTTTTCACATTTATTGCTGATGATCAACGAACACATGGTAAGGAACTTTGAGATGGATAATCCCATTCGAATACGGGGCAACTTCATATTCCTGAAAAATGATTTCGATTCCGTGATCGTTAAAAGCGAATTGACTTTTCTTTAAGTCAACACCTTTGAATGCATCAAGGAAGAAATCGTACCGCCCTTCCTTTTTCAATTTCTCCATCTGCTGTTTCAAATAGCGATTGACAAGCTTCTCTTCATGCGTGCTGCGGATGACGTCCTTTAATAAAAAGCGGCGGCCGCTGCGCGTATCAAAATTATAGACCGTTTCATGATGCATGCCGTGCGCGCCGCCTGTGTACGATTCATCAACAAAAGAAACGCTGAGCAAACATTCTTTGTTAAATAGGACGGATGGCAACGTATGCGCATAGTACGGACCCGCTGCACTGATTAATTGATCATGTTCATATTGCTTCTTATACTCTTCGTCCGTTTTCTTCACTTTTTCCGCATGTTTACGGAATACGCGATTGATTTGATCAGCAATTTGCTGATCCTCAATCCCGGATTGGATCACCGGATACGTGATCCCTTCACTAAGCCGTTGCATTTTATACTGTACCGGCGGGCAATTATCCGCTTGGGCACTGGGGACACTCCCCCATGAGAAGAGGCAGAGAACGAGAGCAAGCATGAAAAACCGTTTTATATTCATCTGCGGCAGCTCCTTTCTTTGCTCCTTAGTATATCCGGACAAAGAGAAGCTATGAATGCTGAAAAAATAATCTGAGAAAGTTGTGCTGGAGCGCTCACTTACCTCTTCGAAAACTTTTAAAAAATAAAATCCACCATGCGATCAAAAATACGTACCCAATCGTAACATAGTACGCCCAAACAGCGCCGTGCAGCAGCTGACTGTATAAATGCTCAAACTCATTCCTTCCGTTTGCTCTGCCAATACTTCCAAGCACGCTGACCACTGGAATCGTTAGTGTAAACACAAGGGCGCCAAGCGACCAGAGCTTGAACTGATGCCGAAACAGACCGATGATCGCCGCGACTAAGGTTGCAACAAAGGTCAAATAATAGATGATCCAAAACCAATTCGGAAGCGTTTCCCAATCCATCATTTCATTCCCCCGCTCATCTTCTGATTCATCCATCATACCATGATAGCTCACGCATCAGCCCGCATTTATTGTTCGTGGTTCCGCACATTTCATGCGGAAAATTTTACGTAGGTCTCGTATCATCTAATTAACCGCCTACAATATGATGTTTTTCTCATCACTCGAAGCCAAAAAGCGAACATGTGTTCACGAAAAGTCTTCAAAAAGAACGTGCGTTCGTATATACTATAACTAGAGGTGATGGTAATGCTTTCTGATTTTGAACGAAAACTGCGGCAAATCATCCTAAATGATCTAAATATGGGGCGAACAATGCGTTTAGACGACTTGGCGCAGCGAACCGGCCATGACAAGCAGGAAATCGTGAAAATTATTGAGGGTTTGAAGCAGATACCGATTCGTGAGGGTGGGTTGGGCTCATGATACCTCAGCAAAGGATTAAACCGTCAGCGTAAATCAACGCACCCCAAGAAACACAAAACGCATCAAAAAATGAGCTATACTATAAACGAACAGAAAACGAACAGAGAAAGATTAACCGTTCCTTCTCGCTAGTGACCTCTTTAGATTCCCCGCGTGGTACGCGATTTTTTTAACAAAAAAAGACTCCTAAAAGGGAGTCTAGCAGGGGAATAAATCATAAATGATACATCGTTCAATCCGTGAATTGTTTTGGGCAACGGATATTAACGCTTATTTAAGTAATGGCTTAAAGTATGCTGGTTGTCTTGAATTAATTAACTTATCTTGATTAAACCAATTGTTTGGCTGTATCGTTTGAAAGTTAACAGCTAATGCTTCCTCTTTATTTGAAGATGCTGCCACTGGTTGATCCAATCCATAAAGAGGATCAATTGTATATAATGCACTTCCGCCTTTAAACCCTTTATCTGTGCCAACATAATTAGAAATCACGGTGTAGCTTTGCGCATCAATAGCAATTTGTGACCAAAGCTGATTTGTTCCTTTCGGATAACGTTTTACTGACATATTTGGATTGATTTCCATAGTACCTGCAAATTGTCCATACCAAGATGAAGGTACGGCAATGATATCCGCGCGTTGAACGGAAAGAACGCTTGATATTTCAGGGAAATTCACGTCATTGCCGATCATGAGACCAACTTTTCCCAAGTTGTTGTCCGTAAAAACGTTAAGCTGATCTCCTGGTGTCGCCCACTTTTTATCATATGAACTGAGCTGTGTTTGTCTATATTTACCGTCAATTTTACCATTCTTATTTAAGAGAATAGCCGTATTGTAAAGTTTCTCACCTGATTTTTCAATTAAACCATAAACAATTGCTGTGTTATATTCTAATGCCAACTTTTTCATAAATTGAGTGGTTTGTCCATTTACTGACTCACCGTATGAAGCCATTTTATTTACATGCAACAATTCAGATGGGCCGGTTACCGACAGTTCCGGCAACACTACTAAGCGCATTGCTTTTTCCTTATCACGGGCGCTGCCTATTTTTTTACGGATTAGATTTTCTATTTTAGACTCATTTGCCTTTTTATCTCCCGATACGGGTTCATACTGAAGGGTCAGTGCGCTAACATGCTTAGGTTTCGTTGAAGCTGTATAATCCCAAGGCGCCACATGTAACATCAAGTCTTGATATAATTCCGGTCGACGTTCCTTCAATCTTCTTTTATTCTCATTGTCATATTGTTTTGGATCAATGGAAGCATACGTAATTGTCGTTTTTGAAACGTCATCCTCAGGCTTTGTAATCAATGGTGCTTCGGCAAGCTTTTTCCCCGTCGGTGACCAAATCGCGCTTGCACCAATCATATGGAAGCCATTCTCTGTATTCGATCGGTTAGCACTAACGATATAGAAACCGTTTTGCATTGCACGCGCAGGCAATGCTGCAATCGCTTGAGCAGATGAATTTGTTGGGAAAACCAAGATATCCGCTCCAGCCACGGCTGCTAACCGGGCTGTTTCCGAATATGCATTATCCATGCATATATTAATCGCTAGTTTCCCCAGTTCTGTTTTAAATACAGGCACTCCAAGATCACCCCATGCAGCCCAATGTTCCTCTGTTTCCCATTGATGTGTCTTTCGATATTTACCGACGTATCCATTTGGTCCAACTAACGCTGAAGCATTATAGTAAATATTTGTTTTTGGCTCTTTTTCTGCCATGCCAAATACTATGTAAGCGTGATATTTTTTTGTTAATTTTGCGAATTTATTTGTTGCCTTCCCAGGAATTGTATCGACATAGGGTTTTATAGCTTCGCGATCCTTATAGTAATAACCCGTTGTTGCCATTTCCGGGGCCACTGCTAATTTTGCTCCATGTTTAAAAGCCGTTTCAACTTGTTCATAAAGTGCCTCAATATTTTTATCGCGTTCATTTAGCTTCGGATTGAATTCAATGGAAGCAACTTTAAATGGCTTTGATTCTTGTTTCGTGGAAGACTTTGCGTCTGACGTTGAATTTTTTCCATAGAAGATAATTAATGAAATGATTGCAACGATTGCTGCTAACAGAATAATATAAAAATATGGTTTACGACGAATGACAGACATTCTTTCCTCCTTAACGATACAAAACATGTTAGGTTTTATTACGTGAATGAAGTTAATTATAACGAGTTACTGGTTATGTGTAAATATAATTACAGAAAATAAATTCTATTTATAATAATTATTCATTATCTGTCTATTTTTAATTCTCTTAATTTCACGGTAGTCCCTCCGATATGGTAAAATGAGGTATGGTTGATCGGGAGGGATCCCGATTTTTTAATACACATAAGGTGATGTACATGAAACTCTTCAAAACTTCTTTGATCGTTATCATGATTCCAACTGGTCTTTTCATACTGGGAGACCTAATCTTCGGATTCCAGCAACAGCAGCGCGATAACATCTGGCTAAGACTACCGAGTCCACTCTTTTGGCTTTCTACTCTGATCTATGTCGTTTTAAAGGAAGTTCAAGCAGATAAAAAGTAGTGCCGTACTGCAAATTAAACTTCGATCCATCTCCAGTCAAGGTTACACAATTCTTTATAAACGGTAATCATGACATCAGAATCATTTCTTTCAAGTTTCAATGCGCTTCCGTTTTTCTCAAGAGTTATTTTCACGATTTGATCGAAAGGCTCTGAATCATAGGTAAACTCAAATATGCCATCATGCTTTCCTGATTCCAGTTCATCACCTTTGAAAAACCATCAATAAAGTCGAACTTATCGTGCAAAAATCCCTTTAGTTCAGCGATTAAATGAGTGTTATTTATCCCGAAGCAAATCTGATTATCCAAAATATCCATCCCCTTTTTGTTTCGTTTTAGCTGTCTACTCTGCAACTTCTCAATCATCCCCACCGCATCCGGAGTATAATAAAACAAAAGTAAATGTTTGGAGCTGATCAAATGTTTCAGACTGTTTTCACTAAACTCAAATGCCCTTTTAAAGCAAAACGATTTTTGTATCTGGAACTTCCCTATTTAGTCATTGGAGCGCTATGGCTGGTTTTTGCTCCTGACAAATATCATTTCTGGATCACTTATTATGTTTTGGCCTATTTGTTCCTTGTAATGATCTGCGATATTATCGACTGGAACAAAGTTAAAAAGCGCAATCAAAACAACGATTCCTGAAATATCCCCTTACCATCACATTTTGAAAGGACTGTATGAATTTGAACTGGAAACTCTATACCATTTTAATTATTCCTGCCCTTATCAGCTTAATAATTATAGGGATCTTTTTCCGATCACATTATTTCTTAATTCCCGCAGTTGTAGCAGTCTTTTGGGTTCTGTACTACTCCATCAATTACATTCACAAAAGAATGGCAAAACGTAATTAAAACAGCGATTTCTGATAAAAGCCCATCCGCTGTATGGTTATCCAATGTTTGTGCACACAGTTGAATCTGGGATAAAGAAAATATTATCTCATACGGATATTGCAACGGTTAAAAAGGATTTAACACCTCACGCGCTTAGACATACTCATACCTCACTCCTGGCTGAGGCAGGCGTGGACCTTATTCGAATTATGGAACGTCTCGGACACGTTGATGATGCCACAATAAGAAAAACCGGGCAAAAAGCGTCCGGTCCTTACTTCCGCCTTCCATTCGGGCTTTGTTCATCACCTTGTGCACAAACGACACTCCAGCTGCTCGCTTGCCGCGGGCGCACCGCAAGCCTCCTCAGACAGGCAAGAATCTGCGGGGTCTCGCTGGCACGCATCAACAAAGCGCGATCCCGCTGGCGTCTCGCTCTGCGCTTTGATTCTTGGTCAAGACACGGGTCTATGGGTTTGAAGATGGGGCAAAATCTTATACTTTCTTTTCCTGTGAGAAAAACATCTACTTTCTCACTCAATACATACCCAGTCCTTTAAATTAAAATTTTATCCAACTATTTGCACAAATCTGACTATTATGTTATAAAATAAGTGTACCAAAGCTGCTTAACCACGGACGAGGCCCAAATTATCAATCGGTTAAACGCAAGGTATTTTTTTATGACCTTTTTTTGGTGAAGACCCATTCATGGGTCTTCAGTTAGATATTGACAAAATTATTAGATATTTAAATAATTTTTTTTTCAAAAAAAAGAGATATTCTATTCACCGTTTATCATGTATCCCGGCACAGCCGAGTAGCTTAATTTATGTCCTTTCGCTCCTTCGATCTGTTTCTCTGCATCCAAGCACTTTTGGTAGTTCTGTTATATGTTCTTAAGCGAATGACCTCATGAAAATTGCGCTCATATCATTGTGGTTACCTCCTTCGTTTTAGCTGTCAACTGCACAAAAAAGTTAATCATCCACACAGCATCCCAAGTATAATGAATTTCGAGAGGAAACGATAACCATGAATGAATTTCTTACTGATTTGAAAAAACGATTCACAGGAAAACGGCTTGTATTTTTGACAATCCCATATTTAGTGATCTTGCTTTCATTTTTGTTTCTGCCTTACCTTGGCCCTTATGAATCAATGATTCTACTTGTCCTTCTTATTTCCTACGCTGTTGCAAATTGGATCTGGGATAGGTTTGATCGAAAAAGGAATCAAAACAAAAATTGCTGATAAAACTTATTTTGCACACCTCCCACTTGTATTTCTTTACATTCATTCCCAGGATTTTTGTTCGTACCAACAAAATGAAAAAAGATACCTCTCAGAAGATGGATCGATATCTGAAAGGTATCCGTAAAATCACTTTATGATTCTCATTTGAAATAAAATGAGGATTTTTTGCTACTTTTTAGCCTTTTTTGTTTCCGAAAACCGCTCATAAATCCTATTGTAAAGGGATTTATTGAGGTTCTATCACATCATGCCGCCCATGCCGCCCATGCCTGGTGCGCCTGCTGGCATTTGCGGTTCTGCATGTTCTTCCGGTTTGTCGGCAACGACTGCTTCAGTGGTCAGCAGCATTGCGGATACGGAAGCTGCGTTTTGCAGTGCAGAACGCGTGACCTTCGTTGGATCGACAATTCCGTTTTCAATCATGTTTACCCAATTGCCTTTGGCAGCGTCAAAGCCGATACCGGCTTCTTGAGCTTTCAGTTTTTCAACGATGATCGAGCCTTCGAGGCCTGCGTTTTCACCGATTTGGCGTACTGGTTCTTCAAGCGCGCGAACAACGATGTTGATTCCGGTCTGTTCATCGCCTTCAGCCTCCAGTGCCTTAACATTCTTGATGACGTTGGCAAGTGCTGTACCGCCTCCGGCTACAATCCCTTCCTGAACTGCAGCGCGTGTCGAGTTCAATGCGTCTTCGATACGCAGTTTGCGTTCTTTCAGTTCAGTTTCGGTTGCCGCACCGACTTTGATCACTGCGACACCGCCGGACAATTTAGCCAGACGTTCTTGCAGTTTTTCTTTATCGAAATCAGAAGTGGTTTCTTCCAATTGTGCTTTGATTTGGCTGACACGGCCGGCGATCTTATCCGGTGCGCCTGCGCCTTCAACAACCGTCGTGTTTTCTTTGGTTACGATGACTTTGCCTGCTGTTCCAAGTTGGTCAACCGTTGTTTCTTTCAGTTCAAGACCGAGGTCGCTCGTGATCACTTGACCGCCAGTCAATACAGCGATGTCTTCGAGCATTGCTTTTCTGCGATCGCCGAAGCCAGGAGCCTTAACCGCAACAACGTTGAATGTCCCGCGCAGTTTGTTCAGTACGAGCGTTGCCAGGGCTTCGCCTTCAACGTCTTCAGCAATAATCAACATTGGTTTGCCTTGTTGTACAACCTTTTCAAGAACCGGCAGGATTTCCTGAATGTTGGAGATCTTCTTGTCGGTGATTAAGATGTATGGGTTGTCAAGAACGGCTTCCATCTTGTCTTGGTCGGTCACCATGTATGCGGAAGCGTAACCGCGATCAAATTGCATCCCTTCAACCACGTCTAGTTCCGTTGCAAAGCCTTTGGATTCTTCAAGCGTTACTACGCCGTCATTGCCGACTTTTTCCATCGCTTCGGCGATCAGTTCGCCGACTTTTTCGTCAGCAGCAGAGATTGCGGCAACTTGTGCGATCGATGCTTTGCCTTCGATTGGTTTTGAAATTTCTTTCAAGCCTTCAACGGCAGCCTGCGTTGCTTTTTCAATTCCGCGGCGGATACCCATTGGGTTTGCGCCGGAAGCAACGTTCTTCAAGCCTTCGCGAATCATCGACTGAGCCAGAACCGTAGCGGTTGTTGTACCGTCACCGGCAACGTCGTTTGTTTTGCTGGCAACTTCGGATACGAGACGCGCACCCATGTTTTCAAATTTATCTTCGAGTTCGATTTCTTTTGCAATGGTTACACCGTCATTAGTGATCAGCGGTGAGCCGTATTTTTTGTCAAGGACAACGTTGCGGCCTTTCGGTCCAAGCGTTACTTTAACCGCATTAGCCAATACGTCGACCCCGCGCAGCATTGAGCGGCGCGCTTCTTCACCAAATTTAATATCTTTTGCCATTGTGAATAGTCCCTCCTAATGTAAATGCGATCAAAAAATCTTTTCAACGTACAATCTGTCAGACAATCAGCCGATTACTGCAAGAACATCATCCTGACGGACAACGAGATACGTCTTGCCGTCATATTTTACTTCTGTTCCTGCATATTTTGAAAAGATTACTTTTTCTCCTTCTTTTACATCCAAAGCGATGCGTTCGCCTTTGTCCGATACCTTGCCGGCACCAACAGCAACGATGCGGCCTTCTTGCGGCTTCTCTTTAGCCGAGTCAGGAAGTACAATACCGCTTGCAGTCTTCTCTTCTTTTTCTTGTGGTTCGATCACAATACGATCACCCAATGGCTTTAACATGTTGAAATACCCTCCTTAAAAATGTTAAGTAAAGTACTTTGTTAGCACTCCATGCACCTGAGTGCTAATCCATTTAATATAATAATCAATTCCATATAGATTTGCAAGTTTTTCCTTAAAAATATTTGCGCAGTAAAAAATGAGAAAACGGGGAAAAAGAAATAGAAAAGAAGCTATGTTAAAATAGGACAATAAGTCTTCGTGAAAATCATGTCATCAGCATTGCCACAAACGTTTGAAACGATACTTAAGAATATGAGGTGTCCGGACTTGCTTTTACGCTACATCCTAGTTGTTTTTGTTTATTTCGCCTGTGTTCTATCACCGCTGTTTCCCTGGTTTCCGAGTGCGCATCAAAGTACCGCATACATAAATACGTACACTGCCGTCTTTTTTGTGACCGTCATCATTATCGGTCTGCTGCTGCTTCCAGAGCGCCGGATGGAGCGGAGCATGCGCGCGTCTTGGGGGGAGTCGATCGCCTGGGCAATTTGCGGCATCTTCATTCTCTATGTGTTGCAGATCGCTGCTGTGCTGATCAACAATCTGATTCTTGGTCAGCCGCTGTCATCTGAACATACAGCCGGCATCGTTAAAATGGCGAAAACTGCGCCGCTTTTTATTTTCGCCGTTAGTGTCATCGGCCCGATACTTGAAGAAATCGTCTTTCGTAAAATTCTCTTCGGAAGTCTAAAAAAAGTGATCGGCTTTATTTTTTCCGCTGTGATCAGTTCGCTAGTCTTCGCCGCCGGTCACTTTGACTTTTCGCATCTGCTTATCTATTTTGTGATCGGCTTCTTTCTTTGTTATGCCTATCATAAAACCGGCCGAATTTGGGTGACCATGTTCATGCACGCGGCGATGAATACGATCGTTGTCCTGCTTACGATGAACGTTCAGCTGACCAATACAACCGGATGGATTCACTGGCTGCTCTGAACTCCAGCCCTGTGCGATGGGTTCGCGTCTTTTCGGTGCTGAATCGTCGCTTCGGTTACTCGCTTGCCGCGGGCGCACCACAAGCCTCCTCAGACAGGCAGGAATCCGCGGCGTCTCGCATCTGCGCGTTGATGCACGGTCTTTTGCATGACCAAAAATCTTATACTTTGTACGTAAATACAAGTTAGACGCTTTATCTCAAGGGTATTTTCATTCCGGCGGTGTCCCGCGCCCCCCAAGCGGGTCATGAATGTTTCTTATCCTGTGAGAAAAACGGAGCCCCGATCTGGGACTCCGTTTTTCTAGTACACGTTTTTATGCTTCGTCGAGGCTGGTCAGAATTTCCGGACCGTTCTTCGTAATCGCAAGCGTATGTTCATACTGTGCAGACAAGGAACCGTCAACCGTTCGCGCGGTCCAACCGTTTGAATCAACCTTCGCGTGCCAGTCACCGGTATTGAGCATTGGCTCAATCGTGATCGTCATCCCTTCACGCAGGCGCAAACCGCGTCCAGGACGCCCGTAATGGGCAACGGGCGGATCTTCGTGCATCGTTGGTCCGATGCCATGCCCGACAAATTCGCGGACAACGCTGAGCCCTTCTGCCTCCGCATAGCTTTGAATCGCGTAGCCGATATCGCCGAGACGATTGCCGACAACCGCTTGTTCAATGCCTTTATACAGCGATTTTTCCGTTGTTTCAAGCAGGTGCTGCGCTTCATCGGAGATTTCTCCAACCGCATAGCTCCAGGCTGAATCGGACATCGCGCCGTTCAGATTAACCACCATGTCAATGGTGACAATGTCACCTTTTTTTAGTGGCTTTTTGTTGGGAAAGCCATGACAGATCTCATCATTTACCGACGCGCAAGTCGCAAATTGATAACCTTCGAAGCCTTTTTCTTCAGGAATAGCGCCGTTTTTTTCAAGAAAGTCGTTCACGAATTCCTCGATCTCCCACGTTGTTGTTCCGGGACGAATCATTGATTTAATGTGCTGATGGGCGCGGGCCAGCAATTGGCCGGATTTTTTCATCTCAGCAATTTCATTAGCTGATTTTAATTGAATCATTATTTCATTCCACCTTATCTTTGAACCTGATCGGATAAAACGCATTACTCTCGCTTCATGTTTCACGTCGTCAAGGTTTCACCTGTATTTTACCACTTAATCTTTAAGAATTCTTTGTTTCCATTGAATGATTCAGAAAGTAGATCAGTGCTTGAAGTTCAACCGTCATATCGACATGACGGACATAGGCATTCTCAGGAAGGTTTAAGGTCGTTGGCGAAAAGTTCAAGAATCCGCGAATTCCTGAGGCCAATGCCTTCTCTGCCGCTTCTTGAGCATGAGCTGCCGGAACGGTCAGAATTGCGGCGACAATCTCATGATGATCGTTCGCTGCAAGTTCATCCATCGCAAATACTTTTGTCCCGCTCACCTCTGTACCGATTTTTTTCGGATCAACATCATAAGCACGTACAATTTGCGTATTATTATTCTTTAGAAAGTTATGGTTGAGCAGCGCCGTACCCAAATGACCGACACCAATCAGGATCACGCGATTTAGTTCATCTTGGTACAGCGTCTTTTTTAAAAAATCCATTAAATATTGCGTATCGTAGCCGTAGCCTTTTCTCCCCAGCGCACCAAAATAGGAAAAGTCCTTACGGATCGTCGTCGAATCGATTTGCACAAGCTCACCGAATTTCGAGGATGAGATGCGCGTCTTCCCATTCGCAACCAGTTGCTGAAGGGTTCGGTAATACAATGGAAGCCGCTCGGCTGTCGCCTGCGGTACAGTTTGGCTAGCCATGACCGAATCTCGCCTCCCAATCGTCCAATCTCAATATTATTTGCGCCATGGATGCTTCTCGTTCAACTATACTATATTCACCGATTCATTTGTTCTTTATTTCACAATCCTTACTGTTTTCGCCTCATTTTTCCCGGATCATGCCCTTTATGTTGCCCAATAAAACGCCAGTACGCTACAATAAAACTAACTATCCTTATTATACTCAAGGTAAGCGTCTATCGCTTGCACGCTGCCTTGCATTGAACGAATTCCTAATTGTGTCTGAGGTGAAGATCCGTGCTGCTTCTACAAACAAGTGAGATCAGCAAATCATTTGGTACTGATCTTGTTTTATCAACGATTACGATCGATGTCCAGTTCGGCGAACGTGTTGCGCTTGTCGGCCGAAACGGGGCAGGAAAGTCAACGCTTCTGAAAATCATCGCCGGCAAAATGAGCGCCGACAGCGGCGAAGTGATCATGCCCAAGGATCGCACCATGGGCTATTTGCCGCAAAATGCTACCCTTGACTCAACACGCGGCATCTATGACGAACTGGTCTCGGTTTTCAGTCCGCTCATCGCGCTTGAGAAGAAGATGCGCGCGATGGAGGCGCAGATGGCTGATCCCGGCACCTTTTCAAACCCTAAAGATTATGAACAACTGCTCAAATCTTATGACCTGATCCAAGCCGACTACCGTGCAAAAGGCGGATTTACATATCAGGCAGAAACCCGAAGCGTGCTGAATGGCTTGAAATTCGGACATTTTCCCGACGATACACCCGTCTGCAACCTCTCCGGCGGGCAAAAGACGCAGCTTGCGCTTGGCAAACTGCTGCTGATGAAACCCGATCTGTTAATCCTTGACGAACCGACCAACCATCTGGACATCGACACACTCTCTTGGCTGGAAAATTACCTGCAGCGTTATAACGGCAGCGTGCTCGTTGTCTCGCATGACCGCTATTTTCTTGACAAAATTGCGACAAAGGTATTTGAAATTGCTCGTCACCGCGTGCGCAAATACACCGGCAATTACTCGCGCTATCTCCAACAGCGTGCAGCGGAGTATGAGAGCGAAATGAAGGCCTATGACAAACAGCAAAAAGAAGTTGCCAAGCTGCAGGAATTTATTCAGAAAAATATCGTCCGCGCCTCGACGACCAAACGCGCGCAAAGCCGGCGCAAACAATTGGAGAAGATGGAACGGATGGAACGGCCGACAGGCGATGCAAAATCGGCCAAATTCTCATTCACAATCGAGCAACAGAGCGGCCGAGACGTCTTGGCCGTTTCCAATCTCAGTGTTGGTTACGCAGAACAGGCACCGATGATTTCCGATCTGACTTTTCGAATCAGCCGCGGTGACCGTGTCGCATTGGTCGGACCGAACGGAATCGGAAAATCGACCGTCCTTAAAGCGATCGCCGGATCGGCCACTCGTCTCGCAGGTGATGTACGCCTCGGGAGCAAGGTCAGCATTGGTTACTACGATCAGGAACAGCGCAGCCTCGATCCAACAAAAACGGCGCTTCATGAACTTTGGGATGATTATCCACTGACTCCAGAAGGAGATATTCGCACCGTACTCGGCGGCTTTCTTTTCTCCGGAGCTGAAGCCGATAAGTTGGTCGCACAATTAAGCGGTGGTGAGAAGGCGCGTGTCATGCTCGCTAAGCTGATGATGCGCCACGATAACCTGCTGATGCTTGACGAGCCGACCAATCATCTCGATTTGGACAGCAAAGAGGTCTTGGAAAATGCGCTGATTGACTATCCGGGAACGATCTTATTCGTATCCCATGACCGTTACTTTATCAACAATCTTGCCAGTCGCGTGTTTGAGTTGTCGCGTGAGGGGATCACGGAATACCTCGGCGATTATGACTATTACATCGATAAAAAAACCGAGCAGCAAGAAATTGCAGCGCTTGATCACCAAGCAGAAACAACACAGCAAAAAGAAGCCGCTGCGCCGGAAGGCAAAAGCCAATTTTTAAAAGATAAAGAGCTAAAGAAGAAGAAACGTCAGCTTATCCGCTTCATCGAGCAGTCGGAAGCAGAGATCAGCGCATTAGAAGAAAAGATAGAACAAAACCAACAAGCATTACTCAAGCCGGAAGTGTTTAGCGATACAAAGAAAGCTCGCGAAACTCAGGAAGCCATTGAACAATTGGAAGCCCAGCTTAACAAAATGATGGAGGATTGGGAAGCGGCACAGCTGGAGCTCGACAACTTTGATTGCTGATTTGCAGTTATCCACAGTATGAAGGGAATTTATCCACAAATAAATATGTTTATCCCCAGATCATTCCGTTTATACCCACACTTATTCACATGTATTGTGGATAAGTGGTTATCTGTGTTGCACATGCACTTATCCACCGGTGCATAAGTCTTCTAAAATTCTTTTCAAATCTGGCACTCGGTGTGTATCATTGGTGAATACGTCCGTTGATCCTACACAACCTGTGCTTAACTTGTGAAAACAACGAAACAATTGCAAATTGATCACCTATTGTGGAAAAACGGTCATGAACTGTGGAAAAGCGAAGCGAAATCCAAAACAATCAATAAGCCGCCCCAGTCGGCAAAATAAAGAGCCTCAAAGGCACGGCCTTTGAGGCTCTTTATTTTGCATCCTATACGTTTTAATCACGCTTAAAAATCTTCAATGTTCAAATTCGCACGTCCGTTTAACGAGAGATCGGCACGCGTTCCTTTGAGGAAGCCGATTGTTCCCGACGCAGCAATCATTGCTGCATTATCCGTGCACAACGAGAGCGGCGGTATGGTCAGCGGTATTGATCGCGTTCGAGCCGCCTCTTCTATTTCAGAACGAATCTTGCTGTTTGCCGAAACCCCACCTGCAACCAAAATCTGTTTGGCATGAACACGCTCGGCCGCCATCATTGTCTTTTTGACTAGTACTTCGCTGACGCTTTCTTGGAAGCTGGCGGCAATGTCGGCATGATTCAGCTTATGACCGCGTTGCTGCTCGTTATGCACATAGTTAATCACAGCCGATTTTAAGCCGCTGAAACTGAAGTCCAGTGACCCTTCTTCCAACCAAGCACGCGGAAAGTCAATAACCGGAGATCCTTGCTTAGCCAAACGATCGATTTCCGGACCTCCCGGGTAAGGCAGACCGAGCGTGCGGGCAACCTTATCAAATGCTTCTCCGGCCGCGTCATCTCTCGTGGTTCCGATCACCTCATAGGCGCCATGTTCTTTCATATGAACAAGTTCCGTATGACCGCCTGAAACAACAAGTGCAATTAATGGAAAGTGCAGTTCACTAACCATTCGGTTTGCGTAAATATGTCCGGTAATATGATGCACCGGAATAAGCGGCAGCTGATGCGCATAAGCAAGCGCCTTGGCTGCATTTACGCCGACAAGCAACGCACCGATCAAACCGGGGCCTTGCGTGACGGCGATCCCGTCAAGGTCTTCCCAGGCCACTCCGGATTTGCGCAACGCTTCCTCGCAGATCACGGTGATTTGATCCACATGATGTCGTGATGCAATTTCAGGAACAACTCCGCCGAAGCGGCGATGAACCTCAATTTGTGATGCAACAGCATTCGAACGAATCACTGTTCCGTTCTCCACGACCGCAGCGGCCGTTTCATCACAACTTGTTTCAATACCTAAAATTAGCGTTTTCTGATTTACATTTAGTTTCATAATCTCACCCACATCACAAGTGCATCTTCCCCGTTATTTGAATAGTAATTTTTGCGGATCCCTCCGTCACGAAATCCAAGTTTGCGGTACAGATTCTGTGCCACTTGATTGCTGAGGCGCACCTCTAAACTCACCGAGTGCGCATGCTGGGACAATGCATGGAGCATGACGTGGCGGAGCAATGATTCACCGACCTTATAACCTCGATAACCGCTCAGTACAGCCAGATTGGTAATATGCGCCTCATCAACGATGCCCCAAATACCGCAATAGCCAACAATTTTTCCTTCAAAATCTGCAACAAAATAGCTTGCAAACTGATTGCTCGAAATTTCATTTTCAAATGCCCTTCGCGACCACGGCACTTCAAAAGCACTGTGCTCAACAACCATGACCTGATCGATATCTGTCATGGTCATCGGACGTATCGTGAATGATCGTAAATCCGGCATGTTTATCGCCCCTGTTTGGCCAGCCACTTCGCTTCAGCTTCTGCTAAGCGAAGGTAAACCGGCAAAAAGTGATGCACATCAGAAACCGGTTCTTTTGTTGCGCCGATTCGTGCCAGTTCTGCCGGTCTCGGCAGATTCTGCGTGCTGTCTCCCAGCACTGCAAAGGCTTCGGAACTGAGCTTCTCGCCCCATTTGTCAAGATCGTTACTGAGAAAAAGTACCGGACGTTCACGCTTTGCAAGCGCCGGGAGCCAATTCTCCATCAGGACGAGCTGATCGGGAACAGTCTGTACCATTTTGCCGTCTTTTTGCTCATATAAACCGGCAAAGACCTGTCCACGTCTTGCATCGAAGAACGGCGCAACATATCCGTCAAATCCGCGCCCGTTCTGAGCGACGACCTCTAGGCTTGAAACCCCGACAAGTTCCTTTTTTAGTGTCCAAGCCATCGTTTTAGCAATGGTTATGCCAATGCGTAGACCCGTATACGATCCCGGTCCTTCCGCAACGACAATCCGATCGAGTTCTGAAGGCTTTAAACCCGCCGCTTGAACGATTTGTGCAAGAGCAGGCATTAATCGTTCCGAATGATTTTTCTTATTGTTGGTGATCAGCTCGCTTAGCACCTTCTGCTCCGCCGTCACGGCAACGCCCATCACTAAATTGGATGAATCAATGGCTAATACGTTCATCTTTTGATATCTCCTCATATATACGCTCAGATCGTGTACCGCCAGCTGTGCAAGTAATGGTCCGTTCCTGCTCATTCACACGCTTAACAGCAATGGACAAGACGTCATCCGGAAGCCACGAAGGAATGTTCTCGGCCCATTCGATGACCGTAACCCCGTCCTGCTCAAAATAGTCTTCCAAACCAATATCCTCTTCATCGCTGATCCGATACACATCCATATGATAAAGGGCAATACGCCCACTATGGTATTCTTTTACAATTGTAAAGGTCGGACTGTTCACCATTTCATCAATACCTAGTCCTTTTGCCAGACCTTTCGTAAAAACGGTCTTCCCTGCACCAAGATCCCCTGATAAAGTCAAACAATCGCCTGGTTTCAAATAATCCGCCAGACATTTAGAAAAATACATGGTTTCTTCAGGGGAATGGGTCGTCCATTGTTGCATCATGTTCACCTTTTCATTCATTTTCAGTTGGTTCAGGACCATGCGTCCACTGATTACAGAACAACTTAAGTGTACCATAATCAGCCGTGAACTACACCGGATCGGTCATAAAGTACTGGGCTTCTTCGAACATTACTCTGCATGCGGTTTTCATTCATCAACGCTATGCTTGTACGACACTTCAGCTGCTCGCTTGCCGCGGGCGATCCGGAGGCTTCCTCTATAATCAGGAAAGTTCCTTTACAATTTGCAGAAGTTCCTACTACCGCATAAAATCATTTTCTTATCCTGCAAAAAAACACGCGTCTCTCAATTTCTGAGAAACGCGTGTTTATCGCTTTGCCTGGCAGTGACCTACTCTCACAGGGGGACAGCCCCCAATTACCATCGGCACAGAAGAGCTTAACGACCGTGTTCGGGA
>NZ_JFZC01000072.1 GCF_000648615.1 Sporolactobacillus terrae DSM 11697 | reverse complement strand
ATGAATCAATTTCATAATTGCTCTTTTTTAATAAGCAGAGACTGGCAGAATTTCTAACTTGCCATTTTTTAAAATTCTTTTTGATTATGCTGCTTGGTTTTCCTGATTTAATCGAGCATTTATGCGGTCTGCAGCTAATTTTGATGCGTTGTAAACCAATGTGACGAGATCGAAATGTACTTTTGCCCGTTTTCCGGTTCGGTATCGGACATTGTTGAGCTGATAAAATTCCTTCAAATAGGCGTTTACTCGTTCTACTGCAGTTCGGCGTTTGAAAATGTTTCGCCATGCTTTGGAGCCTCGTGCAGGAGCTGTGTATCGTCGAAGGTCTGTTGTGATTTTCACTTTATGCACTTTTTGGCAGATCCCTTCATGGGCAAGCGGGCAGTTCACACATTCTTTGGGTTGCGTATATTTTAATGTTTCATACTTGGCATCATAGCTGTCATAGCGATAAGCATGCTCTCTGAAACAGGTAAGCGCGAAGTGCTGATTGAAACCTTCTGGTTTCGATTCATTCCGTTTGTTGTACGCGATCACGGATTGATGACCCATAGTGTAAATCTGTTGATAGATTGGTTCGTAATCGTAACCGGCATCCATTGTTTCATAACGTAAAGCGGGCAAGGATAGCCGTTCGTGCATTCCTTTAAGCAATGGGATGGCTGCTTTTCCGTCATTCAGGTTGCCCGAGGAGAATAACGACTGCACGATGTATTGGCTGGTTGTGCTCACTGCCAAATGCCCCTTATAGCCAAACCAAAACACATGCTTGCCTTCGCTGTTCTTTTTAATGCCCCACTTCGGATCTTTTGGAACTTGCGCACGCAGCTCTGAAAGAGAAGCGTCCAGTTGAGTCTCAATTTTCTTTTCAAAAAGGGGTAGATTTGCTTCTTTTTCCGCTTGGTCAGCGAGCCACTTTTCACGCTCCTCATTGGATTTTCGGCCACGTTTTTTCGGCTCTTTATCCGGCTTTACTTGCTTTGGTGGAGCCTGATCACGTGCTTCAAAATGGGTGGCATCAATGGCAACGGTGTCATCCATGATGAATCCTTCAGCGATAGCTTGGGTAATGACTTGTTCCTGAACGACTTCTAAGATCTTTGATTCCTCCAGTTTGGTAATCAACCGAGAATAGGAAGCTTCGGAAGGGATAGGGTCGGAAACAAGAAAATCACAGTTCAGTTTAAAGGCAATGTCTTCTTTGAGCCGTTTGATCAGGGCTTTGACCGTTGGAATACGTTCAACAATCCGAATAAAAACGGAAATAATCATGGCTGAGTAGTTTAAGTCTTCAGGTGCGCCAAGGTGTGTTCTTTTGCTTACTGCATGGTACATTTTATCCAAATTCAAAGCTGAAATAATGGCGTCATAGCGATGGGTAGGTTCCATCTCAAATAATTCCTGAACGCCAAATAAACTCATTTGTCGTATAATGGTCATAGGGAATATCTCTCCGGTCTTTTTTTGGTTTTCTAGTCCATTACCATTATACAAGACTTGGGGAGGTACTTCCTTTTTTGCATTTGAAAACCCTTGGAGCACAAGGGCTAAGAAATATGAAATTCATTC
>NZ_JFZC01000071.1 GCF_000648615.1 Sporolactobacillus terrae DSM 11697 | reverse complement strand
TTCACAGGATGTGATGACTTTCGCGTTGCATACAGGACGTATGCGCACTTAGCGAAAGTTCCTTTAGGAAAGTTCCTTTAGGAAAGTTTCTTCATACATGTATGATGGTCTCCTGTCTTTTCGGTGCTGAATCGCCGCTTCGGTTACTCGCTTGCCGCGGGCGCACCGCGAGCCTCCTCAGACAAACAGAAATCTGCGGGGTCTCGCTGGCACGCGGTTGAGGCCACTGAAAAAGTCCAACCTATTCATTGGGCCGTTGAATGTTTGATTCATCAAACATTCAACGGCCCTTTTCCTTTATAATGGA
>NZ_JFZC01000070.1 GCF_000648615.1 Sporolactobacillus terrae DSM 11697 | reverse complement strand
TTCAAGCGCAGAAGGTCAGATATTCGCAGTCCAACACAGATACCAAGCAAGAAGATCATAAAGTCACGTTCGGATCTGCTTCTCAAATACTCATACATTCGATTGATTTTTTCCTGGTCCCGAATTGGCTGCACAACGTTCATGCTCTCCCTCCTAACCGGTGGTGATTGATTTTCTTTTGTGCACGTCTGATCGTTGTAGCTACTGTGCTTTTCTTGACACCCAGCAGCTCCGCTATCTCATCCAATGGCAGCATCTCGGCATGGTGCATGACATAAATATCCGTCTCGCGCTCCGTGAGTTCTGAGAGAGCAGCATCTATCTTTTTTCTATCTGATTCGCTTAACTCAGAAGGCTCCTGCGGTTCGGGATCCAACTGAATCGCATCAATTAAATCCGGATCCATAAATCGAACCTCTGAGCGACGATTTGCTCCACGCTTAAAATCAGGATTAAATCCGCAATGGATCCATGTCAGGGCAAAATGCATGTCACTTAGCATTTGGCCAATGATCGTTTTTTCTGTACTATTCGGAGCTGAGGCATAAGCTTTATTTGCCAGTCTGATAGATCGTCTGTATTCATAAACCATTGTTCGTACACTCAAATGACACACCTCACTTTTGTTTGAATGCTCCACCCTTGACGCGCCTGTATGTTGGTCCATGAATGCCCATCAAATTCTCAATCACGTGTTGCGGCATCTTTTCGGAACAATGGCTGCGTTTTCGAGAACGATTGCTATTAGAACTGGTACAATTCGTGCTATTTTCAGAACGATTCATGACTAACACCCCTTTTTGGCAAATAAAAAGAGGACACCGATTAAGCGCGTAAACGCTCAATCAGTGCCCTGGGTTCTTCCCTCAAGCAGAATGCTCTATATTAATCTGCAATTCTTAGCAATTCTTGATAGCTTTCCCTACGATCAGTATTACTTTTATTGTTAAAATCAACCGTATTATACCATTCAATCAGCTTGTCCGTCTCATTAGCACTCAGAATACGATTTCCAATGTAGGCAAAAAACGCACTCAAATCAGAAATATAGTCAATGCGTTCTGGATTACCAAGCCGTTTTTGCTCAATAAATTCAATTGCTTGGTTCAGACCTTTTAATGTCATATTTATGCACGTTTGAATTTCATCAACGCTAAGCTTAACGAGTAATGATTCTTTCGTATCTGATGGCATAGGACTGTAATTCAACGTATGCGGTTTACCGGTAATTTTTTCATATGCGCCGTTTAAGGTAGCAATTGGAATAGATACTTCAGTTTCCTTTTTTACGATTAGATCTCCCAAATTGTTGCTTTCCATGATTTCAACAAACTTATTTGTGTATTGCCCATAAATATCAATGCCCTTTGATTGTAAACGAGACAATCGCATCTGGATAGAAGGTACCCTGCTACCCGCTAGGTTAAGAATATCAAACCATTCGACTTGTTCCTCTTCTGTCATTCCCTTTGCAAAATTCAAAGTATAGTTATATCCGAATATTTTATTTCTCACTAAAACAAGGGTATTTAATACTTCGAATCCGTTCGCCATGTTTTCGTTAACATACTTCATAAAAACATCATTATCTTTGTTAAGCAACTTACCGACCGGAATTTGATTTTCTTTAATTTGGTGTTGATGAACCTCGTCAAATTTCCCTTTGCTTAAATCGAGAACAATATTTTGGAAGTCGGGATGATCTGAATAAGCTTTAAAATTACAAGTCAATCTTTGTTGCCCGTCATTAACCGACTGCTTCCCAGTTGTATTGGTTACAGGTTTCCGTTCGATAAAAGTTACTTGAGGCCCACTTTCGCGCTCATCAAGAATAATGTTGATAGAAATTGGTGCAACCGGAGCTTTTCCAACCAATTGGTAGTTTAATAAAGCTATTGATTTTTCAAGCGTCCAGCGCAATGCAGTTTGGAATGCGGGTAAAACCAAGTCTTCTTTCATGATTTGATCACATAAATCCATAATGCTTGCAGTTCTCGTTTCTTTTGTCGGATTAAAACTAACTGCCTGTTTTAACACTTTTGAAATTGCTCTTGCCATAAGACCGTCCCCTTAGCTGCATCTATTATTCATAAAATACAATCCATATATTTTATATGCTGCCAGTTAAATATATATCTATATAACGCCTTTGTCAACGGTTTTATACCAATATTATATGTTAGCTGCTAAATATAGCAGCTAACTATATTTTTACCTGCCCACAGTTCCTTATCCTCTTATGGCTTATAATGTCTTGCCACTTGCCATCTTTCCAAATCACTTCATCCGTTCCAAAGTCCTTCGCCTTGACCTTTGTCATTCGTCCATTGCTCACCAGGTACATTGCGTTTTCCATCAGATCTATTTCAGCTTTCATCGTCTCTATGCTTTGCATATCGGTTATCCCTCCTGATATGGTAAAATGAGGTATCAGCTACGGTCGGAGGGATCCGATCTTTTTTTATTTATAAATTGTATGGAATTTCGGAAATCTCTTCTGACACTTCTTCATCAGTCATTTGGCTAACATCTTCATAGTCATATCCTGCTTCAACAGGCATTTCTCTTTCGTCCATCTCTATCACTCCCTTTTTTTTACGCCATAGTGTCGTACTGTGAAACATCATTTTCTTAATTGGTACCAATCCCAAAATAATTTCATAGCCTCATCCGTATCTTTAACTGTCGTAGGAGACCAGTAAGCCTGTCTTTCTTTGTCCTCTTTAATCCGATCCACTTTTCCATAATCATCATAAAGTGATAAATTCTTTTGTTCTTTCAACGCGCGTAGCGTTGAATTTCGAATAAAGCGAGACTTGTCCGAGCAGCACGAAGAACCTTCCAATTTTTCAATTCTTTTTTCGTGAAAATGGTCGTACAATCCGTTGCCAATAAAACGGATAATTCCTTTGTTTGGTTGTTCCGGAATATTTATGATTACTTCAATCAATTCGCCAAAGTCGAAATAGGCAATATCCAATCTTTCCAAGAAACGATTTGGGTTTTTATCATATGCGTTTTTTAGAGCATCAAATGTTTCTCTATTATCATTGATTACATCATTTGAAAAACTTTGCGCCAATGTTTGAAGCATAAACTTTATATCTACCTTCGTATTCATTAAATTCATCTCCTTCGTTTTAGTGGTCAACTGCGCCTCTCAAACCAAAAAACAACGTTCGCTTTTGTCTCTTTTAGAAGTCCATATTTTTTAGCCAGAACATACTGAGTATGATATTGGTTCAAGCTATTAATAAACCCTGTAATTTTCTTCCGAAATCCTTCAACGCTTAAATTACCTTTTTGAATATTGCAGCTTGCACAAGCAGGGACAAGATTATACATATTCTCATTCTCGTGATGTCTTTCTGTGTCTGACCACCAATTACGAATAATCGGCTCAACATGGTCAGCGTGCCATCCTTTTTACGGAAGATCACAGCCACAGTACCAGCACTTTCCGTCTGTCTTGTTCCAGATTTTCTGGCGTTTCTTATTCATCGGTTCACCTTCTTAGCAGCTGTCACCTGTTCATCAAACCAATTCAATCTGCAGCTTCTTTCTCCGTTCATGAAAAAGTTTTGTTCGAGCTTCTTTTCGGCTAATCGGAAATATCGGTTTGATGTAGAAACTAATATCGATGTCAGTCCCATCAACTTCGATATCCGAATACTCAATCGCCTTATACCATGAGCCCTCTAATTTGAATACATGTCCAAGAGTTGTTGATCTTTTCAAACGTTCATCGTCGAATTTACAACGAACGTGCGCTTCTCTCCAGTGTTCAATAGGAGTAAATACTTTTTCACCGTCTGAGTAGTTTGTTTTGTTTAGATCCTGACATGTATACCAGATTGTCAGATGTTGGCCGTAAAGTTCATACTGGTTAATTCCAATGATTAAGAAAATATGATCATGATATTCCATTGTGTCGCCAATCCGTTTTGGATGTTTAAACAATCGGGTTGATCTTCTCAATACTCTAATTGGACTCGTCAAATCCGCCGGCATTCAGATTCACCTACGTCTTCGTTCCTGTTTTCCTTCAGTCCTTTCAGTTTTCGTTTTACCAATATTGATCCACAGAGTAACGCTGCAATCGCCATAATTCCATTGACCAGGAGCAGGAAAATTACCAAGCAAAGTGCCACAAGAATAATCATCTGCTCACATCCGTTTCGCCTGTAACGATTTCCCAACCGTCGCGCATTTTTTCACGTGTCTGTTTCCAGGTTAGATACTCGGCAGTAAAGATCAGCGCGCCTTCATGCCTTTTCTGCAAGTACACAAAGTCTCGTCTTTTCATTCGGCACCGTCCTCGGTCAGGCATGATTCCCGGTAATTGACTTTAAGGACTTTGTCCGTTTGCTTTTCCCAAAACTCTCGCGTACATCCTTGTGCAATTATTAGCCAGTCAATCATTTCCTCACGCTCCGCTTTACTGAGCATAGGCAGCCACCGCCTTTCGGTCGAGATTGACAAACTTGGCATATTCTTTGATGAATGCTGCTTCCACGGTTCCTACTGGGCCGTTGCGCTGCTTGCCAATGATGATCTCAACGATGTTCTGCTTTTCAGATTCGCGGTTGTAGTAATCATCGCGATACAGGAACAGGATCAAATCGGCATCTTGCTCAATATTTCCTGATTCACGCAGATCGCTGAGCATTGGCCGCTTGTCTTGCCGTGCTTCCACGCCACGCGAGAGCTGGCAGACCAGGATGATCGGCAAATGATAGCGCCGGGCGAGCTGTTTCAAACCGCTAGTGACTGCGCCAATGGCCAAATCTCTGCGCTCATATTTCCCGGTGATCTTGATAAAGCTCAAATAGTCAATCACAACCAGATGTTTCTTGTCCGGATGCTTTTTGAGCGATTTTCGGATAGTGGCGCGAATACTGGCAACGGTCTGTGCCGGCCGATCATGGATGGAGAGTGTCCAGTGTTCGTAGATGCCCATGCTTTGGATGACACTCTCGACATCTCCGGCATTCATGTAGCGTTCCGGATTGCGCCATTTCCCCGCGTCAATGTTGCCAATCGCCGACAACAACCGCTGCTGAATCTTTGTCTTCGGCATTTCTAGGCTGAATAGATCAACAACCACATCAGCAGCTGCAGCACTCTTTGCCACGTTCAGAACAAAAGCTGTTTTACCCATTGATGGCCGACCGGCAACGATGATCAGATCGTCATTTTGCAAGCCGCTTGTCATAGAATCAAGATCCGTTATGCCTGTGGTTACTCCTGAAATATCGCCGCGCTTTTCGAAAAGCGAATCATAGATGTTCATCATGCTTTCCCGATCAGACAATTCATCATCCATAACCTGCTGATCTGTGATCTCATCCAGAGACTTAGCGAGTTCTTCAATGCCTTCGGTGCTTGGATTGTTCACAAACCGATTGGCTTTAGCCCTGGCTTCGCGCAGCTTGCGCGCATCGTTCAAAATGCGTTCGTAGAATTCAAAGTTTGCTGTAGTGGCAATCCCGTTGACCAGCTGTGCTATGTAGTCAATACCGCCAATCTGTTGGAGCTGATCTCCGAGTTGCCTAGACAGTGTCACCGGATCAATCGGTGATTCTTTGAGATTTAACGTTTCAAAACCCAAGAAAATAGCCTTGTGTGTTGCTATTGAAAAATGATCTTGTGTCAGCCAGCACTGATCCATAAGCTGGTTATCAAACAAGATTGAACCGAGTACTGCTTGTTCGGCTTCTATAACCGATCGATCTTCACTCATGCGCAAACACCTCCAAACGCGGAAGCTGCTTTTTTACCGGATTTGCCTTTGCTTCAGCTTCCCAGCGCTGCATTTTCTCTGTTTCCTGGTTTAACTTAGAGCGTCGCTGATTGACAACAATATCTGCAGGCAATGGAACCGCATGCCGGATCTGCGGATCACTCACGTAGCGATAAAAGCGTTCCATCGTCGCATCAAAGTCTGCGTGGTGTGTCGTGGCAAGCCAGATGTTCATGTACGTTTCATCGGCAA